>CAJWKU010000005.1 GCA_913043005.1 uncultured Cryomorphaceae bacterium
CGCCCATTAAAGTGGCACGCGAGCTGGGTTCAGAACGTCGCGAGACAGTTCGGTCTCTATCTACTATGGGCGTTAGAAATTTGAGGAGAGCTGACATTAGTACGAGAGGACCATGTCGGACGCACCTCTAGTGTACCTGTTATGGCGCCAGCTGTATCGCAGGGTAGCTACGTGCGGTTGGGATAAGTACTGAAAGCATATAAGTACGAAGCCCACTTCAAGATGAGATTTCTCTTAAGGGTCGTTCAAGATGAGGACGTTGATAGGCTATAGGTGTAAAGGCAGTAATGTCATAGCCGAGTAGTACTAATTACCCGTGGATTTTTTGTCCCGATTTTTTTATGTTGCTTCCGATATGCCAAATTACCTTGTTAAAACATGGTGGTTATTGCGTCGGGGATCACCTCTTTCCATTCCGAACAGAGTCGTTAAGCCCGATTGCGCCGATGGTACTGGTTAATTCCGGGAGAGTAGGACGCCGCCATAACTCATACGAAACCCTCGCTTTAGCGAGGGTTTTTGCGTTTTAAAAGGTCAATGATGAAATATTTACTTTTGGTGTCTCAAATCCCTTAAATTTATAATGATGGGTAGATATGGGTTGAGTTTTTTAGGTTTGCTCTATGGTGGTCTGACTATTTGCGCTCAAAGCAATGATTCATCTCAGTTGGATGTTTATGTAGCTGACTCGAATATTTTGATTCCGCTAAACTATGCCAACGATGATACTGCATTTGAAAATCAGATTATTACGAGATTTCAAATCTTAGAGAATATATTTATTAATGATTCTGCGGATTGGAGAAAAATTAATTTAGTAGACTATAAAATTCAAGGGACGGAACCAATTTGGAGAAATTTGAACACTTTAATTGGAAGTGTAGGCTCTCCACTATATGATCCATTACATGGATTGGATACTGAGGATCATAGTTTTTCTGGGTTTTTAAGCTCGAGAAGCAGCTCTTTGGCTTTTAATTTTCGAAGAGGTCCATTACCGATGCTTGAATGGCTTTATTCAGAGGGTCATGGACGTGGACAGTCTTTTGGCTTTAGAGCTAGTGCTAGTGCGAATCCCAATGAACATTATGATGTTCGATATATACGAACGCAAACACGGGGAACCTTGGTAAATGAATCATATTTGAGAGATGATTTATTACTTAAAACTATTGCTCTACGGCCAAAGGCAGGCCTGGCTTGGAAAGCTATGGTTAGATACCAGGCAGGTGAATCCCAAGAGAATGGCGGTGTTGTTGATATGAGTCAATTGGATTCGAATCGATTTAATTGGAATAGGGAATTAGTATCGACTAGATTCTCTAATGATGTAACTTCTTTATATAAGTCCCTAAGCTGGGAGGCTTCTATCTCAACTATGAAATTATCGGAAAGTAAATACCAATATCACTTGAGGTCTTCAGGGTTTTTGCACAATAGGATATTTGATGCACCAAGTTTAATGATTAACGATAGCTTGGAATCTCAAAAAACCCGAACTGAATTATCAATTTCCCGTTGGAGTACAAACGATAAAGTTTATTTTTCTTTAGGAGTTCAGAACAGAATACAAAAGCGGAATTCAATAGATTCGTCAAATGGTATTATTTGGGATCCATATTTAAGCTTGCGTAATGCGGTTTTTGATTTTGAGTATCGATTGCGATCGGCAACATTTGATTTTTCTATTGGCCCTGTAAATATTTTAAAAGGAATACTTTTTTCCAGTATGAATGCGAAAAGAAAACTACTGCCATTTTGGTCGGGTCAATTGCGTGAGAGTGTGTCTTACCAGAGTGGGGTAGTATTTTTAAAGCTAAAAAAGATTCGTCTAAGTTCTTCAATCCTCATTTCTCAAGGGGATAATGTTTTGACTAAATCGATAAATAATAACGATCCAGTTTGGTCATTTAGAGAGGGTTACAATGTTTTGCGATTTTCTATTATTGGTGATTTAGTTAAGTCATTGAAATATAAATTATATTATTCTAGTACTTCGCGTCGAGACTTGGGAATTGCTCCTTATGTTGGTGAATTATTTTATAGTAAAGAATGGGCCTTAAATCCAAATACCTCAATATTCTTTGGAATCAATGCAACGGGATGGGCAGGTAAATGGAATAGGCCTTTTTATATTGCTGAAAGTGGAACTTTTGCATTTAACAATTCGGAAATGCAAAGTGATAAATATTTGAGTGGTTTAATTAGTCCGTTTTTTGGAGTAAGGTTTAAGTCAGAAGCTGAAATTATATTTAATTTCCAAAACATGAACCAAGGATGGCTGCCAAATAGTGTTTTTCTCGTAGAAGACTATCCATCACCACCCCTTTCATTAAGGATTACTGGTCGATGGAGAATGTTCAATTAAAAGTTATTTATAATTGGGATAAACTCGTTCATTAAACCGTAAATAAAGAAGTGCCTGCGAATTTTAAAAGGGATCATCATTATTAGGGTTGATATCCTCACCGAATTGATCTCCAGCTGCAGCATTCATTCTTGACTCATATACAGCTGGGTTTGAAGCCATACCTATATTTTCGAGATCACTAAATTTAGCCATGTTGGCTTCAAATCTCAACCGCACTTTATCTAATGACCCATTACGATGTTTTGCGACTATTAATTCACCTTGCCCATCACATGGAGTCCCGTCATCGTCCCATTCATGTATCTGATAGTATTCCGGTCGGTAGATAAATGAAACTATATCCGCATCTTGCTCTATTGCCCCAGACTCTCTTAAGTCTGAAAGTAAAGGTCTCTTGCTTCCTCCTCTCGTTTCAACAGCTCGGCTTAATTGAGACAATGCGATAACAGGAATATCAAGTTCTTTTGCAATACTTTTTAGGGATCTAGATATAGTAGAAATTTCTTGTTCGCGATTGCCATTAGACTTTGTTACTCCAGCAGTCATTAACTGTAAATAATCAATAACAATTATTTCCACTTTATGCTGGGCAACTAATCTTCTACACTTTGCTCTGAGATCGAAAATAGATAGTCCAGGAGTGTCGTCTATATAGATTGGCGCATCCTCTAATTTTTTTACTTTAGAGCTTAGCTGTTGCCATTCTATTGGCTCTAAATTCCCTTTTCTCAACTTTTCTGAGTCAATACCAGTTTCTGAGGCTATTAATCTAGTAATTAATTGCACTGAGGACATTTCCAGTGAAAACACACCGATTGGGATATTATGATCAATCGCCATATTTCGGGCCATACTGAGGGATAAAGCTGTCTTTCCCATTCCTGGTCTGGAAGCAATTATAATTAAATCAGACTTTTGCCATCCTGCAGTTACACGATCAACTGCTTTAAACCCTGAAGGAACACCTGACAATCCTTCTTTTTTTGAAATATCTTCGATTTTTTGAAGAGCTTGTTTGACCAATTCAAATGAGCCCTCATAATTTTTTTTCAAGTTGCCTTGAGATATATTGAAAAGGTTCTGTTCAGCTACATCAAGTAATTCGAGGACATCATTTGTTTCATCATAGGCTTGCTCTATCATATTATGCGATATACGAATTAATTCTCTCTGAATATGTTTTTGAACCACAATTCTAGCGTGAAATTCAATATGCGCAGAGGATGAAACCCTAGTTGAGAGTCCAATTAATTTTGCTTCACCACCAATATTATTAAGTTCTCCTTCTTTTTTTAAACGTTGAGAAACTGTAAGTATATCAATAGGGTCTGAATCTCCGAAAAGTTGTGTGATCACCTCAAATATTTTTTTATGTCCATCAACATAAAAACTTTCTGAAGAGAGAATATCAATTACTTTAGAAAGAGCGTCTCTGTCAATAAGTAAAGCTCCAAGAACAGCTTCTTCTAATTCTACAGCTTGAGGAGGAACTCTCCCAACTCCAGATAAAGGTAAAATATTTGTATCGTTGGGTCTTTTTGATTTAGACTTTAAGGCTTTTTCCATATTAGGTGGTTAATTATTTTTTTAGGATTCTTCATAAACACCCATTTGACAAAATTTCTCAACTCGATTTTGAATCAAATCATCCGTTGGTATTTTTTTTAGTTCTGCATATAAATTAGAAATTGATTCTGATAGTGTATTGAACATTTCTATTGGATTTCTATGAGCTCCTCCAGCAGGCTCATTGATAACCCCGTCAATTAGCCCATTGGAAAGCATATCTTTTGCTGTAAGCTTTAGAGCCTCTGCAGCTCTCTCTTTGTGATCCCAACTTCTCCATAGTATAGAGGAGCAAGACTCTGGACTGATCACAGAGTACCATGTGTTTTCTAGCATTATAACTTTATCTCCAACCCCAATTCCAAGGGCGCCGCCAGAGGCTCCTTCTCCAATAATTATACAAATTATTGGAACTTTTAAGCGAGACATCTCTAAAATATTACGTGCTATTGCTTCTCCTTGTCCTCGTTCTTCAGCCTCAACTCCTGGGAATGCTCCGGGCGTATCAATTAAAGCGACAACTGGTCTTCCAAATTTTTCAGCTTGTTTCATAAGCCTTAGAGCTTTTCGATAACCTTCAGGATTAGGCATCCCGAAATTGCGTAATTGTCGCATTTTGGTATTTACTCCTTTCTGCTGCCCGATAAAAAGATAGGATTCATCATTGATCATGCCCCATCCACCGACCATGGCTTTATCATCTTTAACCGTCCTATCCCCGTGTAATTCAATAAATGAATTATTAGTCATTGCCTCTAAATAAGCAAGTGTATGCGGACGACTTGGGTGTCTACTTAATTGTACTCGTTGCCAAGCCGTAAGTTTTTCTTTAATTTCAGTCTGAGCGGATAATAATTTAGATTCCAACTCCTGAAGACTTTCCTTCATGTCCACACCGCTCTCGGTTTCAAGAGCTTTAGCTTTTTCTATTTGTTCATCAATTTCTTTAATTGATTCTTCAAACTCTAGGTATTCCATATTCGATAATGCAAAGTTTAAAATTAAAGCTTTCTCATTGCCCTTTGTTCTAAATGTGGAAAACTTGGAGTATAAATCTCTTAAGATTTTTTAGGTGTATGATACAGATAATTGTCTCTTTTTCTTTTTCTTCTTTTTAGATATGCATCTAAACTTATTACTGTAAGAATAATAAATACTCCAACATAAAACATAGGATTCATAGTTTCCCCTGCGCCGAAAATTATGATAGCTAATATAATTCCATAAACAGGTTCCATGGCTATTGTTAATACAACCGTAAAGGGAGAAAGGTACTTCATTATTCTCACGGATTGTACAAATGCGAAGGATGTACAAATACTCGCTAAAATCGTTAAATATATCCAGTCATTTGGAGTGGGAGACGAGATCACTTGAATCAAGCTACCGTTAAAAGTAAAATAGACACCTAAAATAATTGCCCCTATTCCCATTTCCCAAATTGAAATGTCTAATGGCTTCATTTTATTTACTATCCGTCCATTCAATACTGAAAACAAAGCACTAAGTAATGCGCTAATTAGTCCAAGAGTAATAGCTATCTCTTTACCTTCAATAGATTCAATGAGTACAAGCATTCCAATTACGATACCCAGACCCAATAGTATTTCAGATATATAAATTTTCCTTTTGAAAAAAATAGGTTCCAGTATGGATACAAAAAATGGCCCAGTGCTGAGGCAAGCCAATGTTAGTGAAACGTTGGAGATTTTAATTGTATGGTAGAAAGTAATCCAATGAAGAACGATGATTACTGAATTTAAAAAGAGCAAAAAGAATAGACTTTTGCTAGGAAATAACAACGGTCTTTTCTGGAATTGAAAAAACAAACCCATAAAAACTGTTGCAAGCGATACCCGATACCAAACTATGGGCAGAGCTTCAATAGTTATTAATCTACCTAAAACCCCTGTGAATCCCCAAATGAATACTATTAAGTGCATCCATAAATAGTGAATCCAAATAGGGGAATGATCATTTGGGGAAATTACCGACACTTGGAATAGTTATTTTACAGCTCTGATATATAACACAGCGCCAAGAATTGTAAATAAAAAATTTGGTAGCCATATTGCCATAAATGCGTTGAATATTGGTATGGACACAAGTACGCCTCCTAGTTGCATGAAAAAGATATAAATTACAGCAATAAGCAAACCAATTGCAATTTGACCTCCAATTCCTCCTCTTCTTTTCTCTGAGGATAAAACTACTGCTATAAAAACAAGAATAAATACTGAAAATGGATACGCTATTCTTTTATGCCATTCCATTTCATGGGAAGTTATTGCCTCAGAGCCACTTATTCTCTCTCGTTTTAAATATTTCAGCAATTCAGGAGATGTCATTGTAGAAGTGCTTCTCAGGTCTGGACTTATTGTAGTTGGGTCAAATGCAAAAGATGTATCTATTCTACGGCCTCTTTCAAGTGTCATTTTTCCTGATTTCAGCCACGTTCTTAAAGTCCAATTATCAACTTGCCACTGCCTCTTCGCAGTATCATATCGAACAAAGTCTGCCATCAGCTTTTCTATCATTCTATCATTTTCGAACCTCTCGTAACTAAAGTGGTACCCTCCTTGTCTTTCAGGGCTCCATGTTTCTATATATATGTAGTGGTCAGGTAGGATTTGCCGGTGGATATTTATTGGACGCTTAACTATTTTATCTTGGACATAAGTGTCTTCAAAATGAATTCTAGCAATATTTGTTTTAGGTATTACAAAATGACTTAGTATGGAATTCCCAATAAATAATACCAGTGCTCCAAATAGAAAAGGCTTTATTAGTCTTGGGAATGACACACCTCCAGTCAAAGCTGCTACGATCTCACTATCTCTAGCCATTCTTCCAGTCACAAAAATCGTCGACAAAAAAACGATTAGTGAGCTGAAAGTTGTTCCGTAAAAGGCAAGGAAATTGATATAATAATCTCCGATTATTTTAGATATGGCTGCATTATTATTGATAAAATTATCTACCTTTTGGCTGATGTCAAAGACAACGGCAATCATCATAACTAAGCCTAAAAAAAGAAAGAAACTTCCTAAGAACCTAAAAAAAATATAGCGGTCTAAGCGATTCATATATTTTCAACCCTTAAAGTCTGGACTGTAATTTAGGAATTATACTATTCTTCCAAGAAATAAAATCCCCATGAATAATATGTTTTCTGGCCTCTTCAACTAACCATAGATAAAATCGTAAATTATGTAAAGATGCTATTTGTTTACCAAGGGCCTCATTGGCAATAAAAAGATGTCGTAAATAAGCTTTACTAAAACGATTATCAACTACAGAATCACCATTGGAATCAATAGGCGACAAATCCCCAGCCCATTTTGCATTTTTTATATTTATTATTCCTTCAGAGGTAAATATTTGCCCGTTTCTCGCATTTCTAGTCGGCATGACACAGTCAAACATATCTACACCCAGAGCGATATTTTCTAAAATGTTGACGGGTGTACCAACTCCCATTAAGTATCTAGGGCGGTCTTTTGGAAGTATCGAACATACTTGCTCAGTCATTTCGTACATCTCTTCAGCAGGTTCGCCTACGCTAAGACCACCTATAGCATTTCCAAAAGCTTCTTTACTGGCGATATATTCTGCCGATTCCTTCCTAAGGTCAGAATATGTGCTTCCCTGAACTATCGGAAATAATACTTGTCTGTAATCATATAAATCTTCACTTGAATCCCAATAGGCTATGCATCTTTCTAGCCATCGATGTGTTCTTAGCATGGCCTCTCGGGCATATGATTTGTCACATGGGTAATCGGTGCATTCATCAAATGCCATGACAATATCTGCTCCAATTTTTCTTTGAATTTCCATAACTGATTCTGGGGTGAACATATGTCTACTTCCGTCAATATGACTTTGGAACCTCACTCCTTCTTCGGTAATTTTTCTTATGTGTTCGAGGCTATGAACTTGAAACCCTCCACTATCTGTTAACATAGGCTTGTTCCAAGTGATAAATTTATGAATTCCTCCAGATTTTTGTATTATATCTGTTCCAGGTCTAAGATATAGATGATATGTATTACTTAAGATTATTTGTGCATGTGTATCGCTTGTCAAATTCTCCGTGTAGACACTCTTAACTGTACCTGCAGTTCCAACTGGCATAAAGATTGGCGTTTGGATTTCCCCATGATCTGTATTTAATATTCCAGCTCGAGCTGAACTTCCTTTATCTTGAGATTTTAATTCAAAATTCATTCTTCAAAATTAGGCCTTTCATTTGGACTACTTTTGTCGAATATTATGGAAACCCTATTCATTTTTGAAACGAAGGAGCCTATTGAACAAATTTTTTCTATTGGAATTATAGCTTTATTTATTTCTGGAATTTTATGTGTGCGAATTTCAGTGCCATTTTGGAAATGGAAATGGAATGTACCTGGTAAATTGACTCCAGCTGAAATCGCTTTAATAATAGTGGGTCGAAATGATTCATTTGGCTTTGACCATTGGGTTAAAGAAGCTTCTGGAATTGACAAAAATATTGAAATCATTATTTTAGATGATCAAAGTGAAATAGAAACCTTAAGTGTATTGGAGGCTTTAAGTGAGAAAAATAATCAGATACATTTAGTAAAAACTCCGATAAATCAAAAATTCTGGAATTCTAGAAAACTGGCAATTACATTAGCCTTAAAGTCAACAAATCGACCTAAGATAGTCATAGTTGATACTGATTGCTTCATCCCTAAAGACCCTTTAGGATGGTTGACTCAATTAACGGAACCACTAAATAATGGAGCTATAGCAAGTTTTGCACCTGTAAACGCAGATTTGAATCAAAATTTAACTCGAAGGTTGCATTCAGCAGGGGTTAATATGTGGGCGGTTATTCGAGCAATTAGGATATTTAATTTCTCATCGACTCAAAAAACAACAGGGATGCATTCAGTTAATTTCGCATTTTATCGTTCTCATTTCTTTGATGTAAAAGGGTTTTTATCGAGTATGCATATTGACAAAGGAGAAGGTGAGTTTTTATTTAACGATATTAGTCGTTTTGGTGAGATAGTTCCTGTTTTGGATCCTTTAGCTTCATTGGAAAAAAAATATAAACTCTATTCAAAAAAGGAAAGAAAAGCACATCGTCATAATTCAGAAAGAATGTTCATTTTTATTCCTATGTTTTTATTATTCTTTATGGATATTATGGGATTGTTATTATTCTATAATGTCTTCTTTGAAGAGGCCTCAATATTAGAATTAATAAAATTTAAAATATTATTATTTGGATGGGTGTTAGTTCAACTCATTCTGATGGTTTTTTCTGTTTTTTGGACTAAAAGATATTTTTATGTCACCGACGGTTTTATTGCTCCATTTTATTTAAGATGGGTTTTTTTTCATAAAATTATGATGTTTTGGAAAAGATAATTGCTCCTTTATATTGGTATAAAGATTTCTCTTTTTTAACAGCTGAGGCTATTAAAAAGATAAATGCTCTTCCAGCTCATTACGATTTTTGGAATAACCAGATCAATGTCATTTCTAGGAAAGATCAAGACAAAATATGGGAGCATCATATTATTCATTCTTTAGTTTTGGGAAATTTGATTCCTAAAACTAAAGGACTTCGGGTATTAGATCTTGGAACGGGTGGTGGGTTTCCAGGAATTCCGTTGGCAATAGCATTTCCAGAAATGGAATTCATTTTAGTTGATTCGGTAGGAAAAAAAATAAAAGTTGTGAATGCCATTGTGAAAGATCTGAAACTACAAAATGTGAACGCAATTCATGCAAGAGCCGAGAGTTTGGATGATTCTTTTGATATTATAATAACGAGAGCTGTCGCTAGTATTGATAAATTGGTATCTCTAACTGAAAATTTATTTTTTGACAAAAAAAGTGCTTATATCTATGCACTAAAGGGCGGCGATTTATCAAAGGAAATCCATGGTTTTGATACTCAAATTCACTCCGTGAACAAATGGCTTAAAGGAAGCTATTTTGATGGGAAATACATCGTTCGGATTAAGGCGTTTTAGATCAATTCAACTTGTTTTGGGCGCGACAATGGCACAGCGAATTTATTCTATTTGAAACGTAATCTTTTTGCAATTTTTTTCAAGCTATAACTCTGTTTTTCTTTCTTGCGGTTATATTCCCTTTAAGTCGATTCGATATTTTTTAAAAATCAGCGCTCACATGTCTTCACACCGAAAAAACGTGAAGTCCAGCAAATTCCGGAAATCGAATTATATACAAGCACTAATCCAACAAAACTTTGTAACAATGAGAAAAAAGTATAACCATAAATAAAAGCTGCAGGAATTAAAAAAACTGCAACAATGGCTCTTGCCCATCTTTCTGGAGTACTTATGTTTTTAGATATGCCTTTCATATTAATTATTTTCTAAGTTAGAAATGTTTTTATTCTACCTAAATGTGCTTCAAAGTAGATTTACGTTATTTTGAAATCGATTCAACCCATATGAGGATATTTATAATCTGTTGGAGGGACAAGTGTTTCTTTTATAGTTCTTGGTGAAACCCATCTTAGTAGATTCAGAATTGATCCAGCTTTATCATTAGTTCCTGAGCCTCTTGCACCACCAAATGGCTGTTGACCCACTACTGCGCCAGTGGGTTTATCATTCACATAAAAATTTCCAGCTGCAAATCTTAATGCATGAGTTGCTTCATTTATCACATTTCGATTTTTAGCAAAGATTGCTCCGGTCAAAGCATATTCTGATGTTTTATTAACTAAATCTATCGTTTCGCTCCAATCAGAATCTGCATAGACATAAATAGTTAAAACAGGCCCAAATATTTCCTCACACATTGTTTTGAAAAGAGGTTCTTTTGCTTTAATAATTGTTGGAGTGATAAAGTAACCATTTGTTTTATCGTAATCCCCGCCAAGGATTATATCTGCATCGCTGCTTCGCTTAACTTCATCAATATATCCTGATATTTTATTAAATGCACGTTCATCAATGACGGCAGTAATAAAGTTTGAGGGGTCTCCAGGGCTGCCCATTTTAAAACTACTAACTTGATCAATGAGTATGTTTTTAACATCAGGCCATAATGATTCAGGGATATAAGCTCTGGACGCTGCCGAGCACTTTTGACCTTGAAATTCAAATGCTCCGCGGCTCATACCTGTTGCAATTTCAGCTGGATCAGCTGAAGAATGCGCCAAAATAAAATCCTTTCCCCCTGTTTCTCCAACTATTCGGGGATAAGCTTTGTATAAATTAATATTGTTTCCAATCTCTTTCCATAAATGTTTAAATACGAATGTCGAACCTGTAAAATGCAGGCCAGCAAAACTTGGGTGTTTAAACACAACTTCTCCAAAACTTGGCCCATCAGTATAAACTAGATTTATAACACCATCTGGTAATCCAGCTTTTCTAAATATTTCCATGATTACCCATGAGGAATAAATTTGACTATCGGCAGGTTTCCAAACTACTACATTCCCCATCAAAGCAGCAGACGCAGGTAGATTCCCAGCAATCGCGGTAAAATTAAAAGGTGTTATGGCAACAACGAACCCCTCTAATGCTCGATATTCCATTCTGTTCCATAATCCTTCTTGGCTAACAGGTTGATTCTCATAAATTTCTTGCATAAAATTAGCGTTGAATCTCAAAAAGTCTGCAAATTCGCATGCAGCGTCAATTTCTGCCTGATGAACTGTTTTCGATTGAGCTAACATTGTTGCCGCATTAATCTTTGCACGGTATACTCCAGAGACCATATCTGCCGCTTTTAGGAAAATAGCAGCTCTTTCATTCCATGGTAAAGATGACCATTCGTCATGAACTGCTAATGATGAATTTATTGCATCTTCTACATGCTTTTTAGTTCCATAATGAAATTGTCCAATTTTTCTTTTATGGTCATGTGGTGGGTGGCAATCACGAATATCATTTGTTCTAACTTCTTTCCCATTTATGAACATAGGAATATCTACAGATTCTTTTAGCATGGATTCATAGGTATTGAGCAGAGTTTTCCTACTATTAGTCCCCGGTGCATAGCTATCAATTACTTCGTTAATTGCCTTTGGAATCTGAAATTTGCCGTTAGCCATAGTTTTGATGAATTAGTTAATCTTTTTAAATGAGACGTTAAAGATCGGACTGAATAGTCGGTTGACGAATTATTTCTATAATTTTCCCATTCGGTTCCATTAAAATACCAGTTAGACCGCCACCAACCCAACATCCTGTGTCAATTCCCCATGAATTTGACTCTGGAAAAAATCTTGGTTGATTAGAGTCTTGAATTACATGTCCAAATATTTGAAGTTTTCCAATATTTTTTATTCTCGATCGATTGTTTAAAATACTATTTGGTGAGTCTAAGTCAATATTATCATTTTGATTTGCAGCTATACCTGCATGTGTAATGACAATATCATCATTTTCCCAGATCGTAGGTAAATTGCATATCCATTTCAATGTTTTTTTGACGTTTAGGCTATGCAATCGAATATCTTTTTTGAGATTTTTCCAGTTAGCATATTTATCCCCTTTTAAAAAGGCATTAAAAACCATTTGCTCATGATTTCCTTTTAAAACGATTACCGATTCAGGAAATTTATTTGACAATTTCCTCAGATAGCGAAGGGTTTTCCCACTATGCAATCCCTTATGGATCAAATCGCCGAGAAAAATTAAAATAGAAGTTTCGTGGTTCCAATAATTCCTGACTAAACTTTTTAATGTGTGAACGCAACCATGAATATCGCCGATTACAAGAATATTCATAGCTTAAAGTTTGAGTTTTAGGTGTTGAGCATAACTGGCATTACAAGCATCAAAATCTCTTCACCTTCGTCAAGGCCTCCATCCGGGAGCAAAATCCCTGCTCTATTCGGTGCAGACATTTCGATAATAACTTCGTCGCTCTCTAAGTTCGTTAACATTTCAACAAGAAATCTACTATTGAAACCAATTTCCATATCTGTTCCTTGATAATTACAGGTTAGACGTTCATTTGCTTTATTAGAAAAATCTAGATCTTCTGCGGAAATATGTAATTCATTACCAGCGACTTTTAGTTTGACCTGATGGGTAGTTTTGTTCGAGAATATACTGATTCGTTTCACACTGGACAATAATGCCATCCTATCAGCAACTAAGTGATTTGGATTCTCTTTTGGTATTACCGCTTGAAAGTTAGGGTACTTGCCATCTATAAGTCGACAAAGTAAAGTTACTTCGCCATATGTGAATTGAGCATTTTGATCCGTATAAGAAATAGACACATTATTTTCACTGGAGCCCAAAGTTGTTTTTAAGAGTGTCAAAGGTTTTTTCGGTAAAATCAATTCAGCAGTTGAAGGTGCTAAAATATCTTTTCTCGAATATCTGACCAGCTTGTGAGCATCTGTGGCAACAAATGTCAGTCCCTCATTCGTGAATTGAAAGAAAACACCGCTCATTACAGGTCTTAAGTCATCATTCCCAGCAGCGAAAAGAGTTTTGTTTATTGCAGTTCCGAGTGTTTTTTCTGATATATTAATCGAATCCGCTTCATTCAACGATGCAGATTTAGGATATTCAGAAGGATCAATATACGCCAATGCATATTTCCCAAAATCACTACTTACTTCGAGGGAATGACTACTTGAATTTAAGGTGAAAGTTAAAGGTTGTTCAGGAAAGCTTTTAACCGTATCCAGTAGGATCTTTGCAGGAACAGCCGCTTTGATTTCCTCAGAGGAATCGACAGCAACGACAGTTGTCATTGTGGTTTCTAAATCTGAGGCAGTAATGGTTAGCTTCCCCGGGGTTAAGTGAACAAGGAAGTGATCAAGAATGGGAAGAGTATTATTCGATTGGATTACACCACTAACAGTTTGAAGTGAACGCAATAACTGGCCGCTGGATACAATAAATTTCATATTACAAAGTAATTACTCAAATGTTAGAAATGCATGATAACTTTTCAACACATGTTGAAGCCCAAATCGTTGAGTCAAAACAAAGCGGCCGTCACTAATAAAAGCATAGTATCTATCGGGGTCGTAGCGTTGAGGCTTACCATCGCTGTCCAGCCAATCAGGCCCGCCTGGAACTCGGTGAATTTTCATTTCAATTATATTTCCGTCGATATATGTCACTTTAAATATACCTACGGGAGGAGTTGTTTGGATAGAATCACTTTTACTCCATGCCTTGTCAGTCGGTATGATCATTCCTTCATATTGAGCTCTTTTAATTCCTTTCATAAAGGCTTGGCTTGACATATTATCTGCGTTTAAATTTATACCTGATGGTCCAATGAGATTAAATCGATTATTTTCTTTAATTAATTTGAAGGATGTACTGTCAGGATAGGAGACCTCAACACTTGCAATTTCTTTTTTATATGACCATATTTCTCTTGTTCTCCAAAGATCCTCTCTTATGAAGAATCTACTGGATAAATACCCGTTGAATCCAGGTATATGAGTAGCTACTGGAGTTTCAAAACCGTCCATAAGCATATATGTTCCCAGTTGATCCGGTGTTTCTGTTCCAACCGTAAATGATTTAGCTATTTTATTATCAATATATAAGTCTACATGCTTGCCATAAGTAGCCATGGTTTTGAGAATTCTTGGCAAAGCAGATTTTTGGGGGAAATTTCGAAGTCGAATTCGATGAATTGTTTCGAGAAGAACTTCAATTGCATCAGGTCTCGCTTTAAATGAATTATTCACTAACCATGTATTATTTTTTTGACGACTTAAAAAAACAGTATCAGGGCTTTTATCCCAGATTAAGATTTTTGTCACGGCTGATGTGTCATTTAATGAAAAATTATAAAAATCATCGTGGTCTTTGGATCTGATTTCATGAATGAATATGAAAATCACAGTAAAAAAAAATATTAATGTAATGCCTAGAATAAGTTTAATATAAAATTTCATCATGAGAATTTCGAGAATCTTTGTTTTCGAATTATTTTATAGAGCAATCCAAAGATTAGAATTAAAACTATAGGCCCAAAAGCATTTAAGCCTATTAAATAGTTTTTTTGTCGATTAATTCTCTGCATATCTAATAGCCTTAGAGCTACTTCGCGACCTCTTACTTCTATTAAGCCCTCACTATCTAACATATGATCAATAGCATTCAGTATGAAGTCAGAATTACCATATTGGCGTTGAGTAAATTGATCAAAACCTAAAGGTAGTGGAGAACCTCTGGGAATGTCAGAACGCACTAAATTTCTCTGATTTTTAATAAAGTCACCATCTGAAATAACCAAGAGTTTAGCATTAGACGCTTTTTTAGGAGGATTTTTGAAATCCGTATTCTGCAATATTCGGTTGGCATAAAAAGAGGGAAGTGCACCCTCAAGTAAAATGGCTGTAATAAGAGATTTATCTATAAATTTAGATTGATCAGGTTCATTGTATAATGTTGCAAGTGAAACTCTTCCTGGCATCGATTGTCTTCGACTGTAAGGGGAGGTAAATAATAGAGGTATTTTTCTTACCCCTGGCGATCTAATGCTGTCCATTGCCGTTGCAAATTCTAATTTTATCGCGTTCAAATTTTTTCCGATTGGATGATTTGTTTGTGGTAAAATAAGAGGGAAATATAGCCACGGAATTATCGATTTTCTGTCATTTAGAGTTGCGCAGACCATGTCCTGAATCAGACTAGTGTTAATTCTAACGCCATAATTAAACAAAGGATCACTTAAATTAATTCTGTCTAAAATTGGGTATGCTAAAAATTCAGGAGAATAGCTTAAAGAGTCCATATCTGCATAAACAGCATCTAGCATAAATATCCCTTTGCCATTATTCATCAAATACTGATCAATTAACCAAATGTCTAACTCGGAAAACCTTTGTCTTGGTTTAGCTAAAACTATCAAGTCAAAACTGTTTAACAAAATGACTTGCTTATTTAGGTCTGGCTCTCCGGTTATGGTATCAATTGGAAATTCTCTTAAGTTAAAATGATCAACGTCATATGATTTTGAAAGAGATAATTCTAATGATGCTGTTTCAATCGGGCTCAATTCGTTGTGTCCCTGCAATATTGCAATGCTAGGTCGGTATGTTTTGGTTAATCCTTTTATAGCACTAGCTAATGTGTACTCTAGATTTTGAATTGACGCATTAATTTGTGCATCAGGGTTAGATGCAAATTGCTCTAAAAGCAATGAAATGGGCCATTCATTATCTCGAAATGAAACAATTGCACCAGGAAATATTTGTTGTTCACGAACTCCATCACTTTCTTCAACTTTTATTTGAATAGCAGAAAGTCCTGCATTCCTAAGTTGAGTATATGTGTCTCTCCTTGCTTTTGAATTTAGGTTTTCAGATGGATCGATTAATACGTATTTAATATCAGGATTTTTTGCACGAAATTCTTCTAGCATTCTTATGGTCTCAAATTTCAAACGTTGAAAACCTGCCGGAAAATCTCCTTCTAGATATACAGAAAAAAGCATGGGGTCTTCAACTTTTTCGATGAGCTTTAAAGTCGAACGACTTAAACTAAATCTTTTGTCCTGGGTTAAATCAATTCTTATTGGAATAAATTCTGATAAGAAAACAGATATTATGCTAAATAAAAGGACAGCGCCAAATTTTAATAGGTCTATTTTTCTCATACTCAAAATGGACTACCAATTACGGGACTTAAGTACGGTTTTAGATGCACTTAGGAAAGTATAACTCAGCGCTATGAAATAAATCACATCTCTGAGATCTATGACTCCACGACTTATGGATGTATAGTGTTCATTAATGCCTAACTTCATCCAGAATAGCCCTGAAAATTTTAGAGCATCTAAATTAGCCAGTTGTTCAAATCCCGAATAGAAAAATAAACAAAACAATAAGGCAGTGACGAATGCTACAATGGAATTCTGGGTAAGAGATGAGGCGAATAGAGATATGCTCAAATAGCTGGCAGCAAGCAATAATAATCCAATATACGAGCCTGCTAAAGATCCAAAATCAAGATTTCCAACTGGATTACCGAAAGCATACAATGTGATTCCATAAATAAAGGTTGGTAATAAAGCAAAAAGAATAAGAGACATCCCTGCAGCCCATTTTCCAATGATTATTTGCCATTCAGTTATGGGCTTTGTAAACAACCATTCAATGGTTCCAGATTGTTTCTCTTCAGAAATCATTCTCATTCCAATAGCAGGGATTAAGAACATAAAAACCCATGGGGATAACATAAATAAGCCATCTAATTGAGCATATCCAGTTTCAATCAAATTAAATGGAACATCAAGAATCCAAAGAAATATTCCATTCAACCCAAGATAAGAGCAAATAATAAGAATCCCAGTTGAGGATTGGAAAAAGGCATGAAACTCTTTTTTCACCAGTGCCAGCATTAGATATATTTTTTCATTTATTTCCACTCATATTTAAATGCGAAAAAGCGATAATAAGAGATTCAAATTTCGTGAAATATTATGAATTTATCGCAGTGATAAGGTTTGATTTAATTCGCGACTTATTTTATTTGTAATTCAATGGGGTCGTGAATAACGATACCCAGCAAACTAGCAGCAGAATTAGAACCACCAAGCCCAGGTTCGATGATCCCAATTTCTAGAAAACCTGCACGATTTATTTTGAGATATAGGGATCCTGTTTCTGTCATTTCTTCTCTACTAGAAATCCAATTTTTTATTTTTCTTCCTCTAGCGATAGCTACAAATTCTCTCTCTTTACTCCATTTTTTTAACCAATCTTCATTTGCATTAGTTACTAATTGTCCAAAGTGATCTATGTATTGAACATGAACAATAGCCGTATTTTCATTTCTTATTTCGGGATGTATAGTTTGGAGTTTCTTAAAATGGCTTAAAGGCTTTCCAATAGTTTCAAATCGCCCCTTATTTAATAAATGAACCGCAGTAACTGCAATCTGACTTTCAGATTCAATTAACTCTGGACGATTTTTTAGCTCTATTTGAACGGCGTTACTAATATTTAGATCTGGCCGAATTAAAGAAAGTCCTCCATGATTAGGTGCAAGAAAAAAATGATCATCGAACTCAATGGCAATGATTTCCATATCAGATGGAGTCATACTGTCGACAAGAACAATGTGTATGCTACCTTTTGGAAATGATTTGTATGCTTCCCTGACAATATATGCAGCTTCAAGATGGTCTCTAGGGCTGATGCTATTTGTTATTTCTATTAATGGTGCCGCCACACCAGATTTAAGCATTTCGGAATAAATTATTCCTCGTACAATCGCTCCATCAGGATCTTTCCATCCATAGTCACTAGTAAGAGTTACGATTGGCATAAATTGTACTTTTGGAACTGTAAAAGTAATAGCTTAGCGCCACTAACTGCTAAATGCAAATAATTAGATATCTATGTCTTCATTAGTAGATCATGATTTTCAATTTCCCGGACAAACTTCTGTTTACAAGGGAAAGGTTAGAGATGTTTACACTATTAATAGTGATTTTATTCTTATGGTAGCTTCTGATCGGCTTTCAGCATTTGATGTTGTGCTGCCTCAAGGAATTCCTCATAAAGGCCAAGTGCTCAACGAAATGGCTAAATATTTTTTTGAGAGCACTGCGGATATTGTTTCTAATTGGCATATCGCTTCTCCGGATCCAGTTGTTACTTTTGGTCGAAAAGCCGTCCCTTTTAAAGTTGAAATGGTGATTCGAGGATATTTGAGTGGCCACGCGTCAAGGGTATATTCTCAAGGTGAAAGAAATTTGTGTGGTGTTTCGATGCCAAATGGTTTAAAAGAAGATGACGAATTCCCTGAACCAATTATTACTCCAACAACAAAAGAAAGTATAGGTGCCCATGACCAAGATATATCAAGAGAAAGTATTTTGTCGAAAGGTATTGTCTCGAAAGATGACTATGATCAATTAGAAAGCTACACCAAAAAATTGTTTTCTCGGGGTCAAGAAATGGCGACAAAAAGAGGATTGATTTTAGTGGATACAAAATATGAGTTTGGCAAATTAAAAGATGGGACCATTATATTAATTGACGAGATTCATACTCCAGATTCTTCCAGATATTTTCTTAAAGACGGATACCATGAACGACAGAAGGAGGGTGTCTCTCAAAAGCAATTATCTAAAGAATTCGTGCGGCAGTTTCTAATATCACATGGATTCCAAGGAGAAGATGGTCAGGATGTCCCCGAACTCAGTTCAGATTGGATAAAGTCCGTATCGTCACGTTATATTGAATTATATGAAAAGATGACTGGTAATTCTTTTACTCCTGCAGAATCATCAGATATTCCGGCTAGAATAGAAAATAATGTTAGAAATTTTTTATCACAAATTTGAAGGTTTATGGTAAAGCTTTTGTTGGGTAAAGTATTAACTTTTGTTCTAATATTTTTTTTAGCTCAACGAGCAAGTGCTCAATTTGCTAGTCATGGACTGTCTGCAGGGATTCATATTTCCAATTTGAATGTTGTTCCTTCTGCTGCACTCAATAACCCTCTTGCTTTTTATTATCAACCTCAAGCTGGTTATCATATCGGTGGATATTATAGAACTGGGTTGGGTTTAGTTTATTTTCAACCTCAATCATGGATAACAATCTTGAATCATTCCATAAATTATAGAGATAATATTTCTGGAGTGCTTTGGGAGGATAACATAGATTTGATCAGATTGGATGTGCCTTTAGAGATGGGTATTCATGTAGGGCCTTTTTCAGCTCTTTATGCACCCGTTTTTTCCATTCCCCTTAGGACTCAGAGTTTAATGGATATTCAATTAAATAAAAGTGGAAGTTGGTCCAATCAGATTGGAATTGGTTTTAAGTTAATGGCATTTCAAGTGTCTTTGAGATATGAAAGTCCCCATACTTTCACAAAGGCTCTAGCAATCGAGAGTTTCCAATCCACATATGCAGTTGAAATATCGCAAATAGTTGCAGTGGTTTCTATGCGGTTGTAAATTCTATCGGCTTAATTTTATAATCCTTGAGCGATTTAATGATCAGACTATTTAGGTATACAGATTTATCTACTCGTGTGCTTTTCTTTTTTAGTAGATGCCAATTGGTTTGATCAGTTACCAGGGCCACAGAAGAATATCCTATAAATTCGTAGTTTTCAATTAGATAAAGGGTATTGGTACCTATTTTATTCCCTGCATCTATCAATATCATTTGATTTTCAGGATAGGTTAGTTTTTGTAAAATAGCATGGGCTTGAACTGGTCTTTCTAATTTTTGAGATTGATTTACTAAATTAATTCCAAAGTCATTTTTTAATTTTTTAAGTTCTTTTTTTACCCCATTAATATGGCTTGGAAGAACAATTTTTTCAACCGGCATCTTTAAACTCTTTGATATTTCGGCTAACCAACGGTAGCCTTCCTTTAAACTTTCAACTAATAGTAACGGTTTATCATGTCGTATTTTTCTAATATCCCAAAGAGGTTTTTGTTCGCTGGGGATTGTGAAAAGACCTAGTTTAAGACTAAACTTGTCTTTGGGAGTATTGTATTTAGGCTTTAGGCTCATAAGCTCAATATGTTCCAAAATTTCTGCCATTAACAAACTCCCTGTTTCCTCGATTCTAATATTTTCAACTTCTTTCTGAAGAGCAATGGCTTTTTCATTTGTTGATAGAAAGTGTCTATCAATTCTCACTCTCAGTTGATCACTTTTACCGACATAGATAACCTCTCCTTTTGAATTAAATAGGTAATAAACACCAATAGTCTTTACTAAATTTTCAATCAGCTTGCTGAATGCATGCTTTCCCGTAACAGAAGGTTGTTTCAAATAAACTCCTTCAATATATTTCTCTCTATCTTTTTCTAATAAAATCTCAAGAAGCTTGACAGTCGCACGTGCGTCTCCGTCAGCTCTGTGCCTTTTTGAATTAATTATTTCTAGTTCCTTACATATTGTTGCAAGTCCATATGCTGGAAGATTAGGTAAAAACTTTTCTGCCAAAGGAATTGTGTCTATCACTGGTCTACTAAAATCATAACCAAGATTGTAAAACTCTTGTCTTAATATCCGATAATCAAAACTCGCGTTGTGCGCAACAAAAACAGAATCCTCAGTTATTTGTATGATTCGTTTAGCTATTTCATGAAACTTCGGGGCATTAACTAAATCTGATGGCTTTATTCCTGTAAGCTTTTGTACAAATTTTGGAATTTCGCAGTCTACTTGGACTAAGGAAATAAATTGGTCGACTATTTTTTTTCCATTAAAAAGAAATATCGCAATTTCAATTATCCTCTCTTCTCCAACTTTTCCTCCAGTTGCCTCAATATCTATAACTGCGAACATATTTTAATAATTACGCTCGCCAAATAATGCTGTCCCCAAACGAATCATATTAGATCCTTCTCTTATAGCAATTTTAAAATCCCCGCTCATTCCAGTGCTTAATATGTCAAAATGAGATGAATTACTTTTTCTTTTTAATTGATCAAAAAGTTCTTTAAGAATTGAGAATTCATGGGTGATTTGATTTTCATTATCTGTAAATGAAGCCATACCCATTAAACCCCTTACGCGAACATTTTCATAATTATTCAAATTATTGTTTTTCACTAAATCCATTAATTCTGGAATTGAAAATCCAGCCTTAGTTTCTTCTTGAGATATGTGCACTTGAATTAATATATCTACAATTCTGCCTGCTTTTCTTGCCTCTTTATCTATTATTCTTAGAGCTTTAGTTCTGTCTACTCCATGAATTAAGTGAACGAAACCGATAAAATCTTTTATTTTGTTGGTTTGAATTCGTCCAATCATATGCCATCGGATATCTTTTGGAAGTCTTTCCGCTTTTGCTTTTAAATCTTGAACTTTATTTTCCCCAAAATCTCTTTGCCCAAAATCATATGCATCTTTTATAAGAGTATCTGGTTTTGTTTTGCTTACTGCAACTAGAGTAACATTATTCCCAATTTCCTTAAGAATATCACTTATTTTTTTTCTTATTTCCATGAAAAAAGTATCATTCCTGAACGTAATTTAGGTTCAATATATGTGCTTTTCGGTGGGAGCATAGTTGCGTTGTCCGAGGCTTCTTGAATTTGATTCCAAGATGGAGAGCAGGATATAAATAAAACCTCATTTTTTTTTCTCTTTCCCTTTATTTCTTTTGGACTTCTGTTACCTGCAATATATCTTATTCTTGGATCATTCCTTTCATCAATAATATTCCAAAAAGGAGAAAGCACATTTTCACAGAGCCATTTTGATTCAGGAAAGGATAAATCATCTTTTTTGATATGCCACCAGCCTCGATCATCTAATGCATATATGCCTGTTTTAGGTAGACTATTTGGTGACTTGTTAAGCCTTTTTGCTTCTAACTCATGAGCCCAATCTAAATTATTTACACATGGTCCTTTTACAAGTCTGTAGAAGGGAGCGATTTTAAGTTGTTCATTGCTAATGACCATAGCTAAAACACCATTAGATTCTCCAACTAGCGCTGATGAGGAAAGGCGGTGGTGACCATCAGCAACATAAAATTTATCGATAGCTTCAGAAGCTTTTATTATGATTCTAATATTTTCTTTAGATGGAATCCATATCTTATGAAATACCCCATCAGCTGTGGCGAAATCGGCTTCAGGTCTAGTTTTCATAGTTTCATACATAGCTTGCTCCCAAGCGGTATTTCTCTCCCTTGCCAACAGTATTGGTTCAGCATGGAATCCTATATTTTTCAAATAATTTGAAAATAGTGCTTCTCGCTTTTTAATAGTGTTCTCGTGTTTTAATATTTTACCCTTATCGTAGTCCTCAATTGACGCTAGTCCAATGACCCCTGTAAATTTTCCGTTAGCACTTTTTTGTTCATATATATACAAATTAGTATTTTCATCTTTTATGAAATTCCTGTTTTCTAGGAAGTGTTCAAAGCTTTTCCTTATCGACGCAAATTGTTCTTTTTTGCTTTTTGCTTGAGGTTTTATTACGTGAAGAAATGAAAATTTATTTGTAGCTAGTTTCTCGTTTAATTCTTTTTTAGAGTAACTCTTATAGGTTCTAGTGCTAACTAAAGCGGCAAGAGCTCTCGGAGCCCTTATTGCGGCAAAAGAATTTAACTTTGGCATATTACTCGGACAAAGTAATAATTTGATTTGCTAGCTCCAGTCCAATTCGGTTTTGGGCTTCTCTGGTAGCTGCTCCAATATGAGGAGTTAAAGATATTGAAGGGTTCATCAGTAGCTTAATTGCAGGGTTTGGTTCATTGTTAAAAACGTCAATAGCTGCGCCAGCGATGAGTTTTGACTCAAGAGCAATATCCAGGGCTTCCTCGTTCACCACTCCTCCTCTTGAGGTGTTTATGATATAGGATCCCTTCTTCATTTTTGCTATTTCTTTTTTTCCAATCACCTCACTTTTTCCTCCAATATGTAAAGTAATGATATCAGAGGTTTTCAGAATTTCATCCATACTAAGAAGTTTTGCTGATGTTTTTATACTTTGTCCATCAGCAAAGAGTACCTCAAACCCCCCATTTTTTAAAAATGGATCGTGAACTTGTATCTCCATCCCAATTCCAAAAGCGATTTTGCCAACAGCTTTTCCAATTCTACCAAAACCTATTATTCCAATTTTTTTTCCGCGAAGTTCAGAACCGCTGGCATAAGCTTTTTTTAAATCTTTAAAGCGTGACTCTCCTTCTAATGGCATTTGTCTATTAGAATCATGCAGATGACGCAGTAATCCACTCATATGCGCAAAAACTAGTTCCGCAACACTATTACTGCTAGCTCCAGGGGTATTGAATACCTCGCAACCTTTTGATTTGGCATACTCAACATCTATGTTGTCCATTCCAACTCCACCACGTCCAATCATTTTGAGGTTTGGACATGAGTCTATTAATTCTTTTCTGGCAGTTGTTGCCGATCGAACTAGTAAAACATCAACTTGACTAGAATTGATATAATCAGCGAGTTTATTTTGAGCAACTTTAGTTGTTATTACTTCATGTCCAGATTTAATAAGAAGTTTTCTACCTACATCTGCAATTCCGTCATTCGCGAGGATTTTCATTTTTTATTTTTTTGATAGGTTTTTATGAAAGTTCAATTTGTTTCATTATGTCCACAAGCGTTTTAACGCTTTCAAAGGGCAAGGCATTATAGATAGATGCACGATAACCTCCAACTGATCGATGCCCATTTATCCCTACAATACCAGATTCTGCACAAAATGAATTGAATTTATTTTTTAAAGAATCATCATTTAATAGGAAGCAAACATTCATGTTTGAGCGATCTTCTTTATCTGCAGTGCCCTGGAAAAGAGAATTGCGATCTATTTCTTCGTAAATATATTTTGCTTTTAAATCATTTTGTTTTTCCACAACCCCCAAGCCACCTATTTTTTTTATCCATCGTAGAGTCAGTAAAGATGTGTAAACACTAAAAACCGGAGGGGTATTAAACATTGATTCAGAATTAATGTGTTTTCTATAGTCCAACATACTTGGGATCAACCTTGAAGTTTTTCCAAGTGCACTTTTTCTTACCGCAATTAACGTTGCGCCTGCAGGGCCAAGGTTTTTTTGAGCTCCTGCATAGATGAGGCTAAACTGATTAAAATTTATTTTTTTACTGAAAATATCAGATGACATATCACAAATCAATGGAATTTTAGTTTTAGGAATATCTTTCATTTGAGTACCAACAATTGTGTTGTTTGAGGTAAAATGAATGTAGTTGAGATTATCGCTCGTATTGATATTTTTTGGTATATAACTGAATTTTTTATCCGCCGAGGAACCAATTTCAACAATATCCCCAAAAAGTGCAGCTTCAGCTGCTGCTTTTTTAGCCCATGTCCCAGTAACCAGGTAACCTGCTTTCCCGTCACTATGCATAAAATTATAAGGGGCCATGCAAAATTGTAAACTCGCACCACCTTGCAAGAAGAGTATCTCAAAGTCATCATCAAGGCCCATGATTTCTTTTGATAGTGATCTAGCTTCATCCATGACATCAACAAAATTTTTATCCCTGTGACTTATCTCTAGAAGAGATAGTCCCATTCCATTAAAGTCATTCACTGCCTCTGAGGCTCCCATTATAACCTCTGGGGCTAGAATACAAGGTCCAGCAGAAAAATTATGTTTTTTCATTCGAGAAATATTGTTGACATTGAGTTAAAAAATATTGATTCAAAGGTATAAATACTCCATTAAGGCTGAAGTTCATTTTTATCAAGAATCAGATCACTTTATTAACCATTTACCTCTTTTAAAGATTAAAATATCTTTAGCAAGAGTTGGTCCGAAGTCTGCATAATTATTTTTTAAACCACCGTGCATTGGCCCTAACCGATCGATAAATATTTCTGAACTTTTAGATCCGCTACGAATAGATGCTGTAACAGATGATGAATATCTTAATATTAAACGTATAGGAGGTTTACTGAAGTATTGGCCATTAAATTTCTTCACTTTGAAGACTGATGCACCAAAGTATATATTTTTTAAACCAACAATTATAGGCTCTACAGTTTTAATTTGCATCGAGTCACCATTTGGTCTGAATGTAAGAGCTAAGTATTGAGATTTCCTTCGAAAATGATTGGTTTGTATGTGATAGATGAGTCCTCCCGGCCATTTATTTTGAGTTAAAGCATCGAATTCATTAAAATCGGAGATATTACGAAGGCCCTGAACCCGAAATTTATTCTTCTTCCTCAGTAAAAGTTGGCCAAAAAACTGATAACTGCCTTTCTCTAGAGGGACTGCCCAGGTGAATGCGTGTATTTTGTTATCCGATGATTTTGTATAAAGAACACCTTTTGGAAGATTCTTTTCATTTTCAAAATCATTCTCTCCCCAACCATTTTTTAATCCGAAATGCATAAGAGAATCAAGCTTTTGTCCCGCATTTAACCTACTAATAGATGTAGTATTAAGGTCTTGAAAGTTCAATTCTTTCAGCATTCTAAGAAATAAACTATCATTATTGAATTGATATTCTAAGTGAATAGGTTTTGCTAGACTCCCTAAAGAGGAAATTATAAGTATTGCCGTTAAGATTCTCATTGCTACTCAGCGTGCAAAAAAGATTTCTTTGATTCTAATGCAGTTATGTTCTCAACATTATCTTCGTCAGGTACACAGCAATCAACTGGACATACCTCTGCACATTGAGGCGTTTCATGAAACCCGATGCACTCTGTGCATTTGTCGGTTGCTATGTAGTATAAATCAAAACTTACTGGTTCTTGAGGTTTTTCAGCATCGGTTTCAATTCCTGAAGTGCTCACAATGGAGCCTGTTAATTCGGTGCCTTCACCAAAACGCCATTCCATTCCGCCTTCGTAGATTGCAGTATTTGGGCATTCAGGTTCGCAAGCTCCGCAGTTTATGCATTCATCTGTAATCTTAATGGCCATTACTCAATACTTTTACACAAAGATACATTTGTAATTATGTTTACACGCTTTGAGGCCCTCAGACAATTAGGTTTTAAATTAAAATTAATGATAGATGATAAAAATCTTGTCTCAAAAGTTCATGCTGAGAATGCTTGGTTCACAACTGAATTTATTGAAGATGCCTTGCTTTCTTGGTCTTTGGCTCTATCAGAAGAAAATCTAACTAAATGGATAGGTGAAAGAAGTCATCTTGATGAAGTCGAGTATTCAAGAAAAATCGGAATAATTTGTGCTGGAAATATTCCTTTAGTTGGACTTCATGACATTATTTGTGCTTATTTGTCGGGAAATCAAGTTTTTTTTAAACCTTCATCTGATGACAGAGTTTTGACTATTGAAGTTATTAAGGCTTTAGGAGAAATAGACCCAAAGGCAAGGATAAAACCTGTTGAGAAGATGAATGGTATGGATGCAATGATAGCAACTGGGAGTAGCAATACCCGGAGATATTTCGAATATTACTTCAAAGATGTGCCCAGACTTTTAAGGGGGTCTAGGACTTCGGTTTCTGTTTTAACAAATGAAACAACTCCAAATGAATTAAAATTGTTGTCTAATGATATATTTCAATATTTTGGAAGAGGATGTAGAAGTGTAACTCATTTGTTTTTGCCAAACGATTTTGATATCCAAAGACTTTTTGAGTCATGGATTGATTGGAGCCATATAGTTATGCACAATAAATATGCTAGCAACTATGATTACCAGAGGTCGCTTCTGATGTTGAATAAAGCGAAGTTTCATGAAAATAATTTTATGATCCTTCTGGAGGATGCGGCTTTAAAGCCGCCAGTGGGTATTGTTACCTATAGTCGTTATTTCGATTTGACAACAATAAACAAAAAACTTGAGATTCATGGAGATGAAATTCAAACTGTTGTAGGCCACGGTTTTAATACAGCTTTTGGGGATTCACAAAATCCTCAACTTTGGGATTATGCAGATGGGGTTAATAATTTATCCTTCTGTATGAACTTAAGTGACTAATTTTTCTCAAGTGCTCCAGCATCAGGGTCTATTATTCTATTTTTTTTCTGAGCATCATAAGGAACTCTTATTGCTGGTGCTGAAAGACCAATGTCAATTGCTTTTGAAGAAGAATCTAATTCATAATTGTAAGATGTTTGAAGTATAAATGATGGGTCTTCGTTAAAGACGCATTGATAAAAATAACTAGTATTTGTTAAATCATAGTTTGCGGCTGAATGATTGGGTTTAATCTTAATTAAACAACCTTGAATTTGATAATTGAAGTCTGCATCTAGGTCAAAGTCAAACCCTAACTCTGATTCTCTACTTCCAGAAATGATGCAATTGCCAAAATAAGCCTCTCTTAAATCTCGATATCTATATTGTCCACTACCATCATCATAACGATTAAATAATCCAACCATAGGTGTAGAGCGAGATGCTGGAAATTCATTTATAAAAGTACAATGGTCAATAAACGATCTTCCTCCGAGGCAATAAAGCCCATAAAGTCCAGCATTGGCAACAACAACATTCTCCATCTCAATATTTCCAAAGCCACTGTATATGCTTACCCTGCTGAAGTCAGTGATTCTGGAGTTTTTAATAATTAGATTTCTTTCTTCTAACTCACTCACCGAATCACATCGAATTCCTATTGTTCCATTTTTGATCCAAGCGTTGTTTATACTTGCTTTCCCACCTCTTTGAATGAATAAGCCTCCAAATAAGCCTCCCCATTGACCCGCAATATTGTTATAAAATGGCTCTAAGCGATCACCCTCCAAGATTGCTGGGTTTAAATAACTTCCGATGTTTGCCTCATCAATTTTTAATTCACCACCCGATGAGATCCATAAACCAGATCCTGCATGAAAATGAACTTTTGTTTCCGATAGAATATCTAATGTTCCCCCGCTGTCGATAATTGCATAACCATAAACGACATGAGGCTTATCATTTGACCAAATAGCATTTTTTGGAAGAATAGAATAAGGGATTATGATATCTGAATAAGGAGGGTTTTGTTTAATTGTAATTGCTTTGTTAGGGAAGTAAAAGTGAGCATCAAGTGCTAAAGAAATTAATTTTACATCGTTTACGTATCCTTTATTACTTACTACTATTGAATCGGTCCAAATCATCTCTGAGCCACCTGCTGGAGCAGTCAGTTCAACGAATACCCAAATACTGTCGAAAGCAGGTAATATGATATTATTTATATCTTCACCACTAAGTCCATTGACATTAATTCGAAATGGACTTTCTCCCCCTTTGCCTAAAACTATTTTATCTATTAATATATTCTCATTGCTTGTATTGCGGATAGTAAAGCTTCTAGTTGAGCTGCCAACCGTACTAAATACAGTGTCTAAGTAAATGGTATCCTGAGAAAAGGTAATATTCATGGGATCAGAGGCTGTATCGTAACCTGGCTGGCATGAATAGGCTATGAGCCCAGTTGCAATTAGAATAAAAAGGGAGTAGAGTTTTAATTGTTGTTTCACTTAATCTAAGTATCTTTGCAAGCCGCTAATGGAAATCGGGCCAAATCTCGGTTTAATTAAAAATTATCAAGCGATGAAAGAAGGAATTCACCCAACAAATTATCGCCAATGTGCTTTCAAAGATATGAGTACTGGCGATGTAACTGTTATAAGAAGCTGCGCACCATCAAGAGAAACTTTAAAAGTTGATGGAAAAGAGTACCCACTTGTCAAAATGGAGGTGTCATCATATTCACATCCTTACTACACTGGAAAGCAAAAATTATTAGATGCTGCTGGTCGAGTTGATAAATTCCGTAACCGATACGCTAAATTCTCCAAGTAATTGGCTTAAATTCGGTTCATGGATATAGTTTTCCACGACGGACTTGAACATAGTTCTCTGAAGCCATTAACTTTAACGAGACCTGTTTCTGACTTGCGAGTTGGAATTCTTACTATCTCTGAAAAATGGTCTAGAATTCTCGATGCGAAAAATATATCATTCGCAACTGCGGAGCATTTAAGAAAAAAATTTCCAGAGAAACCGGGGGACCTTCACATACGTGGAGGGCTTTTACCATGCCCTCATTTAGTAGAAGCTATAAAATTGCTTAAAAATGGTGAATGCCTCATGTCAGGGGTTGAATGGTTAGCCCATAAAAATGGGGAAGTCAAGATTTCTTTTGATGGGAGTTATCAAATAATAAAACGGCCAGAGAATATTTTTTCTTGGAATAAAAAGGAATTAGATTCTGATTTTGATCTTCTGACTTTAGGACGTAAAAGTGAAACTATATCAGATTCAAATAAAGTTTTTGGTAAAAGAGTTTTTTTGGAAAAAGGAGCTGTAGTGGAAGGGGCAACATTAAACTCCTCAGATGGCCCAATATATCTAGCTCAAGACAGTGAGGTAATGGAGGGTTCGATGATTCGTGGGGGCTTTGCCCTCGGAGAGTCGAGTAAATTAAAATTGGGAACCAAAATATATGGCGCTACCAGCATAGGGCCTTTTTGTAAGGTAGGTGGTGAAATAAATAACTCCGTCATTTGGGGGTTTTCAAATAAAGGTCATGATGGATTTTTAGGTAATGCAGTATTGGGTCAATGGTGTAATATTGGAGCAGGGTCCAGTAACTCAAATTTGAAGAATAACTATGATGATGTTAAACTGTACTCATATGATTCAGGAAGGTTTGAGTCAACAGGACTTCAATTTTGTGGATTGATTATGGCAGACCACAGTAAATGCGCAATAAATACATCATTTAATACGGGGACAGTTGCTGGTGTCTCGTGTAATATTTTTGGTTCCGGTTTTCCTCGTAACTATATACCGGATTTTTCATGGGGTGGCCCACAGGGATATTCAGAATATTCAATCGATAAAGCCATTGCAACTGCAGAAAGAGTTATGTTTCGAAGAGGGTTGGTTATGGATGAAATTGAATCAGACATCTTGTCAGCTGTTTACGACCAAACGTCAGAATTACGAGGTGGCATGGCTCTTGCCAAATAATGTCACCTATGGAAAGAACTGCATTTTCGCTACATTCAGAAGAGACCGACTTTATTCCGCTCATTACTAACGAAGAAGATAATAGTATTCCTGATAGCGATTTGCTTGAAGACATATCATTACTTCCATTAAGAAATACAGTTCAATTCCCCGGGGTTGTATCACCAATTACCGCCGGTCGAGATAAAAGTATTAAACTTGTTCAGGGAGCACAAAAAGGGAAAAAATTATTTGGTGTCTTAGCTCAAAAGGATCCGGATACTGAGACTCCAGGAGGGGAGCATTTGCATTCTGTCGGTACTCTAGTTCAAATGGTAAAGTCCTTTAAAATGCCAGATGGAAATATTACGGCCATTCTTCAGGGTAAAAGAAGATTTCGAATTATTGAAGTTATAAGTGAAGAGCCCTTCCTTAAAGCTAAAGTTGAGTACTTAAATGATATTAAAGCTGCTGATAGTACTGAATTCCGTGCTCTAATCCAGCATATCCGGGAAATGGCAATGGAAATAATACAGGAATCTCCAAACATTCCTACTGAAGCTCAAATTGCGGTAAAAAATATTGAATCAGATACATTTTTGATACATTTTATTGCAAGTAATATGAACCTTGATGTTGAAAAAAAACAAGCTATTCTTGAAGAAGATGATATTAGCAAGCGTACTAATGCTGTTTTAAAACATCTTAGTTATGAAAAGCATTTGCTTGAGGTAAAAAATGATATTGCAAATCGCGTGCGCACCGAGTTTGATCAACAACAAAGAGAATATTTTCTTCAACAGCAAATGAAGACAATTCAGGAAGAGCTTGGAGGCGTTAGTAATGAAGCAGAAATCCAGTCAATGCGAGACCGGGCCGAAAAAATGGATTGGCCAGACATAGCGGCAAAACAATTTGATAAAGAAATCCAACGTCTTCAGAGAATGAGTCCGCAAGTTCCAGATTTTGGTATTCAAAGGAACTACCTTGAATTTATTTTAGACTTACCATGGAATAAATTAACCGTTCAACCGATAAAATTAAGCAAGGCAAGAAGAGTATTAGATCGAGATCATTTCGGGTTAGATAAGGTTAAAGAGAGGCTTTTGGAACATCTAGCCGTTTTAAAGTTAAAAGATGATATGCGTAGCCCAATTTTGTGTTTGTATGGCCCTCCAGGGGTTGGAAAAACATCACTTGGGAAATCTATTGCTGAGGCTTTAGGGCGAGATTACGTAAGAATGTCACTAGGCGGATTAAGAGACGAGTCCGAAATAAGGGGACATAGAAAAACATATATAGGTGCTATGGCAGGACGTATTCTGCAGTTAATAAAAAAAGCAGGCTCATCAAACCCAGTTTTTGTTTTAGATGAAATTGACAAACTGGGTTTTGGAGTTCAGGGAGATCCATCAAGTGCATTATTGGAGGTCTTAGATCCAGAACAAAATAAAACTTTTTATGATAATTTTCTTGAAATGGGATATGATCTATCAAAAGTTCTTTTTATTGCTACTGCAAACACCATTTCAACTGTACAGCCGGCTTTAAGAGATAGAATGGAACTTATTGAGGTCAATGGCTATACCATGGAAGAAAAAGAACAGATTGGTAAGAAATACTTGCTTCCAAAACAGCTTGAAGAACACGGGCTGGATAAAAATTCTATAAAAATTGGCAAGTCAGAAATGATTGATCTTATCGACAATTATACTCGTGAATCTGGAGTTAGGAACCTGAATCGAGAGCTAGCAAAATTAGCAAGGAAAGCAGCTTTGTCAAAAGCTGAAGAAAAAGAATTCCCTTCCAGTATAACTAGTGAGAATCTCATAGAAATAATGGGGGCTCCGAGATTTGATAGAGATGTATATCAGGGAAATGAAATTGCAGGTGTCGTTACAGGTCTGGCTTGGACACCAGTCGGTGGGGATATTTTATTTATTGAAACCAGTATTTCCTTAGGTAGTGGAAAGCTTAATATTACTGGAAACTTAGGAGATGTAATGAAAGAATCGGCATCCATTGCAATGGCCTATCTAAAAGGAAATTCGGATAAATATAACCTTGACAATGATTTGTTCACAAAATATGATGTTCATATTCATGTTCCAGAAGGGTCAATACCAAAAGATGGTCCATCTGCTGGAATAGCAATACTTACTGCATTGACTTCGCTATTCACGCAGAAAAAAGTAAAGAATAGACTTGCGTTAAGTGGAGAAATAACACTAAGAGGAAAAGTTCTTCCCGTGGGTGGAGTTAGAGAGAAATTACTTGCGGCTAAGAGATCGGGAATAACGAATATTATTTTGTCAGGAGCTAATAAAAAAGATGTTCTTGAAATTCCTTCGAAGTATCTTTCTGGAATGATTTTTAGTTATGTTGACAGTATGGAGGAGGTGTTAATTAAGGCGGTATTAGATCAGAAAGTGAAAACTGCTAAAGAATTACCAATGAAGAATTAACTTGGTAGGATGAAATTCGCAGCTGCGTTCAAAATAAATTTCCTTCTTTATTTTCTTTTGTCGGGTCCATTGTATTCCCAATTGTCTCTTAGATCTGGTTTTGCAACACTTGAAAATTTTGGTTCAGCAAGATTATTGGCTCTTGGTTCAATTTCATCTGCTCATCCTGGAGATGTTTCTTTTTCAGCACTAAATCCTGCATGTTTAAATGAGTCGCAAAAAGGTGAATGGTCAATAACTTCTCAGGCCTCTGTAGGTGGTCTTAGTCAAGGATCATTAACTGTTGGTGTGCCTTTTCCAAAAAAAATATTTAAGATAAAACCTAGTGAAAAACGAATATTAAATGCTCAGAAAGGGGGAATTAATCTTAAACCCTCAGATATTTTTGTTTCTCTAGGAGTGGATTATATTAATAGCGGTCTGCTTGATCAAAGAAATGCAGCAGGAGAACTATTAGGTTCGTTTACGGCAAGAGAGGTCATGCCAAGAATGGCATTGAGTGCTAAATATGGTCAATTTTCACTCGGGTTAGGTATTAAACTCCCTATTATTTCATATGGTTCTTTCACTGCTCAAGCAATATCCACAGATTATGCTTTTCAATGGTCTGGTGATTCAACGAGAAAACAAATTGTTGTTTTACTTCGAAATGTGGGATGGAATTTTGAATATTTTGCTTCTCAGAGTGAGAGACTTCCGATAAATCTTCAGATTTCATTTAGTCAAAAATTAAAACATGCCCCTTTTCGATACAACATAACTTATAGTAATATCCAAAGATGGGATTTGAAATATTTAGATCCACAATTATTGGTAAAAGATCCACTAACGGGTATTGTTTCATACACTAATCTTCCGTGGTACAATAATTTATTTCGTCATGTGACACCAAGTGTTGAGGCTCAGTTGGGTGGGAGATTATATTTCCAGCTCGGTTATGATTTCCGTCGTCAAATGGAGAATCGTTTGACAACTAGAAGAGTTAGTGCAGGAGTTAGCACCGGTATTACTTTTAAAGCGGGAAAAAATAATTTTCAGTATGGCAGCTCTTTGTACAATGTTGCTGGTCGTATAAATCAATTCTCTCTAATTAGAAAGTTTTAAGTAAACAATTATGGTTATTGCAATTGACGGTTATTCATCAACAGGTAAAAGCTCACTTGCAAAGAAGTTGGCAAGTCAATATGGATTTTTATACATTGATACAGGAGCGATGTACAGAATGGTTGCTCTTAAAGTACTCAGGGAAGGATGGATAAATAGTAAAAAAGAAATTAGTGATGATTTGCTTGAGAGAAATTTGCCATTATTAAATATTGATTTTAAGAGAACCTCAGATGGTAAAAATTTTGCTCTCTTGGATGGTGAAGTTGTGGAAACAGATATTAGAACAATGGAAATTAATGATATAGTTTCTAAAATATCAAGTTTAACAATAGTTCGATCTCAATTGGTAGCTCAACAACAAAAAATGGCTATTGGTAAAGATCTAGTCATGGATGGTCGTGATATCGGTACTGTTGTATTTCCTAATGCTGATTTAAAAATATTTATGCAGGCTGATGCTGATATTCGCGCAAACCGACGATTATTAGAGCTCAGATCTAATGGAAATTTTAATGTCTCTTTAGAAGAAGTAAAGGCTAATTTGATTCAAAGAGATAATGATGATCAGGCTAGAAGTGATTCACCCCTTCAAAAGGCTTCTGATGCTGTTGTATTAGATAATTCAGAAAAGAGTGCAGAAGAAGTTTTCAAATTGGTTTCTTCATGGGTTTTAGAAAAAATAAATACCTAGTTATTTTTGATTCTCGCAATAATAGTTTCTCCTCCTTTAGGTTTATCACCAATTTTCACACAAACTTCAGCCTCAAGGGGCAGGAAAACATCCATTCGAGAACCAAATTTGATGAACCCAAATTCTTGTCCAGCCAATAATTGATCATTAGGACGGCAATATATGGCTATTCGTCTTGCTACAGCTCCAGCAATTTGACGAAATAATATAGGTCCTGTTTTGTTATTTTCCATAACAACTGTTGTTCTTTCATTTAATTGAGATGACTTTGGGTGCCAAGCAACTAGATACTTCCCTTGATGATATCTGGTGTAGGTCACATTTCCAGTTATTGGCGCCCTATTGACATGGACATTTAGTGGTGACATAAATATGGAGACCATTTTTCTTTTGTCATTCAAATATTCTGTCTCTTCTAGTTCCTCAATGAGTACCACTGTGCCATCGGCAGGTGCGACAATTTCTCCTTCTTTAGAATTTGTCACCCTTTTAGGATTTCTAAAAAATTGAAGAACAAGTAGGTATATAATTATTGCAACTGCTAAAAAGAACTGAATGATCCAGTCTTGTAAAGCTATCTTTTGAATGAGTATGTATAAAAGACACAACAAAAGTAAGGTTATAGAAAGTGGTTTACGCCCTTCTCTATGAATCATGGAATTAATATATAAGATTGAAATACAGCGATAACGATAACAGAAAAGAGAAAACTATCAAAACGATCAAGAAACCCTCCGTGTCCTGGAAGAAATACTCCTGAATCTTTGACTTTAGCAGATCTTTTAAATTTTGAACCTATCAGGTCACCTATTGGTGCTAATATTCCAATCGTTAATGGAAGAGCCCATGAAATACGTTGCCAAGATTTAATTGATCTAAATTCGGAAAAAGGATCTATTTCAACTAGACCTAATAAACCTAGAAAAAAAGTAAATAAAAAACCAATAATTGCACCTTCCCATGTTTTTTTTGGGGATAGTTTTATGGCTAAAGGTGTTTTTCCGAGAAACCGTCCACCCATATATGCCATGGAGTCGCTGATCCAGATTAAAACAAAAATGATAAAAATTATTGAGGTGTTATTATTATTTGATGATTCTGAGATTGACCATACTGAGCAGCCAGCAAGAATCACATATGATATTCCAGTTAACTTTTCTATAGTTTTCAACTTTTTCATTCGAATAAATTCCAAGCAAATGCCAATAAATGGAAGAATTAGAATCAATGGGGACCATGTTTCTGCATTACAAATCCAAAAAATTGCAAGAGCGTAGACCGCTCCCCAAAATACTCTTATCATCATTTCAATTCAGGTAAAAGATGATCTTCAACAAGAAAAAAGTAAATTTGTCTTCCTTTATTAGGGTCAACTTTAGCCTGCATGACGCTTTCATCCATCTTCCCTTTCAAGGTTATAATTGCCTTGGGTCTTTGATTCCTATGAAATTTATTGATAGCAGCCATGCCATCAGATAATGAATTTACAACTTGAGAAACTCTTGCAAAAACTAAATGAATAGCAGGTAATTGAGCAAATTTAAGTCCAGATGTCTGAATATCTGAAATCATAATTCCTCCGGTTTGGGCTATGGCTGCATGGCATGTTGAGGCCATCGCGTTGGCATCTAAAGGATTGTTTTTTGCAATTGTAAGCCCAGATTCCTTAAACCAACTTACCAAGGGAGTCTCGGGTAAGAAAAAGTGGGACTCTCCAAACTCTGAAGCAGCACCTTTTAAATTATTAATAATTTCTTTTTTACTCCCACAATAAACAAAATAACCACCACCATCAGTGAATCTTTTTACAAAAGATAAATCCACAGGATCATCGCTTGAAGACATATAGCGTTTAGATGAATCATTTGATTCATGCACGCTGTGTTCAGGTGCGCCGCTTAAAATTGAAAAAAATTTTCCAAAGAGTCCAGCCATTGTGTAGAATTCTCTTGAAATTAATAAATCTTAATCGTTTTCCTGTTGTTCATCTGAAATCAATTCTGAATCTCTGTTTTTGTCTGTATTTTTAGCAGTTTTTTTCTTGGGACTAGTATCAATTTCTGCCTCTTCATTTAAGGATGCTTGTAATTTCTCCTCAGCTGTTAACCACTTCCTCTTTCCGAAAATAGATTCTAAATTTTCTTTAAAAATTACTTCTTTTTTCAATAAGTCTTCAGCGAGGTGTGTAAGCTTGTCTTTATTTTCTTGAAGGATTTTTTTTGCTCTTTCATATTGAATTTCAATTAGTTTTGAAATTTCTTGATCAATTATTTGAGCTGTGCTCTCACTGTAGGGTTTGTCAAACTGATATTCATTTTGCCCCGAGGAGTCATAGTATGTAACATTGCCAATTACGCTGTTTAAACCATAAACTGTTACTATTGCCCTCGCTTGTTTAGTAACTTTCTCAAGATCGCTTAATGCTCCAGTAGTTATTTGATTAAAAATAACTTCTTCAGCAGCTCTTCCGCCCATGGTAGCACACATTTCATCAAGAAGCTGATTTGTTGAATTTAATTGTCTCTCTTCAGGTAAATACCATGCAGCTCCTAATGATCTTCCACGAGGCACAATGGTTACTTTGACAAGAGGGGAGGCGTGTTCTAATAACCAACTTACTGTTGCATGTCCTGCTTCATGAAAAGCAATAATTTTCTTTTCTTCTACAGTTATGATTTTGCTTTTTTTCTCCATGCCACCAATTATTCTATCTACCGCGTCAAGAAAATCTTGTTTTTCAACTTTCTTTTTATTTTTTCGCGCAGCAACTAATGCAGCTTCATTACATACATTGGCAATATCTGCACCTGAAAAACCGGGAGTTTGACGTGCCAAAAATTCAACATCTAAGCTCTTGGCATGCTTCAAGGGTTTGAGGTGAACATCAAAGATTTCTCTCCTTTCTTTAAACTCAGGCAAATCCACATAAACCACTCGATCAAATCTCCCTGCTCGCATCAAGGCACGATCTAATATATCAGCTCTGTTAGTGGCTCCCATAACAATGACATGCTCATTAGTTCCAAAGCCATCCATCTCAGTTAAAAGCTGATTTAACGTATTTTCTCGCTCATCATTTCCGCCATTCATAGCTGATTTTCCTCTAGCCCTGCCAATGGCATCAATTTCGTCTATAAAAATTATGCTGGGTGATTTTTCTTTAGCTTGCTTAAATAAGTCTCTTACACGACTAGCTCCAACTCCAACAAACATTTCTACAAAATCCGAACCGCTCAGCGAAAAAAAAGGAACTTTAGCCTCTCCTGCAACTGCCTTTGCGATAAGAGTTTTCCCAGTTCCTGGAGGTCCTGAAAGCAGAACTCCTTTTGGGATTTTCCCTCCTAGGTCAGTATATTTTTTTGGATTTTTTAAAAAGTCAACAACCTCAAGAACCTCCTCTTTAGCTCCTTCCATACCTGCTACGTTTTTGAAAGTAATACGGACCTCGGCATCAGCATCGAACATTTGAGCCTTAGACTTTCCAATGTTGAATAGTTGAGAACCAGGCCCTCCTCCTGCGCCACCTCCCATTCGACGCATCATGAAAAACCAAAAGAAAGCAATTAAGGCAAATGGTATTATCCAAGATAGTATTTCTGTCCAATAATTTGTTTCTGATCTATGCTGGATATTTAATTCCCCAAAGCGATTTTTTATTTCTGGATTTTCATCATAATAACGCCATATTTTTTCCTCAAAATTATCTCCTGCGGTAAATTTATAATGCGGTCCTGGGTTTGGTGAATCGCCAAAAGCAGTTTTTGCTAAATCTTTATATTGATCATTGTTTGCAAGGGTATCATTATCGATGTAAACATAAACTTGACCCTTATTAATTACTTCTACTTTTGAAACATGCCCTTCGCTTAGTTTTTTCGTCAATTCATTAAAATCCGACTCAACAGTTTGGCCAGAGTAATTATTAGAAAAAAACTGTAACGCAAGAAGTGCGACAAATATTGATAGGTAGATCCAACTCAGGCCAAATTTTGGCAATCCTCTTTTTTTCTTTGTTTCTTTTTTACTCATAACGTTTCAAATAACCTTAGACTTTAAATATTGCTGGTGTCAGCTCCCTCCCAAAGGCTCTCGATATCATAAAAATTTCTCGATTCTGTTTGGAAAACATGAATAACAATATTGACATAATCCATTAAAACCCATTCGCCTTGATCGGTTCCTTCCGTATGCCATGGTCTTTCATCACATTGCAGTCTTACTCGTTTTTCAATATTTCCACTAATAGCTGAAACCTGAGTTGTGGATTGAGCTTCGGTAATTATAAAATAATCACAAACTGCATTTTCAAGTTTACGCAGATCCATTACTACAGTTTTCTCACCTTTTACTTCTGAAATTCCTTCTAGAGCTTCAAGAATGATTGCTGGAAATGTATTTTTCATGCAGAAATTTAAAATGCGTACTTTGACACCGGTCAAGTAACGCAACAAAGGTGCCATCCTTAAATCAAGAACACTTGGATGATAAAATAGTTGTTAAATAATTCCAAATTTAAACGAAAGTGGAGATTAAATACCACCATTTCAGTAATGTAGACTCTACAAATTCATTTGCTAAAAGGGAACTCAATAGTTTTTCAGATGATCGTTGGACTGCCATTTCGGCAGACACACAAACAAAAGGACGTGGTCAGAATGACTCGGATTGGGTTGATTCCCCGAACGATTCACTTCTTATGACAATTATTAGCCCACAAATTAAATGGGATAATTCTAAAATAATTAATGTGCATATGTCGGCTTCCCTGGCAATCATGAATTTTTTAGTTGACAATGGATTTAATGCAAGACTGAAATGGCCTAATGATATATATATCGGTTCAGGAAAAATTGCAGGAGTATTATCAGAGGCAAGTTGGCAAGGAGACTTTTGTAATCGTTTTTTTTTCGGATTGGGAATGAATGTTAGAAACGCACCAAATGGCTATTCATTTTTAGGTTCAAAGTATCTGCCAGAGGAATATAGAATACCATTGGCAGAGGTAATAGTGAATCAAATAATGATGGAAAAGAAAGATATTAGGTTAATTTATGAAAAAAGTTTATTTCATTGGGATATCCATTGCGACTGGAAAGATTTATCTACCGGTGAGTTATTTCGGGCAAGGACCACAGGAGTTTGCGGAGATGGCCGTTTGGAACTCACACTTCTATCGGGAGAAGTAAGAATTTTTGCTAATAAAGAAGTCATGTTTTTAAATTCAAACAAAAATTTTTAATAGTTCGTTTTAATTTTTAGATTAACCCTTTCCATGTTTTTGGGCTCTCTCTCCAATTCTCTAGTGCAGAAATCTCATTGGAGTCAAAATAATTGCTGTCTTTGAGGCTTGAAATTAAATTACTGTAGTCACCCAAAGTAATTAGATTACACTCTTCTTTTAGAAAAGCATCTTTGGCGATGTTTAAACCATAAGTAAAAATAGCTGACATTCCTAAGACTTCCCCTTGGCATTCCTTGACTGATTGAACCGCCTTTAACGAGCTCATTCCAGTGGAAATCAAATCCTCAACTATGACAACTTTTTGACCTTTTCCCAATATTCCCTCAACAAGGTTTTGTCTTCCATGTTCTTTAGCTGAGGATCTCACATAAATCATGGGTAACTCCAATTGGTGGGCTACAAGCGCAGCAATTCCAATTGCACCTGTTGCAACCCCTGCTATAACCTGAACATCAGGGAATTTTTCTTTAATCTGTAGACATAAATTCTCTTGGACAAAATTTCGGACTTTTGGATTTGAAAGTATTATTCTATTATCGCAATAAATTGGGGATTTCATCCCAGATGCCCAAATGAATGGATTTTTGGGACGTAATTCTATTGCCTTAATTTGCAGAAGGGAATTGGCTAGCTTTTTTGCTATTACAGAATCTATTATCATGCCGCAAAAATACAAAACACAAGAGCTTACTGCCGCAGGTGGATGGGTTGAAAATGAATTTGGAGAAGTTCTATGGATATTTCGACTAGGAATGTGGGATTTGCCGAAAGGTAAATTAGAAAATAACGAGGAACTTCATGAGTGCGCCATTCGTGAAGTTCAGGAAGAATGTGGATTAAAAGAAATTACCCTAGATCAAAAGTTAATAAAAACTATTCACAAGTATAATATTGAGGGAGTTAACTTTAAAAAAACTACTCACTGGTATCGCATGAATGTTAAGGGAAGGCCAAAGTTAAATCCCCAATTTGAGGAAGATATAGAATCAGCTATTTGGCTAACCAAAAAGGTCTGGCTATCAAAGCTACATTCCACATATCCAACAATCTGTCAAGTTTCAGAGGCTGCTATGAAATAAATCAATTTACTTTATTCTTACTTCTTCTGGAACAAATTTGCTGTAGTCTCCATTATTTATTATCACATCTCGAACCAGACTGGAGGAAATAAATGACAATTTTGCACTTGTTAAAAAGAATACCGTATCGAGTTGGGGTTCGAGTTCTCGATTTGCTTGGGCTATTGCTTTTTCAAATTCAAAATCTGCAGGATTCCTAAGTCCTCTCAGCAGAAAGTTTGCGTTGCACTCTTTGGCAAATTCGATTGTGAGTCCATCGTATTTAAGAACTTCTATTTTTGGATACTTCTCAAAAGTATTTTCAAGCCATTGAACTCTTTTTGAAAGTGGAAATAAATACTTTTTGTCAGCATTTAATCCAACAGCTAAAATAATCTTATCAAAAAGAGGAAGTGCACGTTCAACAATATTGACATGACCCAAGGTTATTGGATCAAAAGATCCCGGGAAAATTGCGGTTTTTACCATTTTCTAATACTTCTTCAGCAAGCAAGTTAGTAAATTCTTTCAACGACAAATCGATGTTTTTTAGTTGATTTGGAATAATACTTTCAGGAGTCATCCCGGGAACAGTATTAATTTCAATTAATACGGCAGGACTATTTTTAGGCAGTATGAAGTCAAACCGGCAAAACCCCTTTAAATTTAATTGGGTGTAAAGGCTTTTAGAAATATTTTCGATTTCTAAAGAATTATTTGAAGAAATATCGGCAGGAGTTATCTCTTCAGTTAAGCCACTGTATTTCGCTTCATAATCGAAGAACTCATTTTTTGAGATGATTTCGGTTATTCCAAGAACTTTAATCTTATTTTTTACTTTTAGTAGACCACATGCTAATTCTATTCCAGCAATGCCCTCCTCGATTACGATAGAATCATCTTCTTTTGAGGCAATTTTTATAGATTCTTTCAGATCGTTAAGGGAGTGAATTTTGGTTATTCCAAAGCTTGAGCCTGCTCTGCTCGGTTTTACAAAAATAGGTAGGTTAAAATCACTTAATTTTGATTTCAAGCTGGTTACATCTATTTGAGAATCTATTAAAATTGCTTTGGGGATTTTTGCTCCCATCCTCGAAACTACTCCGTTGCTCCAGGCTTTGTGAAATGTTAATGCGGATGGACCCGGAGCTGAGCTACTATAGGGGATCCCTGCAGTTTCCCATTTAAGAGCCAATGTGCCATCTTCGCCTGGATGACCATGAACAAGATTAAATAATAGATCAAGTTTAAGAGTCTGGCGATTTCTAGTCACAGTCATTTCTGTTTCATTGAATTCAATTTTATTATTTTGTTCATCCCAGGCTACATTACCATTTGGATTAATCTCAATACCAAATACTTCAAATTTGTTGCGATCTACTGCATTAAACATGTTGTTGCCGCTGTTCATGGAAACCTTATATTCACTTGAGTAACCTCCCATTATAATTCCTAAACATTTACGCATTCTTCAAATATAGCTGAAGCCGGTAACCCTATTGTTATTTTTGTAATAATTATGAAGATGATTTTATTTTTTAAAAGCCGAACATTTTGGTTCAATCTAATTTTAGCGTTTGTTTTTTTGATCTCATTGATGCTGCCTCTGAATTGGGTATTGAAGCAGATAACCGGTCATGGTGAAATTCAAAATGTACCAGATGTAAGAAACATTACGCTTAAAGAAGCTCAGCAGACCCTGGAAAACATGCAACTAATAGGAGAGGTTCTAGATTCCAGCGCATTTTTTAAAAACTTCAAACCAGGAACTGTTGTTCAGCAATACCCAGAACCAGGTGCAGGAGCAAAAGTTGGTCGAAAAATAAAATTGACAATTAATCGACATCGAGTAGAAAGTGTTTACTTGCCTATTTTGACTGAAAGAACTTTTGAGAGGGCAACATCAGATCTTAGATCTCGAGGTCTTGTTCTTGGTAAAGTATCCTACAGGCCCGATTTGGCAGAAGGGATTGTTTTAGGCGCAAAAGCAAATGGAAAATTCATAAATGGTGGAGACCTAATTAGAAAAGGGACGGTTGTAGATCTTTTAGTAGGTCAAATATCTGGCCCTCCGACTCATTCAGTTCCAAATGTTATTTCTTTTAGTCTAAAACATGCTGTTGTTGCAATTCAAAAAGCAGATTTACAAATCCAAGTTATGGATGGAGATCAAAATAATTTAGATGCTTCAATTATAAAACAAAACCCAATTGGGTCAGATGGTAATTTAGTTGTGCATACCGGCGGTGTTATTCAAGTATGGCTTTCTGACCTCAAAGAATTGAATAATTAAGAATACATGAAATATATTTTGCTTTTTCTCTTATCTGGTTCTTTTTATTGGATTCAAGCTCAAACTCCAGTTGAGGAAATTAGGATGTTTATTTCAACAAATAGTCAATCCGCTTCTCAGAAATCTTCAAAATCATCGGATACATTAATTCTTCCTTTTATTGATGGTTTTAACAATGGGTTACGGCCCGAGTGGTCATCATTAGGAGTTGTGCAGGCGAATAATTGGTCAAAAGATCCATTGTCGTCTGGCGCTGCTGTATTTGATGGGGTTTCTTTTAACGGTGAGGCATATCGACCTGGAATTATAAATAATGATTCAATTACGGATGTTTTAATTTCTCCGTACTTTAATTTCCAAGGTGCCACAGATATAGTATTGTCATTTTTTATCCAAAATGGTGGTTGGGGAGATCCTACGGAGACTCAAGATTCATTGATTATTCACTTTTGGAATCCTTCGGATTCATTATGGATTCACGGTGGTTCATTGCAAGGAGGGGGAGATCAAGAAAAGTGGCATGCTGCGGCATTCTCCTTTCCATCAATTTTAAATGGACAAAAAGGAGTTAGATTTAAAATCTCTCGTTTCGCTTCGCCTGGTGGAATGTTTGACCATTTCCTAATTGATTACTTAGAAGTTGGAGCAAACAGAACTCTTAGTGACACCCTTTTATTTGATCCTTCATGGACTAGAATACCGAGTTCAATAACTCGAATATTTCATGAGATACCTTGGTGGCATTATAATTCGTTAATTCTGGAGAGGGATAGTTTAACGGTGTCTTACAGAAGAAATGGAATTCCTCCTGTTGGAGGTTGGCAGTTAAATCTCGGGAAATATGTCTGGAAAGACGATAATGGAAATATAATAGCTTCTCGTCTGAGCGTGCCAGTAGTAACAAATTTGGTTCATAATGTTAGTACTCCGTATCAATTTTCAATATCAAAGCCAGGTATAAATATGCTGGGCCCCTCAAAATGGAAATTTAAGGGATGGTTTGATGGAGAGAATGTTGGGGAATTATTCAATGATACATTGAAAATTACTCAGGAATTTGGTTCTAGATATGCACAGGAGGATGGTTCTGCTGAGCGCTCTTATGGTGTGTCTCAAGGTACAGAGCCTAGACTTGCTCAAGAGTTTAATTTTATTATGGGAGACACTATTGTGGGGCTTGATTTATCGATTGCTTCAGCAGGGTATGACTGGTCAAACATGACATTTAAAATTGGTATTTGGGAGGTAGATAGTATAGGTCTTCCTGGAGATCAGATATACATATCAGATTCTTCTTTCGCACCAGTTCTTCCATTTGGGAACTCTCCATTTCGTCATTTTATTTTAGATACAAATGGAATTTATGTTCCACAAAATGTTTTCATCGGGATTATTCAGACTACGGGTCCCGCAATTACTATTGGATTGGACTTGCACACTAATGGAGGAAAAGTTTATGGTGATCTGAATGGTTGGTTTCCATCTCTTCTTCCAGGAAGACTTTTAATGCGTCCATTATTAAGAAATTTGCCTAATGACCTTGGTTATTTTGCCGTCTGGAGTGAGGAAATGATCAAATTATTTCCGAACCCGACTTATGAATTTTTTAATTTAATCAATGCGAAAAAATTTGAAAAATTCGATATTTATTCTGGCTTAGGAGAGAAGATCTATCAATTTTCCGCTGATCAATATGGAAAAGCAACAGAATCTTCAATTTCCTTTCCAAATGGAATATATTTTATCAAAGGCCAATATGGTTCTAATCTCAGACTATTAGTCCGGAAATGATAGATAATAATTCAGATCACAAGCACGAAGATGAAGAGCTTTTTGAGCACTTTAATTTTATTGCAGATGTTGGCCAGCAATTGCTAAGAGTAGATAAGTTTTTAATTAACCTAATGCGTCAAACATCTCGCAATCGAATTCAAAAAGCCGCTGAGGCAGGAGCAATTAGGGTTAATGGTGTATCTGTAAAAAGTAATTATCGAGTTCGTCCGGGTGATCGAGTAGCCCTTGTATTAGCTTACCCTCCCAGGGTTGTAGAGTTATTACCAGAAAATCTTTTTTTAGATATTATCTATAAAGACTCTGAATTGGCAGTTGTAAATAAACCTTCAGGAATGGTAGTACACCCTTCTTATGGTCACTATTCAGGAACATTAGTCAATGGTTTATTACATGAATTTCAATCCTTACCTGAGGCAAGTGATAGTGAAAGGCCAGGCTTGGTTCATCGAATTGATAAAGACACTACAGGTATATTAGTTGTCGCTAGAAATGAGTTTACTCTAGCCTTTTTAGCAAAACAATTTGCAGATCATACAACTGAACGTGAATATCATGCTATTGCATGGGGAAATATAAAACAAGAATCAGGCACTATTATCGGTAATGTGGGAAGAAGCTTGCGGGATAGAAAAATGATGTCTGTTTTCCCCGATGGGAAATATGGTAAAGAAGCTACAACTCACTTTAAGGTTTTAGAAAGATTTGGTTTTGCTACTTTAGTTTCATGTCGCCTTGAAACGGGAAGAACTCATCAGATAAGGGTGCATTTTCAATCAATTGGTCATTCTTTATTTGGTGATCAAACTTATGGCGGAGACAAGATACCAAACCTCCATGGCTATCCCAGGTTTAAGAGCTTTATGGAGAATAATTTACGCCTTTGCCCACGACAAGCACTCCATGCAAGATTGTTAGGTTTTGTTCACCCAACTACATTACAAAAAATGAAATTCGAAATTCCCATTGCAAACGATATTGAACAAATTTTAGATCGATTTAGAGTTTACACCGATTCAGGAAATATTTTGGATTAATGCTCAAAAAAGAGACTCATAGTCTTCAGAGTACATTGATAAAATGGGCTTTCGACGTAATTTCATAGTTGGTGTTAAATGACCAGACGGGATAGTCCAGGGTTCATTACAGATATATATCTTTTTTACTTGCTCCCATTTTGCAAATTGTTCATTTTTACCGTCTATTTCTTTATTTATTCTTGAAATAACTTTAGGATTTTTGACCATTTCTTCATTTGAAGTAAATTTTATTTCTTTCCTCTCGCACCATGATGCAATAAAATCAAATTGCGGTTGTATCAGTAAGACAGGGAACTTTTTATTTTCTCCCGCGACCATGCATTGCTCAATGAAAGGTGACTCTTTAAAAACATTTTCCATATTCTGCGGTGCAATATACTTACCTCCCGAAGTTTTAAATATTTCTTTTTTTCTATCTGTAATTTTGAGGTATCCTCCCTCTAGTATTTTCCCAATATCTCCAGTTCTAAACCAACCCTCTTGCGTCATGACCTCAGCTGTTAAATCAGGACGGCCATAATAGCCCATCATAATATTCGGTCCTTTTGCAAGAATTTCTCCATCTGAATCTAATTTTATCTCAACTCCATTCAAAGGAGGTCCAACTGTCCCTAAAACATGACCTTTACCGGTTGGCAGATTAACTGTGAGCACAGGAGAGGTCTCGGTTAAACCATAGCCTTCTTGTATATTCACTCCTGCTCCCGCAAATATTCTTGCTAATTTTGGATTCAAAGCTGCTGCACCCGAGGCGATAGCTAATACCTTTCCCCCAAGAGCTTCCTTCCACTTTGAGAAAATGATTTTTCTTGCCATTTTTAGTTGAAACTTATAAAGGAATGACTTTCCCTCATGCTCATATTGTTCAGCAAGTCCAACCGCCCAGAAAAATAATAAACGTTTTACTCCAGATAGATTTTTTCCTTTGTCCATTATGCGATCAAATACTTTTTCTAATAACCTAGGTACAGCGGAGAAAACCTCCGGATGGATTTCACGTAAATTATCTCCAATAGTTTCAAGGCTTTCCGCGTAATAAGTACCTACTCCAGTTTTCATGTAAACATAAACAAGTACTCTTTCATAGCTATGGCAAAGGGGTAAAAAGCTTAAGCCTTTTGCCACAGGGGCTACTGGAAGTCTTTCCGCAGCAGCAATGGCATTTCGTGTTATATTGTTGTGACTTAGCATTACTCCTTTTGGTGTTCCGGTTGTTCCTGAAGTATATATTAAAGTTGCTAATTCTTCAGGTTTCACAGAAGCCATACGTTCAGTTAACTCTGATTGATGTTTTTCATCGCCTTTAGACAAAACCACATCCCATGAATCACAATTATTAATTGGCTCAAAGGAAAAGATATTTTTTAAACTTGGAACCTGATCTTTTATCGCATTTACCTTATCAAATAATCCTGCATCGCTCAAGAAGCAATATTTTACTTCTGCATCATTGAATATAAAATTATAATCTTCTGATGTTATTGTTGGATAGACAGGGACATCAATTGCTCCAACACTTAAAATTGCCTGATCGCAAACATTCCATTCCATTCTATTATTAGTAGATATAATTGCGATCTTATCACCTGGCTCGACACCCAGATCGATCAGTCCTCTTGCTAATTTCTCTGCTTTATTTATGTATTCTTCGGTTGATAAAGATTCCCAAATGCCGTTTGATTTAGTATTTAGTGCATCCTTTCTAGGATGGTTTTTTAAAGCATAATAAGCAAAGTCAAATAATCTTTTAGGTTCCTGGTTAGCCATAGTTCGAGTTATAATTCATTTAGTTATTTCACATGATTAACATAAACTTGTTCACCATGTATCCATGTTTCTGATACTTTTAGTTTTGGAATACTGTCTTCCGGACACTTCATAATATCAGATGTAAAGATGCTAAAATTTGCCCACATTCCTACTTTGATTTGACCAACTTCTTTTTCTTGGAATGAAGCATATGCAGCATCCCTTGTCATCCCAATCAGTGCCTGCTCTCTGGTAAGAGCTTCTTGAATTTGAAAACTCTCTTTTGAGCCCTTATCTAATGATTTTCTTGAAATTGCAGCATAGATAGTATATAAAGGGTTCATCGATTCCACAGGGAAGTCTGTACCTAGAGGGAGAATTCCTCCACTAGACTTTCTTAAGGATGAATATGAATAGGCATATGATATCCTTTGCGGACCGAGACGGTCTGTTGCCCAACTCATGTCACTTGTAGCATGAGAGGGTTGAACAGAAGGTATTATGCCTAGTCCAAAATTCAATCGATCATCTGGGTGAACGACCTGCGCATGTTCAATCCTCCACCTTAGATCATTTTTTTTCAGTGGATCAATAAAAAGTTTATAAATGGTCAACATTCTACTATTTGCTGAGTCGCCAATCGAATGAGTATTCATTTGCCATCCATTATTATATAATCGTTCGGCGGCAGATTTCATATAATCAGTGCTTCGTACTTCAAACCCAAAGTGATTTTCTCTGTCTGAATATGATTCCCGCATTAGAGCCCCTCTGCTACCTAGTGATCCATCTGAGTAGAATTTAAAGCTTCTTACATCCAGCAAATTTGTTTTCAGTGGACCTGATTTGATCCAAAAATTCATTTCACTGGGACTTTCACTTACCATCACATAAAGAGGCATTTTTAGTTTTTTCTTTTTCTGAAGTTCATCAATCAGTATTATGTCTTCAGATGGGAGGCCAGCTTCATGAATTCCCGTTAGTCCGTATTTAAATGCTTTTTTTTGAACTGCTAATAGTGCTTCTGATTTTTCTTCATTAGTGGGTTTTGCTATCGATAAAAGTGATTGGGCATTATCTATTAGCAGTCCTGTTAAATTTTCATTTTCTTTTAATATTTCTCCACCTTTAATTACACTATTAATATCAATTTTTGATTGTCTCAGAGCGATGGAATTCGCTAAAATGGCATGACCATCGATACGGCTAAGAATAATAGGATTACTACTTAGTTCTTCTAATGATGAATTATTTGGAAATTCTTTGATTTCCCAATCATTTTGATCCCAACCTTGTCCTCGATAAACTTTTTCATTAGGATTATTTTTTATAAAATCCTCAACTATTTTAACACATTCCTTCCATGATTTGGTTCCTGATAAGTCTATAGACTTTAGGGCAAGACCTTGATATAGAAAATGGGCATGCGCATCTATAAAGCCTGGATAAATGTATGCTCCCTTAAGATCAGTAATATTTGATTCTATATTGTAATGGGGAGGTATTTCAGTTAGAATACTATCTATTTTGCCGTCTACAATAGATATGTTTCCGTCGATATAATAAAGCGAATCATTATTGAATTGTGCAATTTTCCCATTGAGTAAAATATGATTTGTTTTTTTGGACAGATTATCCCGGAACTGGATGCTTATCGATGTTGACGAGCATCCAATAAAACTAACAATCAGTAGTGAAAAAAATATCTTTAATAATGAATTCATAGATCTAAGGTAGTTATGCCTGGTTGTACCTTTGAGTCAAATAATATAATACATGGATTCATTATCATCTACAACTTTCGAAACTGCTCAGGAATTGGGCTTGTTGCCTGAAGAATATGATGAGATTTGTAATGTATTGGGTAGGACTCCAAATTTTACAGAATTGAATATTTATTCTGTTATGTGGTCAGAACATTGCTCATACAAGAACTCGATAAAATGGTTAAAGAAATTGCCTAAAGATGGACCCCAAATGCTTGCAAAAGCTGGGGAAGAAAATGCTGGTTTAGTTGATATTGGAGAGGGTTTAGCGTGTTGTTTTAAAATTGAATCACATAATCACCCTTCAGCATTAGAGCCTTTTCAGGGTGCTGCAACAGGAGTGGGTGGTATCAATCGTGATATATTCACAATGGGAGCTCGTCCGATTGCTCAACTAAATAGCCTTCGTTTTGGCGATCCAAATTCTGTTCGTACCAAGTGGCTGGTTAATGGTGTGGTAAAAGGCATCAGTACTTATGGTAATTCTTTCGGCATCCCTACGGTTGGGGGTGAAGTTTATTTTGATAAATGTTATGAGCAGAATCCACTAGTTAATGCTTTCTCTGCCGGAATAGTTGATGTAGGTGGGCAAATTTCGGCAAAGGCTGAGGGAGTTGGTAATGCAGTTTACATTGTTGGAAGTTCAACAGGAAGAGATGGTGTTCATGGGGCGGCGTTTGCTTCAAAGGATTTAACCGAAGACAGTGCAAATGATATTCCTTCAGTTCAAGTTGGAGATCCTTTTCAGGAGAAGCTTTTGCTTGAGGCAACTATGGAATTAGCAAAAATTGATGCTGTAAAAGGAATGCAAGATATGGGAGCTGCAGGGATAACTTGCTCCACTAGCGAAATGAGTGCTGGTGGAAAAGTGGGTATGGATATTTGGCTTGATAAAGTTCCAACTCGCCAAGAGGGAATGGAACCATGGGAAATTCTGCTTTCAGAATCACAAGAGAGAATGCTAGTAGTAGTAGATAAAGGTCGCGAAAATGATGTACAAGATATTTTTGATAAGTGGGACATTCATTGTAAGAAAATTGGTATTGTAACAGCAGGGCCATTACTACGATATTTCTGGAATGAGGAAAAAATTGCGGAAATACCAGCTGAGTCTCTTGTTCTTGGAGGAGGTGCCCCAATTTATGATCGTGAAATTAAAGAACCCATTTATTTTAAAAAGTTCAAGAAATTCGACATAAAAAAAATTCCGGAACCAAAAGATCTATTACACGTTGCAAAAAAAATAATAGCATTACCTAATATATCGTCAAAAAAATATATTTATGAGCAGTATGATTCCATGGTTGGAACAAAAAATCGTTCTACTAATGAACCTAGTGATGCGTCAATAGTGAATATCAAAGGATCTAAGAGAGCAATGGCGATGACTGTAGATTGTAATAGTCGATATGTTCACGCTGATCCGGAAGTGGGAACAATGATTGCTGTCTCCGAAAATGCTAGGAATATTATCTGCTCGGGCGGCGAGCCATCCGCCATAACAAATTGTTTAAATTTTGGAAACCCATATAATCCAGAAGTCTATTGGCAGTTTACTGAGGCAATAAAAGGAATGTCAAAGGCTTGTAAGCGGTTTTCAACTCCAGTTACTGGAGGAAATGTCAGTTTTTATAATCAAACTCAAGTAGGGGATACAATTGAACCTATCTTTCCAACACCTACAATTGCCATGATTGGCTTGGTCAAGAATATCGACAATGTTACAACAATTCAATATAAAACTAAAGGAGATTTAATCTACCAAATAGGTCCAACTTATGAAGACATTGCTTCGAGTCAGTATCTTGTTAATATTCACGGAGTTGATGAATCTCCGGTGCCTATTTTTGATCTAGAACAAGAATTTTCGGTTCAGAAAAAAGTTCAAAATCTGATAAAAAAAGAGATTATATCAAGTGCTCATGACATTTCAGAAGGTGGTCTTTTTGTTACCCTGATGGAGAGCGCTATGCTCTCGAATTTAGGATTTGATATAACAACTGATTCATCTATTAGAAGTGATGCTTATCTTTTTGGTGAAAGTCAAAGTCGAATTATAATTACCGTCTCGCCTGATAATGAAGATGAATTAATCGATCTCATGATGACGAAAGATGTTGAATTTCATCTTGTAGGTCATGTAACAAAAGGCGCAATACGAATTGATGATCACGATTGGGGAGATGTCAAATTTTTCCGGGATTTGTATGATAACGCCTTAGGGGAAATACTTGATAAATAGTAAGTATTACTAGGATCTAATCTCTGCATCAACATCAGACTTTAAGAAATCAATTATTCTAGATACTGACTTTTCAATTTGAGAATCTTTAAGGGTTCTACCTAAATCTTGAAAAATTAATCGCACTCCAAATGAACTTCGGGCTTTTCCAATTTTTTCTCCTTGAAAAACATCAAAAAGTTCAAAGTCAATTAGCGTTTTTTCTTTAGATTTTTTAATTGCAAGTTTGATGGCTTCATATTTAATCTCAGACTTTACAATTATTGCTAAATCTCTGGTCACTTTGGGAAATTTTGGAGTTTCTTTATATTGCACTTTGGAAATTTTAGCAATTTGACAAACGTTATCCCAATGGAAAATACCTGCCAAAACTGCTTCCTTAACATCTGATTTTTTTAAAGCCCATTCATCTACCCAAGAGATTGTTGCCAATACCTTTTGACCACTTTCTAATCTTATACCACCGGCCCACTTGCCAGCAATAGGTTCTTGCTCTATTTCATTGATTTTATCAATACCTAAGCAAGAAAGTAAGCCTATGCTGATGCCTTTTAGGGTGAAGAAATCAACTTTAGTTTTTTCTTTACTCCAGTGGGGTCTTGGAAATTGTCCGCTTAGCCAAATTCCTAAATGATTTTTTTCAGAATAATTATTTTCTTGAGAACTAGCATAAACTCGCCCAAATTCAAAAATAGATATATTGGATTCTTGTCTTTTTAAATTATAGCTAATTGCATTTAAGCCACCCATCAATAATGTCGGACGCATGATTTCTAACTCTTGACTTAGGGGATTTAGTATTTTCACATTGTTTTCAGAGTTAATACTTGGATGATTCGAGTATAACTCTGAGCTTGTGAGCGAATTATTCATAATCTCATAAAGCCCATTAGCTACGAGGTAGTCTGTTGCTTTTCTTCTTAAAGACTCATTTGATATCACTTCATTTTCAGCCAAGCTTAATCGCATTCTTTCGGGAAAAGGGATAGAATTGAAACCGTAAATTCTTAATATCTCTTCAGCAATATCAGCTTCTCTTGTAACATCCCATCGGTAGGCTGGTATGGATAATTCTAAAGTTGATTTTGTCAATATGGTTGAGGAAATATCTAATGAATTAAGGATGGATATGACTTCACTTTGATTTATTTCGAGACCAATTAATTTAGTTATTCGAGTTAAATCAACTTCAATAATTCGATTATCGAATCGGGAGTTATTTAAACTCTTTTCAGAAAATCCTGTAATAGTGGCATTTGGAAATATTTCGTTTATTAATTTCCATGCCAAGACAAGGGCATCCATACCAATATTTGGATCAACACCTCTTTCATATCGGAATGATGCATCGGTATTCAGACCATGTCTTTTTGCAGTTTTCCTTATCACGACGGGATCAAACCATGCAGATTCAATAATGATATCCGTACTATCCTCATTAACCCCTGAATTCTGCCCACCAAAAACTCCGGCAAGAGCCAATGGTACTTGCTTATCTGCGATCACTAAATCTTCTTTATGTAACTTTCTAGTTACTCCGTCAAGTGTAATCAGTTCTTCGTTGCTTTTCGCTCTCCTGATTAGAATAGAATTACCTATAATTTTCTGAGTATCAAAGGCGTGAAGCGGATGTCCCTTGTCATTGAGGACATAGTTAGTAATGTCCACAATGGCATTTATAGGTTTCAGTCCAATAGCTTTTAGACGGCGCTTAAGCCAGTCTGGAGAAGATATGTTCTTTAATCCGCTGATGCTGAGTGCTCTATATCGTGGGCATGCATATTTATCTTGAATGTTAATTTCAATATTTGAATCGGCCTTAGACCATTCACTGATATTATTTTCATTCCAGATATATTTGATTTTTCTATGAATTGCTGCTGCCCTTAGATCTCTCGCAACACCCATATGGCTCATGGCATCCATTCTATTTGGGGTTAAACCAATTTCAAAAATGGAATCGGATTTTAGCCCAAGATATTCTGAAAGGGGAGTGCCTGAAATTGCATCATTACCCAAAATATAAATTCCATCATGTGATTTTCCAATGCCAAGTTCGTCCTCAGCGCATAGCATACCTTCTGATAATTGTCCTCGTATTTTTCCTTTTTTTATCTTAATTCCTTTCTCAATACTTTCTGGATATATGGTACAACCAATTGTAGCAACTGGAACTTTTTGTCCAACCGCAATATTTGATGCTCCACAAACAATATTTAGTGGGTCTTCCGTTCCAATAGTAATTTTAGTGCATGAGAGTCTATCCGCATTTGGATGTTTAGATAGTGATACGATTTCACCTACGACTACCCCTTTTAGTCCACCTTTTATTTGATCTACTTGTTCGATTTTTTCAACTTCTAATCCTGTAGATGTTAAAATATCAGTTAAACCTTCATCAGAAAGCTCAGTTTTGATGTAGTCGCTCAACCACTCTTTAGAAATTAGCATAGCTGCAAAAATACACAGTAATTTATCCTTTGCTAGAAGAAATTCTGCACTATTTTAATCTAAATGATAATCATGTTAAACCGAATATAAAAAAAGCGTATAAAAAAAATCTTAAAAATCTTGTAGTTGCAAGGATTAAGAATAATCTCAATCTAAAATTCACTATTCCCGCAATTGTGCATACGGGGGCGAACGGTAAAGGAGCTATAGCAGATAAAAATATTAAAAGCCCACCAAATTTCTTTAGTTGCAAAGACTGCTCTTGGAATCTATTGTTTATCCATTTTTGAACAATGGGGAAATAGTGAATTCGTTTACCAATAAAGTAGCTTAATACGCCACCTATGTAACTTACAAGTGCTAAAAGAAGGGTCATGAGATATGGGTGTTGCATCTCACCTGCCCATAAAATAAAAAAATCGGGAGGTAAGATACCTGTAACTATTTCAGATAATCCTAGTAACATTATAACAGCAGTCCAATGAATTTTTATCGTGACCCATTCGGCAATAGCTTCAATGTCAACTAAATAATTGTTTAAGAGCCAAATTGCCACGGCAAAAATTATTATAATAAGACCAAGCTTTCGAAATCCTTGAACTAAGAATTTATACCCTCCGCTGATTTGATAAAACCTGTGAGTTAATGATACAGAGCGCCAAAACGGGCGGATTTTTTTTAGCGGTCTGATTTTCATTTTTGGGTTTAAATTTAGAATGGATGGATCACAAATTATGCCACGGATCCCCATTGTATTTTATGTCTAGAATATTCTGAAAACCTATATCTCAATTTTTCATTATCCGCTTTTTCTAATTTAGGATCATTCAGAACCAAAGATTCAGCGATTTTCCTAGACCATTCAATTAATTCACCATCTTCGATAATATTGGCGATTTTGTAATCGAGAGAACCACTTTGACGGGTACCCATAACTTCTCCAGGCCCTCGGAGTTTCATATCAACATTGGCTATTTCAAATCCATCATTGGTTTTACATAATGTATCAATACGGATTTGGCCATTATCACTTAGTTTATCTCCGGTCATTAATATACAGTATGATTTTTCTCCTCCTCGACCTACTCTGCCTCTTAATTGGTGTAGCTGAGAAAGTCCAAATTTTTCAGCGTTTTCTATTACCATAACACTTGCATTCGGCACGTCTACGCCAACTTCAATAACTGTTGTAGATACCATTATTTGTGTTTCTCCATTAACAAATCTTTGCATTTCCCATTGTTTGTCTTCCGATTTCATTCGTCCATGAACAATTGATACTTCAAAATCGGGTCTTGGAAAATCTCGGATTATACTCTCATAGCCATCCATTAAATCTTTAAAGTCAAGTTTTTCACTTTCTTCGATTAACGGATAAACTATATAAACCTGTCGACTTTTTAAAATTTGATCTTTTATAAATCCCCATACTTGCAGACGATTATGATCTGTTCTGTGTACTGTTTTTATAGACTTTCTTCCTGGAGGAAGTTCATCAATTATCGAAAGGTCTAGGTCGCCATAGATACTCATTGCCAATGTTCTTGGAATAGGGGTGGCTGTCATCACCAAAATATGTGGAGATGGATTATTTTTTTTCCGAAGTTTAGCTCTTTGTGCAACTCCAAATTTATGCTGTTCATCAATGATTGCGATTCCTAAATTTTTAAAAATAACAGGATCTTCTATTAATGCATGAGTCCCTACAAGTATATCAATATGCCCTGACTCAAGATTTTTAAACATTATCTTTCTCGCAGATTTTTTCACAGATCCAGTTAAAAGACTAATAGTTATACCAAGTTTTTCTGCCCATGGTATTAAACTAGAATAATGTTGCTGTGCCAAAATTTCTGTCGGGGCCATCATGGCTGTTTGATGTCCATTGTCAACTGCCATTAGTATAGACATAAATGCTACAAGGGTCTTCCCTGAGCCAACATCTCCTTGAATTAGACGGTTCATGTGCAAGCCAGACGTTGCATTTTCCCTGATTTCTTTTATTACTTTTTTTTGAGCATTTGTTAACTCAAACGGAAGGATATTTTCGTAAAAATTATTAAAATTTGGCTTCAGCTTAGAAAATATAAATCCCCCATTTTGAGCAAGGTGACTCTTACGTTTATACGCGAATATAAGCTGGTCTAAAAACACTTCTTCAAAAGCTAAACGTTCTCTTGCGATTGATAATCTCTGAGCATTTTTAGGATAGTGCATTTCTTTTAAAGCTGTTCCCCTAGATGGCCAATTTTTATTTTTGACTATGGATTGAGGGAGCCAATCTAATTGAGGCTCGCTAAAATTATTAAGAAGGTCTGCAATAAGTTTTGCCAGTCCTTTGCTATTTAATCCTGCTGAGGATAATTTTTCAGTGGAAGAATAAACGGGATGCATTCCTAAAAAATTATTTTTTTTAAATGAGTTGATTGATTCCAAGTCCGGATGGGACATACTGAAATTTCCATTGAAATCAGAAATTCTGCCAAAGGCGATAACTTCATTTCCTGGATTAATAGATTTCTGAATCCACTTAACTCCCTTAAACCAAATTAATTCAATACTACCATTGTCCGAATCTAATTTAGCAGTCAGTCTTTTCTTTGGACCATGACCAAGAAGTTTAATTTCTGATAAAACACCCCGCACCTGAATTTCAGCAGGACCGGGTGAAACCTCATTTGGTTGGTAAACTACTGATCGATCTATGTATCTAAATGGAAAGTATTCAATAAGGTCTCCAAATGTTCTGATCCCGAGTTCAGAAGACATTAGTCCGGCCTTATATGGTCCAACACCCTTCAAATATGTCAGAGATGTATATAAGTCATTCATCGCCATACTCAAAAATAAGGTTAACTTATGGGCTTAATGGAGTCTAGAGGTATACGTTCATCAGAATTTACTTTTTTTTTAGCAGATGGAGCTATTTTAATCGGTTCATTTTTGCTTTGGGCGAATGTTCGATTTGGGAACTTATCTGTCAATAACCCTCTCTATTATGATCAATATCTGATATTATTTATTTTAGTTTTTGTCCTTTGGATCAGTTTCTCATTAGTTTTTAATGTCCATAAACTGAAGGTTGGGGTGGAGGTGAGAAGCGTTTTGTCTAGTTTTTACAGGATGGTATTTCTACATATATCTACGATAGCTTTAGTTGTTTTTATTTTAAAGACCTCAATCTATTATTCTCGAATATTCTTGTTTTTATTTGTGGTCTCATATTTGTTTTTTGGTACAATTTTCCGCTTCTTTTGGATTTATGGATTGAGAAATTATTTTTTAAATAAAAACTCTTCAAAACTAATTGCAACTGTTGGCGTCGGTAGTCAATGGAAGAGATTAGGTATTGAACTCAATCGTCACCCTGAGTATGGTTATAAAATTGGAAAAAGATTTGATGTTTTACCTACTGTGCAAGAATTATCAAATAAATATGAAGAATTATGGGTTTCACCTGAAGAAATGCGTTCAGCATCAAGACTTGCTGATGAATTAGGCATCAGGCTTAGGTTAGTACCTGATTTGGGTGTTTTAGTAGCAAACCGTACGCGGTTGACATCATTTGGAAATATTCCAATTGTGGATATTCGTCCTGAACCTCTGAGCTTTTTCTTTTCCTCATTTATGAAGAGATCACTTGATGTTTTCATCTCATTTTTTGGCTTGTTATTTATTTTGTCTTGGCTAACTCCGATTATCGGTATCTTGATTAAGATCAATTCCAGAGGGTCTATATTTTATTCCCAAACCCGAGTGGGGATAGCTGGAAATAATTTTAGAATATGGAAGTTTAGAAGCATGTATAAGGGCTCAGAAGAAGATATTCAGGCTAAATCAAAGGATAATCGTATTACTTTTTTAGGAAAAATATTAAGGAAAAATCATTTAGATGAGCTTCCCCAATTGTGGAATGTGTTTATTGGTACTATGAGTCTAGTGGGACCAAGGCCCCATATGCTCTCAGATCACAGCGAATACACAAAAGCAATTAATAATTATGGGATAAGGCATTGGGTTCGGCCTGGAATGACAGGTTTAGCTCAGGCCCGAGGTTTAACCGGATCTAAGGACATAGAGCTAATGCATGAAAGAATTCGTACTGATATATATTATATCGAGAATTGGTCTTTTATTTTAGATTTAAAAATTATGGGTGCGACTATTTTAGGAAAACGAAAATGGATTTAGTTTAAGTCTTTTTCAAAGCTAAATATTCAGCAACTTCAGTGTATTTTTCTGTGACTTCATTCCAATCATGAGATTTTAGTTGATCCTTCCAATCCTGGTCAATGGAGTTTCTCTTAAGCCAAATCTTTTTTAAGAGAGGATTAGAGGTGTTGAAATAAATACCCTTACTTCCGAGGACAGATCTATTAAATACATTATCATGGGCCACAATTTTGCAATCAGCTGACATAGCTTGAAGTAGCCCTGGGTTTGTTCCACCAACACTATGTCCATGAATATATATGGATGAACCCTGCCTCAGGGCTTGCGTTATGATTGGATCGTATTCACTTTCAATTTTGACAAAATTTAAATTCCCGTGAAATAAGTTAAAAATATTTTGACCGTATCGAGTACTCCAATCGCCAACTATTGCGATAGGAGTTTCATCGATTAGCTCAGTTAGAATTTCAAGAATATTATTTTCAGGGACTAGTCTACATATTATTAGTACATATTCATCTTTTATTAGTCCAAATTTCATAAGAATATCATTAAGCTCTTCTTTATTTAGTATTTTTTGAATCTCCGTGCCATATGATATTTCGTGAATCGGCTTCTCGTAGTTCATGTTACAATAATCCGTTATTCCAGGATTATCGGAAATAATTATCTCCGACGATTTTACTGCTATTTGCTCTGATAATTTGAGATAATTTCTTACTATACGTGAGTATTTACCCCGTTTCCATTCAATTCCATCTAGGTGAACTGCTACATTGGTGCGGTAAAACCATTTTTGCCATAGTAAGGAAGGAGCTGAGCTAGTTGTCCCAAGCGTTATGTGTGAATCAGGTTTCCACTGATTAATGGATCTTATGCTGATCCAGTCATATATGAATTGTGCAAATGACCCCATTAGTGTCTCGGGGTCCCAATGAAATTTTCTTAGAATTCCAGGGTATTTGTAATCAGGTTTAGAATGTTTTGATGAGGTACTGACCCAAACTCGATTTCCTGTATCTGAGAGTCTTCTTGAAACATGGTCAACCATTTCTTCAAAACCTCCATATCTATTGGGCATTCCCCGAGACCCGCTAAATGCTATGAATCGGCTTTGAATGGAATAAATATTCTCTAAACTTTCAGCAGCTTTATTCCATGAGTATTTATCAAGTGATGCATGTTTTTTTGGATTTTTATGCGCTGACAAAACAGCGGTTGCAATTTGTTCGGCAACTGGCATGCATAGAAAAACATCTTTTTTGAGTTCTTTTGAGCTTTCAGCATTTTTAGAGAGAATCACTTGGCATTTAGCCTTTAGACCTTCAATTGATGTCAGTCCAAAAGTTTCAAATAATGATGGAATAATCACACCATACGTTTTCGATAATAATTCAGATGTTTCTTTGCTTTTAATAGCTCTTTTCCAAGAGACGTTAGCTCCTTGATTTTGCGCTTCTTTTATTGCAAGTTTAAAAGATTGAATATATTTTTTATGGTTTGATCCTTCATCTCCAATTATGGTTAACGGCTCTTTAAAGCCAGTCTTACTAAGTATTTTCCATGCATTAATTGCTTCAATTTGATTTTTGATCCCTTCTATTCTTCCCAGAATTACGTAGCCATCACGTTTTTTTTGTTTAGCTACAGATAAGTGCTCTAATCCGGGAGGTACAACTTTAACGCTACTCCCTAAACCTGTTATTCGTTTTATTCTATCCGCTTCTGCAGATGTAGTGGTTAGGATATGATCTGCTGTCCAGGTGAACTTTAATAATGGATTTTTTAAAAAAATCAACCCAATAGATGGCCATCGATCTTTACTTAAAAGTGCTCTTAGGAAAACTTTAATATTTTCTTGAATTTCATAAGGTAAATATTTCCATATGAAACCTCTTTTTATTTCATATTCTTTGTAGTCGACTAATATGGAGGATATGACCCATTTGATCTGTGGATATTTTTTCCGAATTTGATAACAATGATATTGGTCAACATATCGTCCCAAGTTTATCGAGTGAATCACGTCATATTTAGAGCTGCGTATTTCTTTATTTAATCTGCTTACAGAAAGAATCAATATCACATTATGCCCTCTTTTTTTAAGAGCTTTTATAGTCTCTAAAACTTGAACTGTATCTCCGCCAGGTTGATCAAGTAAAGTTTTTCTCGCAAAGAATATGACATTCACACAATAAATGTACTGCTCTTAAATTGTACCTTAGTCCAAATAACGAGTTAAAATTATTTCTATCATGGCGATTCCTAAATTTTTGGTTGGAGACAATACTGATCAGCCTGAAAACGTTTACATTATTCATACTGAATACCCAAGATTTGTAATAGACCTGGATACTGACGAAGTGGAGTGGTTAGATCAGATTGGCGGAGAGGATGAGACTGAATTGACAGATGAGATGAATCGTCTGTTGGACGAGGCAAATACATTTTATATTAGAGAAGTGGATCGTTACGAGTCAATGGATTGATGTCTAAAATATTCCAATGGCGAGAAAATGTACCATTGGCTCTTCCCGTAATTATTGGTCAATTAGGGCATATTGTCACATCTGTCGCAGATTCAATTATGGTTGGTCAATTGGGTGTTATTTCACTCGCAGCAGTCTCTTTAGCTGGATCCATAACCTCTGTTCCTCTTGTTTTTGGGATTGGAGTGGCATATGGTTTAACTCCTTTGGTTGCCAGGGCATATGGTCAAAAAAGATGGGGTAAGGCATATCGATTACTTAAGAATTCTACTTTAGTCAATCTTTTGACTTCCACAATAATGTTTCTTTTTGCTTGGCTATTGTTTCTTTTAGTTCAAAAGACCAATCAATCAATTGAAGTTATTGAAGAGAGCAGGGTCTATTTAATTTTAATTATGGTTTCATACATTCCATTTATGCTTTTTCTCTCGGGTAAGCAGTATCTGGAAGGTATGGGCGATACTAAAACCCCGATGAGAATAAGTTTGATTGGAAACTTACTAAATGTGTTGCTTAACGGAGTATTAATATTTGGATTATTTTCTTTTCCCGTTTTAGGAATATTAGGTGCCGGTATTGCTACAATAATTGCAAGAATTATAATGGCAATTCATGTCTGGTACTTTGTTCTTGAAAAAAGAAATAATTGTAAAATAGTCCAGGACAACGTTATCATTTCAATCAGAGCAATTAGATCTTTATTAAAATTGGGTTTACCATCAGGTTTACAATATGTATTTGAAGTCAGTGCATTTGCAGCAAGCGCATGGATAATAGGTACATACGGACCTAGTCAGCTTGCTGCTCACCAAATAGCCATTAATCTCGCATCCATATCATATATGGCTGCGACAGGATTAGGCGCAGCAGGAACAGTAAGAATGGGACAATTATTAGGTGCAAAAAGAGGAGGGGAAGCTTTAAATGCAGGAAAGAGTTTATTTTCTTTAACAATAGCATTTATGATTTTTACGGGAATATTATTTTTTACTCTTCGAAATATTCTTCCTTCATTTTACACAACTGATTCGGATGTAATTTCAGCAGCAGCTTCATTATTAATAGTGGCGACAATTTTTCAAGTAAGCGATGGGCTCCAGGCTACAGCTTTGGGAGTACTTCGAGGTATGCAAGATGTTAAGACCCCAACAGTTATTTCCTTTGTTTCATATTATGTGATTGCTTTACCATTAGAGTGGTTACTTGGAACTTATTTTGGTTGGGGAGCTATTGGGGTATGGGTGGCTTTAGCCATCGGTTTAACTTTAAGTGCAACCTTACTAATAAGTAGATTTTATAATCAAATAGGAATTGTTGCCCTTAAGAATACTTAGAGGCCTCCTTTGCTAAAACAGGATTTGACCCCAAGATATGCAGTCTTTCAACTACATTTCTTAGCTCTCGCACATTACCGGTCCAGTTCGCAGATGTCAAATGATCTATTGCCTCTTTTGAGAATGTCTTTTTCCCGAAACCTTGATCTGTAAGACTTTTTAAAAAATGATCAATTAGATCAGGAATATCCTGACGTCTGGTATTTAGAGATGGAACATCGATTACAATTACACTTATACGATGATAAAGATCTTCTCTAAACCTACCTAAGTTTATTTCTTCTTTAAGATTTTTATTAGTAGCTGCAATAATTCGAACATTGACGGCAATAGATTTTCCTGAGCCGACAGGTGTTATTTGGTTTTCTTGAAGAGCGCGTAAAACTTTTGCCTGAGCAGAAAGACTCATATCACCGATTTCATCTAAAAATAAGGTTCCACCATGTGCCAATTCGAATTTTCCTTTCCGGTCTTTTATTGCAGAAGTAAATGAACCTTTTATATGTCCGAATAATTCTGACTCAATCAATTCTGAGGGAATTGCAGCACAATTAACTTCAATAAAAGATTGTTTTGACCTAGCACTGAGCTGATGCAATTGATTTGCAACAATTTCTTTTCCTGAACCATTCGGACCGCTTATTAAAACGCGCGCATCTGTTGGCGCCACTTTTTTGATCATACTTCTAACAATCTCTAAAGACTTAGATGTCCCAATCATAGCAAATTTGCTATCAACTTTTTTACGTAACCTTTTGTTTTCTTGTAACAAGACTTTTCGATCAATTGCTTGTCTAATTGTTGTTACAAGTCTATTTAAATCTGGTGGTTTGGCTATGTAGTCATAAGCCCCCTTTCGGATACATGCTACTGCTGTATCAATGTCTCCATGGCCAGAGATCATAACGGTAGGGGTATCTCCATAATTTTCCATTATGAACTCTAATACTTCTATGCCATCTTTTTTGGGCATTTTGATATCACAAAGAACTAGATCAAAAGTATTATCATTTAATTTACTCACACCAATCTCGCCATCTTCAGCTTCAAATATCTCATGCGAGTTATTCTCATTTACAAGAATATTTCTTAATACATTCCGAATTGCTTTTTCGTCTTCAACGATTAGTATACGCGCCATGAATAATTCTTATTTGTTATGCATCCACACATCCATTTGAGGAAAGGCGATAGTGATATTATTCTCTCTGAAGGCTTCATCAATTGAGTATCTCAATTCTGATTTTGTAAATTCTATTCGAAACAAGTTTGAACTGTGAAAATTAGCATTGAATTCTAAAGAACTGTTTCCGAAGTTAGTGAATTGAATTGATGGCGCCGGTTTTGCATGAACGTCATGATGCTCTTTGAGACATTTTATTAAAACTTCTTCGACAAGTCGGGTATCGGAACCATATGCAACTCCAACAGCAATATGAAAACGTGTTGATTTATTTTGATGACTCCAATTGATCACTCCTTGATTAGTTAATTTACTATTTGGAAGAATTACTGAAATATCATCTCGAGTTGAGATTTTGGTTGTTCTTAGCCCCAACTCCTTAACGATTCCTATCATCCCATCAATTTCAATAATATCTCCTGCAGATATACTTCTTTCAGTCAGTAAAATGATTCCTGATATAAAGTCTCTAAATGTATCCTGTAATCCTAGTCCTAATCCAACAAAAAGAGCAGTTGAATATGCTAAAATCACCGTAATCTCTATTCCCGAAAAGTCAAGAGTAAATAGTATCGTTATGATCCAAATGAAATAATTCAATAATTGCCTTAATGAATACGCGGTTCCATGATCGACCCTTTTCCGAGATACTGCTCTAGTAAATATTCGCTTGATAGAATATGTTATTAATCTCGCAAATGAAAGAATAACAAAGACTTGAATAATGTCGAATAGTGTGACACTGACGCTATCATATTTAAAAAGCACTAATTCAAGAAAGTCAGAAAAGGTCATATTCATTCGTTTATTATTTTCTGCGTAACCATTTGTAAAGGTCTTTATAACTTGCTTTCTTTCCGTAAGTTAAGATTCCTACGCGATATATTTTTGCTGAAATCCAAGTCGTTCCAAGAAACCCGATAATTAATAGTAGCATACTCAAAGCAATCTCCCAAGTTTGTACACCTCCAAATGGAAGTCTTATCATCATTGCCAACGGTGAGGAAAATGGTATTAATGACAACCATATTGCTAAAGTCCCATTGGGTTCTTGCATCATAGGAGTAGCGAGCATTAATGTTATCAATAACGGGACTGTTAGGGGAATCATGAATTGCTGGGTATCAGCTTCAGCGTCAACAGCTGATCCTGCGGCAGCAAATAATGCGCCATAAAGCAGATAGCCCCCAAGCCAATAAAAAACAAAAAACCCTATTAGTTTCGGGATGTTAAAAGTTTTAAAGCTCTCAATAACTTCATTTAATACAGTTTGTGATTCCGTATTTTCCATTATTGCACCACCGGGTGTAACCTCAGAAATATCAGATCCTAGCAGACCGATACTTCCAGCGACAGAATAAATTATTGTGCTAAAAGCAATTAAAATTAAAAATTGTAAAAGTCCCACACCAGCAATTCCTATTATTTTACCCAAAAGAAGTTGTGTCGGTTTTACAGATGTTATCATTACTTCAACAATTCTTGAAGTTTTTTCTTCGATGACTCCGCGCATTATTTGAGCTGAATAAAAAAAGGTGAACATGTATATGAAAAAAGAAGCTCCAAATCCAATTGCCATTTTGAGAGGAAGAGAGCTAGCCTCAGAACCTTTTTCTGTTAAGTTTAAGTTTTTGATATTTACAATTGTCGTAGAGTTTTTTACAAGGGAGGGATCAACACCATTGATTTTTAATTTTTCCTCGGTAGCTAATTTCCCAAGGCGCCTTTCTATGTCACGGGTTAGATCTATTCCAATATCACCTTTTGAGTATAATCTTGTGTTGCGAAGTATAAAATCCGGATCTCCATTTTCAGATGGAGGAAGAAATAATAGGCCATCATAAATTTCTTTTTCCCTTACCGCAGAAATGGCTGACTCTTCATCAAATTCTTCCGGATTCAAATATTGAAAACTGTGTCTTGATATTTTTTCAGTTCCCAATAAAAGGTAAGAATTATCTACTACAAGTAGTTTTTTGGGATCTTCATCTATATTAGAAAAAAGGGCGGGAATAACCAATAGTGCTCCAATTGCCAGAGGCCCTATAATCGACATCAGGATGAAAGTTTTGTTTTTAACTCTTGATGTAAATTCTCGCAATGCGATAATAATAAATGGATTCATTTTTCTACTGATTTAATGAAAATGTCATTCATGCTTGGTATAATTTCTTCAAATCGAATTGTGTCAACTTGAGGTGCTAAGACACTTATAATTTCAGAGCTATTTAATTTCATACTTTGAATTTCAGCGATACAGATTCCTTTATTAAAATCTCTTAAGTTTTGGGACATCTCTACTTGGTTAGGAAGCGAGAGGGTAATAGGTTCATTTGATCGGTATGATAATCTGAAATTACCATTGCGATGTGATTCCCGAATTTCATTTACCGTTCCATCTAAGATTTTCTCTCCATGGTTCAGTAATGCAATATGACTGCAAAGTTCTTCAACACTTTCCATCCTATGAGTAGAGAGAACTATTGTTGCACCTTCTTCTCTGATTCTAAGCATTTCATCTCTAATTAGGGCTGCGTTTACCGGATCTAAACCACTAAACGGTTCATCAAATATCAGAAGTTTAGGCTCATGAAGTACGGTGGTGATAAACTGAATTTTTTGAGCCATTCCTTTAGATAATTCCTCAACTTTTTTATCCCACCAAGTTTCGAGTCCCCATTTTTTAAACCACCAATGAAGTCTTTTCCTTGCTTCATTTCGACTCAGACCTTTTAATTGAGCGAGATACATGGACTGCTCTCCGACTTTCATTTTTTTATAAAGTCCGCGTTCCTCAGGAAGGTAACCAATATGGCGACTATCGGAAGAATCAATTTTTTGGCCATAAAAGCTAACCGATCCATTATCGGGAGATATAATTTGATTTATGATTCTGAGCAGTGTGGTTTTTCCAGCTCCGTTTGGTCCGAGAAGTCCAAAAACACTTCCTTCGGGAACACTCAGATCCAATGGATGAAGAGCAACATGATTTTCGTATTGTTTATCTATGCCAAATGATTGGATTGCATTCATGTTATTTCGCTTAGTATTGGTTGATGATTTTTGATGCTCTGTAAAGTCATAAAAGCTTCATTTACAGAAGTGATATTGTCTACAACTATTGATAATCGACCTATTTGTTTCATTCTGAATCTTTTTGGATTCTCAGTTATTTTTGATAAAAAAGCTGAAATGATTTTTTCTGAAGGTTTTTTTGATTCGCTATTTGGGAAATGCGCAATTAATTTACTGCCTTTTAAAATTATTTTCTCTAGACCCAGAGAGTTCCCTAACCATTTTAGTTTCATCGATTTTAGTAGATCATTTGCTTGCTCTGGCATTGGTCCGAATCTATCTTCGAGTCCTTTAGCGAAGTTATCCAATTCGGATTCATTTTTAAGACTATTTAAGTCACGATAAATTCTTAGTCGCTCTTCGACAAAATTAATATACTTATCTGGAAATAATAACTCTAGATCAGTATCGATTTGGCATTCAATATTATTTTCTTTTAAGCCACCTTTTTGATTCTCATAAATTTCTTTAAAATCTTCATTCTTCAACTCATGAACTGCTTCTGAAAGAAGCCTTTGATATGTTTCAAATCCTAGATCATTAATAAATCCGCTTTGCTCACCTCCTAATAGGTCGCCTGCTCCTCTGATTTCAAGATCTCTTAGAGCAATTTTAAATCCAGATCCTAAATCAGAAAATTGTTCAAGCGCTTGTAGCCTTTTTCTTGATTCATCAGGTAGGCCAATTACTGGAGGTGAAATTAAATAGCAAAATGCTTTTTTATTTGATCTTCCCACCCTTCCTCTCATCTGGTGTAAATCGCTGAGACCAAATCTATGCGCTTGATTAATGATCATAGTATTTGCTGTGGGAACATCAAGTCCACTCTCCACAATAGTGGTGCTTACAAGAATATCATATTTCCCTTCCATAAAGTTTACTAAAACATCTTCCAGATCTTTCCCCTTCATTTTACCATGACCAATTGCTATTTTAACATCCGGCAACAGCCTTTGCAAAGCCCCAGCAATTTCTTTTATGTTTTCAACTCGATTATGAATAAAGAAAGCTTGTCCCCCGCGACTAACTTCATAATTAAGGATATCGCGTATTTTCTCTTCCTTAAATCCAATAATTTGAGTATCTATAGGCTGTCTATTTTCAGGAGGGGTATTCATTACACTCAAGTCCCGAGCAGCCATTAATGAGAATTGCATGGTTCTCGGGATCGGCGTAGCGGTAAGAGTTAAGGTATCTACATTGACTTTTAACGTTTTTAGTTTATCCTTTACATTAACCCCGAATTTCTGCTCTTCATCAATTATGAGTAGGCCTAAATCTTTAAAATTCACATCTTTACTTACAAGCTTGTGGGTTCCAATAAGTACATCAACTTTACCTTCGCTTAAATCATTAAGTATGACTTTTAAATCTCTGGTGCTCCTGGATCTATTAATATATTCAACTCTTACAGGGAAACCATTGAGGCGATTGCTGAATGTTTTGAAGTGTTGAAAAGCTAAAATTGTTGTAGGCACAAGAATTGCAACTTGTTTATTATCATTGACAGCCTTGAATGCTGCCCGAATAGCGATTTCAGTTTTACCAAATCCTACATCTCCACAGATAAGTCGGTCCATTGGAATACTGGATTCCATATCAGATTTTACATCTGCAGATGCCTTTTCTTGATCTGGAGTATCATCATATTGAAAATACGCTTCTAGTTCATTTTGCAAATAATTATCAGGTGAAAATGAAAATCCTTTTGCTTCTTTTCTTTTGGCGTAAAGTTTAATTAAGCTGTAGGCGAGCTGCTTAACCCGAGATTTTGTTTTTTTCTTTAGGTTTTGCCAGGCGGGAGATCCCAGTTTATTTACCGATGGAGCATTTCCTTCTTTGGAATTAAATTTTGATATTTTATGAAGGCTGTGTATACTCACATACAATAAGTCAGAATCCTTGTAAATTACTTTGATTGCTTCTTGCTCTTTTCCCTGGACATCAATCTTTTGGAGTCCTCCAAACTTCCCTATTCCGTGATCAATATGGGTTACATAATCACCAATTTGAAGTGAGTTTAATTCTTTTAGAGTTATAGCTTGTGCTTTTCCAAGTCCGTCCCTAAGCCTAAATCTTTGATGTTTCTCGAATATTTCATGATCTGTAAAGGCAATTTTCCCACCACAAGGATCTTCAAATCCGCTGTGCAATGCATCATTTAACCAATTAATTTTTAAGGGCTTATCACTATGGTCAGATATAATTGATTCCAAACGTTTTTTTTGCTGGGCTTGTCCACACATTAGCCATATTTCTGAACCTTTATGCTCCTGTTCCTTTAGAGTCTCAAATAATAAATTAAAATTTTTCCCAAAAGAAGTTCTTGGTAATGTTCCCCAGGATTTTTCTTTTGAATCAAAGCTGCCGTATTCAGTTATTAATATGTTTGTTTCAAATTCAGTTTTTATTTCTTTTCTCGATAAATACAAACTAGAGGGTTCAACTCTTTTAATAGTTGAATTTAAATTCTGATAAATTTTTTTTGAGTGCTCAAAACACGCTTCAATTTTATCTTCAGTAATTGATGGGTCTTGAATCCATAATGAAGCTATGTTTTTTGAATAAGAGATTAGTGACTGTCTTATTCCCTTTTGATACTTGTCTTCAATATTTGATACTAAAGTAATGCTGACAAGATTGTCTATACTTAGCTGATCATCAATAGAAAAAGAACGTAGACTTTCAATTTCATTACCAATGAATTCAATTCGAGAAGGGTTTTGTTGAGAAAATGAAAAAACATCAACTATTCCTCCTCTGACAGAAAATTGTCCCGGTAATTCCACAAAGTCAACTCTTTCAAATCCTAGTTCAAATAAACTCTCATTTAAAAAATCTAGATCGATATGATCTTTAACATTGATGTTTAAAGTTTTAGATTTTAATAATTGTCTTGTAATAACTTTTTCTGCAAGAGCTTCGGGATATGTAATTACCAAACATGGTTTTTCAGAAATTAATAGCCTTTCTAATGCCTCTGTGCGCAGGCTAATATTTATATTATTGACCTGCTCTTGGTCCGAATATGGTCTCTTATATGAGTCTGGAAAAAAATAAACATCTTCGGTAGTTAATAATTTCTGCAGGTCATTATAAAAGTATGCGGCTTCTTCCTTATTCGAACGAACAATAATTATAGACTTTTTAGATTTCTGGTAGGTGCAAGCTGCGATTACAGAAGTCAATGATCCTTTTAATCCGATTAGCTGTATAGATTTACCTGGCTCACTTTCAGTCCATTTAGTATAGAATTCCCTAAATCGGGAGTCTTTTAAATAGGATGGAATTAGATCTTTTACTCGCATTAAATCATCTTTCCACCAGGAATGATTCGGCCTCAAGGACCATTTCGGTGGAGCCTGCAAAGTAAGGTACTCGTTGGTGAAGTTCAGAAGGTTTTATATCTAAAATTCGAATTTCTCCATTTGTAGCTCTTCCTCCTGCTTGTTCTATTATTAAAGCCAAAGGATTACACTCGTATAGTAGCCTTAGCTTTCCATTAGGGCTCATAGTTCCTGTAGGATAAATATAGATTCCTCCTTTTAGTATGTTACGATGTAAATCGCAGACTAGAGATCCTATATATCGGCTCGTATATGGTCGGTTCGATTTTAAATCCAATGTTTGGCAAAACTTTATATATTTCTTAACACCTTCAGGAAAATGAACATAATTGCCTTCATTTATCGAATAAATATTTCCTTTTGAAGGAATCTTCATGTTTGGATGAGAGAGGCAATAGGTTCCTATACTCGGGTCTAAAGTAAAGCCATTTACACCGTGCCCAGTCGTAAAAACAATCATTGTACTTGACCCATAAACTACATATCCAGCAGCTACTTGAGCATTTCCAGGTTGGAGGAAGTCTTCTAATTTTACTGGACTGCCTGGTTCGCTAATCCTTCGGTAAATACTAAAAATAGTACCTACAGATACATTTACATCAATATTACTACTCCCATCTAAGGGATCAATTAAAACGACATATTTACTAGAAGAATGAATGTTATCATCAAAACTAATGAAGTCATCTAATTCTTCACTCGCTACCCCACATACTTCGCCCATAGATCTTAATGTCCTTATAAATGTATCATTTGCGAAAACATCTAATTTCATTTGGTTTTCACCCTGTATGTTCTCAGATCCAGCAAGCCCAAGAATATCCGCAAGGCCTGCTTTATTTATTTCTCTATTCACAACTTTTGAAGCAAGACGTATTGATGATAAAAGCTGCGATAACTCGCCGGTTGCGTATGGAAATTTTTCTTGATTCTCTATTAAAAATTCTCCAAGAGTTGTGGGGCGATGATGTTTCATAAATATTATAATCAAGGGTTGGGTTAAAGATAGAGTATGGGTTATTACTTTAGCGGAATGAAGGATCAAATGGAAGATATTTCAATTCGTTGGGTAAAAAAATCAGATATTCCAATAGTTTTTTCGCTGATACAAGAGCTAGCAGTCTTTGAGAAAGCACCGGATCAAGTGGAGATCACTGTAGATCAATTGTCAATGGATTGGGAGTTAAAAAAATTTGTTTGTTTTTTGGCGGTATCAAATTCTTCAGATGAAATATTTGGTATGGCACTATGCCATGAAAGATATTCTACGTGGAAAGGATTGACTGCGCATCTTGAAGATTTAGTTGTAAGGTCACATTTTAGAGGTAGAGGAATTGGTAGGAGATTAATGGAAGCAACGATTCAATGGGCAAAATCAATAAATGCTCATAGGCTACATTGGGAAGTGTTAGACTGGAATACTCCTGCAATTAATTTTTATGAATCCATTGGTTCAGAAATATTAAAAGATTGGTATCCATGCAGGTTGACTGGCAAAGAATTATACAATTATTCATTTAAATATCCTGAATTCATTCATTCATAAAGATGACGAACTGGTCTGTTTTTAAATTTGGTGGTAATTCTTTAAAAGATATAGATTCTTTAAAAAAAGCAATTGAATTAGTCTCTGATTTTGGCAAGGATCCTTTATTAATTGTTGTTTCAGCAATGGCCAAAACAACAAATTCCCTAGAAGCCTATTTAGAAGCAAAAATCAACGGAGATGAAATTCTAGCGAAGAGTATCCTAGATGAAGTAATAAATTTTCATTTTCAATTATCTGAATCAATGGGCTTATTGGATCAGACTCTAAAATTAGGGTTGGAAGGTGAATGGAATCGGATTCAAGGAGTCCCTTCAGATTTCGCATACGATAAGCGCTATGATGCTATTGTCTCTGCTGGAGAAATAGTGTCTTCGATTATATTACATGCTGCAATTCAAACAAAGCATCCCCAGTCTTCCTGGCTTGATTCTCGACGAGTTATTTATACTAATAATAATCACAGGCGAGCGGAGATAGATCTTCTGACAACAGAGCACAATATTCAGAATGATTTGAAAAATGAGCGTGGTATTTGGATCACTCAAGGATTTATTGGTTATTCCATAGAAAATCAAGATTATACAACCTTAGGTCGTGAAGGTTCAGATTATTCTGCGGCAATATTCGCATACGCTCTGAATGCAGAGGAATTGACCATTTGGAAGGATGTCCCTGGTTTGATGAGTGGTGATCCAAAGGTTTTTGAAAATGTCAGACTTTTAGAGGAAGTTCCCTATGAAGAGGCAATAGAATTGGCATTTTTCGGAGCTTCTGTGATTCATCCAAAGACCGTCCAGCCTCTGAAAAGTCGTAATATAATTTTACATGTCAGGTCTTTTTTGAACAATGAATCCAAGGCTACAAAAATTGGAAATTTTAAAAAACTTAAGCCAGTTGTTCCTTGCTTAATTAAGAAATCAAATCAGGTCATGCTATCGATACGGACTAAAGATTTGAGTTTTTTGTCAGAAGGTCAACTGAGCGAAATTTATAATATTTTTTCTGATATTGGGCTTATTGTGAACTTGGCTCAGCATGGTGCGGCAAGTGCGACTTTCAGTGTTTCAAATGATCATATTATATTACCTCTGGTTTTATTAAAACTGCAGGAGTATAAAGTTGAAATTGAAAATAATTTGGTTCTTTACACTGTCAGATACTCGGACGAAGTATCAAGAAATTGGCTATATATGAAAGGAAAGCCTAAAATGGAGCAAAGAAGCTTGAATATAGACCGAGTACTTTTGAGTGAATAATTTTAAATTTTTTAAAATCATTGACTACCAAGTGTAGATGGAATAATTAATTCCAAATCGCAGTCCAAGTAAAATATCTGGGCTTGAATCATCGTCTATGTGAAAGCCCTCAAGGCGATCCCCAGGAACTTGATAATTGTAGATTTCGGCATTCGTTGTCCAGTGCTCATTGTGTCGAATCTTCAGTCCGATTCCACCACCGTATGTCCCCGATATATTTGTCCCTGGGTCGAAAATACATGTTGTAGGATAAATTATATCTGTCATGTATTTACTTTGACTAAATAATACGCCTCCCATTCCAAAAATATATGGAGTTGCAGCATTTCTTTTCCAATATTTTCCAAAAGGTAAAATATTATATGTTACGCGAATTCCCGAATTGAAAAATGAACTACGCACCAAAACTCCTGTGTAATCATTTTTATTATGGTTAGCATTATCTGCGTATAATTTACCGTAATCAAGTTCGAGTCCAATTCCCCATTTTGGACCAGTATAAAAACTAAATTCCCCACCAAAGCTATTTCTGGCTTCTTGTAATATTGCATTAGCATCACTCGAGGCCAATTCCCCTATGTGACTCGCAGAACCTAGGTGAAGGTTTAGATTAATGGATTGTAATGACCGCTGTCCAAAGGAAGCAATACTAGTTATTGCAAAAAGAAAAATTAGGATATGTTGCATTTTGCTAAAGTATTTAATTATTGAGCGAATTTGTTAAAGAATATTTTTCTTGTCAAGGTAGAAATCTGAAATCGTCAATTTTTTCTATGTATTAGTCTTTCAATTTTCTTAAAAAGAATTTCACCCATTTTTGGGAATGATTGTTTACTCCAGCCTGCAATATGGGGTGTTATTAAGACTCTTGGATGTTTTATGAGGTCTTTATAATCATTCAAGAGAACCTCTGGTAAGTTCAAAGATTTCGGTTCAATATCTAGCACATCTAATCCCAAACCTAGTAATTTATCCTTCTTTATGAAATGGAAAACATCTTTTGTATTTAATATTTTTCCTCGACTGGTATTCAACAAGATTTTTAGTTTTTTGCATTTTTCTATAAAAGAACTGTCAATAAAATTTAAATTCTCGCTGGTAAAAGGCAAGTGAATACTTATAATATCAGAATTAGCTTGCAATGTTTTCAAGTCAACTTCATCTACATATTCTGGGGCAAAACCCTGAATATATTTATCATGAGCAAGTATTTTCACATCCATACATCTCAATTTGGAGGCAAAAGCTGAACCCATTGGACCAAATCCTATTATTCCTACTGTACTACCTTTAATTTCCCAACCAATATTCTCTTTTCTCTGCCATGATCCTGATTGAATTTCTTGGTTTGAAGAGGAAATTCGATGAGCCAAGTTTAAAAGTAATCCCAGGGTATGCTCAGCTAGGGAATTCGCATTTCCTTGAGAAGCGCTAAAGCAAGCTATTCCTTGTTTTTTTGCATATTTGATATTGATATTTTCAAGACCTGAGCCTAGGCGACCAATCCATTTTAAATTCACAGCCTTTTTTAGAATTTCATCATCAAGAGTCACTCTGCTTCTTATTATGATTCCTTGCGCCCTCGCAATATTTAGGTCAAGGTTAGATATATCATCACTGTATTTCTTATCTATTCGGAAGCCAATGCTTGATAGGTTTTCTTCTAGTTTTGAATCAGTTGCATCAAGCGCAAGAACCCAGCCTTTGGACATAATTAAAGTAATGCGTTTGCAATAGCAAAATAAATACTTAGCCCAAGCACGTCATTAGTCGTAGTAATAAAGGGTCCAGTTGCAAGTGCCGGATCTATATTATAACGATTCAAAACCCATGGAATTGCTGTACCAAAAAGGCTGGCAAATAGGACTACTGCAAGCAAAGAGGAACCTACAGCTATTGCAAAAAGAAAGCCTTGACCCATTGCCCAGCTATAAATGACAATTACCATTGCGCAGATGAGGCCATTAAATAGACCTACACCTAATTCTCTAGCTAAACGTTTCCATATATTTTTTTGAAGAGTTGAGTTGGCAATTGCTTGAACGACAATTGCAGACGATTGAACACCTACATTACCGCCCATAGCTGCAATTAGTGGGATAAAAAATACAATTTGTGGGATCAAAGTAATTTCAGACTTATTTCCAGAAATCACAGTTGATGTTAATACTCCTCCAAGTAGGCCTATCAATAGCCAAGGCAAACGAGCTTTTGTTGTCTGAAAAAGTCCATCTTCATTGCTTACTTCGTCGCTAAGACCAGACATTAATTGATAATTACTGTCTGCTTCTTCTTGAATGATATCCACAACATCATCCAAAGTTATTCTTCCAAGTAATCTTCCAATCTCATCAATTACGGGTACTACAAAAAGATCATATTTTTTCATTATTCTCGTAACCTCTGCATCTTCAGTTGTTGAAGTTACTGAGCGGATACTCTTTTCGAAAATCTCTGAAATTTCAGTTTTTGTAGATGTTGTGAGAAGCTTTTTTAGAGATAGAGAGCCTAGCAGTATATCATTATTATCAACCACATAAACCGCATGGACTACATCAATTTCTTCAGCTTGGCGACGCATTTCTCTTACGCATCTTAAAACTGTCCAATTTTTGTTCACCTTGACAAGTTCTGTGGCCATTAATGCTCCTGCAGTTCCCTCAGCATGAGTCAAGAGATCAGCTAAGTCTTTTGCAAAATCAAGATCATCAATATTACTTAAAACATCATGTTTTTTCTCCTCTGATAATTCTGAAATAATATCTACAGCATCATCGGTATTCATATTATCAGAGACAAGTAGGGCAATTTCTGAGCCTGTCAATGTTTCTAGTATTTCCTCACGTATATCTTCATCCGTATAAATTAATATTCCAGAGAGTTTTTCTTTTGGTAAAGCATCTAAAAGCTGAAGAACCTCGTCAATGCTGAAATATGTCAAAATTTCCGCAATATCAGCAGCATGAAGTTCTACTAATAAACCTTTCAGACCAGAATTTTTAGATTCTAGAACTTGCCTTAAGGACTTAATGTAGTCTTCTGTAACTTTAAATGACATTATTGAAACTCTGTGCTAAGGAAATAAATTGGTCAACACTTAATTGTTCAGCTCTTTGCCCAGAAACCGTATCTAAAACCTTGTTATCTACAAAATTAAGGGATTTTAATGCGTTCTTGAGAGTTTTTCTTCTTTGGTTAAATGCTGTTTTTACAATTAGCTTAAGAGTATCAAATTCAATATTCGGAACTGTGGGTTTTTTTTTAAGTCTAATAACACCACTTTGGACTCGTGGAGGCGGGTTAAAACACTCTGGATTAACGGAAAATAGATATTCAACGTCATAATATGCTTGAGTAAGGACACTGGTTATCCCATAATTTTTATTCCCGGGTCCACTAGCTATTCTTACTCCAACTTCTTTTTGAAACATTCCAACCATCTCAGGAATTTGATTTCTTCTTGAAAGCATCCAAAACAATATTTGAGTGGAAATATTGTAGGGGTAATTTCCAATCAAAGCAAACTTATTTTCTTTAAATATTTGAGGCTCCTTCCATTTTAAAAGGTCTTCGTTGTATAATTTGTTTGAGATCTCCGGGAATTTGGATTGGAGAACAGGAATACTCTCCTTATCTAATTCTATAGCATGAAATTCTACTGATTTCTTGACAAGAAATTGGGTAAGTACTCCAGTTCCGGGACCGACTTCTAATATCCTGTCATAATCAGAAAAGCTCAGTGAATTAGAAATTTTTTCTGCAATTTCGATATCTACAAGAAAATGTTGACCCAGTTTCTTTTTTGCCCGAATTTCAGTTTTCAAGACCTGCTCTTTTTAAAAGTGCGTTGACTTTTGGCTCTCTGCCCATGAATGTTTTAAATAAATCAGATGCTTCAATGGCTCCTCCTGAAGTAAGAATTTTCTTGAAATCTTTTGCGACAATGTTTTTATTATCCTCATTGATGAATCGACTAAAAGCGTCTGCATCAAGAACTTCAGACCATTTATAGGAGTAGTACCCAGCGGAATATCCCCCTGCGAAAATATGAGAGAATGCAGGGGATATACTTGCTTCAGGTTCGTAATTCAATAGCTCCAATTCAGTTAGAATATTTTTCTCAAGCTCAATATGATTTTCGATTTTCTCTTTCGGGTCATGCCAGGCTAAATCAAGAAGACCCAATCCTATCTGTCTAATTGTTGCCATTCCTTCTAGAAATTTTTGACTCTTTTTGATATTTGAAATTATAGATTTAGGCATGCTTTCACCTGTTTTATGATGTTTTGCCCATTTTGACAATTCTTCGGGCTGGAAGCACCAGTTCTCCATAAATTGAGATGGTAGTTCCACAAAGTCCCAGGCGACAGAGGTTCCTGTTAGGCTTGCATATTTACCTTCCCCTAGCATCCCATGTAAACCGTGTCCAAATTCATGAAAAAGAGTTAGCACTTCGTTGAAAGTCAAAAGAGGAGGTTGCCCATTTGCTGCAGTACTGAAATTACAAACTAAACTAACGACTGGATAAACTCGTCTACCATTACGATCAAATGATTTACGATAGCTAGTCATCCATGCCCCATTTCGCTTTCCTTTTCTAGGATGCCAATCAGTAAGTAAGTGCGAGACCCAATTCCCATTGGAATCAGTAACATCATAAACTTCAACTTCTGAGTTGTATCCCTCCTGTTTTGAATTATTAAATTCTAAACCATAGAGCCTTTTTGCTATTGAGAATGCCCAATTTAAAACTTCATTTAATGGGAAATAAGGCTTGGTGATTTCATCATTATAATTAAGTTTTTCTTTTTTAAATTTTTCTGATATGAAGGCGATATCCCATTTTTTAATTTCTTTAAAACCCAAAATGTTTTCACCAAATTCCTTTAGTTCAAGGATTTCTCTCCTTGCTGCGGGAAGGGCATTAATTTTTAAAGATTGAAGGAAGTCATATACAGTTTTGGGGTCTTTTGCCATGCGCTCTTCAAGAATAAAATGGGCATGGCTAGGGAAGCCAAGAAGTTTTGCTCTCTTTTGACGTAGCTCTGATATTTCTAATATTAGTTTTCCGTTGTCATTTGAGTCCCCTCGTGAAGCACGCTGATTATAAGCTCTCCAAAGTTCCTTTCGGAGTGTTCTGTCCTTAGAATAGGTCATAAACCCTATATATATGGGAGCATCTAAAGTTAAACAATAAGCATTTAAATTCCTCTGTTGACCAGCCGTTTTGAGCATATTTTTAATTCCTTCTGGTAGGTCGCTAATATCTTTTTCTTTTAATTTTCGAAACCAATTTTCAGTGTCCTTTAAAACATTTTCTGAAAATTCAAGGCTTGCTGAGGAAAGTCTCTCGTCAATAGATCTGAGTGATGATTGATTTTTTTTATTCAGTAAAGCCCCATTTCTAGAAAAATTCTTAAAATACTTTGACAGGAGCATTAAATCTTCACTATCTAATTCCTGCGGATTATCATTGATACTTGCGATTCGGTCAAATAATTTTTCATTGGTTAAAATATCATTACTCAGAGCTGATAATACTGGAGATATTGATCTAGTTGCCTCCTGAATTTTCTCATTGGTACATGCAGAATTAAAGTTGAAAAGTAATTCCGTCAATTTTTGAAGGTGCTCATCAGATTCTTCAAGGGGAACAATGGTATTCTCAAAACTTGGAATTTCTTGATCAGTTGTTATTGAATTGATTCTTTTTTTGACCACTTCAATTTCATCTAAAATGCTGAGTTCAATGTTATCCGTACTTGGGATATTTAAATCAAAGCCATGAACATATGATTGCAAATATTGAAATGATGCATTTAACTTTCCGTTTTTAGTTTGTGTTGCATTTGCTAGAATATCATCGGAATCATTATCAAATAAAGAAGGGAGAATATGATCAATAAACATATCTCCAAACCCATGAGTTGCATCTAATGGGATAGCACTGGGAAGATTATCCACTGCGAGCACTCCAATACTTTTATCACGACCAAATTCCACTTCTTCACCGTTTAAAACGGAATAAAATGGATCATTAAGAGTACTAGATCTTAACGTTGTCGCAATTGGACCAGCGATATCGCAACTAATGTCACCGACAAATGATATTCGAAAGTCAGAATGAGAAATATCTTCTAAATTGAAAAAACTTGGACTGCCTTCTTTCCAAAAATGGCAGGGGACAAAAAGATCTGAACTATTAGCGAATGGTAAAAATCCATTTTTATAAAGTTCAGGGTTTTTATAAAATTCAACTTGATCGTAAGATTCATCCGAATATCGTTTTACATAGTCTGATGTTTTAAGAATAGTAAACCTGGGTTCCTTTGAGTTAGTATCTAAATATTCTAAAGAAGTACACTTTTTGATTGCGGCAGCTTGAAATAATTCTTCAGCCCCTTTAGATACATTACCCGTTCCAGTAATAACTGACTGGAAGTAATCAGGTAATTTAACCTTATTTAATTCATCCTTAATTCTATCTAATGTCAATAGTTTTTTTGCAGATTCTAAAGAGTAGCGGCCTGTCATTAAACCAAATCCTCGAAGACTTTCGTAAGCGCCTACAAGACCGGCATAATATCCAAATCCAATAAGTCTTTTTTTATTCTTCTTTAGCAATTCCCAATCGATCAAACGGATGTTTTTATCTAAACAAGCCTTCAATAAATTTCTATTATACGGTTGTTCTTTGTAAGTATGTGAGAAGAAAAAATAAGTTTTTCCTGAAATCAAATCTTTAACGGGAACTTCTTTTACACCTAATAAAATATTGCATTGATTTAAATCAGAACTTATTATGCAACCTGATTTCTGATAATCTAAATCTGGAAAAATTCTTACATCACTTGGTTGGACTATTATCTTGACGTCTTTGTTTGCTGAGAGTAAATTTTTACACTGTTGGGGTGTTAAAACGGCCCTCCTGTCGGGAGGTGTTTTTCCTTCTTTTATAAGTCCAATAATCATTTGGCAAAAATACGACCAACATATTCATCAACTGCGCAATTAAAAACGGGGCTGCCGACTTAATTGTTTCTTGAATAGTCCGTTTGGTCCTTGAGTTTCTCCATACTCCATTCCCAATAGGATATCGGAATAGCATCATTATGAATATTATTTGCTTCAATCGTAGCATTTCTTATTTGACTCGCCCAAAAATTAATGAGACTGTTTACTTGATTTTGAGAAAAGATTCCATTTTCAACTTGACTTTCAATTTGGCCATATAGGGGCCCTCCATAGGACACCCAACCTGCAACTAATTTATCACATGCCGCAGATTTTTGGTCTAATAATCCATATTTAAATGGGTAGCAATTATTCGATGTAATTCCCCAATCATCTTTTAGATTGGTAACGGTATGTTCATTGGTGATTGAGTTCATAAATGCTAGATCTAAATCCCAAGGAATTAGATGTAATTTCTTATTTGTCGGTTCTTCATACCAATAAAAATTGTGAGGTGCACAGTCTGCTCCAAAACAATACCAATGAAAGGCTCCATCATCATGTCTGATCATTCTATCAATTACAGCATAAGAAATTATTTCATCCCTATCCATATGATCACTGATGATAGGAATTATTTGATTGCTAGATGCATTGGCGATTTTTTCGCCAAATTCTTTTATTGTTTGTACAGAAGGATTTTCATCTTCGTTAGTTTTTAATGCATCGATATATTCTGATGAGCTTTTTGCTGTTCCATTGCTATTTAAGGGCCATATTTCTTTGTAAATATTCCCACCTTTATCATCAAAATTATATTTAGCAAATTGTCCATCTATTTGCTCAGTTAATGCAAATAAGCCCACATAAACATCATTAATTACAAGACGCGCGTGGACGGATCGGGGGGCAGGAATGCCTGCAGCTCGATACAGCCAGTAACCCAATCGTTCATGCATTTGAGAGGGATCATGATTCATTGAATGAAATTGCAGTTTTTTGAGTTTAAAAAATTTACGAGAAGATTCTTTATAATTTATTTTGATCTTCATCGATAGCTTTGTACAGGTTTTAAAGCCAGGACCGTTTCCGGAAGTGCATCCCCACCATGCGCCATTGGAGCCCTTATATCTTATACCTACAGAATTCAATGTATCTCCTTGAAAGATTAATTTGCCCTCCGTGTAGATTTCAGCGCTGGGTTCAGAATCAAGGAATGCAAGCGATGAGTCAGGTAAATCTAGCTCAAAAGTATGAACGCTATTTTGATCAAAAATATAATCAGAACTTTTTACCAAATAATTTGGAGGAGCGTTGGTGTCTATTGGACTAACCGGATCACCTGAATTATCAGGGATAATATCAGGTTGGCAAGAACAAAGAATGATAATAGTAAAAAATGTAAAATACCGCATTTATGTTTCGCACAATTATTTTAACAAAGTTAACTTGCATGATGTTATTGTCAATTACAAATCTTAAAGCGATACTATGAAAAAAATAATGCTTCTGGGATCAGGAGAGTTAGGTAAGGAAGTTATTATTTCATTGCAACGCTATGGTATGTTTACAATTGCTTGTGATAATTATATAAATGCCCCGGCAATGCAGGTCTCTGATGCTTTTGAAGTATTTGATATGTTGGATGCAAAATCACTTGACGCCGCAATTGTTAAGCATAAGCCAGATATTATTGTTCCTGAAGTAGAAAGCATAAGAACGGATCGTTTGTACGATTATGAGGCGGAAGGCTTTCATATAGTCCCGAGTGCAAGGGCAGCGAACTTCACTATGAACCGTAAACTCATTCGCGATTTAGCGGCAAAAGAATTGGGTATTAAAACGGCGCCATATGAATATGCATCCTCACGAATTGCATTTGAATCAGCCATAGAAAAAATAGGGCTTCCCTGCATTGTAAAGCCATTAATGAGCTCTTCTGGAAAGGGACAGTCTATTTTGAAATCTATGGATCAGGTTAGTCAAGCTTGGGATTATGCGATGAATGGGAGCAGGGGAGACCTTAAGGAGGTAATTATTGAGGGTTTTATAAATTTTCATACGGAGATAACATTACTCACAGTCACTCAAAATAGCGGAACGACCTTGTTTTGCTCCCCTATTGGCCATAGACAAGAAAGAGGTGATTATCAAGAAAGCTGGCAACCATCAATAATTTCTGAAAATGACCTTATCGATGCTCAAGAAATGGCAAAAAAAATAACAGAATCTCTGGGGGGAGCTGGTATTTGGGGTATTGAATTCTTTCTAACTGAAGATGGAGTTATATTTTCAGAGCTATCTCCTAGGCCTCATGATACGGGAATGGTAACACTTGCAGGTACGCAAAATCTTAATCAATTTGAACTCCATGCAAGAGCATTTTTAGGATACCCTATTCCAAATATTACTAATTTAAGAGCAGGTGTGTCTTCAGTAATTCTTGCATCTGACGAAGGAAATAGCGAACCTAAATATGTCGGTCTAGATGAGGCGTTAAATCAGGCAAATACGGAATTAAGAATATTTGGTAAACCATCTACTCGAGAATATAGAAGGATGGGGGTAGTTTTAGTGAATGATGTTCTTGATAGTGAAATGGAGCTATTGAGAAAAAAAGCGAATGACATTTCTGAATCGATAGATATTATCAGTGAAAATCAGGTCTAGTCTGGAGGCCAAATTTTTTTTTGCAAAAACATTAGATTGCAAAGTTGAGGACCTATTTAAGTTGCCGTAATGTTACAATATTTTTATGATTAACACTATATATTATTTGATTATCAATATTTATTTATTGTTTATCAATATTATAGTATATTTGGCAAATATAAATTATTATTCATCGCAATTTTAAAATAATGACTCAAAACAAAAGCATAAGTTTAATTTATAAATTCTCAAATCTTTTTTATTTCGCTTCTATTGCCTTGTCAATAATTATTGTCTCCATATTAGCGTACATTTTATTTGGTGGAAGTATTGCTGGCATTATTAAAATCGATTTTCTAAATATTTCAGGCGACTTCACAAACTTTAATCAGACCCCATTTTTCTTTCGGTTTATTATTTTTACCGTCTTTACGATTATTCTTTCAATAATTAATATTATTCTGAGATATTGGAAAAATTTTATATCTCTTATCCAAGAAGGTAAATACTTTGAGATAAATACAATCAAAAAATTAAAGTTAATTGCTTTCTTCCTAAGTTTTACTTGGCTTGCTTTCACATTGTTAGGTTTTTTCATCAGTAATTCAATGGACTTTTCAGCGGAAACATCTTGGTTTTCAGCCCATGGTCTCCATGAACCAGACTTCTCTCAAGATTTAGCTTTTAGCTTTAATTTTCCTTCTTTGAGTTTCTTGATTACTGCTTTAATTTTATGGGTTTTAGCTCATATTATGACAGAGGGAATAAAAATGAAAGATGAAAATGAATTAACAATTTAAAATGAGCCAGATAATTATAAGCCTTGATGTTATGTTAGCAAAAAGAAAGATGAGCTTAACAGATTTATCCGGAAAAGTCGACATAACGATGTCTAATTTATCAATTCTAAAAAATGGAAAAGCCAAGGCAATCAGATTCTCAACACTGCAATCGATATGTAAAGCCCTAGACTGCCAACCTGGTGATATTATTAGTATCGGATAAAAATGCTAAATAATATTATTTTTTCAAGTATCATTATTCTTGCCTTTGGCACTTCAATATTTGCTCAATCCACAAATAATAAAAAAAACAATATTATCCAACTTGAACAAGCATTGGTTACCGCTGAGTCCATGGATATTGCAAAAGAAGTGATTGGTAAATTAATTTCTAAACGATCAGCACAGCAAACCCTCTCAAAGACTATTCAATGTTCAACATATGTAAAAAGTTCATATCAGGAAGGAGATGATCTATCTTTTTTAGAATTCTTAAGTTATTCGAGCTATAAAAGACCCAATGAATATCGTGATTTTATTATTGCCATTGATGATCATTCTGTAATTGAAAGAGGGGACTTCGACCAAGAGATTGAAGTTAATTTTTCCATGGAATTTGGAAATGACAACTCATTATTGCCATCTCAAAGTGATTTATATTCTGGTCAACATTTTTATCAAGGTTATGGTGACGGTAATGTCGATTTTTTTTCAAATACTATTATTCTGCCAAAAATATTGAGTGCAAAAATTCCCAGTCCTCTGGCTTTTGATGCTTTTTTGAATTATCGCTATCAAGTGAAGTCCATAGAGGGCATAGCCGGGGAATTCATCTACACAATAGAATTTATCTCGAAAAAACAAAATTTTGTTAGGGGTTCATTGAAGATTAATGAAGATGGATGGGTTTTGCAAGAGAGTGTTTTGGAACCCCATAAATCAGTACTTATTAACTTGACGGGATTAAAGATTAGTCAGGACTATATTCAGTCTATTTCAGGTGCATCATTGGTTAATCAAAGATATTTTCAGTGGCACTTAAAATCAGATACGGGGTCTGTGCGGGTGATCCATAGTGATTTCATTTTGAATGAAAATTTGTCAAGAAAAAAATTGGGTTTGGCAGTAAGGTCTTATGCTGAAGATGCTTATCAGGTTGATCAAAGTAAATGGAGTAGTCTTAGAAAAATCCCTCTAGCTTTTGAAGAAAAGAAATTCATATCTAAACAAGATAGCCTTGCCGTGTATTTTGATAGTGATGAATACGTAGATAGCTTGGATGCATTTGTGAACAAACTTCATTGGTACGAACCTCTTTTCTCTGGAATACACTTTCGCTCTCGTAAAAAGGGCTATCGATTTTATTTAGATCCTTTGATTAATCAATTTAATCCCTTAGGAATTGGAGGATGGCGTCAACAGATAGGATCATTATTTATGCGAAATTTCAAGAACGATCAACGTCTCACTTTGTCTGGGTATACGAATTATGGATTTTCGAATCAAGATTTGAAGGGAGAATTTGCAATCAATTATCTCTATGAACCAAAGTCTTTTAGGGAATTAGAGATAGCTGTGGGTGATGACTATATGATGATTAACACCTATGAATCTATTTTGGGCACATTTGCCAGAAGAAATTTTGCTAGGAGACAATTTGTGAACTTTATGCATCGTTTTGAGCTTATCAATGGTCTCTTTGTTCGATTGACTTACGATTATTCTAAAAGAAGTTCTATCTCTAATTTAACTTTGAATGATAGTTGGGATGAACTACTGGGTGATATTAATCCGCCTCAATATTTTCCTGACTATACAGTCTCTATTGCTGGAATAGAAATTCAATATCGTCACCGCCAGCGATTCATCATGAAAAAAAATCGGAAACTACTTCTTGGTAGTAAGTATCCCACTCTTGCATTAGAATATCGCAGGGGTATACCAAATTGGTTTGGCTCCAATGTGAATTATAACTTACTTCGATTGCAGGCATTTGATGACATTCAATGGCCAAGGCTTGGCTATTCAAATTGGTTTATTGGTATAGGTAGTTTTCTGGGTTCTAATTTGGATAGTATTCGTTTCATCGAGCACAAGTTTTTTCGAGGTTCTGATAATTATTTGTTTTCTAATCCAACAAATAGCTTTCAAGCATTAGATAGTACATATCATACAGCTCGTCCTTATATAGAAATATATGGGATTCACCATTTTCAAGGTTCTATTTTTCAGCAAATACCTCTTGTAAATAGTTTAAAGTTTGAGATCGCTGTAGGGGGTTCTGCTTTATATATTCCATCTTTAAATAAAAACCAATTTGAAACTTTCTTTGGTCTTGAGAAGCCTTTTAAATTTTTTGATGAAATACTCAAGTATGGCCTTTATTATGTGATCACGCCAGGCTCAACAATTCGCCAAGGATTTAGGATGAAAATAGGGCTTGTGGGTTACGATAGATACAGAGGCAAATGGGATTATTAAAAATTTGATTTTTTTAATTACTTTATTTCTCCTTTTGATTCTTTAAATTTGACGCTCGTCAGAAACTTATTATTATAAAAATTTAAAAATCGAAATTCCTGAGATGAAGTTTATAAATGTCATTAAGGTTTTATTAGCATTTTTGCTCTTAAACATTCCCAAAATTCATGCGCAAACTTTATTTTCAGTCGGAGATAAGGATGTGTCTACAGATGAATTTTTATATGTCTACGGAAAAAATAAGGATATAGGTAATCAGATTGATCCCAAAACAGCTGATGAATATCTTGATTTGTATGTTCGGTTTAAGAGAAAGGTTCTTCAATCAGAATCCGAAGGGAGAGATACTCTGAACTCGTTTAAAATGGAGTTTAATAATTATTATCGACAATTATTAAAACCATACCTCACTGACAAGGAGATTGATAAAAAAATTATTGCCGAAGCATATAAACGTCTAAAATTGGATATCCGTGTTTCTCATTTAATGCTGGATTTGCCGAAAGATCCATCACCTTCGGATACTTTAAAGATCTTCAATAAAATAATAGATTTGAAAAATAGAATTCTTCAAGGAGAAAGTTTTGAGGAATTAGCGAGATCGATATCCAGTGATACTTATAGCGCCAGAAATGGAGGTGACCTAGGTTATTTTACTGCCTTTAATATGGTTTATCCTTTCGAAAATGCAGCCTATAACGCTAAGCCCGGGGAGTTAGTTGGTCCCATTAGAACAAATTATGGTTATCACATATTAAAGGTTACGGATAAGAGAAAATCGAGATATAAAATGTCTGCTGCCCACATTTTAATTCTTGATTCTGAAGAAATTCCAAAAGAAGACGCTCAGACCAAAATCAATGAGATATATGATAGGCTGGTTTCGGGAGAATCGTTTAAAATGTTGGCAAGAAAATATTCGGAAGACAAGTCAAGCATATCTAAGGGGGGTGAATTCCCTGCTTTTGGGTTGAATCAAATGCTACCAGAGTTTGAAGATGCTGTTTATGGCCTTTCAAAAGATGGAAATTTTTCAAAGCCTTTTAAATCTGAGTTAGGTTGGCACATAGTGAAAAGAATAAAGAAGTATGAGGTTCCTGAATTAGAAAAGATGGAAGCTGAAATTACTGCAAAAATTAGAAGAGATGAAAGATCCAGTATTTCAAGAAAGTCTTTTATTTTACGACTTCGAGAAAGATATCAATTAGAAATATTCAATGCTTCCTTTGAGGCCATTATTAAAGGATTAAAAAAAGGAAAAAAAATATCACGTTATAAAAAACCAGTCTTTTCTTATCAGGGGCTTAGTGATAAAAAGTATGTTACTCAGCAGGATTTTGCAAAGGAATTTCAAGATCAGGCAACTCGTTCGCCTGAGATTTCAGAATACTCTGTCTTAGAATCGATAATCGAAAATACTTTAATGAAAGAAGCTGAACTTAGGCTCCCATATGAAAATAAAGAATTTAAATATTTGGCTCAGGAATATCGTGAGGGGATTTTAGTTTTTGATTTAACTAGAGAAAAAGTTTGGGATGCCGCTTCCAAGGATAGTATGAAAATTAAGGACTTTTTTCAAAAAAACTTATCTAACTATCAATGGAAGGAAAGAAGAACTGGCGCAATATATAATACTTCTAGCTCAAGAGTTTTCAAGAGGGCAGAGGGCTTATTAAAAAAAGGAGTTCCTGCAGAGAAAGTTTTAAGGCTTTTAAATACTAAAGATCCACTTGCTTTATCCATTAATGAATTTTCAAATTTAGAAATAGGTAATAAACCCTCCTCTTTAAATGAAGAGCGTTTCCTTTCAGTTATGGATTCTAACTTAAAATCTGGATTAGCGACAATTAGCGATGATTTAGGTTACTCGATAATACAGGTGTCTGAGGTGAAGCCACAAGGTCCAAAGAATTTATCTGATTGTAGAGGCCAAGTAATTGCTGATTTGCAGGATTCTTTGGAGGCTGATTGGGATGACGAACTAATGAGAAAATACCCTTTAATTATGAATAGTTCAGAGTGGAATAGGATAAAGTCAGAGTTATAGGTTTGGTTTGAAATAAAATTATAAAAATTGAAAAACGTAATAATCAAAGGGACTGGGTCCTACGCGC
>CAJWKU010000006.1 GCA_913043005.1 uncultured Cryomorphaceae bacterium
ATCTAGTATTAGAAGATCTAGTATTAGAAGATCTAGTATTAGAAGATCTAGTATTAGAAGATCTAGTATTGGAAGTCTTAGGTTTAAAAGTCCTAGGTTTCGAAGATGCCGTATTGTAGGACCTAGTGCTATTACGTCTAGTGTTTAGAGATCCATAATTATTAGACTTATCATTACTTTTCCTTGCATTTGATGCATTTCTGTCACTATAATTTAATCCATTTGATTTATTGTTATCCAGTAATGAACTAAATTTTTTCTTATTTTTTAATGGTTCAGACTTAATGGTTAAAATGTTTGTTAAATCCTCAACTTTGATTTGAGCTCTTTGAATATCACTTCTAGATTCAGTTAACTTTGGATTTAAGACTCGACCACCATTGAGTTTATTTGTTACGCCTGGTCTTCTAGCAGGGAGGCTGCTATTTAAATTGAGTCTGCGAATAGAAATGTTTGATGATACAGGGTCAGGTTCGCTGCTTCCGCTATTGCCTATATTATTCCAACCGGAGTTATTCCAACCGGAGTTATTCCATCCATTGTTACAACCAAAACAATTATATCTATTTCCGTACCATGAATTATTAAATCCATAGCCATATCCAATCCTTCTGTAACTCCATGGTTCATTGAACCCATAGAGATTATTAAATCCGTAATTCCAATTGTTATTTAATCCATAGGAATAATTGTATCCATAATTCCATGGGTTATTAAAACCATTGTAGTAAGAAGGGAAAAATGCATTTCTGCTGTAAGACCAATTCCTTCTTGTTGGCCTGAAAGAAATGTAGGGGCTTGGATATCTGGAATTGTACGCGTCAAAGTAACCTTCTTCATATCCATCATTAAAATCATCTTGAGCGTACGAATTTAAATAAGCATCTTCTATATCTAAATAGCCAAAATATTGATTGGGATAAGGGTTCCATGAATAAATACCGTCATCAAATGAACTTAGTTCGTTTGGATTCTGTAACAAACAACTAGTTAAAGTTAAAATGCTGAAAAGAGTTAAAAACTTGTGTCTCATGATGAAGTACCTTTGTTCTACATAACGTAATATAACAAAACTCATACCATTTAAAAATGGCAAAGAACCTTACCCCTAGAAAAAACGATTACAGTCGTTGGTATAATGATTTAGTTATTCAGGCTGACTTAGCCGATAATTCCGGTGTTAGAGGTTGTATGATAATTAAACCATATGGCTTTGCGATATGGGAGAAAATTCAAGCTGAGCTTGATCACCGCTTCAAGGAAACAGGTCATGTTAATGCCTATTTCCCTCTATTTATACCGAAAAGTCATTTTTCAAAAGAAGCAGATCACGTTGAAGGTTTTGCCAAAGAATGTGCTGTTGTAACTCATTATCGGTTAAAAAATAATCCGGATGGGCCAGGTATTGTTGTTGATGAAACAGCAAAGCTGGAAGAAGAATTAATAGTTAGACCTACTTCTGAGACTATTATTTGGGATACTTATAAAAAGTGGGTTCAAAGTTACAGAGATCTGCCGATTTTAGTTAATCAGTGGGCAAATGTTGTTCGATGGGAAATGCGTACTCGTCTATTCTTAAGGACATCAGAATTTTTGTGGCAGGAGGGACATACAGCGCATGCTACAGAAAACGAGGCGATGTTTGAAGCAAAACAGATGCTTGATGTTTACGGCGATTTCGTTGAGGAGATCATGGCTATCCCTGTAGTTCGGGGTACTAAGTCCTCTAATGAGAGATTTGCTGGAGCGCTTGAAACTTATTGTATTGAAACTTTGATGCAAGACGGTAAAGCACTTCAAGCGGGTACCTCTCATTTTCTCGGTCAGAATTTTGCCAAAGCATTTGATGTAAAGTTTCAAGATAAGAATGGCGAAATGAATTATGTATGGGGGACTTCGTGGGGAGTTAGTACCAGATTAATGGGAGCTTTAATAATGACTCATTCTGATGATAATGGTTTAGTCTTACCTCCAAAATTAGCTCCGACTCAGGTGGTGATTATTCCAATTTACAGAGGTGAAGAGGAACTTTTAAAACTAGACGCTCTCGTTAATGGTCTTTTAGAAAAACTAAAAAAAATAGGAATCCGTGTTAAATATGACAATAGAGACAGCTATAAGCCTGGATGGAAGTTTAATGAATATGAGCTTAAAGGAGTCCCTATTCGAATTGCTATTGGGCCTCGAGATCTAGAGAGAGGGACGGTTGAAGTTGCAAGGCGTGATAATTTATCAAAAGAGTCTGTTAATTTGGAAATAGTAGATTCGCACATTGAGTCACTACTCAATGAAATTCAGGAACAATTGTTTATTAAAGCCAAAGAATCATTGGATGATAGTATACACATTGTTGATAATTGGGACTCTTTTAAATTAGCGTTAGATAAAGGAGGTTTTGTTTCTGCTCATTGGGATGGAACACCAGAGACTGAAAATAAAATCAAAGAATTGACTAAGGCAACCATTAGGTGCATTCCTATAAATAATGAAAAAAAAGATGGGTTGTGTATACTTACAGGTAACCACTCTAAAGAAAGAGTTCTTTTTGCAAGAGCGTATTAAATTAAATATGCTAGTGAACTAATGCAGATTTTGTAATACATTTGCACTCCCAAAATCATTTGGCCCGTTCGTCTAGCGGTTTAGGACATCTCCCTTTCACGGAGAAGATCACGGGTTCGAATCCCGTACGGGTCACAAAAAAAGAAGAGAACATAGAAAAAAAATATTATGGCAAATCATAAATCAGCAATAAAGAGAATACGTCAAATGCATAAGAAAAGTGTGCACAATAAGTATTATCACAAAACCACTCGTAATGCTATTCGCTCGCTTAGAGTTATGACCGATGCGGCAGCAGCAGCTGTTCAATTGCCATTGGTATCATCAGCTCTTGATAAACTAGCGAAGAGAAATATCATTCATAAGAATAAAGCCTCAAATTTAAAGTCTAGTTTAACGAAATATGTCAATAGCTTAAAATAGCATTATAATTTTATTTCGATAAGCCGCTTCAAATGAGCGGCTTTTTTTTTACCCATTTGCATATTCTATTATTTTAAATTATAATTTCGGTTTTAAAGATTAGTTTAGCTAAGCCTTTAGGCTGGTTGGTTATTTATCAGGATGTTTTATGATTGCACATATCGTTGGCGCTAGACCACAGTTTATTAAACTTTTGCCGTTATATAAAGCTTTATGTAAAGAAGGGGCGCCGCAATATATCATTCATACAGGACAACACTGGGAAGATGGAATGAGTGGTGTATTTTTGAATGACTTTGGAATTAAACCAGACCTAGTTCTTAAATGGGATTCTCCATTAAAGGGAGAAATGTTTTCATTGAAAATGCTGGATCTTCTCAATATTCACTTGTCTAAAGTTAGCCCAGATACTGTTGTTGTATATGGGGATACTCATTCTACAATTCTAGGAGCCATATCAGCAAATAGGTTGAGGTTGCCTTTAGCTCATGTTGAAGCGGGACTAAGAAGTTTTAATACCAATATGCCAGAGGAGTCTTGTAGAGTAAATACAGATCTCCTCAGTGATTGGCATTTCGCTCCATCGAATAGTGCGTTTTTCCAATTAAAGCGTGAGGGGTTAGATCGCGGAAAACGTCATACTATTCTCTCAGGAGATATTATGCTAGATAACCTAAAGTCAAGGAAAAAAAAGTCTTTTTCTCCCAGGAAAATACTAGTTACGCTGCACAGAAATATAAATGTTGACGATGTAAAAATCAGAAATAAAATAATTGCAGCTCTAGATAAAATATCTAAAGATTATCTTTTGATTTGGCCAATTCATCCTAGATTGCGACAGTTTATTAATTTAAATGATTTGCCGAAAAATATAAGTTATGTCGATCCTTTGAGTCACCGGGATTTGATTAATGAACTCGAAGACTCTGAGTGGGTTATTACTGATTCTGGTGGTCTACAGAAAGAAGCATATTTTCTAAAAAGACCCTGTATTGTTTTGCGATCAGAAACTGAATGGAAAGAGCTTTTGGATACTGGTAATTCTTTTCTTATCGATCAAAATGAATACAAATCTTCAAAAGACATGGCTCTTTCCATTATGCGAATAATTGGCGATTATGTTCCAAAAGAATTTACACCTATTTATGGAGATGGAAATGCAGCTGAAAAAATTGCGAAAGCTTTATGGGGCGGTGAAAAATCTATAGGCCCGAACTTATTAACTCTTAACGGAGATGAAAATGATAATCGATTAATGTTTGTAGGTGAAATAATTCGCCGCATAACAGGAATAAAATTAAGCTGGAGAGAAGACGGAATATCTTGGCCAAAAAGTAATTTATGGGCCTCAGGTGAAGCCATGGAGCTCTGGACAAATGAAAGCAACTTTCTCACATTGGATATGCAGAATGATTATTTGGCATTGATTGCATATGGCGCAAGTAGAAGCGAGGAATGGAATTCAAAATCACTCGATGAACATGGTCGTTTTTATGGTGATAATTATTGTCGATCTTTCTTAGATAAAGAAAGTCATCCCGGTATTCCAGAGCTACATGTTTTAGCTGAGAAATTCATTCAACACTTCAGACCAGAATTCACTCTTGCGTCGAGAGCTACTCCTCCTGTAACTGTAGTTGTTGATATTGATCACCTTTATGCCTTCAAAGGATACGGAAGAATGCACAGAAGTTTAGGATCCATAATAGACTTAATATCCGGAAAGTGGAGAAGATTAAAAACACGTTTCGATGTAATTGACCCTTTTGATTCAATTGAGAACTTCATCCGGTTTAAAAGAACATATTCAGAGATCAGATTTCAATTTTTTGCTTGGATAGGGCCATCAAGAAGTGAATTTGATCGTGGGCCAAGTATTACGAGTAAAAAAGTTCAGGCTGGAATGCGAAAAATATTTAAGCATTTTCCGAGTATGGGAATTCACCCAACTTATTCAGGACATGAACTTGATTCAAACTGGTTAAAGACTGAGACTGATATTTTAATTGATTTGCTTGGGCAAAAAGTAGTTCGCTCTAGGTTTCATTTTTTAAGGATGAGGATACCAGAAACATTTAGTGCATTGGATAATGCAAATGTTCAAGAAGATTGGAGTTTAGAATATCCAAACAAAGCAGGGTACAGAGCGGGTATAGGGGTTCCGTTTCCTGTATGGTTGGGTCAAGATAAGGGTGCTATTGATAACTATGGTTTACCATACTTGACATGGGTTCCTGTTGCAGTGATGGATCAAAACCTTATTGATTTAACCTCCAGTGAAATAATTTCTTTTTTACAAGAATGGAAAACTCTTGCAGATCGCTATGGCGCTAGCTTAGCAATTGCTACTCACTGGCGATTATTTGGTCCTAATATGATTATCAATCGAGAGAATAAAAAATTTATAAATTGGCGAAAAGGAATCAAGGATTATCTAAATTCAACTAGAAAATGAGGTGGCAGGAAGGAGACTGGTCGATGGAATTTTGGGATAAACTGTATAGGGACTCACCGGAAAAATATCCTTATGATACTGAGGGTTATAGCGATGCTTTAGGTATTCAATGGGGAGCAATAGTTGGGGAAGATATAGCTATTCCTATTGCATTTAGAAGAGTCTTCGGGCTTAAAACAGGCTACTTGCCTTTTGGAATTCAACAATGGGGTCCAATTGGAAGATCTGCGAGTAGCAAAAAACATATAATTAAGGCATTAGATTCAATACCTAATAATTTTAAGAAAATAGACATTTCTTTTCATCGATCTCATGATTGGGGAAATATCCATAAAGGCTGGCATTTTAAGAATTATAGATTACAACGTTTTACTATCGCTCCCAATTATGAGCTAGAATTATCTCCAGGATATGAAAAAATTCATGGCAATTATAGCAAACAGATTAAGAGAAATTTAAAATCTTCCTCGGAACAAAACCTTTCTCTTTTTGAGCATGATACACCAGATGTGTTAATTCGAGAATTCAAGCAATATCAAGGTAAACGTTATTCCATTTCTGATAAATTTATTACCTCATTAAGTCAAGTAATGTATCATCTTCTTCACAAAGGTAAAGGTGCAGTTTGGACCTTATACGGTTCTGGTAATCGCTTTCATGCAGGTGTTTTTGTTGCTTTTTCGGGAAACAGAATTGTTTTATTGTTTAGTGCAGTTTCGCAAGAAGGTCGAGATAGTAATGCTATGAGTCAATTGATTAATGAATTAATTATATTCTCTTGTGGGCGGTGGGAGATTTTTGATTTTGAAGGGAGTAAAGAATCAGGTTTATCAAGATTTTATTCTGGATTTGGGGCTCAATTAGTGTCATATGTAAGATATCAAAGATGGGCTATATTGTAAGTCTTACTCAAATGTCGTATTTCGTGGCTTTAGAAAAGCATCGAAATTTTGCTCGTGCCGCAAATGCATGCTCTGTATCACAACCCACTTTAAGTTCCCAGTTCCAGAAAATGGAAGATGTCTTAGGAGTTTCTTTGATAAATAGGTCAATTCAACCTTTGGAGTTGACTCCGGTCGGGGATAGAGTCTATCAACAGATTCGAAAAATCCTTTTTGAAGCTGGTGAATTGGGAAATATAATTGAGGGTTATAAAACCCCATTGAGAGGCGCATTAAAAGTAGGATGGATGTCATTAAATCAGCCACCATGGTTGGCAGATACTTTACATCGTTTTGTTGAGTATCATCCCAAAATAGAAGTTGAAATAATACATCTAGATCCCTTACTATTAGATATCGAATCGCAAAAAAATAAATTAGATGTAATTATTTTTTCTGAATATTCTAAAACAATAAGAGATGAATATAATCTATTGTTAAAAGAAAGTTGTTGGATTCTTCTTCCAGAGAATGATAGCCTATTAAATGAAAATTCTGTAAATATTAGCAAGTTAAGAGAATCAAATAATGTTGTTTTGACAGCTCAATATCAAATGACTTCCAAGTTATTGGAGCAAGGAATTCGATGTAATATTAAAAATTTAACCTTTGCAGACAGTCACTGGTATTCTATTATTGCTGCTTCAAGGAAAGGCCTGGGAATTCCTTTTTTGCCTCAGTCTGAAATTTATAGACTTAACGCCGAAGAGCGTTCGCGCCTAAGACCCTTGGAGATTGAGGATTACTCTTATAAATGGTTAGTCAAGTTATTTCCATGCGAAAACAAAGAGGCATTAAATGCTTTGCTTTTGAGCTTTAGTATCTATACAACAATGAATGATTTAAATCAATAATGGATATTTTAACCAAGAAAAAAAAGGATATCAAAATGAGGTTTTAGTTCAACTGTGATAAATAAATTGTAAAAAATGAAACTTGTACTAGCTACTCAAAATAAAAATAAGCTAAAAGAAATTCAGGAATTATTACCAATTCATTGGAATGTTGTGACCTTAGATCAATTAGGAATATACGATGAGCTCTCCGAAACGGGAGAAACACTTGAGTTTAATGCACTTGAGAAGGCTAATTATGTTTTTGAAAAAACAGGATTGGCAACATTGGCAGATGATAGTGGACTCGAAGTGGAGTATCTTTTTGGAGCTCCAGGTGTTCATTCTGCGAGGTACGCGAGTGACCTGAAAAATGATTCAGCAAATCGAGTCAAATTATTGCAAGAATTGAAATCGACTAATAATCGGCGGGGTCAATTTCGTACCATATTAGCATACAGAGATAATAGGGTTTCAAAATTATTTGAAGGAGTTGTCCAGGGAATGATTTCTACAGAAGAAATTGGTGATAATGGATTTGGTTATGATTCCATTTTTAGACCTCTAGAATGCAATGATTTGACATTTGCCCAAATGGATTTAAGTATAAAGCAAAAAATAAGTCATCGTTCAAAAGCAATTAAGCACTGGTTACATTGGGTTTTGAACGAAAAATAGTGATTCGGACACTTCCATATCTTCTAGTGCTATCAAAGTTTTTGCACTCATTGAAATCATGCTGTCCTCCATGTTCTAGGATAAAAACCCCATTTTTTTTTAGCTTTTCAGGGATGTGATCAATTAGTTCATTGTAATTGTCAAAATCATAAGGAGGGTCAGCAAAAATAAAGTCCCATAATCGTTTATTCCGTTTTAAAAAAATTATAGCATCACTTACTTTGGTATGTATTTCATGATAATTAAGTTCTGAGGCAATTTTATTTATATACTTAATACAATTTAGATGAGAATCTACACTGGTTACTTCAGAACAACCTCTACTAGCCATTTCAAAACTAATATTACCAGTTCCGCAAAATAAATCTAAAGCTGTCGATGAATCCCATTCTAGATAATTTTCAATAATATTAAAAATACCCTCTTTTGCCATGTCTGTAGTAGGTCGAACAGGTAAATTTTTGGGCGCTGATAATATCTTTCCTTTATTTCTTCCTCTAATTATTCTCATACTGCAATATTTATATTAAGCAGGAGAGTGCAGACCATGGATGAGATGATGACGTATCTATTTTTTTTATAAAGGGTCTAAGTTTTTCCCATGCTAATTCATCCATTTCGCCCTCCCAGACTAAGGGAACATGTTCCGTATGTATGGCGCATTGATCATAAAGTAGCAGACAATTGTAGGCGGCTTCGTTACTAGATTCAACATGGAAAATTGTATGAAGTTGTATGGATTTATCTTTGATGACGGCCATTTCCATTCTATTTCCATTTCTATGAACTCGTACACTTTCACCATTGGTCTTTAGCCATCGTTCCGCATTATGGGCCATTAGAGGGACGAAATTCAAATTTTCTGGAAATATACTCGGGAAACGAAAGTGAAGTTCCATTCCTGATTCAATAGCTAGACGATTCCATTCATTTCCTTCTGGATCAAGAGGTTTTAACCATTCTTCTTGAATCCCGACCCATGACTCGGGATACCATGCGCCAAAATCTTCTTCTCCAAAAAGTAGAGTGTTAGAAAATTCTTGACTGTTAGAATTAAACCAGGAGATAAAATCCTCAAAACCCATTGAAATAACTGAACCGAGAGGTTTTTTGTCATTTTTAGAGCATAATAAAAAATTAACTCCGTCTGATTTTCCGATAGTCAAAATGATTTGATCTTTCGCCATGAGTTTCACATCTGGAAAGGGAACCCATGAATGCGGAAAAGGATTACTTCCAGTTTCCACTCAAAGTTGGTTCTGTCAGTGATCCAACACTTAAAGCATCTATGCGCAGTCCTAAAATAAGGGATTTATAATCGTCATAGATATCATGAAAAAAGTCTTGATTTGTTGCTTTAATTTCAAAAACTTGAACTCTAACACCATTTCTGTCAACATGTCCAGTAGCTATCTTAAATTCTGTGGAATCTTGAGCAAACGGAATGAATCGAAGGTCAGAAACATCAAAGTCGTCATCAAATAACTCTCGATTAGAAGAAATCAGTTTGTCTTTAGCAGATGTCTGTCCAATTATTCGGTAAATGATCGTGTCTTTTAACATATCAGTCTGATATATTTTATCATATTTCATAAAGGAACTATCCTTTCTCTCAATAATACTTACTTGTGCATTATCTAAAAAAGTAATGAGATCGTCAAAATTATTTGAGTATTGGTTGTATTCAGACTTAAAGATCAATTGGGCCTCTCTTAGCTGTTCTAATCTATTTGTTATTTTTTCATAACGTTTCTCCTTTATTGAAGCAAACTCGATTGGCTGCATAATTATTCTGTAAATCCTGTAGGATAGAACTAAAGTTATTATCCCTAGTGCAATTCTTATGTAAAAAATGTTACGTGAAGTCATGATAAAAAAAGTTTTCGCAACGAAATTATGAAATATTACCTTGCTACCTTGCTACTTAACTGTGAATTATACAACACTTTATAATATTTTTCTAAAGGAGTTCCCTTGGACCCCCACCGAAGACCAGGAAAAATGCCTTAGGGGATTGGCTCATCTTTTTATTCCGGAAAAAAACCAACTAAAAAAAGATGATGTTTTTTTACTTTTAGGTTATGCTGGAACAGGCAAAACAACTGTAGTTCAGGCCTTTTCAAAGGCATTAAAGTATATTGGGTGGAGCTCTGTTTTAGGTGCCCCTACTGGGAGAGCAGCAAAAATATTACAGGGAACATGGGGTCAGCGGGCTTGGACCTTACATCGGATGTTATATATATCAGTTAGGGGCTCAGATGGAGTTTTTAAGAGAATCCGAAGAAAAAACAAGGGTAGTAGACTCATTTTTATCATTGATGAAGCTTCTATGATTTCAGATTCTAGAGAAAATGGTCAAATATTGAACGATTTATTAAATTTTGTTAGATCAGGTAAGGACTGTAAATTAATTTTAGTCGGGGATGAAGCCCAATTGCCTCCCGTTGGACAGATCGATAGCCCAGCGTTAAGCCTAGAAATTCTATTAAATTCTTATAGCATTAAAGCCCATGTTTCATTGCTGAGCAGTGTCATGCGACAATCTGGTGATTCTGGTATTTTAAGCACTGCGACGGATTTACGTAATGCACTATTTTCAAAGTCATCATTTTTTCCTGTCCTGAGATCAAGTAAAGAGGTGCGTTTTATTAATGATCTTCAAGAATTGCATGAAAGTTTAGAGAGTTCTTTTTCTCATACTGATAATGATTCTGTTCTTATTACACGTTCTAATGCTCGTGCTGTTTTGTATAACGAACAAATTCGGTCAACACTTTTAGGTTATGAGGATATAATAAATGCTGGAGATTTAGTAATGGTAGTCCAAAATAATGAAAACTGGCTTGATCAAAAAGATGGAGCAGGATTTATAGCAAATGGAGATATGTTAGAAGTGCTTTCATGGAGAAATGAAGAGAAAAAATATGGATTGAGATTTGCAGATGCTACATTGGCTTGGGCGGATATGGATGCTCCGTCTTTTGAAGCAAAAATCATTTTGGATACTTTATCGTCAAAAACCTCACGATTATCAAAGGATCAATCATCATCATTATATTCTCAAATAATGGATGAATTTAAAAAATCAGGTTTGGATAAGTTGGCTCGGTCTTCATTTTTTAGAAACCACCCTTACGGTCAAGCACTACAATTAAAATTCGGATATTCTCTTACCGCCCATAAGGCTCAAGGTGGGCAATGGAACGAGGTTTTTGTGGAAAAACCCTATACAGATAATCCTAGTGGTAAAGAATATATTCGTTGGATGTATACTTCTTTTACAAGGGCTAAGAAGAGGTTATATCTTATTGGATTTTCAGAAGGTCATGATGAGAGATAGTATGAGGTTTCAATTATTTTTTGATCTTGACAGAACCCTTTGGAATTATGAAAAAAATGTTGATGCTGTTTTGATTAATCTTATTAATTGCTTCTCAGAATTATCAGGTCTAAAACCCAATGAAGCATGCACGAAGTTTAAAAGTATAAATGAAGAACTATGGGTTGATATGCAAAAAAAAATATATCCTATCAGTCATGTTCGAAATCGGAGATTTTTTCTATGGATTAGTCATTTCCTTCCAGAAATGAAACCAATTTTAAGAATAAATATTGCAAAAAATCTAGAACAATTTTTTTTGTCAAAAACACCAGATATGAATCATTCATATCCGAATGCAATTAATACTTTACTCGATCTACACGATCAGGGATTTAAACTAAATGTTATAACTAATGGTACAAGAGATTCACAAGAAAGAAAAATTAAATCCTTGGGCTTAAATCATATTTTATCACAGATAATAACTTCGGATCAGGTTCATTCCTATAAACCTCAGCCTTCGATTTTTAAAAATGCTTTTAAGCGCTCAAAATGTCGACCAAAGGATGCAATAATGATTGGTGACTCCTTAAAATGCGACATGCTAGGTGGAAAACGGGTGGGAATGAAAACAATATGGTTTAATCAATTTAATTTTACTTGTTCAACTAAAAATATAGAATTAATGAGCAATGTAGATGTTGAATTTTCTGATTGGAAAAACTTTCGTTCTGCTTTAGGTTCAATTCTTGAATAAGCTCAAGGGCGGGCCTGTGCCCCTATCTTTGCATTTAAAGCTCAACAAATTATGGCTGAAGTAAAACCTTATTCTCCAAAGAATAGCATTCGAATTGTAACTGCGGCTTCTTTGTTTGATGGTCATGATGTTAGTATTAACATTATGAGGAGAATCCTTCAATCAAGCGGTGCTGAAGTCATACATTTAGGACATGATCGTAGCGTTGAAGATGTTGTAAATACTGCAATTCAAGAGGATGCAAATGCTATTGCGATGACATCATATCAAGGGGGGCATCTAGAGTACTTCAAGTATATGTTTGATTTGCTTCAAGAGATGGGCGGTGAGAATATAAAAATATTTGGTGGCGGAGGAGGAACAATATTGCCCGTTGAAATCAAGGAACTTGAAGATTATGGGATAACAAAAATTTATCATCCTGATGATGGAAGATCTATGGGACTTCAGGGTATGATTAATGATCTTTTGAAGAAATGCGATTATCCAATAGGGAATAAAGTGGATCACATTGTGAAAGAGGCTTTAGATGGACTTTCAAAATCTATAGCCCGGCTTATATCGAGTGCAGAGAATTTCCCTACTCATTTTTCTAAAGTGTTGCCATTAATAGAAAAGAAAATAACAGAGAATAATTTACCTCCTGTACTTGGGATAACAGGTACAGGTGGTGCTGGAAAGAGCTCCTTAGTTGATGAATTAGTAAGACGATTCTTGACGGATCATCCTGATCAGAAAATTGGAATTCTTTCTGTTGATCCAACAAAGAGGAAGAGTGGCGGAGCTTTATTGGGTGATCGAATTCGAATGAACTCTATTCAAAATACTAGGGTATATATGCGATCTCTTGCGACAAGACAGAGTAATCTTGCTTTAAGTAAACATATTTCACAGGCATTGAAAATATTGAAAGCTGCAAGTTTTGACCTTATTATTTTAGAGACCAGTGGTATCGGACAATCAGATACTGAAATCCTTGAGCATTCTGATGCGTCTTTGTATGTTATGACCCCGGAATATGGAGCGTCTACCCAGCTAGAAAAAATAGATATGCTTGATTTTGCAGATTTAATTTCTTTAAATAAGCTAGATAAACGTGGTGCTTTAGATGCTCTTAGAGATGTAAAAAAACAGGTTCAGCGCAACCAGAATCGGTGGGATGAAAACCTTGATAATATGCCTGTTTTTGGCACAATGGCTTCTCAATTCAATGATCCTGGAACTAATAGACTATACAGGGCTATCATGGAGACGCTAATGACTAAATTGAAAAGAAAGAATATATCTTTTGATTCGAATAGAATTGAAGCTGATAGTGAAAAAAATTATATAATTCCTGCTAACCGCACAAGATATTTAAGTGAAATTTCAGAATGTGTTCGTGATTATAATACATGGGTTAAAAATCAATCTGATATTGCCGACACCTTGTATTCTTTTGATCGCACCATGAAAGAGATAACTCAACTCAATTTAAACGATTCAAAAGATTCTCTAGAAGTCATCCTCAAGGCCAACAAAAAAGTTGAAACGAATTTGGATCCCGATAATTGGGAGGCAATCAAAGGTTGGGAAGAACTGAAGAAACGTTATTTAGCTTCTGATTATGTTTATCAAGTTCGGGGAAAAGATATACATGTGGATACCCATGTAACAAGTCTTTCAAACCAAAAAATACCTAAGGTTGTTACTCCAAATTATAGGTCTTGGGGAGATATATTAAGATGGATTCTTCAAGAAAATGTACCGGGTTCATTCCCTTACACATCAGGAATATATTCTTTTAAGCGAAAGGGTGAGGACCCGACCAGAATGTTTGCTGGTGAAGGTGGTCCCGAGAGGACAAATAAGAGGTTTCATTATGTATCTAAGGGAACTCCGGCTAAACGGCTCTCAACTGCATTTGACTCTGTTACTCTATATGGTCATGATCCGCATCGAAGACCGGATATTTACGGGAAAATTGGTAATGCGGGCGTAAGTGTGAGCTGTTTGGATGATGCGAAGAAATTATATTCTGGTTTTGATTTGTGTCATGCAGCTACATCAGTATCAATGACTATAAATGGCCCTGCTCCTATGCTTCTGGGTTTCTTTTTGAATGCCGCGATTGATCAACAATGCGAGCTATATATAATTGAAAATAATTTGGTTGCTGATGTTAAGTCTTTTAAGAAAAAAAAATATAAAGATTTGGGACTTACACCACCAGAATACTCGGGTGATTTACCAATAGGGAATGATGGTCTAGGCCTGCTTTTGCTGGGTTTGACTGGAGATGAAGTACTTCCTCATGATATTTATAATAAAATAAAAGCTAAAGCATTAAGTGCAGCTCGGGGAACTGTGCAATCAGATATCTTGAAGGAAGATCAGGCTCAGAATACTTGTATATTTTCAACGGAATTTGCTTTAAGATTGATGGGTGATGTCCAGGAATACTTCATACAAAAGAAAGTTCGAAACTTTTATTCCGTTTCAATATCCGGATATCATATTGCAGAAGCTGGCGCTAATCCAATAACTCAACTTGCATTTACTCTTTCAAATGGTTTTACCTATGTTGAGTATTATTTGAGTCGGGGAATGGATATCAATCTTTTCGGTCCAAATCTAAGTTTTTTCTTTTCTAACGGAATTGATCCGGAATATGCTGTAATTGGAAGAGTCGCACGCAGAATTTGGGCAAAGGCACTCAAAATAAAGTATGGTGCGAATGATCGATCTCAAATGTTAAAGTACCATATTCAGACTTCTGGAAGATCGTTGCATGCTCAAGAAATAAGTTTCAATGATATTAGAACAACACTTCAGGCGCTGTATGCCATTTATGATAATTGCAATTCTTTGCACACCAATGCATATGACGAAGCCATTACGACTCCTACTGAGGAGAGCGTTAGAAGGGCAATGGCGATTCAATTGATAATAAATAATGAATTGGGTCTAGCCAAAAATGAAAATCCATTGCAAGGGTCATTCATCATTGAAGAACTTACGGAATTAGTTGAGGAGGCTGTAATGATTGAATTTGATCGTATTACAGATCGAGGGGGAGTCTTGGGCGCTATGGAAACAATGTATCAACGAGGAAAAATTCAAGAAGAGTCCATGCATTATGAAATGCTCAAGCATACTGGTGAATATCCAATAATTGGAGTAAATACATTTTTAAGTAAAGAAGGTTCACCTACTTTAATCCCAGGTGAGGTTATTCGTGCAACGGAGGATGAAAAGGAAAATCAAATTCGAACTGTCGGTATGGTTCAGGAGGTAGCAGGCGTTAAGTCAATCAAGGCTCTTGAAGCCATTCAGAGAGCTGCTTTGAATAATAATAACATATTTGAATCCATTATGGAGGCTTCTAAGGTTTGTTCTTTAGGTCAAATGACTAAGGCTATGTTTGCTGTGGGTGGTCAATATCGTAGAAATATGTAATTTTTTTTTATTTTTCATCAATCTTTTGTCAATTTACCAATACTGAAAACTGAAAATGTCTGATACTTTTAACGACCTAATTAATTGGTCGTTATTATCTTCACTAAATGAAAATTATTTCTTGGAACGTAAACGGTATTCGTTCTGCCGGATCAAAAGGTCTTTTAGATCAATTAGCTAAATGGGATGCAGATATTATTTGTTTTCAAGAGACTAAGGCTACTGAAGATCAAGTTGCTGAAGTTTTGTTTGGATCGGGTTATAATGTTATCGCGCATTCTGCTCAGAAGAAGGGATATAGTGGAACAGCACTAATTTCAAAATTGGAACCTCTTTCATATAAAGTTGGATTGGGTATAGATGATCATGATGGAGAAGGGAGGCTCATTGTTGCGGAATTTCCTGAATATTATGTTGCAACAGCCTATGTACCAAACTCGAAGGGGGATCTTTCCCGAATTCCAAATAGAAAAGCTTGGGATGCTGATATTGCTGAAATATTGAAGGATTACGATCTTAAAAAACCAGTTATCTATTGTGGCGATTTAAATGTTGCCCATAAGCCTATTGATCTGGCCAATCCTAGGAGTAACTATAACAAAACTCCTGGTTATACTCAAACTGAAATTGATGGCTTTGATAACTTTTTAAATAATGGCTTTGTTGATTCATGGCGTAATCTTCATCCAGAAGAAGTAAAATATTCATGGTGGAGTATGCGCTCTGGAGCGCGCTCTAGAAATATTGGTTGGAGATTAGATTATCATTTAGTTTCAGAGCGATTGATGTCAAGAGTTGTTTTGACAGATATTTTAAACGATGAATATGGGAGTGATCATTGCCCAGTTTATTTGGAAATCAAATAGTTCTTTCTCTCTTTTTTCTTTTTGGTTTTAAACGTTTGAAATTGGTTAAAGAGTTCTTGGTCGTTGAGGTTTTCACGATTTTTAATTGTCTTTTTTAATCCTTGATGGGAGGTATTTTTTGGACATTTCCTTAGTGATTTGATAACGGTTTTGACATAATTTTCAGATTGATATTGATCAGGGTTCAAGAATGCAGATATAAGCACCCGCGCAGATTCTTCTGCTTTATCTAATCTAAGAAGGTTATTCGCGTAAGCGATTTGACCACCAGGGTGCCTTGGGGATATTTTTAACAATTTCTGATATATGTTTTCAGCTTTATTCAATTCACCTCTGTAGCTGTAAAGGTTACCCAATTGAAAAAGGGTAACAACATGATTTGGATGAATTTCTAAAGCCTCCATGAAAAAAATTTCAGCTTTTATGAAGTCCCTAGGTCCAAACTTACCTGTATTTGATTTTTGAGCTTCGCCAAACATGCTTCCCATACCAGAAAAATAGATTAATGGGTTTCCATATCTATCAAGTTCATTCCAGGAATTAATCGCCTTATTTACAGTTTTTCCAATATTTTGAGCATCACGATTAGAGTTTTTTTTCAAGACAATTTGATTTTGCCGATCACCTTCAATAGCCTTAGAGCTGGCATAAGAAAGACACAATAGGAATAATATGATGATCGGATAAATAAATTTTTTTGTTACAAAATTTATTGACTTCACCTCTTCACTTATTATGAATCCAGCGATGAGCATAAATGGCCCATATATTGCCATTCGCTCTAAGGGAAATTCAAAAAAAGAATATATTGTTACAATCACCAGCACAGCTCCTGAGGAATATTGATCAATTGATTTATTTTCTCTAATTCTTTTAAACCAGGAGATCCAGAGAAGAATAAAGAAAAAACTAAAAAGACTAAATCCAATTATCCCATTTTCCGATAAAATCCATAAAAAATCATTATGAGGTCGAACTTCTGAAGTTATTCCCTCTGCAACACTAGGATTGGTTCCTTCTAACCCGTATTTCGGAAAAGCTATTCGCCATTGACCAGAACCAATTCCATTAACTGGAGATGATTCTAGCATATCTAAAGAATGACCCCAGAAAATGCCACGAATCCTTAAATTTGTTGGATCTAATAAACGATTTTGAATTTTGGGTTGGCTCAAAATGGCGATAGCTATAAATACAATTCCAGCAGATGCTAGCCATACTTTTTTTCTAGGTCTCCATCCAGATAGGGTTGTGATTATTACAGAAATCAGGCTTGCTAGGAAGATACTTCTTGTTTGAGACAGTATAATTGAAATTATGCCGAGAAACAATATGAATAAATATAATCCTTTATTTTTTTGACTTTTATAAATCATTAACACTGTAATGGGCATGGTAATCGCAATTGCCGATGCATTAAAATTTTTGTGACCCATTAGGCCGGTAACTCCATAAGGTTCAGTAAGAGCACTATTTGTAGTAGAAAAGTCTACTAGGTAATAGATAGAAATCATCGCACCGAACCCCACAATGGTATTGGCAATAAAAGGATGGACGCTTCCTTTTTCGTTTTTAAAATTTGATCCCAAAAAAAGAAATGCAGTATATCCTAAATATCTAAAAGATGCTAGCTTCCATTCTGAAAGGGCGCTAATGTCAACTATGAAATATCCCAGAAATGACCACAAGACAAGAGCGCTCCAAACTAGTAAAAGATTTGGTATTACTATTTTTTGCTTGAACTTGGCAAATGAATAAACAGTTAAGCTTATTGCAAATAAGCTCCATCCAAGTTGAAGTGGCCAATGACTGGGATCACCCAGTTCTGAGAATCTGTCAAAGCTTGGTATTAAAGCCATAAAACTACCAACGATTAGGCCAGGCCAGTGCTGTTCTTTTGTAGTCAGGTCATTCATGTCTCTAAATTAAAAAACCCCGCTTAGTTAGCAGGGTTTTTTATTGTTAAAATGTGAGAATTTTACTTTGTTTTGGCAACCACTTCGAAATTAAATTCTGTAATGACTTCTCGATGCAATCTAATTTTTGCCGAGTATTTTCCGGCGGTCTTGATGGTTCCTCCCAAAATTTGAATATACTTTTTCTCTATGGAATGTCCCATTTCTGCTAACTTATCTGAAATGTCAGCATTAGTGACTGCACCAAATAATTTTCCTGTTTTACCCGATTTTGCTGAAATTTTGAGTTCAATTCTAGATAATCCTTCAGCTGTAGAGGTCGCTCCTTTTATAATCTTTTCCTCTTTGTGAGCTTTTTGTTTTAAGTCCTCAGCAAGCATTTTTTTTGCTGAAGGAGTGGCAAAAACAGCTTTCCCTTGAGGGATCAAGAAATTTCGACCAAACCCATTTTTTACGGTAACTAAGTCGTCTTTGTAACCTAAGTTATCAACATCTGTTTTGAGAATTAAATCCATGTCGTAAAAATTTTATTTCAGGTTATCTGCTACGTAAGGCATAAGGCCCAGGTGACGCGCTCGCTTGATTGCTACAGCAAGCTTTCGTTGATACTTTAACGAAGTCCCAGTCAATCTACGGGGTAATATTTTACCTTGCTCGTTAACAAAACGCATCAAATATGTTGGATCTTTGTGATCAATATGTTTAATGCCATATTTTTTAAAACGGCAGTATTTTTTGTTGTTCTTTGCATCAATTGCGATTGGCTGTAGATAGCGAATCTCTGATTGATTGCCTGCTGTTGATTCCAAAGTGCTCATAAAATTTATTCGAATTAAGAGTTTTTAACTTTGTCCCTTCTCTGCGCAGCGTATTCAGCTCCATTTTTATCCATAGCCACGGTGAGGAACCTTAATACCCTCTCATCGCGTTTCATTTCAATTTCAAGATTTGAAATGACACTGGTAGGTGCTTTGAATTCAAGCAGGTTGTAAAACCCACTTTTTTTCTTGTCAATAAGGTATGCTAGCTTTCGAAGCCCCCATTTTTCAACGTTGATAATTTCTGCTCCGTTGGATTTCAAGAAGCCTGTGAACTTATCAACCGCTTCCTTTATCTGCTCTTCAGATAAGACGGGATTTAAAATGAAAACGGTTTCGTACTGGTTCATTGGTAATGAAATTAGGGCGGCAAAGGTAGGAAAAGTTTGTCCCAATTACTAGAATAAACAGAATTTTACTTTGAAATACTTTTTCACTAGTTCTTTCGTCAGATAAACTGGTATTTATTGGCTGATATAATCCGTTTACAAGATTATTATTTTTCCCGTAATTATTTAATTATGCACAAGCGAATAATTACATTTGCCATTGTCTTAATAATGGGGTTAAATAAGTTGTGATGAAACAGAAAATAATTATTGGAGTCCTTTCAATATGGTACCTAGTCGGAATCATTGGGTTTCATTCGGATTTTTTTTATGTTTTTTCCATTCTGACACCATTAAGTATGATGCTTTCTTTTTGGGCATTGTATGTGACGTCTAAGAAATCTGACAGGCTAAAACTTATTTTGTTGTTGATATATTTTGTGGGTCTGACTGTTGAAGTAATTGGTATTAATACTGGGATTCCATTCGGGACATATGTTTATTTAGAGGGCTTAGGTTCTAAAATTATGGGAACACCATGGATAATAGGTCTAAACTGGGTACTCTTATCATGGGCAGCAGTTCAAAGCGCGTCTTATTTTTCAATTCAACATAAATTATTTAAATGGGCCATAGCAATACTGATTATGTTGATTATTGATATGGTTATGGAGCCAGTAGCTCCAGATCTTAGGATGTGGGTTTTCGCGGGCTCTGGCCCAGGATTTATGAATTATTTAGGCTGGGCTCTGGTTTCGGCCCTTGTGCATGGATTCTTGGTAAGAGAAGTTGATGATCATAGAAATCATACTGCGTTGGCCATTATTGGTTTACAAATTATTTTCTTTTCAAGTTTTCAATTTTGGCCTCTTAACTGAGCTCTCTGCCTTAGATTTGATTCATGGATAAGCCTTACGTCGTATCTGCACGAAAATATCGACCATCTTCTTTTGACACAGTTGTTGGTCAATCCCATGTGACAGATACACTTGAACATGAGGTCTCTACCGGTAATTTAGCTCAGGCTCTGCTTTTTTGTGGTCCTAAGGGTGTTGGTAAAACTTCTTGTGCTAGAATTTTAGCAAAAATGATAAATGAGCTTGATTCTGGTGCTAAAGAGAATTACGAATTAAATATTTTTGAACTAGACGCTGCCTCGAATAATAAAGTTGATGACATCCGGCAGCTTATTGATCAAGTACGATTTGCTCCCCAAATTGGACGGTTTAAGATATACATAATCGATGAAGTTCATATGTTGTCGACAGCAGCGTTTAACGCTTTTTTGAAAACATTAGAAGAACCTCCTGCTCATGCCATATTTATTTTAGCTACTACAGAAAAACACAAAGTATTACCTACGATTTTATCAAGGTGTCAAGTCTTTGATTTTAAACGAATTGGTATACAAGATATTGCGAGTCATCTTGAATTTGTGGCTTCAAAGGAAGGAGTAGTCGCAGAATCAGAGGCTTTACATTTAATTGCTGAAAAGGCAGATGGAGCATTAAGGGATTCATTGTCTGTCTTTGACAGAATCAATGCTTTTTCTCAAGGTGAAAAAATCACTTATCAGTTAGTTCGAGAGAATTTACAGATCCTCGATAGAGATGTTTTTTTTCAGACTTTAAATGATCTCAAGAATGCAGATGCAACAGCGATATTTCTACAAGTTAACTCAGTTTTAGAGCTTGGTTTTGATTTAAACTTATTTGTCAGTGGCTTAGCCTCGCATGTTCGCGATGTGTTGATGGCAAAACATTCTGAAACTTTAGATATTCTTGAGCTTCCAAATTCAATAAAGCAAAGATATCGTCATGAAGCTGGGGAAATGGATTTGAAATTCTTGGGTCGAACCCTTAGATTACTTTCAAAATGCGATATTCAATTCCGTGATAGCTCGAGCCCAAGATTATTAGTTGAAGTCACCTTGCTGGAAATTGCAGGTTTAACGGATTCAGAGTCTGTTGGAGAAAAAAAAAAAATTAAAGTTCCCAAACTAGATAATATTAAAAATGAGGAAATAACTAAGTCATCTATTAAAGAAAAGAAAGTTGAAAAAAGTGATATTGAAATAAAAGAGACTTCAATTGATTCTCAGAAAGTTGAAATTCCGTTAGTTAGGGAGAATGTTGCTAAGGCTGATGTGAGTATAGATGCAGAAGATCCAGCTTGGAAAGAAGAACAGAATCTTACCAAAAAGAAATCTGCCTTTTCATTAAGGCCACGAGAAATTAAAAGCATTACTGAAATCGAAAAAAATATTTCAGTTTTGGATCAAGATGTAAAAAAATTAAGTCCCTTTGATCAGGAAAATTTAGTGGAATGTTGGGGAATAGTCGCAGAGTCTATGGTTAATCGTAACGTCGTTTATGCCTTATTAAATCAGATTAATCCAATACTCGAAGAGGATTTTAATATTCGTATCTCGGTAGGGAATAGAGTGCAATCGGGTTATTTGGAGGAGGTCAGAGATGAACTCATAAGCTCTTTAAGGAAAGAGCTAAAAAACGACTCATTGGGCATTAATATTCATGTCGAAGATTCTGCGAGCAATGCCAAGATCGTTTATACAGCAGAAGAGCGTTATAATTTTTTGCTCAAAAAGAATCCCCAATTGGATGAATTTAGAAAGGAATTTCAGCTTGATATAGATTAAGTTTGTATTCGCAAAAAAACCATAATCAAATAAAAACATATGAAAAAAATAAAAGTAAATAACCCTGTTGTTGAATTAGATGGTGATGAAATGACACGAATTATTTGGTCTTTTATTAAGAATAAACTTATTCTTCCATATGTAGACTTAGACATTAAATATTTTGACTTGGGTATGGAGAGTCGAGATGAATCTAACGATCAAGTAACAGTTGATGCAGCGAATGCAATCAAAGAATATAATGTTGGTATAAAATGTGCAACGATTACTCCTGACGAGGATCGAGTAGTTGAATTTGATCTAAAAAAGATGTGGAGATCACCAAATGGAACGATAAGAAATATTCTGGGTGGTACTGTTTTTCGTGAGCCCATTATATGTTTAAATGTCCCAAGGTTGGTAAGCACTTGGAATAAGCCAATAGTTATCGGTCGTCATGCATTTGGAGATCAATACAGAGCTACTGATGCGGTAATTGATGGACCTGGTAAGCTGACTATGACTTTCACACCCGAGAATGGTGAACCGCAGAATTTTGATATTTTCAATTTTCAAGGAGGTGGTGTAGCCATGAGTATGTACAACACAGATGAATCTATTTATGGATTTGCTAGGTCATGCATGAATTTAGCTTTAGAAAAGGGTTGGCCTCTATATCTAAGTACGAAGAATACCATTTTAAAAAAATACGATGGTCGGTTTAAAGATATATTCCAAGAAGTTTTTGATTCGGAATTTAAATCGAAATATAATGAAATAGGAATCTCTTATGAGCATCGTTTAATCGATGACATGGTTGCATCAGCGCTGAAATGGGAAGGTGGATTCGTTTGGGCATGTAAAAATTATGATGGTGACGTTCAGTCTGATACAGTTGCTCAAGGTTTTGGTTCTCTTGGTTTAATGACTTCAGTATTGGTAACTCCAGACGGAAAGACTCTTGAAGCTGAAGCAGCACATGGCACAGTTACGAGACATTATCGTCAGCACCAGGAGGGAAAAGCTACGAGTACTAACCCAATTGCATCAATTTTTGCTTGGACCAGAGGGTTGGCTCATCGTGGTAAATTGGATAGAAATGATTCTTTGATTAATTTTTCAAAAACCTTGGAAGCTGTTTGCGTTGATGTAGTCGAGAGTGGAAAAATGACTAAAGATTTAGCAATTTGTGTTAATGGTAATGATGTTCGACATGGAGAGCATTATCTAAACACTGAAGAATTTTTGGAATCTATTGACATAGAGCTAAAAAATAGATTAGGATCAATTTAAGTGGTTTTACAGTTTTACCTTTAAAAAGGCTAATAGGTACAGTATTTTGCAGCTAAATCGGTTTCCTGACTTTTTGTAAGACTCTCTTGCCTCTTTGAAGTCCCCTCTTTTGTGCTCGGTTCTCGCTATTTGTCGCCAGATTTCTTTTTTAGCTAAATCAAACTCATGGCTAGATATCCAGCCAGATTCTTGAAATCTTTTTGTACGAAGTAATACTTTGCTTCCATGTTGCCTAACATCTTTCGTCATTCCCTTATTCGTACGGTATTTAGTGTAAGGGGTTTTTGACCATTGAAAAGGTTTAATTCCAGAGTTAAACAATCTCATGTAAAGGTCTAAGTCTTCTGTCCCTTCTAGGTTTCTGTCGGTATCAAATCCTCCTATGGTTTCAACTAGACTTTTATGAAAGATAGAACCTGAAGCTGAAAAGGGCATCCGTTTTGTAACTAAATGATGATTCTCTTTTACAGTGTCAGTTTTTCTCAACCTTTCCTTTTTGTCCAAATCATTCCATTCGAGGTATGGATGATAACACCATCCAGAACTAGTTTTTATTGACATCCATTTTTTGTTAAAATCATTAAAGAAATCGGAGGATATTATGTCATCAGAGTCAAGAAACATAACCCATTCTGTTTTAGACTCTGAAACTCCTCTATTTCTTGATGCCCCCAATCCTTTATTTTCATTATGCTTTATAACCTTTCTTAGATTCGGAAGCGTTTTTCTCCAATTCATTAAAATTTCTAAGGTTCCATCGTTAGAGCAGTCATCAATACAAATTATGTTGATTTTATCCTCAAGGGAGTTAAGAGTCTCCAGAATAGTTTCTTTGCATTGATAGCAGGGTATTATTACCGTCAAATCTTTTAAACCATTCATGTTGAGTTAGGAATAAAATGATTTGGGAATATCTTATGTAATATTTTACGAATAGGTTCTTTTAATTTGAAAAAATTCAGAATTAAAACAGCTAGGCGAACGGAACCCTCATAAGGAATATGAATTAAAGTTATTGGTCTGATAAAAATAAATCGTTTTAACAACTTAAAATTCACCTTAATATTCTCATTTCTTTTCTCTTTGGCCCAGGATTGCCTGTAAATAGAGTGCACCCACCATGAAGCAATATTTGAATAGGCTCTCTTTTTTAATCTATTAAGTGGATTATGCTGCGATCCGATATAGTCAATAATAGTTAATAGCTCATAATATACATACCCATTTTTATTTGCTAAGACTCTTTGAGTATTGTTATGAATACGAAAATAATTAATTGTATCTGGGATATAACATATTTCTCCATGCTCAAGCATTTTAATGTAAAACATCCAGTCACCATTTAATCTCCAGTTTTTTGGTGCACCTCCAACTTTCTGATAAGTGCTTTTCCGGAGCAAGGCTGCTGATACGTTTGGAATGACATTATGAAGGATCATATAATTTTCAATTTCATTGATTCCGTTATTTGTGTAAGCCCTTTTCCAACGATCATTTTTAAAAATATAATTGTAATGAATATTAAAATTGTGCAATTCATTACCTGCTTTATCTATCAGCATACTCTGCCCAAATGCAATCGAAGCATTTGAATTGTTATCCAGTTGAAGCACTAACTTTTCTAGTAATAAAGGATCTGCCCAGTCATCGCTCTCAGCGATCCATAGATATTCCCCTTCAGCAATTTCAGCTCCTTTATTCCATTGAGAGAATGTACTTCCACTGTTTTTTTTATTTGGAAAATATTTGAATTTTGAATTTTTTTTGGTCCATGATATTAATATTTCTTCAGATTTATCAATTGAACAATCATCCAAAAGGATAACTTCAAAATTTTGAAAAGACTGTTGGTCAATACTTTGCAATCGCTTATTTAAGTATGCTGAGTGCATATAGTTTGGGACAATAACACTGACTTTCGGTTTGTCTTTTCGCATACCCCGAATTTACATTACCTTCAGCCTCCATGCGAACAGTAATTTATGGATTGCCAAAAAGTGGTACAACTTATCTATTTTCTCTTCTTGCAGAGGCAATGGGACGGAATAAAAATTTAGTTGAATCTTTTGAGCCTAGGTTCATAGATGATAACAATAGATTGCATCGTAACGATGGTCAATTTTGGGATGAATCTGATAATATGCTTGTTAAGATTTTATATGCAGATGCGAATAATAAATCTGGATGGGAAGGCGATAAGGCCATGAAAGCATTCGATTCCTACGATAAAAAAATATTTATAATTAGAGATCCTCGTGACAGATGGATTTCTGCTTTTTTTTACAGATGGTTTCACCGTCACAACCCAAACCCTGAGGATTATAAAAGAGCTTATGAACTTTCAAAAAGTAAGGAAAATGACCCTGCAGGTATCCCATTTTATAAACTACTGAGTTCAGATTCTATTTTTTTAAAAAGGTGGGCGGGTGATTATCGAAAAAATTTGGAAATATTAAGTGATTTCATAAATACTATGCGTACAAGAGGATGGTTTATTATTTCTTATGAAGATATTGTAGATGAAAACTGGACAGTGTTGGAAAATTATCTTGGTTTTTCTTTAGAGAGTAAACATGGTATTCGTCCAAGTTTTATGCATGTAAGTCGAACAAAAAGCTATGGTAATTGGAGACGGTGGTTCACGCCTGAAGATGTAGATTTTTTTTCACCAATTTTTAATGATTTTTTAAAAGATCAAGAATATGATTCTGAAGATTGGTATTTAGAAAATACTAATTCCCTGCCCAGCGCTGAAGGTTCAGAATATATGAAAAGACTTTTTTATCATTCTAACGGGTCAAATATTGAAACTATCTCAATTTTAGAAAAAATAAAAAAGGTGATTTTTAAATATTCCAGACATGTGGAATGAATACTCCATTCTTTGTTGAATTGAATTCATCTCCACCTTCAATAAAAGTTCCGCCATGAACTTGAAATTTGCTCGCTTTTCGCAAGTCGTCACAAACCATCCCTTTTTCAATAACCCTGATATCAATAAAGTAGGTTCCCTTCATCCATGGTATATTTTTAATCTTCACTGTCAGCTCCCCATTCGCTGGCATTGATTCAGGTCTGAAATTACTACTGTGCATTGATAATGGGGTTAAAAAACGACCATCAGATCCATTAATGCTGATTTTAATGTTCATATCCTCTAATCTTTCTTTGGCTTGATATCCAATTGTTAGAGTTGCCTCTTTGCCGGTTTGTAATAACGTAGGGGTCCACTCCAATTTATTGATTCGTATTTTTCCAGACCCACCTCGGTCCTCTCTTTTTTCAAGTTTTATATTGTCATTTCTGTCTAAGGTTTGATTGATATAACTCTCACAAACATCTTTACTATTTCCTAATTGGGTCATTTCACTTTGATAAAGTAAAATAGCTTGTGGACAAAGTTTTTGGAGAGTATATAAATTGTGAGATACGAATAATACTGTTCTTCCTTGTTCATGCATTTGGGACTCCATACTTTGCATACATTTTTCTTGAAAACTAACGTCACCTACGGCAAGTACTTCATCGACAATAAGAATATCAGCATCTATATTCGCAGCAACAGCAAACCCTAAACGCACTTTCATACCACTGGAGTAGTGTTTAATGGGTTGGTTAATATATTCTAAGGATATACCTGAAAAATCAATAATCTGATCAACTTTTTTTCTTATTATTTTTCTCGACATGCCATTCAGAGCTGCACTTAGATATATATTTTCTATGCCCGAGAGATCTGGGTGGAAACCTGTTCCAACTTCCAAGAGACTCGTTAATGAGCCTCGATATTTATAGCTTCCGGTAGTTGGCTTAGTTAAGCCTGATAATATCTTCAACAAGGTTGATTTTCCAGCTCCGTTAGGGCCTATGATGCCAAGAGCGCTTCCAGTTTCAATATTTAAATTTATATGTTTTAACGCCCAAGATTCTGAATTTTTTAGTTTATACTTTTTCCCTAAGTTTTCAGTTTGAATAGCAAGATTTGAAGAGAGTTTCATAAGGTATCAACCATTTTGTCCTCAGTATACCTAATTGCCGTAATGCCACTTAAGTAAAGAATAATAATCATTAAGAAAGAAATATAATGTAATTCGCTCCAATTATTTATACCCATCCATGTCCACCTAAACCCGTCACAGATAGCAACAAACGGGTTTAAATATAGGATCCATTCGTATTTTCCAAGGGCATTGCTGTATTTTTCTGTTGGGTACACAATTGGGCTAAGTAAAAATAAACCTTGAATCAGCAGTGGAAGTATCGCGAGCCAGTCGCGAAAGCGAATGGATATTGCAGCTATCCAATATGCTATTCCTAATGAGGCTAAAATTGTTATGAAAGAGTAAAACAAAAAACTAATTAAATAAAAGTCCCATATCCCCGTTTGAATGCCTCGAAATAAGAAATAGAGAATAGTTGCTACCATATAATCAACTGAAGCAACTATTGCCTTACTTAATGGAAGTGATTGACGTGGAAATGCGACCTTGGATATTATGTGTTGATTGTTAACTAGGCTGGGGGAACCTTGCATTATGATATGTTGGGATAGCAACCAAGCTGGTAGGCTTGCAAAAGCATAAATTGAATAATCGAATCCATATGGTGCCTCAATTTTAACAATCCATGAAAAAACCACTAGGACTAAAATAGCGGCCAAAAGGGGTTGCCCAATTGACCAAAACCATCCTAGTCTTGTTTGAATGTAACGCAGTTGAAGGTCTCTTCGAGCAAAGGCCAAGGTTACTTGTTTTGTTCGTCTGAAGCCTTCTTTGCTAAATTTCCAAATAGAATCTGACGAAGATACGGAGTGAATTTTTTTATTCATATCGCAGAGCTTCGATTGGGTCTAGTTTTGCGGCTTTACGAGCGGGATACCAACCAGATACTATACCTACAAAGAAGGAAACAATAAATGCTAGTAGAATCCATTTAAATGGTAAAACAACTGGTGTATTAAGAGCGAATGCTAACCCATTACCTACCAATAAGCCCATGCATATCCCTAATATCCCTCCAACAACGCTAACTAGTATTGCTTCTGATAAAAATTGGGTAATGATGAAATTTTCACTTGCTCCAAGAGCTTTTCGTGTTCCTATTTCACTTGTCCTTTCAGTAACTGAAACTAACATAATGTTCATTAGTGAAATTGAAGCGCCAAGAAGGGTAATAAAACCAATTAATGCAGCCCCTATGCTTACCGAACTTAATGATTCAATAAGTATCGAAGAAAGATTATCAGCGCGTCTAATATTAAAGTCATTTTCTTCTCCGGGACTGAGTTTTCTAATTGATCGCATTGTTGAGATTGCCTCATTAATGGCGGCATCTATTTTTTCGGGACCAGGTGCAAGAACACTTGTAACTATTGAAGAGGATGAGGACCCAAAATCTTTAAGGCCTGTCATTAAAGGTAAATAAACTAAATTATCACTTGCCATAAACGAGCTGTTGCCTTTTTCTTTGGTCACTCCAATGACTCGAAAAGGTTTGCCATTTATTCTAATCATTTCACCGATAGCAGATGTATTTGGAAATAATTTATTTAAAATGTCTGGAGCAATAATTGCAACAGATCTTCCCTCTTTTTCTTCTAATCCTGAAAAATACCGACCATCTTTTATTTCTAGTCCATTGACAGATGCAAAATTTAAGTCTACAGCTTGGACTCGTACATTCGGATTAGTTTCTTTTTCATGATGTCGAATTATTGCTGTAGACAGAAGATCATCACTAAGGCTTGCGTCAAGCCCTTTTATTAAGAGGTTTTCTTTAAGAATTTTTGCAGTTCTAATTGGAATTTGGCCTTGTCGTTTTTCTCTTTTCCCGTTACGTCCAATTCTAATCATCTGTCCGCCGCTTTGAATACTGAAGGTATTTGCTCCCATTGTGGTGAATTGGTTAGAGATACTACTCTCCATAACAGATGTTGCTGTCAGCATTCCCACTAATGCAGTTATTCCGGTGGCTATGATTAATGCTGTCAGAGACGCTCTAAGTAGCTGTGAACGAAGAGATTGAGCTGCCATAATAACAGCTTCTAGGATCCATGTTTGACGTATTTTAATCATATATTGGTAAAGGTAGTGCTCGGTTGCGAGGACTTTTGCAAATTTGCATCACCATGAAAATAAAAAAAAATTATTTTACTTCGTTAATTATGCTATTGACAATGACTTCGGTCCATGCTCAATATGTCTACATTGACATCCCGGATACTACTCTTGAGTTTAATGGTGATTATTTCGATCTTGATCTAAATAACGATACAATACTGGACTTTAGATTTATCCAGTATCAAGACACTGGAACGACAGGATTAATTGACCATTCAATAATTGCCCCTATCGACTCAATAACCTCTAAAGTTTATGGGAGGCAAAGAGGATTTTTTTTCTATGTGGATAAACTTAACGTTGGGGATAGTATCTCTTTTTCATCAAATCCTTGGCAAGGAATTTCATCAACAGATTTTTATGGTACAATTGAATATCGATTTGATAGTGTTTCGGACCCATACTCTCAGTGGCAAGATGATAGTGAAGGCTTTGTTGGCTTGAGATTGACTAAAAACGATTCGTTACTTTATGGTTGGGTTCGAATTATGATAGAGAATGGAGAAAAGCTAATTATTAAGGATTTCGCATATCAATCAAAGCTTGATAGCGCCATAGATGCGGGGCATTTATGGATTTCAATTGAGGAGAAATATCTATCAGGTCATAAGGGTTTTGTTTCTCAGGATAAATTAATTTTAACTCGTCCTAAAAATTCCTCGATAGCGAAAACATCGATATATAATTCAGAAGGTAAGCTGCTTATCTCTGGAAATTGGGTGGAAGCGAAATGGTCCATGCCTATTCATATATTAAAAACTGGTTTTATAACTGTTGTATCTGAATCAAAAGATGGAATTTGGGTGAATAAGATTTTTATTGCTGATCAATAAATTCAGATTCTCTATTAATATTTGGATTAGCCCCTTTAATGAATGCTCTGCTAAAATACACTCAGTATACTAGTTAGATTTTTGTAATTTTGGTAAATTAAAGCATGAATCATATCAGTTATATGAACAAAATGTATGATTTGTATTAATATCATTGCTATTTATGAGTTTCTATAAAGATTATTGCAAAGACATTGAGGAGCGAAGTATGCAAGGGCTGAAACCCAAGCCTATTGACGATGCGGACTTATTAATTGAGATTATACAAGATATCAAAGATGAGAATAGCTCTTTAAGAAAAAAATCTTTAGATTTTTTTGTCTATAATGTTTTACCAGGAACAACTTTTGCGGCTAGGGAAAAAGCTAATTTTTTAAAGGAGATTATTCTTGGTAAATATTTTATTGAGGAGATTAACGTCACGTTTGCTTTTGAGTTGTTGTCTCACATGAAAGGAGGGCCTTCAGTTGAAGTTTTAATTGATCTTTCTCTTGATGGAGAAGTTGATATTCAAAAACAAGCTGCCGCTATTCTGAAAACTCAATTTTTCCTGTATGATGAGGATATGAATCGTCTAAAGAAAGCATATCAAAGTGGTAATAATATTGCAAAAGAGATTTTGGAAAGTTATGCTTATGCTGAGTTCTTCACTGAATTACCGGATGTAGATGAGGAAATAAAAGTTGTTACTTATGTTGCTGGAGAGGGAGATATATCTACAGATCTGCTTTCTCCAGGTAGTGATGCTCATTCTAGGTCAGATAGGGAGTTACATGGTAAATGTATGTTTGAACATAACTTAGAAAAACAAAACGAGCTTTCACTTCTGCAAAAGAAACATCCTGATAGGCGGGTAATGTTAATAGCTGAAAAAGGAACTATGGGTGTTGGTTCTTCACGGATGTCTGGAGTCAATAATGTGGCACTTTGGATTGGAAAGCAGGCAAGCCCTTATGTTCCTTTCATTAATTACGCACCAATAGTAGCTGGGACAAATGGTATCTCTCCTATTTTTTTGACAACTGTCGATGTAACAGGGGGTATTGGTATTGATCTAAAAAATTGGGTAAAGAAAAAATATCCTAATGGTGCGACAGCGCTAGATAAAGATGGGGAAGCAATTCTAGAAGAGGTATATACTATTAAAACAGGTACTGAACTCACAATAAATACAAAAGATAAGAAGTTGTATGACGGTGATTTGGAGCTGTGTGATATTTCTGCTTCTTTTACCCCCCAAAAATTAGAATTTATGAGAGCGGGAGGCTCATATGCGATTGTTTTTGGTAAGAAGCTTCAAACATTTGCTGCAAAAACTCTCGGAATGGAATCTCCTACAGTATTTGCTTTGTCGAAAGAGGTTTCAAATCATGGACAAGGTCTGACTGCTGTGGAAAAGATATTTAATAAAAATGCGGTGGGATTAAGCTCAAATAAAGTTTTACATGCTGGTTCTGATGTTCGGGTAGAGGTAAACATAGTTGGTTCTCAAGACACTACTGGCCTTATGACTTCTCAGGAACTTGAAATGATGGCTGCTACTAAAATTTCACCGATTGTTGATGGTGCATATCAATCTGGATGTCATACAGCTTCAGTTTGGGATGCTAAGGCTCAAGAAAATATTCCAAGGTTGATGAAGTTTATGCACAATTTTGGTTTGATAACTGCGCGTGATCCTGAAAACATGTATTTCCCTATGACTGATGTGATTCACAAAGTTTTGAATGATATTACAATTGACGATTGGGCTATAATTATCGGTGGGGATTCACATACAAGAATGTCAAAAGGGGTTGCATTTGGCGCGGACTCAGGAACTGTTGCTCTTGCCCTTGCAACTGGTGAAGCAAGTATGCCAATTCCTGAATCTGTGAAAGTTACTTTCAAAGGGAAAATGCAGAGTCATATGGATTTTAGAGATGTTGTTCATGCCACTCAATCTCAAATGCTAGATAATTTTGATGAGAATGTTTTCCAAGGTAGAATTATCGAGGTCCATATTGGAACTTTACTTGCTGATCAGGCATTCACATTTACAGATTGGACTGCTGAAATGAAAGCAAAGGCGTCTATTTGTATTTCTCAAGATGATACTCTAATTAAATCTCTGGAGATTTCTAAGGCACGAATTGAGATCATGATTAAAAAGGGAATGGATAATAAATCGCAGGTTCTTCAGGGGCTTATTGACCAAGCAAATAAAAGAATTAATGAGATTAGAACTGGAACAAAACCGGCTCTAACTCCTGATAATAATGCCAAGTATTATGCCGAGTTTGAAGTAGATCTAGATATTGTAGGGCAACCTATGATTGCTGATCCAGACGTTCATAATGAGGATGTTTCCAAAAGATATACTCATGATGCTATAAGGCCACTGTCTTATTATAAGGGAAGCAAAAATATTGATCTTGGCTTTGTTGGCTCTTGTATGGTACACAAAGGTGATCTTAAAATAGTTTCCCAAATGCTGAGAAATTTAGAAGTACAGCAGGGATTGGTGGAGTTTAATGCTCCTCTAGTGGTTGCTGCTCCGACATATAATATTATTGATGAACTCAAAGAGGAAGGAGATTGGGATATCCTCTCAAAGTATTCAGGATTTGAGTTTGATGATGATGCTCCCAAAAACACTGCTCGTACCGAATATAAAAATATGATGTATCTGGAGAGGCCAGGATGCAATCTTTGTATGGGAAATCAAGAAAAAGCCGAAAAAGGTGATACTGTGATGGCCACCTCTACGCGTTTATTTAAAGGACGTGTGGTTGCTGATTCGGAACGCAAAAAAGGAGAGTCACTACTTGGATCTACACCGGTAACTGTGCTTTCTGCAATACTTGGTAGAACTCCAACTTTGGAGGAGTATCATGATGCCGTTGAGGGTATTAACTTAACTAAATTCGCACCTCCTGGTAAGAAAATGTGCTCCTAATATCTTTTTTTGTTGTGGTTTGACTTGATAATGTATTCATTGTTCTTTTTATCTCGTTCTAGTTTAATGTTTTGTTATTTTTTGTAATTATTAAGAAATACAAAATCGAATATTTGATGTTTTAGTCATTTGCTTTTTTATACCTTGGTCAAAATTCCATTTATGGCTTTATCAAGTGATTCCAAAACTCAGTGGGGTTGGGCAATGTATGACTGGGCAAATTCTTCTTACAGTCTTGTTATTAGTACGGCAATTTTCCCAATTTATTATGCTGCTGTGATGGATGGAGCAGGAAAGATGAATTTCCCTTTTTTTGGTGGTAATATTTCTACTACAGCTGCATATACTTTCGTGGTTGCTGCAGCTTTTTTGACAATTAGTTTGATTACTCCCTATCTCAGCGCTCTATCTGAAATTTCAGGAAAGAAAAAGTCATTTATGCGAGCTTTTATTTATTGCGGTTCAATGGCTTGTGCCGGTATGTTTTTTTTTACTGAAAGCATCATGTGGTGGGGTCTTTTATCACCATATTTAGCCTCCTTATGTTTTAGCGGAAGTTTGGTTTTTTATAATTCTTATTTACCTGAAATAGCAAAAATAGAAGATCAAGATTCTTTAAGTGCACGAGGTTTCGCTTTAGGGTATTTGGGTAGCTCTTTAGTTTTAATAGCTTCTTTAGTCTTTATTCAAAATCCAGATTGGTTAGGAATTAGTGATGTTGCTTTGGTTACAAGATTGAGTTTTGTTTTTGTTGGTATTTGGTGGCTTTGTTGGGGAGAATTTGCTTTATATCGGCTCCCTCAAGGTGTTTCAATTTTGATTGAAAAAAATAAAGGCTATGTCCGAGAGAGCTATTTAAGGTTGTTTTTGGTTTTTAAAGAATTCAATAAAATTAATGGGCTGAATCGATTTTTACTCGGTTTTTTCTTTGCATCTGCAGGTGTTCAAACTGTAATACTTATTGCCTCTTTATTTGGCACAAAAGTTCTAGGATTAGATTCAAGTTCTTTAATATTGACCATTTTATTAATCCAATTTGTTGCTATTTTAGGTTCATGGCTTTTTGCTAAGCTTTCCGAAACATATGGAAATATTCGAAGTTTGATATTGGCGTCGGCTTTATGGGTAGTCATTTGTGTACTTGCCTTTTTTGTAAATTCAGAATTACAATTTTATCTTCTTGGTGCTTCAGTAGGACTTGTAATGGGTGGGTTGCAGTCCTTAGGTCGATCTACATTTTCTAAAATGTTACCGTTAGAAGATGAACACGTGACCTATTTTAGTTTTTTTGATATTGCTGAAAAATTGGCTACGGTACTTGGAATGGTTGCAGTTGGATGGGTAGAAACAGTAACGGGGGACCTTAGACTATCACCAATAGTTCTTTCTGTCTTTTTTTTAATTGCAATGTTTTTATGGTTCGGAGTTAATAAATTTTATTATTCAAATAAAAACTTAGTCTAGCTTTATGTGTTACACAATGGTGGATATCTTCGAATTAATTCAAAGCCATACTAGGGTATTTTATTTATTCATTATTCTATGTTCAGGGTGCACTTATGATAATGTTCAAACCAAGTACACTCAATCTGAGTGTGATTTGCTCAATGTCACTTGGTCTGTCGATATCGAGCCACTAGTTAATCAGTTTTGTGTCGGCTGTCACCAAGGATCATCTCCTGCAGCAGATCTACTCCTAGATAGATATGAAGTGGTAAAAAACTCTGTTCTGCAGGGAGGGTTTTCAATACGTATTAATAAACCTATTACTGATCCGTTAAAAATGCCTCCAAATGCTACCTTAGATTCTTGTGCAATCGACAAATTAAATATGTGGATCGCAAATGGTGCACCTGAAAATTAAACTTTTATGAAAAACACTCTTGCTTTAGTTCTGTTCTTCTTGTCATTTTCTAGTTTGTTTGCTCAAAAGATGCTAAGTAAAAATAGTTACGTACATATTTATTCATACACACCAATCGAAGATATCGAAGCTTCATTAAATGATGGAATGGCCATTTTGAATATTGAGACAAAAGAGATAGCTTATATTTTAAATATTCAATCACTGACTTTTAAAAACGCATTGATGCAAGAGCATTTTAACGAAAATTATATGGAGTCAGAAAAATTCCCAAAGGCTACTTTAAAGGGTGCTCTTTCTGGTAATATAAATTTTTCAAAAACAGGAAAATACACATTGACAGTAAAGGGGAAATTGAATATGCATGGAGTAGATCGAGAAATATCCGTACCAATAGAACTGAATATACTTAAGGATAAATCAGTGATTCTAAAAACAGATTTTTTTGTAAAATGTGAAGATTTTGGAATCAAAATACCTAAACTTATGTTCACACGAATTGCGCAAGACATTAAGGTCTCTGTTGAGTCAAAATTTTTAAATCAATAGCTTATTTATGACAGGTAATTTACAAATCACGATACGTGAAGGAATCTTTTTTGTAGGATTCATATTATTTGGATTTGCAGTAAATGCTCAGGATGATTTACTAGCAGAGTTAAATGCTATAGATTCTGATCCAACAAAATCGTATGTATTTGCTACTTTCAAAGGTACTCGGGTTATAAATATGCAATCAATTGAATTACCTGGTGAGGGTGTAGGTCAATTTATTGTCGGACATAGATTTGGAGCGTTAAATGATAGGCCATTATACAATCTTTTTGGTATGGATATTGCCCAAATTCGATTTGAATATAGTTACTCTCCAAAAGCTTGGATAAACATAGGGGGCGGACGTTCATCTGGCGCTAAGACATATGATTTTTTCACCAAAATAAGGCTGTTGCGTCAATCTAACAGATCAAAATGTTCACAATGTATAGATTTTCCTATTTCAATGGCATATTACGGTTCAGCTACAATTGTCACTACTCCATATTCGGATGGAATTGATCATGATTTTTTAGACCGCGTAGCATATACTAATCAAATAATCATTGCGAGAAAATTTAACAAAAATATTTCTCTGCAATTAGTTCCAACTTTAGTTCATTATAATTTAGTGCCTACCGTTCATGATAACAATGATTTGCTTGGACTGGGAATAGGGGCAAGATATAAACTCACAAATCGTTTGGCCCTGACCTCAGAGATTATGTTAAGGCAGCAACAGCCATCTAATACATTTAATGCCCTAAGTATAGGTATTGATATAGAAACAGGAGGGCATGTGTTCCAGTTTCATTTAACAAACTGTAGATTAATGGCGGACAATCAGTGGATAACACAGAACCCTGGGAGTTGGGCGAATGGTGACATATTTTTAGGATTTAATATAAGTCGGGTGTTTACACATTGATTCTTTTTACTACAATTTAGATTTTAATCCGATAAGGTACAATTGAGAAATAAAAATTACGATTTTATAATAGTAGGAGGGGGTATTATAGGAGCATCAGCAGCTTATAAACTAAAAGTTAATTTCCCGAAGTCCAAAATATTAGTGATTGAAAAAGAAGTTCAATCATCTGCCCATCAAACAGGACGAAATTCTGGAGTTATCCACTCTGGACTCTACTATACTCCGGGATCACTTAAAGCAAAAACATGTATAAACGGATATCATCAACTGTTAAAATTTTGTCTTGATGAAAATATCAAGCACGAAATATGTGGGAAATTAATAGTTCCAAAGAATGAATCAGAATTACAAAAGTTAGAGTCTATATCAAAAAGAGGTCTAGAAAATGGTTTAGCTGGTATTCGTTTTGTGGATAAAAAAGAAGTGAAAAAAATTGAGCCATATATTCATTCTACAAATGCACTTCACGTTCCTCAGACTGGAATAGTTGATTATCGAGAAATGACAAAAAAACTAATTACAAGAGCAATAGTAGATAAAGGATCTTTTAGAACAAATTCCAGGGTTGTAGATATGGGAATTACCTCTAATAAATCATTTATTCGGTTGTCAAATGATGAGGTTATTTTTTCGGAAAAAATAATTTTTTGTGCCGGTCTGCAAAGTGATCGTTTGGCTAAAATCGATGGACTTTCTGATGGTATACAAATAGTTCCTTTCAGAGGGGATTATTATCAATTAAAAAATGAATCAAGATTTAAGGTAAAAAAACTAATTTATCCTGTTCCCAACCCTGATTTTCCTTTTTTAGGTGTTCACTTTACAAGAATGATTGATGGAACTGTAGAGTGTGGACCTAATGCTGTTTTTTCTTTCTCTCGTGAAGGTTACAATAGAACCTCATTTAACTTTAGAGATTCATGGAGCTCTCTGAGTTTTGAAGGAACAAGGAAGTTATTTGCATCAAATTGGCGCTTTGGACTTGAAGAGTATAAGTTGGCATTTTTAAAAATCAAATATTTGGCTGAGCTTCGAAAAATTATGCCAAATTTAGAAGCTTCCGATTTAGTACGAGGAAGGTCTGGTATAAGAGCTCAGGCAGTAGATAAAAAAGGCAATCTAGTTGACGATTTTGTTATAAAAAAAGGTAGAATAGGCATTCACGTTTTAAATGCTCCATCTCCGGCAGCAACTGCCTCATTAGCTATTGCTGACGAAATCATGAATCATTTATGATTTTTTTATCTAACGTCCAACAAAATTATGTGGAGAGAGCAAGATTAGTTCATCTTTAACTAATTGAGGAACGTTGAGAGTGTGAATGAAATCAGAAATAGTTTCTTTGTTAATTCTATTATTTGTTCTAGTTAAGTCTTTTAATGCCTCATAAGGTTTGGGATAGCCCTCTCTTCTTAGGATAGTCTGTATTGCTTCTGCTACAACTACCCAGTTATTATTTAAGTCTTGATCAATCTTCTTTTTATTAACAATAAGTTTTTTTAATCCTTTTTGGAGATTATTTAATGCAATTAAGCCGTGTCCAAAAGGTACTCCGATGTTTCTTAGTACCGTTGAGTCCGTTAAGTCTCTTTGAAGTCTTGATATCGGAAGTTTGATGGACAAGTGCTGAAAAATACTGTTTGCAATGCCAAGGTTTCCTTCGGCATTTTCAAAATCTATAGGGTTTACTTTGTGAGGCATTGCAGAGGAGCCAACCTCTCCATCAACAATTTGTTGTTTAAAATAATCCATGCTGATATATGTCCAAACATCTCTTGAGAGATCAATTAAAATTGTATTAATCCGCTTAAAATTGTCAAAGTAAGCAGCAAGGTTGTCATAATGCTCAATTTGAGTTGTAGGATTTGACCTATCAAGTCCTAAATTCGAACAGAACTTTTCTGCAAAATCATGCCAATCAATATCAGGGTATGCGGCGAAGTGAGCATTGAAATTGCCTGTCGCTCCTCCAAATTTAGACGAAAAAGGGATAGTTTTCATTAATTCCAATTGAGCTTCTAATCGGGCTATAAATACTCCCCATTCTTTTCCTAAACGTGTTGGAGATGCAGCTTGACCATGTGTTCTTGCCAAAATAGTTATTTCATGCCATTCTTGGGATTGACTCTTTAAGGTTTCAATCAGATTTGAGATCCTGGGAATAAACTGTTCAAAGTGAAATGCTCTCAAGGAAAGAGGAATGGCAGTATTGTTGATGTCTTGAGAGGTTAATCCAAAGTGAATAAATTCGGATTGAGATTCAAGGCCCAGGCTTGAATATTTTTCTTTTAAAAAATATTCTACGGCTTTAACATCATGATTTGTTGTCCTCTCTATTTTTTTTATTTCAAGTGCATCTTCTTCAGAAAAGTTTTGAACGATTTCTCTAATCAGTTTTTTTTCCTTAAGCCCTATGCCCTCGAGTGGAGTAATCCCAGTTTCTGAAAGAGCTATGAAGTATTCTACTTCAATATTTACTCGATATAATATGAGTCCAAACTCAGAAAAATAAGTCGAAAGAACATCAGTATGTTTTTTATATCGACCATCTAATGGTGACAAAGCTTTGAGTGTAGAATTCATTTCTGTATTTAAAGCTCAAAGGTACCAAATACAGGTAGTTTAGCATCTACTTCCTCTCCATTAGAGCGAAAAACTCGCCATTGTTTTCCATTTGTCAGTGCTCCCCAAGGTGCGTTAAGAGTAGTATTGTACCGCATCCACTGATCACAGACTTTGTCATCAAGAGGAATTTTATCCGCCTTACATTCAATAAGCATCCAAAGTTTACTATCGGTATAAATCGCAATATCATATCGCCTTAACATTCCGTTAACCTGGATCCCTTTTTCAACCGAAATAGATTCTTTGGGGTATTTGCCATCTATTATTAATCTTCTTAATGCATCTTGTCGTACCCACTCTTCAGGTGTTGCCTTTACATTTTTCTTTCTGAAAGCATCCCATAAATCCTCAGAGTGAGGATCCATCATCGACATCGTTGCATGAAGCCATTTACGTTTTACCATTATGCAAGGTTATGTACTTTTGTCGAGATTATTGTGAAGAAAAAAATATTAGCTTACCGAGATACTTTAGGTCATTCTATTTTTGCGAAAAGAATTGTTCTCTTTTTTTTTGGTTTAATTGCCTGGTATAGATGTAATTATGTTAATAAAACAACAATAAAAGGTGGTGGGTTTTTAAAAGATCTGCCATCAAAAAATGTTTTATTTGTAAGTAATCATCAGACATACTTTATGGATGCTGCAGCACTTATTCTGATTTTTAGCCACGTTAAAAACAAAGTTTTTGATCGATCTGATAGATTTTGGCCTTTAGTTGTTCCTCATGTTAATGTTTTTTTTATTGCTGCCAAGGAGACCATGAAATCAGGAATCCTACCGAGACTTTTGGCTTTAGCAGGCTCAGTTTCCATAAAAAGAACTTGGAGAGAATCAGGTAAGGAAGTTAACCGCAATGCGGATCCAAAGGATTTAGATAAAATTAGAGATGCGATTACTTCTGGTTGGGTAATTACGTTTCCACAAGGTTCTACAAAACCGTTTATTCAGGGTAGGCGAGGTACAGCTCATATTGTGAAAGAATTAGACCCTATAGTAGTTCCTGTTGTTATAGATGGTTTTCGTAGGGCTTTCGATAAAAAAGGCTTACGAATAAAAAAGGCCGGAACGCAGTTAAGAGTTGAATTTAAAAAACCCATTCAATTCAAATCAGAAAAGAGTGTTGACAATATTTTAGATGAAATTATGGATAAAATTGAGCAGTCCCCAAAGTATAATGCTTTTTGTAAATTTAGCACACTGAATAAAATACCGAAAGAATGAAACAGACTATATTATTTCTTTTAATAACAGGAGCCTCTTTGAGTTGCACCGATGGTATTTTACCCCAGCAATCTACTTTTGATACACGTAATGTCGTTTTAAACCACTTTTTTTATTTCAACGACGAAGTGATTGATACTTCGAAGATATTCACACTTGGTAACTCGAGAATTGTTTTGAAGGATGTTTCAATTGCATTCGGCGGATATTACTTTACTGATCATTTAACGGATACAGTAACACCGAGTGGCATGGATACAACAGGATACTACTTTGATCCAAATGTAGCTTCTTTGAAAGGCGGTACCGCATCCAGGATTTTTAAATTGGAGAAGGGAGTATATCAAGGTGTTCATCATTTTAAAATGGGTTTAGATTCTTCTATCACATCGGATTACAGTGAATGGCCTGAAGGTCATCCTATGACTAGCCCTGCTCTTTACAGGGGTAAAGGTGAAGGATATAATTCATTGTATATTAATGGATTGTACAAAGAAATAGGAGATACTACGAGTGCAGATCCAAATTTACCTTTTACATACAGAGTTTCGGATGAGGTTTTAGATATTTGGTGGAGTAAACCAACTTCCTTCAATGTTGTTCCAAGTATGGATGTGAATGTAAATATTGTTTGGAATATCGACCGATTACTTCAAGGTTTGGACCCCACAATTATTGATAATATTGAATGTGACTCTGGGGACCCTATCGATCTTTTACTCGCACAGTCTTTGGTGGCAAACATTTTACCTTCATATCAGATACAACTCTAGTCATAGATAAAATATGAATGTTCATTTCATTGCTATCGGAGGTAGTGCAATGCATAATCTTGCATTAGCTCTCCATGAAAGGGGTGATGCTTTAATCACAGGAAGTGATGATGCCATTTTTGAACCTTCAAAATCCAGATTATCCACAGCGGGAATATTACCCGAAAGGGAAGGGTGGTATCCACAGAAAATCCATAATGGCATTGATGTTATAATTCTTGGTATGCATGCGAAGCGGGACAATCCTGAATTATTAAAAGCGAAACAAATCGGATTGAAAATATACTCTTATCCTGAATTCTTATATGAGTCAACAAAAAATAAAACTAGAGTAGTAATTGGCGGAAGTCATGGGAAAACATCTATTACGTCTATGTTACTTCATAGTTTGAAACACTCAAATTCAAATGTAGATTATATGGTTGGAGCTCGGCTAGAGGGCTACAAAACTATGGTAAGGCTTTCTACTGATTCCGAATGGGCTGTTTTTGAGGGTGACGAGTACCTGTCTTCACCAATAGACCTAAGACCTAAATTTCATCTCTACAGGGCTAATGTCGCTATTCTTTCGGGGATGGCTTGGGATCATATTAATGTTTTCCCAACTTTTGAGAAGTATAAAATTGCTTTTAGTGATTTTCTGAAAAGTATGGAGCCCGGAGGAACGTTAATATATAATTCTGATGATGTTGAGTTAAAGGATTTGGTGCTTGAGGATAATAGTCCCATTAGAAAAATACCCTACAGCATTCCTAAATATCGCATTGATGATTTTAAATGGGTATGGTGTACCCCTCAAGGCGATTTGAATCTTCATTTTATTGGCAAACATAATTTAAGTAATGCGGAAGGGGCAAGATGGTTAGCTCAAGAAATGGGAATTCAGGCAGAAGAGTTTTATGACGCAATATCTACCTTTAGTGGTGCAGAAAGACGTTTAGAGATATTAGGACGAGGAGAACATCGATCTGTTCATTTAGATTTTGCACACGCACCAAGTAAGGTGAAAGCCACTGTTGAGGCTTATGTTGAAACATTTCCCAAGACAATAAAAATTGGACTTCTTGAATTACATACATTTAGTAGTTTAAATCCTGACTTTATCTCAGGTTATCATGATGTTCTGAACGGTTTAGATCAAGCTGTAGTTTATTACGATCCAAAAGCAGTTGCTCATAAAAATCTGCCTGAGTTGGAAAAGAGTACTGTAGAATCTGTATTTGGCTCTGAGGTTAAAGTTTTCACCGATATTGATGAATTTCGAATTTTTTTTGACAAACTTCCGATTTCATGTAACCTTTTGGTAATGTCATCTGGTAACCTTGGCGGATTTGATATTAGGGCATACTCCGAAAAATGGGTTTCAGAGAATTAGTTTTGAAAATCTAAAATAGTGCTTAAACTCAAGGTCCAAATGTTTCTTACTATACCGTTGCTATTATTAGCCGCTATTTGAGGCCCAAAAGATATTTCGATTGGTTTTAAAGATATTGGAGATTTTAAAAAATTGTTGACCCACATTTTTTTATTTAACCTCATTACACCAAATATTTTAAAAGATGGCATAAAAGCACTAAAGTCAATTATTTCGTTTGATAATCGATTAAGATAGCTACCCGAGCTAAAACCATAAGATACAAATGCTCCTATGTCAAAAACATGTTGAGATCCAAATAAAGAGCACTCTAGATTCAATGCTTGAGAATACATGATATCTGTAACAAAATCGGGTTCAATTTCACTTTTTGCAACTTGTCTCATAAATTGAAATATGTATCCTGTGGAAAAGTGGGAATTTATGGGTGTACTCAGAGAGAAACAAAATACGTTTCCAGTGTTTTGATCTTCTACCTCCATAGCCATGGAGTTGATATTGTACTTTCCTGTTCCTAAGCCAAGTTTTATTTTTCTATTTTTTAAAATTGAAATTTTAGACTGATCAGTAGCTATTACTTCTTCATTTTGTTTTAAACTTTCTGTTGTAAAATTCTGAGCGAATGTGATGTAAGGAAAAAACAAAAGAAGAAATAAAAGTTTCATTCCTCTAATAGTTTTCTTTGAATTTCATCCATTTCAAAAAAGTCAATACTTTCTCCATAAGTCGGAACAATTGGGAGGTTCTCATTAAATAATATCATAAGACTTTCCCTAACAATAATTATGAAGCTGAGATCATCCTCTATCCTCTGAAATTGATGGCGCATTAATAATTCTATATTTTGAAATTCTTCGACAGTTAAAAGATTTAAAATTATATGTCGGTTCTTATGTTTTGATGTAAGTATTTTTAACTCATGAAAATCCTCAGAGCTATAGTAGTCTTCACCGAATTTTATATGAATGTAACTTGACTTGAGTTCAACTTTATATGACATTGTTATTGAACATTTTTTGTTTTGGAAGCAAGTAAATAAAGCACAGACATTCTTATGGCAACTCCATTTTGAACTTGATCAAGAATTATGGAATATTTAGAATCTGCTACTTCGGAGGATATTTCTACTCCTCTGTTTATAGGTCCAGGATGCATAATTAAAGGTATTTCCTTCAACGATTGCAATTTTTCCATAGTTATTCCATATCGCATTTGATATTCGCGAATTGAAGGGAAGTAAGATCGATCCATTCTTTCATGTTGGACTCTAAGGATATTGGCTACATCTGCCCATTCTAATGCTTTTTTGATATCATCAAAAATCTCAACATTAAGGGAGTAAATATTTCTGGGTATCAGTGTTTGTGGTCCACAAACAGCAACTCTTGCTCCAAGTTTTTGTAAGCAATAAATATTGCTAATCGCAACTCTAGAATGTGAAATATCACCAACAATCAAAATTTTCTTACCCCTTAAGTCATTTAATTTCTCTTGGATGGAGAAAGCATCTAAGAGCGCCTGAGTTGGGTGTTCATGAGTGCCATCTCCAGCATTGATTATTTGGGCGTCAATGTGATTGCTTAAAAACTTAGCTGAACCTGGTTCTGGGTGTCTAAGAACAACTAAATCTACTTTCATTGCAAGAATGTTTTTGATTGTATCCACGAGTGATTCCCCTTTGCTTAGTGAGGAGCTTGAGGCCGCAAAGTTTATTACATCAGCAGATAGACGCTTTTCAGCAAGTTCGAAACTAAGCCGAGTTCTGGTTGAATTTTCAAAAAATAGATTTGCTACGGTAATATCTCTGAGAGATGGAACTTTTCTTATTGGCCGGTTAATAATTTCCTTAAACTTTTTTGTCCAATGAAAAATTAGATGGATATCTTCTGGATTTAAATCCTTGATACCCAACAGGTTATTTGTACTTAGTTCAGCGCTTTCCAGCATGGGAAGAGTTTTCAATCAATACTTTTGGGGAAAAATTATTAGACCATTCTAATTTAACACGTTCATCAGCAATGGCATCTACACGGTGTCCCGAATAATCGGGTTGAATCGGAAGTTCTCGGGAAAATCTGCGATCAATTAGCACACAAAGCTCTACTTTTAAAGGTCTACCATAGTCACCTAAAGCATCTAAGGCAGCACGAGCAGATCTACCAGTATACAAAACGTCATCTATTAATATTACTCGCTTTCCTTCAATATGGACAGACATATCATTCGGATTGGCTTTGATCGGTTCGGTTCGCCTTCTAAAATCATCTCGATGAAATGTGCTATCTAGAGATCCACTTTGGACTTTGTCGATATTAAAATCTCGTTCTAATCTGGATATAATAGCACTTGCTAATTGCGATCCACGCGGCTGGAGTCCAATAATGACACTGTTATTCCATGGGAAATGAGTTTCATTTAGCTGACAACAAATTCTGTTCAGAGTAAAACCACTCTCTTTAGCATTTAAGAAAATTTTCTGCCCCATCTAGAAGCAAAGATAAAATTTTGATAGCAATGTTTTACACCAAAATCTTCGGATAATCGCAACGGGAGGAATCTCAGTCAAACGGGTGTTTAAAATATTTTATATCCTCAATGTTAATGCAGAGGCCTATGAGTTCATGGAAATTAAGAATTCTTCATTATTTAAAGTTTTGCTCATCCTGTCATGAAGAAATTGCATCGCTTCAACTGGTGTCATATCAGCAAGGTGCCGTCTCAGAATATACATTCTTGAAAGAACATCGCTTGAAAGTAATAAATCTTCTTTCCTAGTTCCTGATGCGATTAGATCAATTGCAGGATATATTCTTCGATTTGAAATTTTTCTATCAAGTTGCATCTCCATATTCCCGGTTCCCTTGAACTCTTCATAGATTACTTCATCCATTTTTGATCCAGTTTCAATAAGAGCAGTTGCAAGGATTGTTAAAGATCCCCCATCTTCTATGTTTCTTGCGGCACCAAAAAATCGCTTGGGGCGATGTAATGCATTCGCATCTACTCCTCCTGAGAGAACCTTTCCTGATGCTGGGCTAACAGTATTGTATGCTCTAGCTAATCTTGTTATTGAGTCTAATAGAATGATTACATCATGTCCGCACTCCACTAACCTTTTCGATTTTTCTAAGACAATATTAGCAACTCTAACGTGTCGCTCTGCTGGTTCATCAAATGTAGAGGCCACTACTTCAGCATTCACATTGCGAGCCATGTCGGTTACCTCTTCTGGCCTTTCATCAATAAGAAGGATTATCATGTAAGCCTCTGGGTGATTTGCTGCAATTGCATTTGCAACTTCTTTTAAAAGGACTGTTTTACCTGTTTTAGGTTGAGCAACAATAAGCCCTCTTTGACCTTTTCCTATCGGGGAAAAAAGATCAATGACTCTAGTAGATAATGTACTTTTTCTTCCTGTTAATGTAAATTTCTCTTCAGGAAAAAGAGGAGTGAGATGTTCAAATGAAACTCTATCTCTTATGAAATCTGGCTCCCGACCATTTATGGAGACAACTTTGGTTAAGGGGAAAAATTTTTCCCCTTCTCTCGGAGGTCGCACTTGACCTCTAACCGTGTCACCTGTTTTTAGGCCATATTGTTTGACCTGTTGAACTGAAATGTAAACGTCATCAGGAGAATTCAGATAATTATAGTCTGAAGATCTTAAAAAAGCAAAATTGTCAGGCATCATTTCAACTACACCTTCTGTTGGAATGATACCTTCAAATTCATATTCTCGTCTCTCAGGTCTTTCTTGCCTTGATCCTCTATCGTTTCGCTCTGACCTTGGTCCTCTATCATTTCGTTCTGGTCTGGGTCCTCTATCATTTCGCTCTGGCCTTGACCCTCTATCATTTCGCTCTGGCCGCTGAGTATGTCCTTGTTTTTTATTCGGATTATCAGTTCGAAATGGTTCTGACCTCGGCTTAGAGTCTTCTCTCTGGTTTTTTTCTGAGTTATTAGAAGTGGAAGAGTCATGGTCCAAAATATCTTTTGATTCTAAATCATCAGTTTTCCTTGTTTCTTTGATTTCATATTTTTCTGAAGGTATTTTATTTGAAGCAGACTTTTCTGGATCAGATATTTTATTATCGTCTCCTTTTGCAAAGGATTTAATTGCGCTTACTAATTCTGGTTTGCGCATCGATCGGACCTTTTTGATGCCAAGAGCCTCTCCCATTTGTTTGAGTTCGGGAAGCTTAAGCTCCTCTATATTTGGATTTGTAGCCATAAAAAATTTAAAGTACTGAAGACGGAGAAAATTGTGAACCTAATAAATTTGGTGATATGCATAGTTTTTTGCACAAGTAGTGTTGCAATAGTACAAAAAATTCGGAAATTGCACTCTATTATGTGGCAAAGAATTCAAACCCTATACATGTTTCTCGGAGCAATTGCTTTTTTTTGTGTTGGAATTAATCTCTCAAACAATATTCAGGCATTAATTGCGGGATTTGGAGTAGCGCTGTTGTTAGCAAATATTACTTATTTCCGTTTTCGCAAAAGACAATTTATTGTTAATCGGATAGCGATTATAGTAGCTTTTCTGCTTGAGATTCTGGTTATTTATCCTGTGCTTCAAATTTTTGAGGGCGATCTAGTTCGAACTGATTTAGTAAAATTAGCAGCTCCACTAATTGCTGTAATCTTTATTGCTTTGGCTAACTGGGCGATAAAGAAAGATGAAGAAAAAGTAAATTCTTCAGCACGTTTCCGCTCTAAATAAACGAGCCTCTTTTTCCAAGTTCTATTGCAGAGAGGTTTTTAATTTTCCCGTTACTCACTTCAAATCGCATCATTGTTCGCGATTGGTGAAATCCGTGATGCCCTGCAGCGCCTGGGTTTAAGCAAAGTAAATTATTCGAATCATAACCTGCTCGCAGAATATGGGAGTGTCCACAAATCAAGACATCAGTGGGTCTGGAGTTGATTTTTTCTCGAATTTTTGTAGGTATACGTCTGGCATACCCCCCTATATGAATCATGAAAAAATTCAGCCCTCCTCTTTTGAGGTATTGCTCGCCTGGAATTTCTCTTCTTACTTTATCGCCGTCAATATTGCCATGGACCATGAAAATAGGTTTAATGCTTTTCAATTTATTGACAACAGTTATATCACCTATGTCTCCTGCGTGCCAAACCTCATCTACTTCTTGGGCATGTGATAATATGTTTTTATCCATAAATCCGTGTGTGTCGGAGAGTAACAGAATGCTTATCGATGTACCTTTGTCTTTCATAAATGCAAAAATCTGAAACACATAGATATGCCATTCGTTTGGCTTTTCATGGTGCCTCATTTAGCGGGTGGCAGATTCAACCTGAACAAAAAACTGTTCAAGGAGAATTGACAGCTGCCTTAAATTCTCTTTTAAAAGAAGATGTAAAGATAATTGGAGCAGGAAGAACAGACACAGGAGTTCATGCACTAAACTATGTTGCTCATTTTGATACTCAACATGTAATTGACCAAGAAGAGATAGTTTTTCGTTTGAATAGATTTCTCCCCGCACGAATTTCTATTTTTGAAATAAAAAAAGTTACCGATGACTTTCATGCAAGGTTTAGTGCGACATCACGATCATATTTATATACACTTAGACGCGAAAAAAATGCTTTTGGAAATGATATGGTCTGGAATTATAGTCGGGATATAGATTACCAGATTCTAGATAAATGTGCTCTATCTTTAGAGGGCGCTAAAAATTTTTCAGCGTTCGAACGCTCCGGGAGTGACAATACCAATTCGATATGTGAAATATTACATGCATCCTGGATCAAGGAAAATGGATCATTTCTTTTTCAGATAAAAGCGAATCGTTTTCTGAGAAACATGGTACGCTCTTTAGTTGGTACAATGATAGAAACTGCTAATGGGAACAGAAGTGTTCAAGATTGGAATACCCTTCTTACAGGTGGGAGGCGGTCTGACTCTGGTCATTCTGCTCCGTCTCAAGGCTTAATATTCATGGGTGTTTCATACCCTAAAACTCCTTTTCATGAGCGCGAAGTCTCAAAATATTAAAAGCTCTATTTCCGGAAAAGCATTTGACTGGAGGGTACTTTCCATGGTTGTGGGATATGCTAGGCCATATAAATGGCAAACTATTGTGTCCTTAATTCTCTCTGTTTTACTGGGATTATTAGCTACCGTTCGTCCCATTTTAATTCGTGATGGAGTCGATAACGCTGTTGTAGAGGGTGGAGATCTTCAGGCTTTATGGTTTGCAATGGTTTTATTATTAACTGCACTCGTTATTGAAGCAATCGGTCAGTTCATATATATATATGCAACAAATGATTTGGGAGCTCGAGTGATTAAAGACATAAGGATCAAATTGTTTGGACATCTGCTTCACTTTAAGATCCCGTTTTTTGACAAAACTCCAATAGGAACTTTAGTGACCAGAACAGTGAGTGATGTCGAGACTATGGCTGAAATCTTCTCAAATGGAATACTAGTGATTTTCGGAGATCTATTTAAAATAGTTATCATGATAAGCGTTATGTTTTTTCTTTTTGACCCAGCTTTAGTAGCTCTTTCACTCAGTGTTATTCCCCTTTTGTTTATAGCTACCAGATGGTTTCAAAGAAACATAAAGGTGGTATTTACAGATGTAAGAAATCAAGTAGCAGCGCTAAACTCATTTGTTCAAGAAAGATTAACAGGAATGTCTGTTGTTCAACTTTTTACGCGTGAGAAAATAGAAGCAGATAGATTTGATATGATAAATAAAAGACATAGAGATGCTAACATTCGAGGTATCTGGTATTTCTCCCTATTTTTCCCTATTATAGAAATGCTATCAGCTGTTAGTATCGGATTAGCAATTTGGTATGGTGGACTTAAAGCGTCAGCTGGTGAAAATGTAAGTATCGGGGATTTAACAGCTTTAATTGTTTTTATTAATCTATTATATCGGCCTTTAAGGCAACTTGCAGATAGATTTAACACTTTACAAATGGGAATGGTAGCAAGTGAGCGAGTTCTCAAATTAGTAAATAATTCACAACAGCGTGAAATAACAGGTAATTATAGTCAAGAGCGAGTAGTTGGTAAAGTTGATGTTAGAGGTCTTTCATTTGCATATTTAGAAAAAGAATGGATTCTACGTGATATAAATTTAAAAATCCCAGAGGGAAAAACATGTGCATTGGTAGGAGCAACCGGTAGCGGAAAAAGCACGTTAGTTCATCTTCTTTTGGGTTATTATCCTATTGAATATGGGGAAATAAAGCTTGATGGAATTGATTTGAGTAGATGGTCTTTGAAGTCTTTAAGATCAAATGTTTCACTTGTCCAGCAAGATGTATTTCTTTTTTCAGATTCTGTTAGAAATAATGTTACAGTATACCGCGATATTAAAGATGACGATATTTGGCAAGCTGCTGAGAACATGGGGATCAAGGACTTCTTAACCTCCTTACCCGGAGGTTTAGATTATGATGTAAAAGAAAGGGGAGGGATGCTAAGTACCGGCCAGCGTCAATTGCTAGCTTTTTTGAGGGCTTATTTGAGAGATCCATCACTATTAATACTTGATGAGGCAACTTCCAGTATTGATTCGCAAGCGGAGAAATGGATTCAAAAAGCAGCAGATATTTTAACCAATGGCCGAACATCGATTATAGTAGCTCACCGTTTAGCTACGGTTTTAAATGCGGATCAAATTATTGTTTTAGATAAGGGTAAGATTGTAGAAGTTGGAACTCATAAAGAATTGATAAAGTCTGGAAGTTATTATACCAATTTATTTGAAAAACAATTTTTTGGAAGAGATGATAATTATCAGACCAACTGAGTAATTTGACTTTGGACTATTCAATTTAAGAATCATGAATTAAATCATTTAATGCATTTTCTAATTCTGGGAATTCATATTTAAAGCCTTCATTTTGCCAAAAGCTAGATGAGCAACGTGTGCTCATTAATGCAAGTTTTGCTTTTGAGCCAATAATCAGATAAAGAAAAATTTTAGGTATTGGAGGAAGAAAATAGGGACGCTTCATCTTTTTTGCCAAAGCTTCGCTGAATTTGCGGTTAGTAACACTCTCTCTACCAACACCTAAAAACACACCGTGATGGCTTTTATTTTCTGATAGAAATATAAATTGTCTTGCTAAATCTGAAACATGTATCCAAGGCATCCATTGGTTTCCATTCCCAAGGGCACTTCCTACTCCTAATCTGAAAAATGGTTTTAACGTGGCTAAAACACCTCCACTTTTGCCAAGAACTAATCCAATTCTAATGCAGCATACTCTGATGTTTAGATCCAAAAATTTGAAAATTTCTTGTTCCCATTTCGTAACTACATTCGCTAAAAAGTCATTATTGGATTCATCATATTCATAAGTTTCCGAATAAATTTTATCTGGATGACTGGGGTAGATGCCAATTGCCGAGGCACAGATTATTTGTTTAGGTCTTTGGTTTTTTGGTAGAGACTTTATTGATTCAAATAAAAATCGCGTGCCTTCAATTCGACTATCTAAAATTTCTTTTTTATTTTTTTTTGTCCAACGCGAGGTAATAGATGCTCCGGCTAAATGAATTATGGTTTCGGTATTTTTCAATGCTTCTTTATCTAAAACCCTTTCATATGGATTCCAAAGAAAAGTTTCTGGATCAGAAGATGGTTTCGTGCTTAAATTTTTGACTTTATGTCCCTCAAGACTTAATTTGCGCCTTATTTCAGAGCCAACTATTCCTGTACCGCCAGTTAATAAAAAATTTGTTTTCATTATAATAAGAACACGATTTTTGCTTCTTAGTTTACAAAATGCATGAATTAATACCACATAGCGGATGGCGAACACATTACATAGCTGATGAAGATATAAATAGCCCTTTTTACAATAATCAGGGAGCTCCGGATAATGGGTATTATCATCGAATGTATGACTTTATAATTCATCCCGAATGGGATTATATAGGCTGTGAGACTTTGTTTGTGAAATTAATTTTTGTTGATTATTCACAAGGTTTTGCAGTAATTGAACTTTTAGGTGAATGGAATGATACTATTCACAATGATATAATGGAGTTCAAAAGACGGTTGGTTGATTCCATGATCGAACAGGGGATAGATAAGTTTCTTTTAATATGTGACAATCTTCTTAATTTTCATGGTGCAGAAGACCATTATTATGAAGAATGGTCTCAGGAAACCTCCAATGGCTGGATAGTTTTTTTGAACGTAAGGGAACAGATTGAGCAGGAATTAATCAATACTAGATTAGGTAATTATCTTTGGTTTGGAAAGCGATTTATTTTAACCTCTTGGAGGGTTCAAGACCCTTTAGTATTGTGTCAGAATATCGATTATGGAGTTTCCTTAGCACTCAAGTAAGACGGAAATTTGATTACTCTAACCTTGGCTAATTTCAAATATGATGCATCCAGTTAAATTCGTCTTCGGATTCTCCATATCGGATTGCAGATAATGCTTCTTTCATGCGCATGGCAATTCCATTTTTTGGAATTGGGACAGAATAAATTTCATCATTAAACCCAATTCCATTAATCTGACTCACAACAGCAGCAGTTCCCATGCCAAAAGCTTCATTTAAAGACCCATCTTTTAACGCAGTAATTAGTTCATCTACTTTGATGCGTCTTTCTTCGATAGTAATCCCCCATTCTCGAGCCAAAGTTAAGATTGAGTCTCGAGTAATTCCTGCCAATATCCTATCAGATAATATTGGTGTCACTAACTTGTTATTCAAAACAAATGCGACATTCATAGTCCCTGCTTCTTCTAGGTAATTGTGCTCAGCATGATCAGTCCATAATACTTGGTTAAAGCCCTCTTTGACAGCATTGTGTGTGGCAAGAAATGACCCTCCATAATTACCTGCAGCTTTAGCATAACCTACTCCTCCTGAAGCTGCTCTGGTGAATGACTGTTCGACTTTCACCTTAACAGCTTTGGAGTAAAGCTCACCAACAGGGCTTGTTACAATGGCAAATGTATATTCCTCTGAAGGTCGAGCTGCCACAAATTCAGAACTACTAAATAAAAAAGGTCTCAAGTATAAACTTTGATTTTCTCCTCTAGGAACCCAATCAGAATCTACTTTTATTAACTCCGTCAAACCATTCATAAATAAATCTTCAGGCACCTCTGGAATTAGCATTCTTTTTGCACTAATATTTAACCTTCTGAGATTTTTCTCTGGACGGAATATTGCGATGCTATTATCTTTTTGTCTGTAAGCTTTTTGACCTTCAAAAACTGCTTGACCATAATGGAGTGCATGTAGTCCTAATCCTTGGCTTAGGCTTCCATAGGGTTCAATACAACCTTCTCCCCAAGAACCGTTTTTATATTCACAAATGAAAACATGATCAGAAAGTCCAGCTCCAAAACCTAAGTTATTAAAATCAATTTTTGAGAGATTTGATTTTTCTGTAATTCTAATTTTCATACTTATCTAATAGAAGGGTTGGAGGAGATCAAATTCAAGCTACAAATGTACAAAGGAAAGGGCGTACCTTTGAAAAAAGGAATAAATTATGAATTATTGTAAACTACTATTTTTAGCTATTACTTTTATTTTTACTTCATGTTCATCAGTTGAGGTAAGTGAGGATGCATCGTCAGATTTCGATTATTTCGGAGATACAATTGATGTTAATAATACTACAAAATTGAGTGATATTCTTGGTCAGATGGAATCAGGTACAGATTCTGTTTTTGCAACCTTTTCAGCACCTATTACCTCTATTTGTCAAAAAAAGGGCTGCTGGATGGAATTGGACCTGGGGAATGGTGAAAATGCCCTTGTTCGTTTTGAAGATTATGGATTCTTTGTTCCCATGAATGCTGTCGGCGAACTTGCGATTCTGGAGGGCGCCATGACTATTGATACTCTTAGCGTTGAATGGCTCAAACATCAGGCATCTGATGCGGGTAAGTCGGATTCATTAATTGCATCAATAACGGATTATGAAATCTCTTACTCAATTTTAGCTTCAGGTGTTGCTTTGGAGCAAAAAGATGAGAATAAGAATTCTATGAGTATGGAAGAATAAAATAGTTATGAGTCTAATTAAGAGTAGTTTTTATCTCGTTTTAATAAGTTTTTGGTCTTGTTTGCTCTCATGTAACAACCGAAGTTTAGAGCCTGATTCAACTAAAAATAATCGCCAAGACTTATATGAGCCAAGTGAGCTAGCTAGCACGATGAGGGATATGGCTTTAGATATGGAGGAATTAAAACTTAAGGTTAATACTGGCAGTATTACTATCAAACACATAGATAAATTAATCAGCTCTCACTCAACCATGTCTTCTGATCAACCAACTGATATAAGAGAAATTCAACCGTCTTTCCAATTGTTCAGTAATATTTATATCGAACAGCTTGAGGAGTTAAAAACCATTATTCTCAAACAAGGAGAGATTTCCGAACAAATTTTGTTATTTAACTCAGCTTTGACTACTTGTATTTCGTGTCATAGGGAGCACTGTCCAGGGCCTATATCTAGAATTGAAAAAATAAAGATCTGACTAATAATTAAATGGAGCTCAGAACACTTAGGGTTTACGGTTTTCTTATTAATGATTCAAGTCAGGTTTTAATTGCAGTTGAGAGATATCAAGGTATTCCAATGGTTAAATTCCCAGGAGGAGGAGTTAATTGGGGGGAAGGGCATAGGGATGCTCTAATTCGCGAATTTAAAGAGGAGTTAGATATTTCTATAAAAGTTAAGAATAATATTTATTTCAATGATTTCCCTGTGGAATCAGTAATTGATTCTAGATTTCAAGTCCAATCGTTTTTCTACATTGTTGATTCTATTAATTCTTTGGACATTCAAACACATTCCTCAATAGAATTTCCTGAAAGAGATGGAGAGCGTTTTGTATGGTGTAATATTGAGGAACTTAATGAGAAAATGTTCACGTTTGCAATAGAAAAAAAAGCTGCAACGGCATTCAAAAATTATTTCATAAATATTAAAGACCTGAATTATTTAGATGGGGAAATCCAAGATCCTTGAATTTTAGAAATAGGGTTCCATTCTCCTTTAACTCTGGCAACAGTATTTAAAAACTCTCCAGACTTCATTTTTTTTGCTGTTTTTAAAGAAACATATAACCATTTGGAAGAGACATCTTCACGCACATAGATGTGCATCCGATTGAAAAAATTTATCTCAAGCTTAGCGCTAATGTCATTCATTAAATGTATTCTACTGTCAATGGAGCAACCGCTTGCTTGTTTTAATGATTCATCTACACAGATACCAATCAGCCTATTTTCAACAGTTTTAAATCCAGCTTTAATCAGATGGCCATGTGCTTTCCAGCTTGCGCAAAGTTCATTTAATGCGCCATATATATATTCTTCCTCATCTTTTGACCAAGGCCTCTGAGCACAAAAGCTCCAAAATCTAGATTCTGATGGGATATCTTCCCAGTTATTGACCTTAGAGATCATCAGCTTGAGAAATGGCTTCAGCTATATCAAGAACTTGAACTTTACCTTCTTGGTTAAAATGTTTAACTCCATCAGAGATCATCGTATTGCAGAAAGGGCAACCTGTCGCTATGATTTGAGGATCTGAGGCTAATGCCTCTTTTGAGCGTTCGAGATTTATATCTATTACTCCTTTTTCAGGCTCTTTGAACATCTGAGATCCACCTGCTCCACAACAAAGTCCTTTTTGCTTGCAACGCTTCATTTCTATTAATTCAGATTCCAATGCTGAAAGGACTTTTCTAGGGGCTTCATACTCTCCATTCATACGACCAAGGTAGCAGGGGTCATGGAAAACAACGCGTTTTCCCTTAAAGGCACCGCCTTCTACTTTTAATTTCCCTTCCTCTAAAAGGGTTTTTAGGAATTGAGTGTGGTGGAATACCTCATACTTCCCACCAAGTTCTGGATATTCATTCTTTAAAGTATTAAAACAATGAGGGCAAGTAGTTACAATGCGCTGTACCTTATAAGTATTTAGTGTTTCAATATTTGCAAGAGCTTGCATTTGATATAGAAATTCATTCCCTGCTCTTCTTGCTGGGTCTCCAGAACAACTTTCTTCAGCGCCCAAAACAGCAAACTTGATTTCAGCACGCATGAGAAGGCGGGCAAACGCTTTGGTTATTTTTTTTGCTCGATCATCAAAGCTTCCAGCACAACCTACCCAAAACAAAATATCCGGAGTTTCATTTTTTGCAGTCATTTCTGCTAGTGTGGGGATGCTAATTAATTCGCTCATAATTTATGAATTTTCAAAAACCTCTATACTTGCTTCTTTCTTGACAAGATCACTAAATGTTCCTGAATATCTTGTCGCTCTAACGATATGATTATCTATCCAGTGATAATTGCCCCCTCTAGGTTTACCCATTACCATACCATGAAATGGAAAATCATTTCTTTTTAACCAATTCTCTGTGACTTCTCTATGCTCTTCAGTTCTTGAAGTGAAAAAAGTTATTAAGTGTCCCTCTGCAAACCATTTTTTAATGGTCTGCAGAGCTTCTGGATAGACTTTTGCTGTTTTCATTCTCTCAGGCTCTTCATTTGGAATATCGTCGCAAATAGTACCATCAATATCGATCAAATAATTTTTCATCTCTTCTGGTAATACAGGACTAATTTTTTCACCATTTACAATAATATTTTGAAGTTTTTCTTTTTGATTCATTCTATTCTTCTTTTATCCATATACCTCTGTCTGCCTGAGAATAGGCCCAAGGAGCACCATTATTTTCTATATTCGTATTCATTGCATTTATGCTCTGTGGAGCAGATGACTCTTCCATTACCAGGTATTGTCTCATTTGGATAATTATATCTAAAGGATCAATATTTAATGGACAAGCTTCAACACATGCATTGCACGTCGTACAGGCCCAAAGTTCTTCTCTGGTAATATGGTTGTCTAACAAATAAAGCTCATTTTCAGGATTTTTAATCAGTTCTTCAACGCGATTACGAGTTGATATCATAATTTTTCTTGGAGAAAGGAGTTTTCCAGTTTGATTTGCGGGACATTCATCGGTACATCTTCCGCATTCTGTGCATGTGTATGCGTTAAGCAAATTTGCAAAATGAAGGTCACTGATATCTTTAGCTCCAAAATGTTTTGGGTTATTTGAAATATCTGGAACAAAACTTGTATCCATCATAGCTTTTATTTCATTTGTGACAGCTGCCATGGGGCTTATTGCTCCTCGTTTTGTAAGCTTTGAATACCATGTGTTTGGAAAGGCAAGAATTATATGGAAGTGCTTCGAGTAAGGCAAATAGTTCAAGAAAGCAAGAATTCCTATGAAGTGAACCCACCATGCTGTTTTTTCAATCGCATATAGATTTTCTGGTGATATTCCTGTTAGTCCTTGTGCAAGTATATTAGAAAAGAAGAATGGTGCGGAGTTCTTTAAAGAAGCTTCTTCCGCAGCGTTCATGATTAATAAAGCGACCATCAAGACAATTTCTGTATACAAGATTATGTGCGCATCTCTCTGAGGCCATCCAACAAGCTCTTTATGTTTAAGCCTTGGAATTGTTCCGAACCATCTTCGAAATAAAAAGGCTACGCAAGCAATTATTACTGCCACCCCTAACCATTCAAATATGGACATAATTGGATTGTAAAAAGATCCTAATGGGTTTTTAAGAATTCGATGCGTTCCCAGCAAACCATCTAGAAGTATTTCAATCACTTCTAGATTAATTATCACAAAACCTACATATACTATTAAATGAAAAAAAGCAGCTAGGGGTCTTGTACCCATTTTCCCTTGACCTAAGGCAACTCTTGTCATGACTTTCCACCTTTTAGCTTTTTGATCGTTCCGGTTACTCGGTCTAGCCATGGCGAGCCCTTTTCTAAGTCGTAATATTTTTAGAGTGAATATTGTTCCCCCGATAAAAAAAAGTGTTGCAAATACGATTTGTTGGATCATAAATTATTTCTCCTTGTCGACAGATTTACGACCCCCAAATATTGATAGTTCTACGTAACGTTTAGGGTGCTCACGAATATCAAGTAATAATTTATCCAATGAATTTACAGTTCGGTCAATGTCAAAATAAAGGGAGTCAGAAGAAACTAGTTTGCCAAGAGTACCTTCTCCATTTTCTAGGGATTTGACAATTTTATCTAAACGTATTGAAGTGCTTGAAAGAGACCGAACGGCTTCTCCTGCATTCGCTTGAGCAATGGTATCAGAAATATTTGCAATATTATTAAAAACACGATTTAGCTCATCTCTATTTTCGTCTAATGTGGTTGTCATTTTTTCGATATTTTTCGTGGCGGATCCAATCGCATCTTTATTCTCTTCCAGATAGATATTTATTTTTTCTGTGATCTCACCGAGATTTGTAAGACTCTTATTTACGCTACTAAATGATTCCTTGAAGTCAGTCTCAATATCACCTCCTAAAAAGCCGGTAAAAATTGAAATTGCCGTGTCTATACTTGCTAAGAGCTCTTCAGCTTTAAGTTTTACTGGTAAGACTTCTTTATTTATGGTTTCGGAAATTGACTCCTCAAGACTTGATTTGAGGGTGTCACCATTTTCTACCATAGCGGCACCATCTCCTAATACCAATGCAATTTCTTTTGCCCCAAGAAGGTCCGAAGACCTTATTTCAGCGACAGTATTTGATGCAATTGGATAGTCCGTATCAATATTAAATTTTACTATTATTTTCCCCGAATTATCAGGGTGCAGACTTACGTCAATTACCTTTCCAATTGCAAATCCATTTATTGTTACTTTTTGCGATTTCGTTATCCCTCCTGTCTTTGTGTAGACAGAATGCACCTCAATCCCTGTTTTAAAAAAGTCATCTCCTTTGAGGAAACTGGTTCCGTAGTATAAGATTAATGCGGCTCCTAGAATTACAGTTCCTGTTTTAAATTCACGTGAAATCATAGGGCTACAAGATACGATTATTGATTAAGGCGCTTGGCTTCTTCAAGACTAATTTTTTTCTCTTGTTTATAAGCAACGATAAATGCATCGATAAAACCATTATTTTTTGCAAATATCATAGCGGAATCACATTTGGATTTTGTTTTATATTCACCTTGAAGATATCTATAAAGTCGTCCTTCTTTTTTTATTAAAATATTGCTCAAAACGTTAAAAGGTTTTTCGTTTAGGGGCTTTTTAAGCCCTGATACCGAGAGCTGAACATAAAAAACCGCCTTGGAATTTTGCTCTTTTAATTTATTCTCTACAATTCTTTTTTTCTCTAATTCAGCATTGCCATTAAGAGAATTCAATTCTCTGCGGGACTTATACAATCCAAAAGAAGTTGCTATTGATTTTGCCATTTTCTTTTGGCCTGAAACGCTTAGTAAAAAATCTTCTTCCTTACTGTTGGTCAAAAACCCTAGTTCAACCAGGACCGACGGCATTGAGCATCTGCTTGTTACATACAGTGGTTGTTGTTTGACTCCTCGGTCTCTTCTTCCAGCGTCATTTTTGAATGAATTTTGTATTATTTGCGCAAGCTCAATACTTTGATTTTGAAATGCATATTGGTAGAGGGTTAAAGCGATATAGCTTTCAGGCTTTCGTGGATCATAGCCTTCATATTTCTCTTGGTAATTATCTTCCATGAGAATCACAGAATTCTCTCTTAATGCAACTTGATTTTCATCATCATGATTTTTCCCCATCACATATGTTGTGGTCCCATAAGCTGTATTGTTATCTACGGCATCACAATGAATTGATATGAATAGATCACCTTTTTCTCTATTCGCTAGTGCAGTTCTTTCATATAGTTCTAGAAATCTATCAGATTCTCTTGTTAGAATGACTTCAACGTCTGGAAATTCTTTCTCAATTTCTTTTGCTGTCTCAATAGCTACAGACAAAGCAATATCTTTTTCATATGTTTTATAACGTCTAGTACCCAGATTACCAGGGTCTTTACCACCATGCCCCGCGTCTATAATGACCTTCTGAACGCGATCAGATGTAGCGGGTGAATTAGTGAATCCGAAATATGGAAAGACTAAAGTGACAATAAGAAACCATGTCAGGCGTTGCATTTGAGTACTTTTGACCTTAATATTAATGATGACGGTTTCAAAATTACGCGCTTTCGCGTTAATCTTCTCTTTTAATTTCGGATTCGGGTTATTTGCTCAGAGTTCAGGAAATGATGGCTCAATTCAATTTCTTTCAGAATCTGAAGGTGAGTATATACCTGAAAATAATGCTGTGGTCCTTAGGAATAAAGCTCAAGTAATTATGGAGGGTATGGAACTCTATGCAGATTTGATCAGGATTGATTGGGATAAAAATATTTTAACAGCTTATGGTATTAAGCAGAAAAATGGAGAAATATCAGGTAAGCCCAGAATAATTCAAGGGGATAGACAATTTGGTGCTGATACTTTGCGTTACAACTACGAAACAAAAAAAGGTTGGATTTTCAAGGGTAACACAACTGAGAGCGAAGGTTTTTTGCACGGTCAAAGGATCAAGATGATAACTGATAGCAGTTATTTTCTTGGAGGGGCGTCCTTTACATCTTGCAACCATGAACACCCCCATTTTGCCATTGTTACAGGTAAGGCTAGACTTGATGTAGGCAAGCAGATTGTAACTGGGCCTGCTTTTTTACAAATTCTTGATATCCCAACCCCACTATTTCTTCCTTTCGCCTTTTTTCCAATAATGGAGAAGCGGGCATCTGGATATATAATCCCAAAATTTTCAGACAAACGAGAATGGGGCTTGGGTTTAATTGGAGGAGGCTACTATTGGGCATTTAATGACCATTATGACTTAAGATTGACCGGAGATATTTATTCAAGAGGGTCATGGGGTATTAGGGCCTCCAGTAATTATAAGTTTAGGTATCGTTATTCGGGAAATTTAGGAGTTCAGATTAATAGAACAACGTTTGGAGATCCTAGAAATCAAAACTCAAGTCAGTTTATGGATTCTAGAGATTTTAGGATTTCATGGAGTCATTCACAAGATCCAAAAGCTCATCCGACGCAACAATTTAATGCGCGAGTTGAATTGGCGACTGGGTCTTTTTTTAGAAATACAACTACTAACCCTTCGGATTTTCAAAAGAATGATATGTCATCATCGATTAGTTATTCAAAGAGATGGAAGGGTAGCCCTTTTAATTTGACTGCAGCGGCGAGACACAGGCAAAACAATCAAAATGGCACACTTACATTGAGCTTGCCTGAGATTAATGTCGGCATGAGTAGGATTCAACCATTTGCGAGAAGGAGCCCTGTAGGTGCAACCCGCTGGTATGAAAAAATAGGATTAACTTATTCTATGGCTGCGAAAAATGAAACACAGGGCTTGCTTTCAGAAATGACAACACCTTCAGTTTTTTTTAATTCTGATCGGCTACGTGCTGGTATTAATCACAAAGCTAATATGGGTACTAACGTAAAATTACTCAGATTTATAACCTTAAATCCCAATGCAACATATCAGGAAAGATGGTATCCTTACGCTTTGAATAGAGATTATGATACAATATCTAATTCAGTAGTGACAGACACTTTAAGTGGGTTTCATGCGGCTCGAGATTTCATGCTAAGTGCTGGCGCTTCAACAACTATTTATGGGATATTCTCATTTAAAAAAGGTCCTGTAAAAGCGATAAGGCATGTCATGTATCCTGCTTTGAGTTGGAGATATGCACCTGACTTTACGGATTCAATTTGGAATTCTTTTCAAAAAGTTCAAATCGATAGTATTGGGAATTTTCAAACTTTTAGTAAATATCAAGGTTTTATTTATGGCGCTCCTGGAGTTGGGAATCAAGGAGGGTTAAATTTTAGATTGAGAAATACTCTTGATGGAAAATGGTTAGGGTTTTCAGATTCAAATAACATAAGAAAATTCAATATTCTAGAGGATTTTACTCTTCAAACTAATTATAACCCTATTTTGACATCAAATCCCTTGTCTCCTGTCAATGTTAGAGCTAGTACATCATTTTTAAAAAATAAAGTGAGAGTTTCTTATCAAGGTAATTATGATTGGTACTCAATAGACAGCAGTGGTCTCAGAACTGAGGTTTTTGCTTGGGTAGATGGTCAGGGTCCGTTACGACCATCTTTGCATCAGCTCTCCATAGATTTAAGGTTCAGAGGAGGAAGTGCAGCAGGGCGTCCTGTCATTCCATTGAATGAATTTGGTCTTGAGCAGGATCTATACCCAGATTATTATGGTCCAATGGATTATATGAATTGGGCGGCACCATGGACTTTTAACGTTGGCTATTCATTGCGTAAATCCACTCAATCAGGATCTATGGAAATGAAAACTATACAAAGTTTACGTTTTGATGGTTCTTGGGAACCAACTGCAAATTGGCGTGTCGGCATAACCAGTGGATATGATATTCAAGAAAAAGATTTCACATACACTACAATTGATGTTTTAAGACAATTGCATTGCTGGGAAATGCGCATAAGGTGGGTTCCTTTTGGCTATGCGAGAAGTTATAACATCGGAATCGGAGTAAAAGCGCCTCTAATGAGTGCTTTAAAGCTTGATAGAAGAAGAGGATTGGGAGATTATTAAGTGAGCCTAAATAAGATTAATCCAATTTTCTAAAATTTTATCGCCACTAGGAGTCATAATACTTTCGGGATGAAACTGTAGTCCAAATGCCTTTTTGTCTATCCATTCAGCTGCCATCAATATATCTGAATCAGAATAAATTAAGCCACTTGCATTAATCGATCGTTCATTCACCGCCCATGAATGGTAGAGCCCAACTTGGAAAGGGGGATTAATAGATTTGAATAATTTCGAGTCTTTTCCAATATTTTTAATAATATGCTCCTTACCATGTTGAGGATTGGTTAAATGAAATAGTTTACCTCCATGATGAATTGCTATTGCCTGCATTCCCAGACATATTCCCAAGATTGGGATTTTTCCAAAGCCCATTTCTAATGCTTTCATAAGGCATCCTGAATCCTTTGGAAGCCCTGGTCCTGGCGAGAGTATCCATGCATCATAATTTGATAATTTATCAAGCGCCTTTTCATCATCATTTCGAACAACATGAATCGAATCGACAAATGGCTCTATTTTGTGATAGAGATTATACGTAAATGAGTCTAGGTTATCGAGTATTGCTATTTGCATGATCTGCAAATGTAATTTATGAAGATGGTTAATTTAAATATGAACAATTCACATTTAATATGTATCTGAGATTCATGTTTTGAATTCAATAAGATTGACGATTTTGCAAAAAAATATTCTGATATGAAAGAAATAATAATTAGTCAAGAATCTCCCGAAGCGATTGGACCATATAGCCAAGCTATTCGAGCAGGAGATTTCCTTTATGTTTCCGGTCAAATAGCTTTAGATCATCTAACAGGTGAATTAAAAATGACGACAATAGCTGAAGAAGTCGAGTGTGTTTTAAAGAATTTGTGTGCTGTTCTAAAAGCAGGCGGTGCATTACCTAAGGATGTTATAAAATGTACCGTTTTCCTATCAGATATGGGCTTATTTGCTCAAGTCAATACATATTATTCACAAGTATTCGGAGATTTATCCCCGGCAAGGGAAACAGTAGCAGTATCTGGTTTGCCAAAAGGTGTTCGTGTTGAGATATCTGCTATTGCATACCTACCTTTGACCTAACTAAAAATAGATAGAATACGATGGAATACGATGTTATTGTTATAGGGTCAGGCCCTGGGGGATATGTTGCTGCTATTCGTGCGAGTCAGCTAGGATTAAAAACTGCGATTGTCGAGAAGGAAAACCTTGGAGGTGTCTGCTTAAATTGGGGATGTATTCCGACGAAAGCATTGATTAAAAGTGCACAAGTTTTTGAATATATTCAGCATGCCGAAGATTATGGTATATCTGTAAATGATGTCAAGCATGATTTTAATAAAGTCATTAAACGTAGCCGTGATATCGCTCAAGGAATGAGTAAAGGTGTTAATTTTTTGATGAAAAAAAATAAGATTGACGTAATAATGGGCTATGGTAAAGTCCTAACTGGTAAGAAGGTTGAAGTTAAAAGTGATGAATCAACAAAAATATTAGCAGCGAAAAATATCATTATCGCTACTGGAGGACGCTCAAGAGAATTGCCATCATTGAGACAAGATGGTAAGAAGATCATTGGTTACCGCGAAGCCATGAATCTCCCAAAACAACCGAAAAAAATAGTAATTGTTGGCTCTGGAGCCATAGGAGTTGAATTTGCATATTTTTATAATGCAATGGGTTCGAAGGTTACGATTATGGAATACTTACCAAATATTCTCCCAAATGAAGACATAGATGTGTCAAAGGCTTTAGAAAGCACATTTAAAAAGAAAGGTATAGAGATACATACCTCGACGGAGGTAACCAATGTTGATACTTCTGGAAAATCATGTATCGTATCGTATAAAAATTCAAAAGGAGATCAAAAAATGGATTTTGATATTGTTCTAAGTGCAGTAGGGGTATCTACTAACATAGATAATTTGGGACTAGAAGCAATGGGTATCAAGACTGAAAGTGGTAGAGTAGTTGTTGATGATTTATATAAAACAACAGCTCCTGGATATTTCGCAATTGGAGATATTGTCCATGGACCTGCTTTAGCTCACGTAGCGTCGGCAGAGGGTATAATTTGTGTGGAAGGTATTGCTGGTCATGAACCAGAGCCTTTAGATTATAGCAATATTCCTGGCTGTACTTATTGCTCCCCTGAAGTTGCATCTGTTGGCATGTCTGAAAAACAAGCCATAGACGCAGGACATGAAATTAAAGTTGGTAAATTTCCCTTTAGTGCGTCCGGAAAAGCTTCAGCTGCAGGAACTAAAGAGGGATTTGTAAAGATGATTTATGATGCCAAGTATGGTGAGCTTTTAGGTGCTCACATGATTGGATCTAATGTAACGGAAATGATTGCTGAGATCGTTGCAGTTCGTAAACTAGAAACAACTGGAATGGAGCTTTTAAAGACTGTTCATCCTCACCCAACTATGTCAGAAGCAGTTATGGAAGCAACTGCTGATGCTTACGGAGAAGTTATTCACTTATAAATGTATTTATGCCCGTAAGACTTCGTTCGATTAATTTATTACACGGTTTTGAAAGGTTTTTGCTTTCCATTCCAAATTGGTCTTGCAGCAGCGGAGAAATAGTAGCGTTGCTCGGCCCTTCAGGTTCTGGGAAATCAACATTTTTAAATATTCTAGGGGGCAGGGTTGTCCCCGATGAGGGAAAGGTCTGGTACGGCCCCAAGCTTCATGTCAGGGTTCCATTGGTTCCTGGTCATCCAAGGATTAGAATGGTGAGGCAGGATTTTGGGCAGATGCCATATAAAACTGTTCGAGATAATTTACTCGAATTTGCTGGTATTCGTTCTGAAATGTCCGAGGATAGAGTAGTTAAAAAATGGATTAAAGAGTTGAATCTTGCTCCTTCTCTTGATGAGAAAGCTAGAGGATTATCAGGAGGTGAATTACAGCGACTCGCATTAGGTCAAGCTTTGATATCTCGTCCCGGAGCATTACTATTAGATGAACCATTTAGTCACCTAGACCCGGCACATAAGAGGCGAATGCAAGACATCCTAAAAACTTGGCAATTAAAATCTGGGTCATCAGTTGTTATGGTAGTTCATGATGTCAGAGATGCCATGGAATGGGCAGATCGGATAGATGTTATGCAAGATGGAAGTATCGTTGAGTCAGCGACCCCGCAGCAAATTTATAATAGTCCAAAAACATTATCAATGGCTCATGCTTTTGGACGTGTTAACAGTTTCGCGATAGATGAAATTCAAGATTCTTTAAAATCTCATAGTGAATCTTTTACAATCGGTAAAAAATGGTTTCTAAGACCTGAGCACCTTAGAAAAAAAGACTTGCCCTCTAATTCAAAACGCATAGAAACAGAGTTTAGTGGAAATTTAACAACTGAAATTTGGCAATCACCAAATAATTTAGTTTGGTATTTACGGCCATAAAAAAAGCCAGCTATAAGCCGGCTTTTTATGTAAAATTTTCAATCTATTTAACTTTATCCACAATAGCTTTAAAAGCTGCTGGATGATTCATTGCCAAGTCAGCTAAAACTTTGCGGTTTAATTCGATGCCATTTGAATGGAGTTTACCCATTAATTGGCTGTATGATAAATGATGTAATCTTGCTCCTGCATTTATTCTTGTAATCCACAGAGCGCGAAAATTACGTTTTTTGGTACGTCGATCTCGATAAGCATATTGAAGACCTTTTTCAACAGCGTTCTTTGCGACTGTCCAAACATTTTTTCGGCGGCCGAAATAGCCTTTAGCCATTTGCATCACCTTCTTTCGGCGAGCTCTTGAAGCGACATTATTTACTGAACGTGGCATTTTACTTTACTTTTTGGTAACGCGGAGAATCAAATGATCTCACTTTAAGGGCGTTTACGCATGGTTAATTAAATAATACGAAAAGGATTTACAGAACCAACTGTTCCTTAATAGACTTGACATCAGCGGGGTGCACTAACGTTGATTGCGTCAATCGACGCTTGCGATCAGTTGCTTTTTTGGTCAAAATATGACTTTTAAAAGCATGCTTTCGCTTAATTTGCCCAGTTCCTGTGAGCTTAAAACGCTTTTTAGCGCTGGACTTAGTTTTCATCTTTGGCATGTTTCCTCAGATTTTATTTGGTTGTTTATTATTTCTTTTTAATCGGTGCAATCAATATGAACATTCTTTTTCCTTCAAGGTGAGGAAGTGCCTCAACCTTTCCGATATCTGCAACATCTTGTGCAAGACGCAGCAAAAGTAGTTCACCTTGCTCTTTATAAATTATGGATCTACCACGAAAGAAAACAAAAGCTTTGAGCTTAGCTCCATCCTCGAGAAATTTTCTGGCGTGCTTTAATTTAAATTCATAATCATGGTCATCTGTTTGCGGCCCAAACCGAATTTCCTTAATAACAACTTTCATTGCTTTCGAAGCAATTTCTTTTTGTTTTTTCTTCTGATCGTAAAGGAACTTTTTGTAGTCGATTATTTTACAAACCGGTGGGTCCGCTTTTTCTGCAATCAAGACAAGGTCTAACCCCTCATCTTGAGCCATTAATAAGGCTTTCGCCGAAGTGACTACAATAGGTTCTTTACCTTCTAAAATCAGTCTAACATTCGATGCACGAATTGCTTCATTGATTTTATGTGGATTTTCAGGTTTAACGTGGCGACTTCCGCCGCGTCCTCGGTAGGGCTTATTCAGGGTTAATATATTTTTTAGTTACTAATTTTCATATTTTTAAAAGGCCGACAAAGCTTCCTCAACTTCTTTTTGAATTAATGCGCAAAATGATGCTGCATCAAATTCTCCAAGATCGCCTCGGCCATGTCGACGAATCGACAGGGTTTTTTCTTTGACTTCTTTTTCACCGATGATTATCATGAAAGGAACCTTTCGAATTTCCGCATCGCGAATTTTTCTTCCGATTTTTTCATTCCTGTCGTCAATGAGCGCGCGAATATCGGACATTTCTAACAGACTGACAACCTCTTCTGCATACTCTTGAAACTTCTCTGAAATTGGAAGTATTATAACTTGATCTGGAGTTAGCCATAGTGGGAAGTTCCCTGCGCAATGCTCCAGAAGTACTGCCACAAAGCGTTCCATCGATCCAAAAGGGGCTCTGTGAATCATCACAGGGCGATGTTGGTTGTTGTCTGAACCTTTATATTCAAGATTAAATCTTTCTGGTAAGTTGTAATCTACCTGGATTGTTCCTAACTGCCAAGAGCGGCCTAATGCATCTTTAACCATGAAATCTAATTTCGGTCCATAAAATGCAGCTTCACCATATTCAATTTCTGTTTTCAAACCTTTTTTTTCTGATGACTCAATTATTGCAGTTTCGGCTTTATCCCAGTTTTCTATGGACCCAATATATTTTTCTGGTTTTTCAGGATCTCTTAAGCTTATTTGAGCCTGGAAATCATTAAAATGAAGTGTTTTAATAACATATAAGACAAGGTCAATAACTTTCTCAAACTCTTCTTTGAGTTGATCAGATGTACAAAAAATATGCGCGTCGTCTTGAGTAAATCCTCGAACGCGAGTTAAGCCATGAAGTTCTCCGCTTTGTTCATATCGGTAAACTGTTCCAAATTCCGAGAATCTAATTGGTAAATCTTTGTAAGATCTTGGTGAAGACTTATAAATCTCACAATGATGTGGGCAGTTCATTGGCTTTAACAGGTATTCTTCATCTCCACTAGGAGTAGTTATTGGCTGAAAGCTATCCTTGCCGTACTTGTCATAGTGTCCTGAACAAATGTATAATTCTTTGTTGCCGATGTGCGGAGTTATAACACCTTGGTATCCAGCTTTTGACTGAACTTTTTTCAGGAATTGCTCAAGTCGTTCCCTTAAAGCTGTTCCTTTGGGCAACCAAAGTGGGAGCCCTTGTCCTACTTTTTTTGAAAATGTAAAAAGTTCTAATTCCTTTCCAAGCTTTCTATGGTCTCTTTTTTTTGCTTCTTCTAATAACTCCAAATATTCACCTAACATAGATTGCTTGGGAAAAGAAATTCCATAGACTCTTGAGAGTTGAGGTTTATTTTCATCACCTCTCCAATAAGCACCGGCAACGCTCATTATTTTAAATGTTTTGATCATTCCCGTATTTGGGATGTGACCTCCTCTACATAAGTCTGTAAAGTCAGAATGATCGCAAAATGTTATTGTCCCATCTTTTAAGTTTTCAATTAGCTCTGTTTTGAAAGGGTTATTTTTAAATGAATTCAAAGCATCTTTTTTAGATACTGATCGCATTTTAAACTCAGACTTCTGGCGAGCGAATTCTATCATCTTATCTTCAAGATTTTTAAAATCATTTTCTCCAAAAACAGAATCGCCGAAGTCTACATCATAGTAGAAACCATTTTCTATTGATGGACCTATGGTTAGCAATGCATTTGGATAAAAGTGTAAAATAGATTGGGCTAAAACATGAGCACTTGAGTGCCAAAAGCATTCTTTCCCTTCGGGCTGGTCCCATGTGAAAAACTCCAAGTTACCAGAATCGGGTAGGGGGTCATTGAGTTCTACTGTCTTATTGTTCCATTTTGCGGTAAGGGCATTTCTTGCTAACCCGTGAGAGATTGATTCCGCAATATTTTTTGCTGTTGACCCTTTTGGGTAGTTTCTGACTGATCCGTCGGGTAAAGTAATATCTAGCATTGCTTCGTTACAAATGAAGTTTAGGTTTACAAAGGTAATGCCTTAGCTTATCTTTGCAAGATGACTGATGAGGAAATAATTTATCTTATGAATGCGAGACGAGCTGGCACTCTAATGGAAACGTTAGGGATTGAATACATAAGCAAGGATGACCGGACTCTGCTTGGTAGAATGCTTGTTACTTCGAATCATCTTCAGCCCGCTGGAATTCTTCATGGGGGCGCAACTCTTGCCCTTGCTGAGACCATTGGAAGTGCCGCATCTAATATATTTTTAGATGATCCTGATAGCTTTATAGCCGTGGGTCAGGAGATAGCTGCTAATCATGTCAAGAGCGTTTCAAATGGATATGTGCATGCTAAGGCTAAATTTCTTCATAAAGGGAGAACTAGTCATGTTCTGGAAATACGAATAACCAATGATGACAATAATCTTATTTCATTTGTCAAAATGACAAATGTTATCTTACCCAAAAAGAATTAAAATACCATGTCATTTGCTTGGATTCGAGAGCCTGGAGAAAAATCAAAAGTGTTTTCACTTTCTGAAAGCCCTGTGGGTGATTTCTATTTTGCTCAATTTGATGGATCATTAATTCGACTTCTGATTAACGATATTATTAGACAGGATTGCTCAAAATGGATAAGTGATAATCTAATTTTAAGTAACCTACCAGACATTAATCCAGAAGACTCTCATCTTTATGATGATTTTGTAAAAGTAGTTTCTCGAGCCTCTGAAGTTTGCTTGAATGGAGTTCTTGAAAAAGTTGTTATTTCAAGGACTAAGGCGCATAAATCAATTTCGGTATCGCCAATAAATGTTTTTGAGCGGTTATGTCAAGAATACCCTTTAGTAACAATTTATATGATTTCGATAGATGGAAACTCTCTATGGATGGGTGCAACTCCAGAGTGTCTTTTAGAGTTAAATGGCAGAAATCTTAAAACCATGAGTCTTGCTGCAACAAGACCAGTTAATTCAAAAGGTGTTTGGGGTGTCAAAGAACAAGAAGAACAGCACCTTGTTACCAGAGATATTGTTCATATGCTTGATGCTTTAGGTTGCAAGAATATCAGTGTTAATGGTCCAGAAATTCTACCTGCTGGTCCCGTGGAGCATTTATGTTCATTAATTGAAGCTTACAGTCCAATAGCTCCGGCAATTACGATGATAAAATCATTACATCCAACTCCAGCAGTTGGTGGCCTTCCCCGCGCACAGTCCAAGGCTTTCATAGTTCAGCAAGAAAATTATAATCGATCTTTTTATTCAGGCTATTTTGGATGGAATAAAGATGATCGTTCCATTTTTTATGTTAGCCTTAGGTGCATGGAGATTGGAAAGGATGGTCTTATCTGTTATGCAGGGGCGGGTATAACAAGTAAGTCAAATGCAAAAGATGAATGGCTTGAGACCGAAGAAAAACTAAAAACGTTGCAGCGCGTTATTTTAGGGTAATGAAAAAAGATTTTCAACCAATTTCAGCAGCATTAGGTCATATTCTGAACAGACTGAATTTGTCTGCTTGGGTTGGGTCTCCTGGTAGTAGGAATGCTCCTTTGATGGAAGCTTTTTCATCGTTAAAATGTCCAAATGCTGTTATTTTGGACGAGAGAAGCGCAGGTTATTTTGCTTTAGGTGTATCAATTAAATCTTTAAGACCAGTTTCATTAGTTTCTACCAGTGGAACTGCAGCTTTAAATTATGCTCCTGCAATAGCTGAAGCATTTTATCAAAAAATCCCGTTATTAATTATTACAGCTGATCGCCCGAAGAATCTAATCGATAATGGACATGGTCAATCGATAAGACAGGAGAAAATTTATGAGGGGCATATACGAGCCTCTGCACTTTTAGACCCAGAACGGTCCATTAATGAAAATATAGATAGAGTTACGAATGCTTTGCGTTATTTAAAGTATGGACCGGTCCATATTAATGTCCCCATAAAAGAGCCGCTTTACGGAAAGCCTTTTTTGAATGAAAACATTTCTGTTAAGTTGGAGAAAGATTTAAATCCTTCATTTAACGATAATTTCGTTCTTCCAGAATGGCTAGTTGCCGCGAAGTGTCCATTGTTAATTATTGGACAATGGAATCCTCAATGGGGAGAAATTAGTCATCTCGTTGAAAAAATAAAATCTAAAGGATGGCTTGTTGCAGGAGAACATCTGAGTCAATTATCAATTAATTCAATAATTAATCTAGATGATGGATGGGAATCTGCGGAGGAGATAGCTTTTGATGCTATTGTAACTATTGGAGGTGCATGGATTTCAAAAAAATCTAAATCGAAATTAATTGGTGTCAGACATATGCATATCGGACCTACTTCTCCTCATCCTGATATGTTTGGGAACCTCAAGTATATTTATGAATCTAATTATGCAGAGGGCCTAGAGTCACTAGTAGAGCAGACGCCATTAATTGATAAAGCATGGAGAGATAATTGGGTCTTACAGAGTATTAATGAAACAGAAAAATGGTCAGACTTATGGGTTAACAAGGCCATTTCTAATTATGGACTTAAAAATTGGGATATCCATTGGGCAAATTCTTCATCTGTAAGATATGGAATTCATACATGGGCTGCAGGAGGTTGGGCTAATAATGAAAAACATTATTCGAATAGAGGGACTAGTGGAATAGATGGATGCACATCTGCAGCTATTGGATCCGCTTGGATATCAGATGAACGTACCATGCTTATTACTGGAGATTTGGCTTTTTTCTATGATAGCAATGCGTTTTTAAATAATCACCTCCCTGAGGGTTTTAAGGTGATTGTTATAAATAACCAAGGAGGAGACGTTTTTAGACGATTACCGATGGCTAGCAATTCAAAATTATTTGATAGTCATTTTATATGGAAACATAATCGAAGCGTAAAAAACTTGGTTTCTTATGCAGGATTAGAATATTTTTATGCTGCAAGTATTGATGATTGGAAAAACATTTGGCTAAATTTCATAGAATCACCGAAATCTAGTGTGCTCGAAGTAATTACTGATTCCTCAATTAATGATGAAATGTGGAATCATCGGTTTCAATAAAAATAAAAAATGATCTATTAAAATGAGAACTTGGATATCAATAAAAGAATACTCAGATATAAAATTTGAATTCAATGGAGGTGTAGCAAAAATTACAATTAATCGCCCCGATGTATACAATGCCTTTCGTCCTGAGACAATCATTCAAATAATTGAAGCCTTTGATATTTGCAGAGAAAGAGCAGATATCCGAGTTATTGTTCTCACGGGTCAAGGTGATAAAGCTTTTTGCTCAGGGGGTGATCAAAATGTTAAAGGAGTTGGTGGTTATGTTGGGGAAGATGGGGTGCCTAGATTAAATGTTTTGGACTTGCACAAAAGAATTCGTGAAATACCTAAACCAGTAATTGCAATGGTCAATGGTTACGCAATAGGCGGTGGTCATGTCTTGCATGTTGTTTGTGATTTAACCACTGCCTCGGAAACTGCCCGTTTTGGACAGACAGGGCCTAAAGTTGGTAGTTTTGATGCTGGATTTGGTAGTTCTTATTTGGCCCGACATGTTGGACAAAAAAAAGCTCGAGAAATTTGGTTTTTATGCAAACAATACACGGCGAATGAAGCCCATGATATGGGTATGGTTAACCTTGTAGTAGCTCAGTCTGAACTTGAAGAAAAGACAATGGAGTGGTGCGATATGATTATGATGAAATCCCCAATGGCATTGCGGATGATTAAACGTGGGCTTAATGCGGAACTAGATGGTCAGAGAGGTTTAATGGAATTTGCAGGTGATGCAACTTTGATGTACTATTTAATGGATGAGGCGCAAGAGGGAAAAAATGCTTTTCTTGAAAAAAGAGATCCAGATTTTGATAAATTTCCAACATTTCCTTGAAGCTTAAAATTTGGATTTCGGCGCTGAGGTTAAGGACTTTACCCCTTGCATTCGCATGTATTGCTTTGGGCTCGCTAATCTCAGCAGATGAAGGCTCTTTTAGTTTTATTTTGTTTGTATTAATGCTTCTTACGGCTATTACCTATCAATTGCTATCAAATTTAGCTAATGACTATGGAGATGGGTTAAGCGGAGTAGATTCTCATCGATTAGAGGGTGCAGAATCTCGAGTAGTTGCTTCAGGTCAAATTTCAATTTTAAAAATGAAATCTGCAGTTAGTATTTTTTCATGGGCTTCAATTATTTTGACATTAATCACGGCTTACTTCGGTTCAATAGGTTTTTCGGAACCGTCATATATTTTTATAATTTTTTTTCTTATTGGCCTTTTAGCGACATGGTCTTCAAGGGGCTATACCTTGGGTTTTTCTTTTGGATATAAAGCTTTGGGTGATTTGTTTGTCATATTATTTTTCGGTCCAGTTGGGGTTCTAGGTAGTTATATACTTCAATCAAAAAGTTTAAATATGATGATATTGCTCCCCAGCTTATCAATAGGATTTCTGGCTGCAGGAGTTTTGAATTTGAATAATATGCGAGATTACGAATCGGATAAAAAAGCAGGAAAAATGACACTTGCAATTAAAATAGGTATTTTTAACGCTCGTATTTATCAAATTTTATTGGTTTTTAGTTCTATTGGTGTTGCAGTATTATTTATGTTTCTAAATAAGACAACTTTATATCTTAATTTTCTTTTTTTAGTTTTTACTCCCTCATTAGTTTTTGGATTATATCAAATGTGGAAAGCTAGATCCCCAAAAGAGTTTGATGTTTTATTAAAGCCAACTGCAATAATTTGTGTTTTGTTTGCTATTTCAATCGGATTAGGATTATTATTAGATTCAAATAAAACATTGATTCCTTAGTTTGATTAAGATGATAGCAAAATATTGGGGATATACTTATCAATTTATTCATCCTGCAGGAACCTCTCGCGGAATAATGACTGAAAAGCCTTGTTACTTTATTGAAGTCACTTGTGAGGGAGTTACTGGGCGAGGTGAGTGCGGGATATTACCAGGATTGAGCATTGAAGATTTTTCGAGATATGAGGAAAAACTCAAGGATCTTTGCTTGGAATTAACAGCTTTAGAACCAAAGAAATGGAAAGAATGGGCAGAGATAAGTGCCCCGGATAGCGATTGGTATGATAATTATAAGCATTGGCCAAGTATTGTTTTTGCCTTAGAATTGGCTTTATTGCAATGGAAGTCTTTAACAGTATCAAATTCATCTTGGAATCTATTCGATACTCCTTTTACAAGAAGAGAAAAAGGCTTGCCTATAAATGGTCTTCTTTGGATGGGCGATAAATGTTTTTTAAAAGATCAGCTCGATAGCCGTTTGCTAGAGGGATATAGATGTATAAAAATGAAAGTTGGTTCTCTCGACAGTGAGCAAGAGTTAGATATTTTAAGAACATTAAGAAACGAAAAGCCAAATATTCAGATTAGAGTCGATGCAAATGGCGTTTACGATTTGGAAACAGCCCTACTGAATATGGCGCGTATGGAAAAGTTTAATATTCATAGTATTGAGCAGCCATGCGCATCAGGTGATATTGATTCTCTGGTAAAAGTTTCAAACGAAGGGAGAATTCCAATAGCTCTTGATGAAAGCCTGATTGGTGTTTTTGATAAAAAACAAAGAGATGTTCTTCTTGATAGAATTAAACCTCATTTTATTGTCTTGAAACCTTCTTTGCTGGGAGGAATTAAGAGTTGTGAAGATTGGATAAGTCGTGCTAAATATCGAGGAATAAAATGGTGGATAACATCGGCTTTAGAAGGAAATGAAGGGCTTACAGGAATTGCTCAGTGGGCTAGTTCTCTTACTGAATTAGAGGGATTTCAAGGCTTTGGCACTGGTAGTCTTTACAGTAACAATACTCCAGCTAAGACAGTGGTTAGGGACGGTAATATATGGATGCTTTGAGCAAGACCGATTTCTCTTTTCACAAGGATTGTTCATCATCAGAAATAAATAATGTTGAGCAATGTATTTTGAAATGGAAATCGTCAGATTCCTTTTTTGAGTTTGAGACCAGTGGAAGCACTGGTAAACCGAAACTGATAAATTTTTCAAGAGATCAGATTCTTTCAAGTATTAAATCAACTGCAGAAAAATTTGATTTTTTTAAGGGGATGAGATCTGCTCTGGCATTAAATACTAAAAGTATTGGTGGGGCATTAATGGTTTTTCGAGCCATTGAATGGGAAATGGATTTTCAGATTGTGCCAGTGAGACGAAAAATTGAATGGCAAGGAAGTTTAGATTTTTTAGCGCTTGTGCCTCAACAGGCTATGCTGATACCTATTGATAATTACAAAAACTTAAAGACTTTATTGATAGGCGGATCTCCGATACGAGAAAGCCAGGAGAACTTCTTGTCAAATGTATCCTCACATGTATTTCATGGGTTTGGGATGACTGAGACAATAACACATTTTGCCATCCGGGAAATAAATCCAAAAAAACAAGTTAATTATCATTGCTTAAAAGGTGTCGAAATAACATCCTCTGATGGAGCAATGGTAGTAAGCATCAAGGATCGTGGAGTTTTCCAGTTAAAAACTACAGATCGTATAAAATTGTCAAGAAATCGAAAATCTTTTTATTGGTTAGGAAGATTAGATGGGGCAATAATCAGTGCAGGAAAAAAAATTCATCCAAAACAAATTGAAGACCATGTTTCCAGAGTTTATCCCAGTCATCCTGAAGGGTTTGTCGGGGTAAAACCAGATGAAAATTGGGATGAGGCAATGGTCTGGTTTAGTGTTTTACTCAGTGGGGTAGAGCTGGAAAAAATGAATAACGCCTTCACTTCTCTTCCTAGTTGGAAAAGACCTAAACAAATAATCCAGCTACGTCATTTGCCTTTAACAAAGTCAGGAAAATATAAACGTCGATAGATTATTTATTGGATTTAGCATGGTCCGCAAGAAATTTTGCAAGACCAATATCTGTTAAAGGGTGCTTAATTAGAGCAGAAATAGCACTCAACGGACCAGTCATTACATCAGCTCCAAGTTGAGCACATTGAATTATGTGCATTGGGTGACGAACAGATGCTGCTAGAATTTCTGTTTCATATCCATAATTATCATAAATCACTCGAATCGATTCTATTAAATCCATTCCGTTAGTTGAAATATCATCTAATCTACCGATAAAAGGGGAAACATATGTTGCTCCAGCTTTTGCAGCAATTAGAGCTTGTCCAGAGCTAAAAATTAAAGTGCAATTTGTGCGTATTCCATTATTAGTGAAATAACGAATAGCCTTAACTCCATCTGCAATCATTGGAACTTTTACTACAATTTTTGGATCAATCTTAACAAGCTCCAATCCTTCGCTAATCATTCCTTCATAATTAGTTGAGATAACTTCAGCACTAACATCACCATCTACGATAGAACAAATTGCTTTATAGTGTGCTTTAATTTTTTCATCACCTGAAATACCTTCCTTGGCCATTAAAGATGGATTTGTGGTCACTCCATCTAGGACTCCCATGTCCTGCGCCTGTTGTATCTCTGAAAGATTAGCTGTATCGATAAAGAATTTCATGAATAGATTGTATTTTTAGAAACGTTTCATTAGTCGGTGACAAAGGTCGCCTTATTTTTGCATTATGCACAACCCTGAATTTATACTTTCCATAAAAAATGACTATCAACTTGCTTTTCTGAGCCGCGAATGCAGTTTGCTGGGGAGAAAAGAAGTTTTAACGGGTAAAGCTAAATTTGGAATATTTGGCGATGGCAAGGAACTAGCTCAAATTGCATGGGCGAAAGTTTTTCGGAATGGAGACTTTCGAAGCGGTTATTATCGTGATCAAACATTCATGATGGCAATTGATCAATTGAATCCCACTTCTTTTTTTTCGTCCCTTTATGCTGATACAAACATTGATAATGAGCCTTCAAGTGGTGGAAGGCAAATGAATGGTCATTTTTCCACGCATTCTCTTGATGATCAGGGAAATTGGCTCGAGTTAATAAGTCAAAAGAATTCATCATCGGATATATCTCCAACAGGGGCACAGATGCCTCGCCTATTAGGTTTAGCTCAGGCCTCAAAAATCTACAAAGAATTGGGCTTGAGAAATCAGTTTACGGATAATGGGGATGAGATTGCATGGGGCACAATAGGAAATGCAGCATCCTCTGAAGGTCTTTTTTGGGAAGCCATGAATGCTGCAGGAGTTATGCAAGTTCCCATGGTCGTATGTGTTTGGGATGATGATTATGGAATCTCAGTTCATGCAAAACATCAAACAATAAAGCAGAATATTGCAAAGGCGTTGTCGGGGTTTCAAAGAAAGAATACAAAAAATGGAAAAACACTAGAATTTGGGTTTGAAATTATAACTGCTAAAGGGTGGGATTACACGGAATTAGTTTCTTCTTTTGAAAAAGCCGAAAAAATAGCAAGGAATGAGCATGTTCCTGTATTGCTTCATGTAACAGAAATGACCCAACCGCAAGGCCATTCAACAAGTGGTTCTCATGAAAGGTATAAGTCAAAAGATCGATTAATTTGGGAGAAGGAATATGATTGCCTGCGTCAGTTTCGATTGTTTATTGAGAAACATTCTTTAATAACTGCGGAGGAATTAGATAAAATTGAAGCTCAGTCTAAAACTGATGCTAAAAATGCCATGAAAGAAGCATTTGATAATTACTTGGAGCCACTGCAAAATATAAGGAATCAGGCTTCTGAATGGATGAGTGAATTAGGATTCACAAAAGAAGGTGGCGTTTTAAAAAGCAATCGAACTGCAATGTGGCGAGACTCATTATCAGAAGTTCGCTTGTCAGCAATTCGGGCGAATATGGCGGGTAAAGACACTTCTGCCGTAAATAATTGGATTACTTATCAGTTGGAAAAGGGAGAAGAAGCCTACAGTAAATACTTATATTCTAATCGGGCATTAAAGGTTCCTATAACTGATCCACTATTTGATGAAAGTATGGAAGAGGTGGATGGACGAATTGTATTGCGAGATAATTTTAATGCTCTTCTCAAGAATCATCCCGAAGTGATAATTTTTGGTGAAGATGTTGGTTCAATTGGGGATGTCAATCAAGGGCTGGAGGGAATGCAAGAGTCTTATGGTGAAACGCGTGTTTTTGATACGGGTATAAGAGAAGCTACCATTGCAGGCCAAGGAATAGGTCTGGCGATGCGTGGACTGCGTCCAATAGCTGAAATTCAATATTTAGATTATTTGCTCTATGCACTTCAAACCCTTAGTGATGATTGCGCCACTCTGCATTGGAGAACTAAGGGTCGACAAAAAGCACCATTAATAATTCGTACGAGAGGACACAGACTTGAGGGAGTTTGGCATTCAGGCTCACCGATGGGTATGATATTAGGGTCCTTGAGGGGGATGTACGTTTGTGTTCCAAGAAATATGACCAAGGCTGCAGGTATGTACAATACCCTTTTGATGGCAGATGAGCCAGCATTGGTTGTTGAGTGTTTAAATGGATACAGACTAAAGGAAAGATTGCCATTAAACATTGGAGAATTTAATATTGAACTTGGTAAGGTTGAAACGATACGAAGTGGCTCTGATATTACCTTGATAACATATGGATCAATGTGTAGATTTGCTGAACAAGCGTCATCGCTCTTGTCAGGTTTTGATATCGAAGTCGAAGTAATAGACTGTCAAACCTTATTGCCATTTGACCTAAATAAGGATATTTTAAAATCTTTGAGAAAAACAAATCGTCTTTTAATTGTGGATGAAGATATCGAGGGTGGGGCTTCTGCTTTTTTATTAAAAAACATACTTGAAGATCAAGGAGGTTATAAATTCCTCGATGCGGCTCCAGTTACATTAACTGCAAAATCTCATCGCCCGGCTTATGGTAGTGATGGTGATTATTTCTCAAAACCCAGCATAGAAGACATCATTGAGGTGTCGCTGGAGTTAGTAAAGAAATAAAAAAGGCAAGGAGTCTTATCACACCGCTACGACCGACTACCCTTGCTGCGTTTCCGCCCTGGGGGATTAATCAGGAGCTGGTTGTAAGGTCCTTGCCCGAGCGCAAAGATAGACGACCTTTGTTATTCAATTATAATTTTTAAAAATATGCGGACTCAAAATCGTTTTCTCATTATTCCATTAATCTGCATCATGATATGCTCAGGATATTCAGCCATCTCCCAAGTCTTAAAAACACAGACAATTAATCGTGGAGTAGTAAATGAATTACAAATGGATAGTTCAGGGTTTTGGATTTATAATATTTCAAATGAAGACTTAGAAATATATTCAGTTTTAACAGCGCCAGTTTATGGTGACACCGTTCTATCAATTCATTTGACGGATAGCATAATCTCTATTGGGGATTCGTCATTTATCTCAGTTATGTTTTTACCCCGCCATAATATTGAGCACATTTTACCCTTAATATTAACCACATCTCATGATGAAGGGGCATTTGCATTAGATTTTGAGGCTCAAGTCCAATATTCTAATGTGTATTATTCTAGTACTCAAAATCTTACAGAGGGGAATTTACGTTCAACCTTAAACAATATTATTTCAACGAATCATAGTGTGCTGTCTTACAGCGTGGCGCGTGATAATATGTATGGCACTTTAGATAATCACGGAGGTATGGTTGAATGCGTTTATACGGGTAGATCAGCAAGTTTCAATACAAGAGCTGGCGCAGTTGCTAATAATATTAATTGTGAACATACTTTTCCTCAAAGTAAATTTAATTCTGCACCGCCGATGAAAAATGATATTCATCATCTTTTCCCTTCTGATCAATCTGCAAACAGCTCAAGAAGTAATCACCCTTTTGGTGTAGTTACAGGTACCCCGAATTGGAGTGTTGGCGGAAGTAAACGCCAGGGAAGCCTTTTTGAGCCCAGAGATGATCATAAGGGAGATTGTGCTAGGGCCATGCTTTATTTCGTTCTGAGATATGGTGATTATTCAAATTTCTTTGCTCCTCAGGAATCAATTCTTAGAGATTGGCATTTTAATCACCCTCCAGATAGTTTAGATTTATACAGAAATAACGGTATTTCGGCACTCCAGAATAATAGAAATCCATTTGTTGATTACCCTCAGTTTCTTGATCGTATAACAAGCTTAGTCGGTCCTACTTCTACTTCGCCCGATACCGATTTCATCATTTCAGAGGATACTATTAATTTGGTTCATCGCTCAGGAGGAGGCCAGGCGATGAGAAGATTTATTATTGCCAATAGTGGTAATGTTCCTTTATTATTCTCCAATATGAATATTAGTAATTCTGGATTAAATATCTTGAATGGTGGATCTCCCAAAAGCTTGGAGCCGGGCGAGCACTTTGAGGTAACTATTGATTATAATTCATCTAATATTTATTCTCAAGATTCACTGACTTTTTTATCTACATCTTCTTCAGGATTTAGTTCAGTGAAAATCCCAATCAGAAGTAAGACCAAGTTAGAATTAGAAGAAGAGCCATGGACTCCAGAAGATATGATAACAATCATTGACGGCGGCATCAGGGTTTTTGCACTTTCGGGAAAAGAAAAATTAGAATTAGTTGATACACAAGGACGTATCATCGCAAGAAAAGAGTTAAATCAATCACCATCAAGTGCAATTGACTGGCTTATTTCTGTACCAAAAATGGGATGGTTAAGAATTATACGGGATGGTCAAACTACTATTTGTAAATTTGCTCAACCTTTATAAACCTTTTAATTTGAATTGACATGAATGAGAATATGAAAAAAGTTGCGATAAATTATGGTTTATTAATGGCCTTTGTTGGAATTATATTCACTCTCGGCTGCTATATTATTGATGAATCTTTATTTGTTAATCCAGTCGGTAGTATTTCAGTTATGATTATCTCGGTCGCTATTCCCTTTTTTGCAATTAGATCTTACAAGAAATTAAATAATGGTTTTGCTACTTTCCGCGAGTCATTTTCTGCATATATGCTTCCTGTTATTTTTTCATTATTCGCATCTTTAATCTTTAATTTACTCATGTACAATGTTATTGATTCAGAATTATCATCTCGTCAAGGAGAGATGGCTTTTGAGGCAATGATGGAAATGCCTGAGGAGCAATTGCAGACAACTATTAAATTTATGGGAATCGATTCAGTCGATGATTTAGAGAATAAAATCATCAGTGATGCAAAAAAGAATATGTCTTTAACTGGACAGTTAAAATCTTCAGCTTTTGGTTTTATATTTTTTGCATTTATTGCACTAATCGCCGCTGCAGTAAGTAAAAAAAACCCTCCAGAATTTGAGTAACAATTTAGATCTTTCGATTGTTATTCCTCTACTGAATGAAGAGGAGTCCATCCCTGAACTAACTTCATGGATCCATCGCGTATGCCAAGAGAATAATTTTTCTTATGAAATTATATTTATCGATGATGGTTCAACTGATAATTCATGGAATGTTATTCTGGACTTAGAAAAAAATTATTCTTTTATAAGAGCTATTAAGTTTCGAAGAAATCATGGAAAGTCTGCAGCATTGCATGTAGGATTTCAGCAGGCTTCAGGTGAAGTTGTAATAACCATGGATGCCGATCTGCAAGATAGTCCTAATGAAATACCAGAACTTGTCAAAAGAATATCTTTAGAAAATTTAGATCTAATAAGCGGATGGAAGAAAAAGCGTTACGATCCCATTTCTAAAACTATACCAACAAAATTATTTAATTGGGCAGCCCGCAGAATGTCTGGAATTAAACTTCATGATTTTAACTGTGGTCTCAAGGCATATAAAAACGAAGTTGTTAAAAATATTCAGGTTCAAGGGGAGATGCATCGATATATTCCTGTATTAGCCAAGATGTCAGGTTTTGCCAATATCGGTGAACAAGTAGTCGAGCATCAAGCTAGAAAATATGGCACGACTAAATTTGGTTTAAATCGTTTTATTAATGGAATGCTTGATTTAGTCACTTTAAGCATGGTAAGTCGCTTTCAACGTCGTCCAATGCATTTTTTTGGAACACTAGGAACTTTGATGTTTGTTGCTAGTGGTGCTGCTCTTTTAGCCATGGGAGGTATAAAATTATATCGATTAACTCAAGGGTTAAGACCAGGATTGGTTGCAGATGATCCTTGGTTTTATATTTTCCTAACCGCAATGGTTTTGGGAACACAATTATTTTTGACGGGCTTATTGGCTGAATTGATGCTAAGGCAGAGCAATAAAAAAGTTCATTATTCTATTTCTCAGGTTCTGAATGTAAAAGAGTAAGAAGGCTAAATGCGTTTTTCACTAATTTCCCCAACATTTGACAGACCGGAAGAAGTTCAGGAATTTATACTTTCTGTTTCAAAGATAAATTACTCTCAAGATTCTTTTGAAGTTATATTGGCAGATGGAACCCCTGGCGACACGTTAAGGCCTATTATCGAGCAAGAGAGTAAAAAGTGTAACCTGCCAATTAGGGTGATTCATGAGGAATATTTACCTGTTTCAGATGCAAGAAATGCTGCGGCAGAAATAGCACATGGTGAATATTTAATATTTTTTGATAGCGACTGTATAATACCCAGAGATTATTTGAATGAAATAGATAATGGTTTGAGAGCTTCTTCGTGGGAGGTTTTTGGGGGTCCTGATGCGGCTCCTCCAGAATTCAGTGCGTTACAAAAAGCTATTAGTTTTAGCATGACAAGTTTTTGGACAACAGGTGGAATTCGCGGTGGGAGAATATCTACCTCAAAATATTATCCTAGAGGCTTTAATATGGGTGTAAAAAAAGATATTTTCATTAAAATGAAAGGCTTTGATACTGATTTTAAAACTGGTGAGGATGTAGAATTAAGTATTCGTCTAGTTAATGCTAAATATAAAGTTGGACTCATTTCTAAGGCGTTTGTTTTCCATAAGAGAAGGTCAACACTGTTAGGTTTTTATAAACAAGTTAGAAGGTTTGGTGGAGCCCGTTGGCATTTATCCCGGAAGCATGAGGGACAATTAAAACTCACCCACATGTTTCCTGTATTTCTCATTTTCTTTTTACTTCTAAGTTTTTTATTGGTATTGAACAATTTAATTTATCCTTTATCTGTCGGGGTGTTTTATTTCTTAATTCCTTTTATCTTAAGTGGTATCAAGAATAAATCGCTTGTGGTCGGTATTTTTTCAATTATAACCACTTTTGTCATGATGCTCGGATACGCTTTTGGTTTCTTGGAGGCGTTATTTGGAGGAAGGGCTCATAAGAGGCGCGGCTAAATCTACTTTGGGTATATTTGGATTATGATAATACACATTGTCCATGGGGCTAATTTGGACCGCTTAGGTATTCGTCAATTGGATATTTATGGAAGTAATACCTTGGAAGATCAGGTTCCAATATTAAAGGGTTGGTTAGATAAATATTGGCCAAATGTTGAATTGAAATCTTTTCAAAGCAATATTGAAGGAGAAATCATCAATTACTTAAATTCAAATGATGGACCTGGCAATGCATTTATTATTAATCCTGGTGCTTTTACTCATACTTCAGTAGCTATTTCTGATAGTGTAGCTGGCATTCAAAGCTCAGTTTTAGAAGTTCACTTAAGCCATACATATGCTAGAGAGTCATATAGAAGACATTCACTTCTTGCTGATTATACATGCGGTACAATATCTGGTTTAGGCTGGATTGGATACCGCCTTGGTATTGAGGCACTTTTGAGTATTGATGATGATTGATGAGGATTGATATATGAATAGATTCATCCGATGAAATGGACTCTTGCAATTAAGCAATTTGAAAACTATTTGAGACTTGAACGTGGTCTTAGTTCAAATACAATAGAGGCATACAGTCGTGATATAGGAAAATTGGCATTGTGGGCAGAACCTTTAGATGATAGTTGTTTGACAATTGATAAGAATACAATAAGGTCATTTATTCAAGGGTTAGCGAGTGAAGGTAAATCAGCAAGAACGCAGGCTAGAATGCGCAGTGCGTTACGGACATTTTATATTTTTTTAAAGGAAGAAGAGTTGAGAGAAGACAGTCCTATCGAAGGCCTTGCCTCTCCTCAGATTGGCAGAAAGCTCCCGATTTATCTTTCTATTGATGAGATGGAGGCTTTAATTAGCGCTATCGATAGGTCAATGCCCCAAGGTGAAAGAGATTATGCTATAGTTGAAACCCTATACGCTTGTGGTTTGAGAGTTAGCGAATTAATCAATCTTAAGATTAGAGATATCTATCAAAGTGATGGATTAATCAGGGTTATTGGAAAAGGAAATAAGGAAAGAATTGTGCCGATATATCCTAAAGCTCTAAATGCCATATATCGTTATATAAAAGAAATTAGAAGTCATGTCGAGGTGCAAAAAGGTTTTGAAGATTTTGTTTTTCTAAATCAGCGCGGTAAGACACTAAGTCGAGTTTATGTCTTTAAACGTATTGCATCATTGGCCTCTAAAGCTGGAATTAAAAAGAGAATTGGACCACACACATTGCGTCACACTTTTGCTACTCATCTAATTCAGAATGGAGCAGATATCATCGTCATTCAATCTCTTCTAGGTCATGAGAGTATCACCACAACCGAAATTTACACACACCTTGAACAGAGTCACCTTAGGGAGACAGTTTTGAAATTTCATCCTAGAGGTTAATGTTTTCCTTTTTTCGAATAAAATAGTTCCAAACAACTGAACCATTATAAAGTCCATGCTCGGGCCATGCTTTTTTTTGATTACTTCGGCTAAAAGCAAATTCGCTAAACATTTTATAAAAGGAAAAGTGGGCTTTGATAACTGAAATGAGATGTTGTGGTTGTCTTCTGAATAAAAATAATGCTCCTGCAGCAGCATCGAAAAAAAGACGACCTGAAATGATTCTCAAAGCAACTATTGTTGGTGCGTTTTTAACAATAATCAAAAGACTATTTCTAAAATTTAAATATGTTTTTTGCGGAGATATGGCGCCAAGTGTTCCTCCTCCAACATGAAAAACAGAGGAACTGGTGCAACATTCGATATCATAGCCTTTAAGGTTCATACGCCAGCACAAATCTATCTCTTCCATATGCGCAAAAAGCCTTTCATCTAATAATCCAGATTCAAAAAATGCTGAAACTCTAATCATTAAACATGCCCCGGAAGCCCAAAATATTTTCGAAAATTCAGGGGAATCATATTGGCCTTTATCTTCTTCGGTATCGTCAAAAACACGTCCTCGAGCAAATGGATAGCCCCATTTATCTAATAATCCTCCTGCCGCTCCAGCATATTCAAAATTATTCGGTTTATGAAAATCAAGAATTTTAGGTTGAATAGCTCCTAAACTAGCCTCTTTTTCCATACGTTTTTCCAAAGGGTCTAGCCACCCTTCTTGCGGCTCTACATCTGAATTTAGGAGAACAGAAAATTGGAGATGTGGATACTTTTCTTTTATAATACGAAGCGCTCTGTTGTATCCTCCTGAATATCCTAAATTTTTCCCTATTTCTATAAATACGACCTCAGGGTGATGAAGACGCATATAATTTTTGGAGTCATCTGTGCTACCATTATCCGCAACTACAATTAGAGCTTTTCTTGTTCTCTCGATGACAGAGGGTAAAAACTTCTCAAGCCATTTTTTTCCATTCCAGTTTAAAATAATCACAGATGTTTTCATCGCCCACCCCCATTAAAGAAAATATTATTATCTATTCTCGATCCAAATTCGCTCGATTTTCCGGCTCCATCGTCATCAATATCATTGGTCATATAACTTCTTTTTTGAATGGCAATTCTCCATTTTGTATTCTTTATTTCACCTATTGCATCGGAATGTAGTAATTCATAATTTCTTCCGGCAACTGCATAATTAGCAAAAACAAAAAGTTTGTTGATTTGATAAGGGGCGTTCGGTGCTTCTAAAGTATTGTATTGCCATATTTCAAATGGGTAGCCATCACTTTCAAATGGTCTTTTTTCTGTAAGAGTGGGGGGGCCGTATTGAAGAAATATCCGCCCTCGATCTGTTGCATATCCTGAAACTGCTCGGCTTGAATATTTTTTTTCTACTTCATTTAAAATATTGAGATATTTCTTAGCTTCTTCAAAAGATTTAACCGGATTTCTGGACTCCCAGAAATACTGAATAAACCTTTGCTTTATAGTATCATTCTTGGAGTCACTTAAATACTCAATTTGCTTTCTTTCTAAACCGCTAGCTATTGGATATAATCCATTTATGTACCAATTTAATTTTTCACCGAGACCAATAGTTTCGGACCATTTTGAGTCTATTGCATCAGAGATTTTTGATGGATCAATATCATTTGGGTTTATTCTATAAAATTCAATACTTTGTTTTGGGTAATAGAGTGGATCCATTTTTTCAATATTTAGAACAGATCTTATTTCGTAATGCCCACTCGCGAGGTCTTTTATTTTTAATGAACTTAGAAGACTTTTTTTATCTGATGACTCATTATTTTTAATACGATTTACTGCACCAAATCCTTCAATTGCTGAATTGGTTTTTAAAGAAAAAAGTTGATATGAATAATAAGATTTTTGATTTTTCGGGACCTGATAAGCTTCGGTATAGAATTTTAATATATTATCATCTCCATAAAAAGAGGCTACACCAAATTGAGGCCGAGCTCCCAAAGGGTTATCAAATTGGTTCTCTACAAATCTTAATGGGGCCAAAGAAGATTTTCCCTCAATATCTGTAATTATAAACATCCCTGATAAGGTGTCAGTAATGGTGTCACCAACTCCATATAAAACGTTTAATTCGAGCTTTCCAGTATCAGCGCCAAGAAATATGCTTTGACTAATTGTATATTGATTTTTTGCTGAGTCTCGCTTTGGGCAGATGAGTTTTATTTTATCAATATCAATAATATTTTGTGAAGATTTTTCAGTCAAATAAGTAAGGAAAGTAATATGAGGTGACTTATCATTTTCTGCTTGATAATATAAATTTTTTGCATTTACAGAAATGCATATTTGTAGGTAAGGATCATTCTCCGTATCCCAGTATGGTGTTACATCTATACCGATAGGTATATCAATATTTTTATTACTATTTGCATTTTGCGCTAGTAGTAAAGATGTGTAGAGTAGAAATAGTCCAAAAAGCATCTTTTTCATAAGCACGAAGTTACGTACTTTTGCCGCGGAAGATTG
>CAJWKU010000007.1 GCA_913043005.1 uncultured Cryomorphaceae bacterium
TTCTTTGAATATCTTCCTTTGAATTAAGTTTTCCAGAGAGAGAGAAGCCGCTAAAAACTCCTCCAGATAAATATCTTTCACGATATGTTTTGTACTCATCGTTTATGAGCAAAGGGTTATCAAAATCTAAAAGAACTTCTCTTAAGGTTTTATCAAAAATATCAATCGCAACTTTTCCTTGTAACAAAAAATGCCATGAAGCCAATATTCTCAGAGATTTTGAATCCCAAATTACCGGCTCAATTCTACCATCTCCATATATTCCATCTTTTGAAGACTTTATATTTCGGATATAATCTGCCCACATACTTGTTGCATGGTGCTCAAATAAAGTGTCATTGAATATAAATATTTGATCTAAATTTTTTGAACCAATTTTTTCTAAACCCTCCAAATACCCCGAAAATTCAAAATAAGTGTTGCTGCCCTTTTCTGCATGAAAATTATCATGGGGAGCATTTTCTATTACAAGGGATCTGGATTCATTTAAGCCTGAGCGATTTAGGAAAATGCTCCATAGTTTTTGCTTGCGATCATTGAAATCGTAGGCAACAAGAAGACAGCCCGTAGAAACCATTATTTAGTTATTCTCTCCTTCAGGTAGTAAAGAAATAAACAGAACAAATACAATGGAAAACCCTGATCCAAAGACAAGCATCCATTGCCATATTTTTAGTCCAACTTTTGGCAGCGGAAATTGAGGGACATCGACAATCTGTATGATAGGTGTCTGCTTTCTAAGGCCTATCTCTGCCAACTTTAGATTCTTTATAATTTCCCCATAAAGAGAAACACTAATTTGAAGATCCACCAGAGACCTATTTTGATCTACCCGCAACGAAGCCCTGTTTGGATTGATATTGAGATCCGAAGAACTAGCTGACGAAGCCATATTGCTTTGCATCATCATTTGGACAGAGTCTGCCTCCTTTTGCAAAACATGAAGGTTCAATCTAGCTTTTTTAGTCAACAGCTCAATATAATATTTTGAAGTCTCATCGATTAACTCTGTAGTTAATGCCTTGGCTAGATATTTATCTTTGTGCACAGCGCTTAGCTGTATGAGACTGAGTTTCTTTTCCGGTTTTTGAGCAGAAATAACTTCATCAATCACGTATTTATAGGTAAGAAAAATAGCAGAGTCTTCAAGGCTATTGTAACCATCTCTATTTTTCGTGAAACTTAAATTTTCAAATATCTTTTTCTTACTGTGGGAAGTTCCAGCCCAAACTCTATTGGCCAATAGACCTTTTGTATTGTCATCAAACTCTACTTCTCGCAATAGGGTCTTCTCCACCTGATTTCTTGTGGCAAATAGCTTTAGAAGAGACTCTCCCTTAAAAATACCCCCAGGGTTGTTGCCACCAACATCAATTCCAAATTGTTGAAGAATCATTTGCCATCCATTGGAATCATCATCCTCAACAGCGATCAATAACTCTGCTTTATGTTTTTGAGGGTGAAAATAGCCGTACAATCCTCCAATAAAAAGACCCAAAATGGTTATTACTAGCCATGATCTCCATCTTTTGATAAGTAAGTCGCGAACACCTATTATCGATAGAATCCAATCCCCAAGGGTGACTTTCCCTCCTATAAAGTCTTTAAATGATGTACTCATGGTCTTAAAAGTTGAACTACTGCAATTGCCATAGTACTAATTGATGCTAAAACTCCTGAAATTGCAGCTAACTCAGCAGGGTCAATAATTCTCTCATTACCCAAAGCCTTTTGAGGGACAATAATCGTTGACCCTGGAACGACTCTAGGGCGAATTTTACGACCCAAAAATCGACGAGTCGATCGAGTTGAACCATTCGGATATACGACAAAAGCACTTTTACTAAGGCCTTCCTCTGAAACTCCTCCCGCCATTCTTAGATATTTATTGAAATTATTTATCGAACTATATGATACGGTCTTTGGGAAATTGACTTCACCTTGAACTCGAACAATAGTAGTCTTCCCTGGAACATAAATCTCATCCATATCCTGTACAGTAAAGTCTCCCTTGCCATTTATTGCTTTTGGTGAAATTGAAATAGTATCTATTTTAAAGTAACGTCCATCTTTGAATTCTAAGTTAACACCTGTAACTCTTAGGGTATCAGAAATAGTTTTTTCTGATCGACGAATTAAATATGCACCATATTCATCAGCAAAAGGTGTTAACCCCCCAGACCTAGATAAAATTTCATTTAAATTTTCATATGGTTTCATTAAACCAAAAGACCCCTGACTTCTCACCTCACCTGATATGTATATGTGAGCAACATTGTCTCGAACACGGATTTTCTTAATTGAGATTAAATCACCTGGATCTAATTTCATTTTTTTTGATTCCTCTAAACTCACGCATGATGATCTATAGGTTCTTCCCTTATTATTTTTTGTTGTAATCTCAATTCTGTTCATATCAGCATCGCCAGTAAAGCCTCGCGCAAGGATAATTGCATCATATGCAGAAACACCGTCTCCCCATTTTAGTCTTCCAGGGCTATTCACTTCTCCTGAAATAGTTATGAATTGATCTCTTTCAAAGTATTCGTTTAAAGGTATTAATACAGAATCTCCCTCGCTTATTAGATAAGTAGCAAACAAGGAATTTGGGACGTTTTGATAACTTCTTATTCCCAAAGTATCCATACTTGAAATTACTACCGAACTTCTATTGGCATCTTCTTTATATCCTCCTGCAATTTGGATCAATTCAGACAAAGTAAGACCTTCATATGATCCATAGTAACCACTGATCTGAATACCTCCTGAAATAGCCACACGATTTCTATACCTATCATTTAATGTATCAGCAATGAGGTGATCTCCCCCTTTGAGTACAAAGGAATCAAAATCAGTTGTGGGAATGGAGTATGAGACAAACCCATTCTTACCAACGCGTTCTAAATATATTTTCTCTTTGAAAGCCTGTTCAGCAAATCCACCGGAAAGGGACATTATGGAGCTTAAAAGTTCACCTTCAATAATTTCATAGGTCATAGGGTTTCTAAATTCTCCATCTAAAATAACTCGACCATCGTACGTCGGAATGAACACCACATCACCATCCTCTAACCTCAGATCATCGGACTTTTTTCCGCTGCCCAATAATTCGTATAAGTCTATCTCACCAACAACTTCACCATTTCTAATCTGTAAGATTGATCTGTAGCTTCCTTTGGCGGCTGGACCTCCTGCAAGATGAAGAACATGATACGGAGAGGCTATTCCTGGAACCGAATAACGACCTGGAACTTTAGCTCCAACAACCGTAATATCAACATTTCGAATCTCTTTCAACGTTATCGAGAGCTCTGATTTACCATTTTTAAGGGTATTGTAACCATTTCTACTCAGACGTTGAAAAATTTTAGCTTTTGCCTGTTCCAATGTCAAACCAGAGATATTAACCATTCCTGAATAAGGTATATTTAAAGCACCACTTACCCCTACTGGTACATCAACGTTTAATTCCTGATAACCATAGATCGTTAACGACAAAACATCTCCATTACCGACTATATAGGTCGGAGGAGTAGCGATAGTTAAGTTTGGAGCAAAGTCTAAACTTTTATTTCGAAATAAACTAGCCCCAAAAACATTAGAGTCCAAGGCATATAATCGCTCTAACCCCATAAGTTGAATAGACTCATTTTTATAATCCTTCAATGAATCTTGGAGGCGAATTAGTTTCATCGTTAAAATTTGAGCCTGCTCCCCTGGGTCAATATGACCTGTTTCGGCTAACCTAAGGCGCAATTTTCTTATCTCAGCTTCAGACATGCCTTTCTTTTCCAAATCCTTGAATGCCTGAGCGGATGACATATTTTTTGCTTCAAAACTCTGCTTAAAAAGGATTATCTCATCTTCTCCAAGCTGATCAATACTAACTGAAGTCAGATTTTTTCTTGCAAACACATTTTGCGCAGAAGATATATTCGGAAGCAAAAAAAGCAATACGATTAGTACTATAAATTTAGTTTTCATTTCTATCTTTTTGTAAAATAATTTGAAGATTATCGGGTGTCTCTTGCCCTTTTTCTCTCCTTAATTTTGAATAAATGTAGGAATTCCATTTTACTGGGAGCCTTCTCACAATTTGTTTCGCAATAACATGCCTCATAAATTGACTGTAAGTAAACAGACCTATATGTCTCAGATACTTCAATGCTTGAAGTTCTCCTTTTCTATATCGCCTTGAACTCCTCCTTGAGACCAAGTCATTTCCGCCGCGCATGTAGACATAGACCTCAGAGCTATTTGAAACATTAAGATCATTAACGAGAAAATGTCCCCAAAGGCAATAGTCTTCATTGGCCTCAACTTGAGGGAATCCTCCAAACTTTACAAAAGCTGACTTTTTAAAAGCAACACTCGGGCCATTGAATGGATTCCTTGACTTTGAAAATCTTAATATTTCTCTTTTTTTCAGCGGAACAGAACGAAGACCAAAATTCTTTGTAAAATCCTGAGAAAACTCTTGAGCCTGGCCTCCATGTAAATCTAAAGACTGGTCATTTTGAAAAGCAGACTCAGTAAATTCAACCCTCTCCCTGGGGTATAAATCATCAGTATCAATTTTTAATACAATGTCTGTATTTATTTTATCTACTGCTATATTTAATGCTTTTGGTAAGCCAAAAACATTTGATTGATTCATTTTTAACCATTTAACTTGAGGAAATACATCACACACCTGGGTGAGTTCATTACCTATTTCACCTTCTATGACACCCACGCATTCATCCAAAAGCCGTGTTTGATCTGTTAGAATACTATCAAGAGCTTGTCGCAGAAAAATAGGATTGTCCCCATTGTAGACTGAAAACACACCGCCAATTCGCATATGTGATTAACCTATTGCTTGGATTGTTTTCCACATAATTTTCAAATCCATGGAAAAACTTGCCTTGTCCACGTATTCAATATCAAAGGGTAATTTCTTCTCAGTATCATTAGGGGTTGCATCAGGTAAATTAATCTGAGCTAGACCTGTTATTCCTGGAAGTGCTTTGTGCCTTATCTCATAGTCTTTGTACAACTTGCCAAAATTAGCAACCAAATGAGGCCGCTCAGGCCTAGGCCCCACCCAGCTCATATCTCCTTGTAGAATATTAAAAATCTGAGGTAATTCATCTATCCTCCATCTTCTTAGATGGCGACCTATCCGAAAGATCTGAGGGTCATTCTTTGTCATTCCAGCAAGATCCCCACTGGCATCCTTGACCAAGGTTCTTAGTTTTAAAATTTTAAAAGATTTTCCATTCTTACCTATTCTGTTTTGTGAGTAAAAAACTCCACCACCGGTTGTTAATATGATAAGAATCCCACCTATGATCATAAGCACCAGCGCAAATGGCAAAACCAGTACTGAGATAAAAACGTCCAAGGATCGTTTTAAACTGCTCGATAGATAGCTATTCATAGGAGATGCAAAAGTAAGCTTCTAAAAGTCCTTGATTGCAAGGGTTTAAAAAAAAAATAAGTGAAGCACAAAACACAGAGCTACCAAGTTGATTTCTACAAATTTAGAGCAATTGTATTACGTATTCGCATACTTGTATTGTAAAGCAACTATTATTTTTTAATATTTTTTACTTAATCCACCGCCTTGTATTATCGCTTTAAATGATCTAAGACTAAACTCAATTTCCATTCATTGATATTCCAAAACTTTAGACCTCGATTTTTGCACATTCCGCTGTAAAGGATTAATAAAATTATTTCGGTCAATATTAAAGCTACTATCGCTCCCTTTAAACCATAAGACGATATCAGAAATAAGTTCAATGCTATTGCTGTTACCGAAGCGACTATTGTTACCCTAAGAACATCATTATCATAACCTAAATTCAACAAAAATGATGATCCAATAAGATGGTTCAAAACTGAGATTAACGGCAAAAATGCGATGAGTTGATATACGCCTGCAGCATCGATAAATTCGGGTCCAAAAAAGAAATCAATGAGCCATGGACAGATGAGCCATAAAGAACTACTAGCAATAGTAACAATAATTAGAAGTAATGGTATCGATTGGTTTAACGATTTAGTTCCCTCTTGGATATTTGACCTCAATTGCACTCCCAACACAGGGAAAAGTGCCTGAAGAATTGGAACCGAGACTAGAACTTGAATAACATTCATCATCCTCCAGCCCAGAGAAAAAATACCTACCTGAGAATATGAAACGAATGAAGCTAAAATGATAATGCTAACCGTTTGATTGAGGTTATTAATAAGACTTGATAAAAAAACTAATCGCTCACTCCAAAGCCTATGGAACATTGACCGATTAAAATGAATTTTTAATGGCATTTTTAGTCTCAGTCTCAAATATAACAAACTCAAAAATGCAGAAAGAATAGTAGAAAGAGATATAAAAAGGGGATACAAATAACTGTCATTTACCGAGCGTATCAATAGAAATATAAGCACTAAAAAAAAGGTCTTAGGAATTATATTTAACCATACCAATTCCTTCATCCTTCTGATACCCTGCACAAACCAATTTGGCATCAATGCCCAACCGGCAGCTACTGCAAATGTTGACCAGGCCACTTTATAATGCTCATTGCCATCAGGTATTAAAACAAGAAGAATAGAATATACTGAGGCTGCAATTAAAAGCAGTAGAATCTTAGATGATTGGATCTCTACAAAAAAAACCTTGAGATCAGAGGTTCTCTTCACTAACTCTGGAACCCTACGTGTGGCTGAGGCGTCAAATCCATAGATAACAAACAACGTAAAGTACCCAACTAAAACGCTGTAAAAATTTATAACACCAAACTCCTGGGTTCCAATTATTCTTCCAACAAAAGGAAGAGTGATAATGGGAAAGGCATAGTTGAGAAATTGAAGGATACCGTTAGCCATAACATTGCTTCCAATGCCGTTACCAGCTTCACCTTCTTTCTTATCATCCATTGGTTAAGTTTCTTTGCATCCAAGCATGAACATCTTTAGATAGTTTCTCACCATTGTCTCCAGAAAAAGCATCACCAATTGTTAAATCAACATGCCATTTCGGTCGCATAAACATTCTTAGTAAGTGAGGAATAAATTTTTCTTTACCCACCCAAGCCATCTCAGGATCAGAATATTCAATGACAAATGGAACAATTGGAACTTGCATCTGAGCAGCAGTGTAAAACATACCGGGGTTAAAATCTAGCAATCCACTGTATGATGTTGTGCCTTCAGGAAAAACCACAGGACTTAATCCTCTTGAAATACTTTTTGCCAAATCTTTTCTCGCGTTAGACCGGGACTCCTTATCGTTTCTTTGGACAAATACGGTATCCAGAGCCTGCGCTGCTTGATATATAATGGGCCATTTTTTTATTTCTGCTTTACTCAAAAAAACGGTAGGTGTTCCGCTCAGAATAAACAGCACATCTGCATAAGATCTGTGATTCCCCATTAAAATAGCGGCAAATTCCGGTTTTAAACCACTTTTTACTTTTATTTTAATACCCATCAAGAATAAAAAGGATTTACGCCACACAGAATAGATACCGTGTCTAATCTTTATAGAGGCTCCCAATAACTTCGCGATAAACGCAAGGCCAATAGCTAATAGGCATGAAATTATAAAAACAGGGATTCTGTAAATAAGTCGAAAAATAACCATCGCCAGACTAACCTCTGCGCAGTCTAGCGCGCATATTAATCAATTCGACAAGCAACGAAAAGCCAACCGCTGCATAGATATATGACTTAGGAACGTGGATTTCAATAGCTTCAAATATTAAAATGAAGCCGATTAGAATCAAAAAAGTCAAAGCCAATATTTGCAATGAAGGAAATTTTTCTACTAAGTCCGAAACAACACCACTAAAACAAAGCATTACAACCATAGCAACAACAATCGCCGCGATCATTATGGGTAAATTATCAGTCATACCAATCGCTGTAAGAATGCTATCAAAACTAAATACAATATCTAAAAGAGCTATCTGAATAATGATTCCTACTAAATTCTTTCTAATATTTAGTTTCGAACCGATTTCAGGATGCTCTTTCTCGACAAAAAGATAAAGTTCTTTAACTGATTTAATCAATAAAAACATACCTCCGGAAAACAATATCAATCCACGTCCCGTCAGATCAAATCCACTAATTTCAGCAAATGGCTCCGTTAAGCCCATTATCCATTTTATGCTTAGTAGCATTAATATTCTTGTTACTAACGCAAGACCAATACCAAAAAATCTCGCGCGAGCCCTGATCTCTTTGGGTAATTTATTGGTGAGAATACTTATGAATATGATATTATCAATACCCAGTATAACCTCCATCAAAGACAGGGTTAAAAAAGCAAAAAGCATATCAAGGGTTAAAAGATGTTCCATCTTAATTAATTCCAGCATTTATTCTTAAGACGATAAAAGTAACGCTTATCGAACTCTTATACTAAGAATCCCCTTGGTTATGAGTGATAATCAAGGGGATTCAAACGATGAATTAAATCGGTTATTGAATTATTGCGACATTGAAATTCTGTCTGTAGTCCTCTCCTATTAATCTTATGCGATACATACCCGCTGGTAGATCAAAATTAGGAAGGGTAGCACCTCCAGTAGAATTGGTATTAATCTCTCCTTGATATAAAACTCTGCCAAAGCCATCTACCACTTCATATTCTGCTGATGAGTTAGACGACCATCCCGAGACATTAAAAATCTGAGAGACTCCTTTTGGATTTGGATAGATCTTTGCCTTTGATCCTAATTCCGATTCGTTAATATTGGTTTCATTCAATGTATGAACAGATGTATCTCCCAGTGCACATTGATTTGATATCACAAGAGTAATCGTATAGTTCAAAGAAGGAACAGAATACAAATGCTGGATAAAATTAGCACCCGTTGATGATGTTCCATCGCCCCAATACCACGTAAATGTATTGGCATTTACTGAAGAAGTAGCATCAAACTGAACTAACATTCCACTCGCATTAGATGAAACAATAAACCACGTAAATTCAGCTATAGGCTTAGTGCATATTTCCAATGTATCCCCAACTGTGAGTGTATCCCCACAAATATTCAGTGCAGATAAACTGACATAATAGCTACCTCCAACGGCATAATTATTAATTGGGTTAGCAAGATTACTTGTTTGACCATCGCCAAAGTCCCAGATGATACTTGAATAAACAGTAGAGTCTAGACCACTATTAAAGTCAGCCTGAAACTGATTCAAAGTATAGGTAAAAGGAGAAATCATCGTATCACAGACAGTTACAACTTGATTGGCCGAATCCATCTGTCCACATTGGTCCATAACCAGAAGCTCCACAGTATAAATACCATCGTTAACATAATTATGATTCGTTATTGGTCCCGATCCACTATTACCATCACCAAAGGTCCAGATATGATTTAATGAAGTTCCAGTACTAGCCGATCCGTCTAAATCAATGGCGAGACCATTTTGAGCTAGAGTGAAAGACGCTAACGGTGGTGGACAAGTATTCGTGCAAACTACACTTCCTTCAAATTTATAGCCAGTGGTTAAATTCCCTCCGGGTATGTGACTGGTAACAGTATCTCCAGAAGAGTTCATAAGATACCATCCTACTTGATTAGAGGCAAACCCGGTATTAATAAACCTAACCCTGATGGTATCTCCATCGCATACATTCATAGAGAATAATGCAGACCCACCCGCTGTTAGAGTATAAGGCGTTATTGTAGACCCTATTGTCACACTTAGCTCATGGAAGGTTGTTCCTTGCCAATTACTCACCCATCCATTTGAATTCGCATCATTAAGCTCCAACGTATACTGACATCCATTGGTGCATGTGAATAACTGCACTGCGATCGGCCCAACGGAGTTAGAATAATCATTGGCACCACATGAATCTTGGACATATATATCGTAGAGAGCTCCAGGATTTAATCCTGTCAAGGTGTAAGGGTTGGAAGTTGTAGTAATCTTCGTTCCAGACCCTGGAGCAAACCCTGAAAGTCCATATTCGATAATAGCGGTTCCTGAACCTCCACCTGTCCATGTGACAAGTGTAGAAGTGGCATTAAGAGGTGTCGCAACTATGCTACTTGGATCCGGACATGTGGGCGCACTTGAAATACTAAAATCATCAATGGCGATATCACTGGATTGTGATGCATTGACATTTTGCTTTCTTGCCTTGAACCTAACTTTCATAATTGGACCATAGCTCTGAGGTATGGTGATAACCCGCTCCTGCCAGCTATTTCCCTGCGCTCCCACAAGAGAATCCACAGAAACCCATGAACCATTAACATTTTGGAAATCTATTCTCAGAGAATTGATCGTGGTGCCATCCATATGATACCAAAAACGTAACTCTGGAAATGCTAAAGATGATATATCTATAGCAGGAGAAACTAGATATGCGATTTGTTCAAACGGCGTGTAAGAAGCTTCAGTTAGAGCATAGTTTCCAAATCCTGAGGTATGATCTGCACTTGGACCAGTATTACCCGTTGGTGTACCTCCTGTACTTCCACCCCAATGGTAAACTGCTGTTGCTCCAGTAGTACCTCCACTTGCAGGTGTTCTTGTCCAACAAGCCCCTATCGTTGAGCCTCCGTTATATCCTCCTTGATTATTTGCATTTGGACCCGGATTCCAATTAATATCAAAGTTCTCAGTATGAGGAGCAACTATGGTGGCACACAATGTTGTTAAGGTATCTGCCTGACTCCAAGAACCAAAAGAGCTTGAAGAAGGACATGTCCGTCGTATCGAGACAAAGTATGTTGTTCCTGGATTTAATCCAGTCAATACATAAGGAGAAGAGGTAACTGGAACTGTAGTTCCTGAACCTGGTAAACCTCCCCAAAGTCCGTAATTCAACTCAACACTACCAGAAAAACTTGAAGTCCAACTTATCGTTCCTGTTGTTGTCGTGGTGGTCGTGACCTGCAAAGAAGGCACTCCCGAACATGGAGGAGCATTGTCAATTGTAACATCATCTATTGATATATCAGCTCGATTATTAAAGCCTAAAGTCCGGTAACCTATCCAGTGGATTCGTACCTCATCACCAACATAACTAGATAAATCAATTACAGCTTCTAACCAAACGGCATTCGAATTGGCTTGCTGCTGTCCTGTAAGACTCCATAAATAGGTAATTGCTCCGTTTACTTCTATTTTCACAGCCATAGAATCCATAAGGCTTCCATACATATGGTACCAAAATCTCAGTTCCGGAGTGGACAATGTGTCTAGGTCAATAGTTGGAGAAATTAAAGTAGTACTGGCTGCTCCATTATAGGACTCCGTGTACAAGTATTTTCCGTTTCCAGAGGTATGATCACCAGATGGACCTGTTTGATTCGTCGGAGTGGTACCAGTCCCTGGACGCCACCAATAGGTCAAACTCGAAGAAGAAATATTACTTCTGTTCCAGCACGTGTCAATAGATCCATAGGTAAAACCGCCTGGATCATTGTACCATTGGGAAGCTTCAAAATCTTCAGAGTACGGTGCAGTCAAAGTTCCGCAAAGAGTCAATGCTGAAGCCGGGCCTTCCCATGCTGAAGTGGATGAAACCGAGCAAGAGTCTTTCACATAAAAATCATAACCTGTTTGAGAGGAGAGTCCCGTGACAGTAAATGGATTAGTTCCAGCAGTAATAAATGTTCCAGCACCTTGAACAAAACCTGAAGGACCATATTCAATCATCCAATTTGTTGCACCTCCTGACGTCCATACAAGTTGGATTGATGTTCCTGTCAATGGTGTTGCTGTGAGTAATGTTGGAGCTGGGCACGCTGGTGCGTTGTCAATAGTTATATCGTCTATGGCTACATCACCTCTTCCAGCGCCTCCGCCCGATGGCTTTTGCCCACGGAAACGCAGTTGAATGCTATCTCCCAATGATGTTGTTGTCAAAGGAACCTTGACTTGTAGCCAGCTATTCCCTTGGTCACCAGAAGCGGTATGTATTGGACTGTATGATCCACCGTTTATAGATATGGCAACACTGAACGTTCCCATTTGATTCCCATACTGATGCTTCCAAAAAACCAATTCGGGGTTACTCAGTGTATCCAAGTCGATTATTGGAGTAAACAAATCCGCACTGGTTCCATTGTTACCGCTAGCCTCTATGTAAGCATAAGAACCACTTCCTGATGTATGATCACTAGAAGGTCCGGTGTTCCCCGAGGGAGTTGTTCCAGTACCTCCACCCCAATGGTAAGGCTGATTAAACCATGGCGTTCCCGTACCGGTTGAAGGATTTCTATTCCAACAAATATCTATTGTAGATCCGGAATTTGAAAAACCATTGCCTTCATCAAAATTCAGATCAAAATCTTCCGAGTATGGAGCAGCAATTGTTGCGCATGGGGTATTGAAAGTTACCGGACCCACCCAATCAGAAACATCTCCTGGACCACAACTGTCTCTTACATAAAACTCATAAGATGTACCAGGGGAAAGACCTGTTAGGGTGAATGGATTTGTTGAAGCAGTTGTAAACGGCACATATGCCACTGATCCTGCTTGACCGTATGCGATATTCCACATCGTGGCACCTCCAGTTGTCCATGATAATGTTACAGATGTTGCAGATCCTGAATTTACAGTTAAAGCATATGGATCTGGACAAGTAGGCGCTTCAATAATACCAACCTCATCAATTGCCAAATCACTTTGATTGGCGCTTCCTCGAATCGCTTTAAAACGAACCATTAGAGTATCAGAAGTAACTGCTAGGGTAAATGTAGTATCCTTCCATGCAGCATTCGCAGCTGTTTGTTGAGCACCTGAAAATACCAGAGTTGGAGTTCCCCATCCATTGGAAGGATTCCATACCTCAAAGCTTAAAGAACCCATGGAGTTTCCAAATGCATGATAACTGAAAGTCAATGCAGGAGTAGTAAGCGAGGATACATCTACAGGAGGCATTCTCAAATAAGCTACCTGCCCTGGTAGTCCACTTGATGATTCTGTATAAGCAAAGTTCCCAGAGCCACTTACGTCCTGAGAAGGGCTTCCATATGTAGTTGGAGCGGCACTTCGGATATTCCAAGAGTATGGATCTGCTGAACTTGTGCATCCCTCTGGATCTCTAAACCAGCATGGAGCCAATCCATCACCAGTATTGTATACGCCGGTACCGTCTGACCATGCCGTGCCATCAAAATTTTCTAAAAATGGCAATACTGGAGCACATAACGTTTGAACAATGATTGGACCATACCATGAGCTTGTATCTCCGGGACCACATATTGATCTTACAAAAACATCATATGTCTGTCCCGGTGATGCTCCCGTCAATGTGCCCGATGTTCCCGAAAACGCTGGACCTATTAAAGAATTCGTTCCCAAGGTTCCTTTTAGCTGATAACTGCTAGAGGTTCCGGTAACAGAAAAAGTAGCATCAGTAAAACCAACATTCGTAGCTACTAAACCAGTTGGTGCTGGACATGTTGGACCATTTTCAAAAGTAATATCATCGATGGCCATGTCTCCAGTATTTCCAAAAGAACGAACGCCTCTGAACCTTACTCTAATGGTATCATTAGAGAGGCCTGCAAGAGAGACATTAATACTATCCCAAGCGACATTGGAAGATGTTTGTACCGCACCCGAATGAGTCCAGACATTATTTTGCCATCCTCCAGAAGGAGTCCAAACATCTAGAGCAAGTGTTCCGGTATTGTTTCCATACATATGCCTCCAAAAAGTAATACTCGGGCTTGTCAAAGCGCTTATGTCTACAAGAGGAGAAGTAACAAGAGCATTATCTTGATAACCACCACCACTGGCTTCAGTGTAAAGATATTTTCCAGCAGCAGTTCCTGAGGTATGGTCAGAACTGGGGCCGGTATTATTTGTTGGCGTTCCCCCATCTTGAGTACCCCAAGCAAATGGCTGACCTCCTCCGGTCCCTGTTGGAGCCTGAGGGCTTCTAGTCCAACACGAGTCTATTGTGTTTCCGGCATTACTCCAACCATTTCCATCGCTCCACGCGGCTCCAGAGAAGGATTCCATGAAAGGCGCGGTAAGAGGATTACATAATGTTGTAATAGTCAAAGGACCTGCCCAAAGAGAAGAATTACCCACGCCGCAACTGTCACGCACATAAATATCATAACTCGATGCAGACATTAAACCGGTCAGGCTAGCAGATTGAGATGAAGCTGAAAGCCATGGCGATGTAGTATTCGTTGGACTGAATCCAACGGTATCGTAACGCACTTGCCAATTCGTTGCACCTCCTGTTGTCCATGAAATATCCGCAGAATTAGATAAAACGGTTCCAGCAATCAAATTTGTTGGGGCAAAACAAGTTGGTGCAGGGCCATAACTTACTTTTATCGACCATGAAGCAGAATCAACTTTATTGATTGTTGTATCGCATCCAAAACCTCCCCATGAGCGAAAAGCATGCATATCAAAAACAAGCTTACCGGTAAGTGAAGGACCATTGGCAATATTTACTCCTTGACGGCTGTATGTTTGTGTGCCGCCCGTATTCCCTACTCCCTGAGAGATAGTTGCCTCCGACAGGCCTGTGCTGCGGCAAGTTACGTAGCTGAATTGCTCATTCATCCAACCTTGTCCAGCAGCTGGCGCTGTCATAGAATAAGAAATATCTACACCATAAACCCAATTATTCGCAGGAATATTGGCGACAATAGAATCCGGGCATGTTGACGAACTTGATATCGTTGGTCCAGCACCTCCAACAAAAAGAGTTGATATTGATGGCCCCGAATGAGAAAATATGGAATCAACAATTTGCCCTTTCAGTACTGAACTAAAAACGAAAATCCCTAAAACTAAAATGCTTTTAAAAAAACCTTTTGACATCATATGATATTTTGATATGTAAATTTACATCTACTTTGCTCACTGACAGCTCAATTGGCGTGCCAAAAAGACAAAAAAATAATAATTTATTTCGATAATTATATTTTACCGCTAGCTCATGAAGTTTCCTAAACAAGATGAAATAGATGATTTTATCCTCAAAAACAATAGCTTTAAGGCTGAAGAATTAAGACTAAAACATGCCTTCAGAAGTGGGTTTCATGTGCACATAAACCAAATGGAAGTGCGACAAAAAATGAGTCATAGATTTCCGGAACTGATAAATCGAAAAAATTATATTTTCCCTAAACCATCATTACTATCTCAAGCAAGCTCGGAAGCAACATCGCTTTGGAGAGCGAATCAAATGTCTTTAATCGAGCCGCTTACAAATGTTTTAGAGGTAACTGGCGGATCAGGAATTGATACTTGGGGACTCGAAAAAGCGGGGGCACAAAATATTGACATCTGTGAAACAAACGAAACACTCTGTGATATACTTAAATACAATGGTCAGCTCTTAGAAGGAGTTAGGAATATATTCAATACCGATTCAAATAATTTTAGTCCTAAAAAAAAATACAATTGGCTTTATGCCGACCCATCAAGAATTGACTCCAATGGAAACAGAGTTTTTCATCCTAAACAATGCTCTCCCAACCCAATAGAGTCAATCATCAATTGGGAAAAGTGGGCTACTTATGTCGCCATCAAACTTTCTCCAATGCTGGAGCCACACCAAGTCCTCAAGTGGTTTCCAAATTGTAAATTCCTGATAACTTTGAGCGTTCGAAAGGAAGTTAAAGAATTGATCATGATATCTTCTCAAACTCATGTATCTGGGACTCAGATATTGGCCGTAGATCTCAACGATAGTGGAACTGAGAATTATAGAATTTTATTAGACAAGTTTGAAATACAGAAGTCTAGCCCTCAACCGTTATCATACATATATGATCCAGATCCTGTAATAGTAGCCTCTAATGGCATTTCTTTTGTTTCAAACAAATGGAATCTAAAAACACTACATATCTCCAGTAGAATTCTTACTTCATCCGAATTTCATTCTGATTTCCCGGGAAGAATATTTGCAGTTATTAAAAAAGAAAAACCGTTCGAATTCGATTGGCCATCGGGTGCTTCTATTGTTTCCAGAAATTTCCCAACTAAAGTAGAAGAAATAAAAAAACGTTTAAAATGCAAGGAGAGTGCGGAACACTTTTTGTTTGCTTATACTGATACATCAAGAAAGAAGTGGTTTCTTAGATGTAAGAGAATCTTTATAACAAAATGATTTCCAGATAAAAATGTACCGGGTTTTGAAATATTTATTATTTCTCTCAAGCTTCTGCTTGGGAGCACAACCCCTATTCATACCCAATGTAGGTCAATGGAAAGAATCATTTGTTGCAAAAATGGATCTACGATTTGGAGCCTATTTCTATGAGGAAAATGGTTATCGTGCTATTATTTATAATCCTGAAGAACTTCCAAGCCATGATAACCACTCTCCCCAAAAGGCGGTATCACAGGTTGAAGCCCACTCCTTTTCTTGCGAATATGTTGGCTCAAACAAACACCCAAAATTTCAAGGTATCCAAGAAAGCGGAGTGAAACGAAACTATTTCCTCGGCTCAGACCCTTCGCGATGGAAATCGGAAGTCCCAGAATATTCTGGATTTCAGTTAAAAAATATTTATGACAATATTGATTATAAAATCAAAAATGAAAATGGTAGCGCCAAATCCCTATGGCATATTCATCCAGATGGCAATCCCCTAGATATTAAAATGACGTTTAAAGGGTTGAGCCCTAAAATAAATAAAGAAGGACAATTGGTTTTATTGACTGAGTTTGGAGAGATTATAGAAACTGCTCCAGTTGCGTATTCATTACCCAAAATGAAAAGAATAAAATGCTCATTTCAAATTGATGGAGATATCGTTTCCTTTAAATTGGGCAGATACAATAAACAACAGTCGATTGTAATAGATCCCACATTAGTATTTGCGTCTTTTTCAGGAAGCACATCTGACAATTGGGGATATACAGCAACATATGATGACTTCGGTAATTTATATGGCGGTGGAATCGTATTTAATCCAGGCTACCCAACAACCCTTGGAGTACTTGACCCAACTTATAATTCTGGAACTTCAGGTGGTGGGAATTATGCAAATATGGATATTGGTTTGACTAAGTTTTCCAGTAATGGAGTACAAAGAATTTATTCTACCTATATCGGTGGAGGTCTTCCAGATCAAGCTCAATCGATGATTGTTAATAATGCTGGAGAGCTGCTGATCTTTGGAACCACAGGATCCTCAGACTTTCCAATAAATGGAATGACCATTGCGGGTTATGACAAAACATTCAATGGAGGACCATCATATGGACCCGGGTCAGGATCTAACCTTCCGTTTGAATTTAACGCCGGAATAGATACATACGTACTGAAATTAAATTCAACTGGAACAGCAATTACTGGCGGTTCTTTTGTGGGAAGCACTTCCAATGAAGGACTCAATCTAAGTCTCGCTAAAAACTACGGAGACCAAGCCAGAGGGGAAATAGTTGTCGATCAAAATGATAATATTTTTGTGATCACAACCTCAGGAGCATCAAGCTTTCCCGGAGCTGGTAGCTCAGGAGGGCAATCAGATGCGGTTATTTTTTCGATGAGTCCAAACCTGCAAAACCTAAGATGGTCAAGATTTCTCGGAGGAAGCGGAAAAGAAGCAGGTTCGGGAATAAAGGTTGCAAATAATGGGAAAATATATGTTACCGGAGCTACGACATCTACTAATTTTCCAAATACGACAGGAGGTAAATATCCAAATTTTATGGGGTCCATAGATGGTTTTATAACTCGTCTCTCAGCATCAGGAGTTATAGAGCAAAGCACTTATTTGGGGACAAATCAAAATGACCAGAGTTTCTTTATTGATATTGATAAATATGGAGGAATTTATGTATTTGGGCAGACTTTTGGACTGTGGCCCGTAAAACCTTCGTCAGTTTGGAGCACTCCCTCTGGTGGGCAATTTATCCAGAAGTATAATAGCAATTTGAGCAATACCATCTTCAGCACAAAGTTTGGAACCGCCAATAACAGTATCAATATCGTTCCAACCGCTTTTAATGTTGATGAATGCTTAAATATTTTAATGTCAGGCTGGGGAGGTGAGACAAATGGCGGAAGCTCAGGTGCTGGAGGGTCTACCAATGGTTTGTTCACAACTACAGATGCAATCCAAAAAACTACGGATGGAAATGATTTCTATTTTTTAGTCATGGAGCGCAACGCATCGGCCGTACTTTACGCATCTTTTTATGGCGGGTCAGGGAATGAGCATGTAGATGGGGGTACATCGCGCTTTGCGCCTGATGGTACAATTTATCAAGCAGTTTGCGCCGCATGTTCGAATGGAAGCTTTCCAACAACCCCAGGAGTGGTTTCCCCGACCAATTTATCTCCCAATTGTAACCTCGGAGTGATAAAAATTGATTTTGAGACATCAGTGACAGCAGACGCATCAATAGATTACGAAGCTGACGTTGATACCATCTGCGATAATTTGAGAGTTTCATTTACAAATAACTCATTAAATGCAAATCAATTTTTTTGGGATTTTGGTAATGGCCAAACCTCTACTGGAAAAGAGCCAACGGTTATTTTCACCAAAGGAACTTACACAATAAAATTGGTAGCAACAGACACAGTTTGTGATATATCTGACAGCACTTCTTTAACCATTAACCACGACCAAGGGCTATTTCCAACAGCAGATTATAGCACTGAATATTTTCCATGCGATCGAGAGTTTAAAGTGACTTTTCTTAATGAAAGTGATGGCTCTCAGAAACATGAATGGCGTTTTATTGATGGATCAATACAATTCGGAGACACAGTTGATTTTTATTTTAGTAAACCAGGAACTTTTGAAACTCAACTCATAGCTTATGACACAACCTGCGGTACTTCAGACACTATATTTAAAACTGTCACCTTTGATCCAGATTGGCCAGGACCAGAAGTTAGTGTCTCCCCGGATTCATGTAAAGATGGAAGAATAAGAGTTAATGTTGAATATGGGACCGACACGTCAAGCTACATATATAAATGGACCTTTGAAAATGGTATAACAGATACAGGTCGAGTAGCAACATACAGACTTCCCGCTAGCGGAACTTATTCAGTTCATCTGGACTTAATCGATACGATATGCAACGCTGTTTATGGATATGATTTCACCTCTACAATCTTAAGATTAGATCAAAGACTCTATATCCCTTCAGCGTTTACTCCTAATGGCGATGGGACGAATGAAGAACTTAAAATTGGAGGGAATGACTGTTTTTTAAATGATCGGTTTGTTATACTTAACTCAATTGGCAATGTTGTCTTTGAGACCTCTGAACCTTTTAAAGAGTTTTGGGATGGGAAAATTGATGGAAAGCCAGCTCAGCAAGACACTTATGTCTATCGTTTTGAAACTGAAGATGGATGGATTTATGGATATGTCAGCTTAATCTATTAAAAACTAATTAAGCTCAAGCTAAACTTTGTAATTCTAATTTTATTTTTTTCAGCGTTTCAATAAAAGAATCTACCTCTTCCTTGCTGGAATATCGGGAAAAAGAAATACGAGTTCCCCCTGGAGAATTCAAAGCATTGAGCACATGAGATCCGCCTGTGGCTCCGCTGCTGCACGCACTACCACCTGAACATTGAACTCCGTTTATATCTAATTGAAAATTGAGCATTCCATTCTTGTGAAGTTCATCATGGTAAAAGTTTAAAACGGTATAAAGACTGTTTTCTATTTCACCTGAGAGGCCATTAAATTGGACTTTGGGAAATTCAGTCTCTAGCCTGGCAATTGCATATTTCTTTACTTCAGATACTTTTAATATGTCCGCGACCATATCATCAAAACACAAGTTAAATGCTGCACCTAATCCTGCAATCCCAAGGACGTTCTCAGTACCCGCTCTATGCCCTCTTTCTTGAGCACCACCCAAAATAAAAGGCTTGCAGGTCAATCCCTGCCTAACAAATGCAAAGCCAACTCCCTTGGGACCATGAAATTTATGACCACTACATGCAGCAAAATCAACTTTAATTTTAGATAAATCTAATGGGAGATGAGCCATTGTCTGGACCGTATCACTGTGAAGATAAGCGCCATGTTTTTTGCATAAATCTGATAAACTTTGTAAGTCAATGAGATTTCCAATTTCATTATTGGCATGCATCAAGGAAACCATTATGTTTTCTCCTGTCTTTGACTCCAACTCTTTAGTTAACCATCCAAAATCGTGAACTCCTTTATTATCGTGAGGTATATAATGAACCTCACATAATTTATTTGACTCAATATATTCTGCGACATGAGTAACCGCATGATGCTCAATTTTAGATGTATACAAATGTTTAACATCACAGTTCTTAATACCAGAAATGAGAGCCCAATTATCTGCCTCAGTGCCGCCGCAGGTGAAAATTATTTCTGATGGCTTACAGTTCAGTCTGGAGGCGATGTCTTTGCGAACAGTTTCAATTATGGCTTTTGCTTTTCGTCCCTCACCATGGGTGCTACTTGGGTTACCGAAATTTTCCATGGCCTTAATCATCGCCGATTTGGCCTCTCCAGATAATGGCGTTGTTGCAGCGTTGTCGAAGTATATGCTCATAAAATTAAAAATAGGATTATCAAAAGTAAAATATACTCTGTAGATTTTTAAATTAAAATTATTGACCCAGGTTACTTAACTGATTTACAAATCTTGAAGCTAGGGCCTCAGCTTCCCCGATGCTCTTGGCCTCAGTATAAATTCTAACAATTGGCTCGGTATTGGACTTTCGCATATGAACCCAACTTTCCTTAAAGTCTATTTTAACCCCATCTATCCGGCTCACCTTTTCATTTTCAAATTGACTTGCTACTTGATTCATTAATTTTTCTAAATCCACTGATGAAGAAAGAGCAATTTTTTCTTTTGCCATAAAGTAATTTGGATATGATGAACGCAAAGCAGATACTGTTAATCCTTCATTTAAACTCTTCAACTTGGCCAAATGCGTAAGAAATAATGCTATACCCACTAATGAATCTCGCCCGTAATGAAGGGGTGAATATATTATTCCACCGTTACCCTCTCCACCGATAATAGCACCACATTCTTTCATTTTTTCAACTACGTTCACCTCTCCTACTGCAGAAGCGAAATACTTTGAATTATGTCTAATTGCAACATCATTTAAAGCTCTAGAGCTCGAAAGATTACTAACACAATTACCATTAGATTTTGATAAAAGATAATCAGCAACAGCAACAAGGGTATACTCTTCTCCAAAAAGCTCCCCATCTTCTGATACAAATACCAAGCGATCAACATCAGGATCAACGACAACACCTAGATCACAATTTGACGTAGCGACCAAATTGCATATATCATCAAGATGTTTTCTCAAAGGTTCTGGGTTATGAGGGAATTTGCCGTTAGGCTCGCAATATAAAAGTTCTTGATTTTCAACACCAAGAGCTTCTAATAAAACAGGCACAGATATTCCACCAGTGGAGTTGACGGCATCCACAGCTACCTTAAAATTTGCATTTCGAATCGCTTCAACATCAACATCATCGAGATTAAGAATGGCGTCAATGTGCTCTTCAATACCACTATCAAAAGGCATTATTTTACCAATTTGGTGCACATCTAAGAAATCAAACTCTCTTGAATTTGAATAAGCTAATATTTTCTCACCATCACTTGCCGAAAGGAATTCACCTTTTGAATTCAATAATTTCAAAGCATTCCATTCAACTGGATTGTGTGAGGCTGTAATTACAATTCCACCATCACAGCTTTTCATTGAAACCATCATTTCCACTGTAGGGGTTGTCGACAAACCTAAATCTAGAACATCAATACCCATGGAAATCATAACAGAAGAGACCAAATTTTGCACTAACAAGCCCGAGGGTCGAGCATCCCGACCAATAGCAATTTTAAGATGACTTTTCTTAGATTTTTTGTTTTGATCTTTTAGCCATGCACCATAAGCACAACTAAAAGAAACAACATCAATTGGTGTTAAATTCTCTCCAGGCTTACCACCTATAGTTCCTCGAATTCCAGAAATTGAAGTAATTAATGGCATATGGCCTTGTTTTTGATTTAAGGACAAAATTAGTTCATAATTGAAGCACAGAAAATTAGAGCAAATAAATGTTAAAAAGTGTTGGAAAACCAATGGATTTTGAGTGCGAATAAAAGAAAGATTCTAACTAGCTTGGAGTTGTAATTATATCTATGGGAAATTTAGAATCTGATCACTTAATCCTGAAATTTGAAAAAGCGCTTAAAGAAAAGTTTTCACTTTTTTTTGATGTTGATGAATTTGAGCAAATCGCAGACTACTATTTAGAGACTGGTCAGTTGCATCATGCCCTTATCGCAATTGATATGGGTGGAGAACAACATCCGCATGCAACAACTTTTGCCGTTAAAAGAGCTCGGTATTTTGTAGCAGCCCATCAACTTGACCAAGCAGAAGAAGCTATTGAGTCGGCAGAAAGTATTGCTCCTAACCATCCAGATTTAGATTGGGCAAGGGGTCAACTATTTATGCGACAAGGCAAGCACCAAGAGGCGATAAAAGCACTAAAACATGCCTTGCAAAACAGTGAAGACCAGTTCCCTATTCAAGGCCACTTAGCAAGCTTATATACTGCTATTGGCGAATTTAATCATGCGATAAAAGTTTTAAAAGCAATGCTTCGAGAGGAGCCTAAAGATGATCATCTGTTGTACATGTTGGCAGCCAATTTTGATATGGATAACAAAGATGAAAAATCAATTGAATGGTTTCGTACATATCTTGAACAATATCCCTACAGTGAAACTGCCTGGTACCATTTGGGAGCAGCACTTTTTAGGCTAGAAAAATTTAATAAAGCTTTGGAAGCATTTGAATACGCACTATTGATTGATGAAAACTTTACCGCTGCTCATTTTGATACAGGTAGAATTTTGGAAGAACTAAGGCAGTATCCTGAGGCTATCCAGTCATACAAGAGTGCTCTAGAGTCAGAAAATAACGGTTACACATTTTACCGATTGGGAATATGCTATCAATTAAATGGTCAAATACCGGAAGCTACAGAGGCCTTAAAACTTGCTGTAAAACAAGATGAAGATCTGGATGAAGCATGGATTGAATTGGCCATAATCTATGGAGAAGGTCAACGACTATTTGAAGCCATTGAGCATGTAAAAAAAGCTCTCTCTCTAGATCCCGAAAACCCGGATTACTATCTCATTGCATATGATTTGTATCATAAACTGGGATTGTTTATCGAAGCGGAGAAAATGCTTAAAATGGTCTTAAAATCGCTGAAAACAGAAGAACCCATGGGGTTATTTGAATACATCAAAACTTTGCAAAAAATAAATCAAAACTCTGCGGCAAAAGAAGTCATAAAAATGGGTTTAGAACGTTATCCTGAAAGCGTAGATATGCATGCTATCGAGTGTGGATTTATAATGGGACTGGAAAATGAAAACATATTGGCAAAAAAGCTTATTTCTAATGGTCAATTAGAATATGCAGAAGTATTTAAAGAAACCTTAATTGGATATTACCCAGGATTAGAAACTGACCCTCGATTAATGCATTAATGATGAATGAAAAACCCATTAGTGAAATTCATGAGGGCCCGAAGTCATACTTACTTGTTTTTCTAAAAGGATTAGCCATGGGCGCTGCAGATGTTGTTCCCGGGGTTTCTGGCGGGACCATAGCCTTTATTACAGGTATTTACAAAAGGCTCCTCAACGCAATTAATTCGATAGATATAGACTTATTCAAGTCCTTAATGAAATCAGGAATAAGTCCAGCATGGACGAGGGTTGATGGTAATTTTTTACTGGTGCTTTTTTCAGGAATACTTGTGTCAATCTTAAGTTTATCAAAACTGGTTTTATGGGGGTTAAAAAACTATAATGAGATTGTTTGGAGTTTCTTTTTTGGACTCATACTAGCCAGTATTCCTTTGATTTTCTCCAACTTAATTAAAAATATTCACTGGAGTAAATGGTTACTGTACTGCTTAATCGGAATATTTATGGGTTCTGTAGTAACCTTTTTACCCTTGGTCAAACCAGAGTTAACATTGTGGTATGTATTCCTTTCAGGATTTATCGCAATATGCGCAATGATTTTACCAGGAATCAGCGGCTCTTTTATCCTTATTCTATTGGGGTCTTATGAAGGCATTTTAGATGGTTTGAATAGTGCAAACTGGTCACTCATTATAGTATTTATTGCAGGAGCAGTATTAGGTTTAATATCATTTGGAAGAAGCCTTAGATATTTATTTGAGAAAATCCCAAATATCATGACAGCATTAATGGGAGGCTTCATCATTGGGTCCTTAGTGAAAATTTATCCCTTTAAAATTATAAGTTCAAATGGAATTGAATATCCCAGACTCATAAGTTTTGAAGATCCTATTTTATTCTGCTCATTATCCTTTCTCTTGGGACTTGTGTTCATTTCTGGATTGAACTTAGTGGGAAAGAAAAAATCTAATTCATAACATTTCTCTAAAGATGAGTTACAATTTCGCTGTTATTGGTGACCCAATTGATAAATCCCGATCCCCTTCGTTATTTCGAAAAATATGGAGCAATAATCCATTGAACAGCACACTAAATTATTCTTCCATAAATATTGATGAATCTCAACTTGAAGAGTTTTTGGCAACAACTGACTTGGATGGATTCAATGTTACTGCGCCACTTAAAGAAGCCATAATTCCACATCTCTCCAGATTGACTCCAATCGCTAAAAATATAAAAGCAGTCAACACGGTAGTTAAAGTAAATAAACTATGGAATGGTCATAATACCGATGGAGAAGGTTTTTGGAAAATGTGTAAGGATCATTTACCAACGCCTACAAAAAGCTCAGATATATGTATTTTGGGGAATGGCGGTGCTGCGAGAGCCATTGTTTACATTTTAAATAGTTTGGGTTACCGAGGTCTTATTCTATGTAGAAGAGCAAAAGGAAATTTTGATTGGCCAGAAGTTGAATTTGCTTCAATTAAAGAGTTAAAAGCATCTGCAGTAATTCAATGCACAACATTAGGAATGATCCCCCATATTGATAGCAGCCCGCCCCTACCAATATGGCTTGGCGAGAATAAGCCCGTTGCTTTTGATTTAATCTATGAACCTGCCGAAACTAAATTCTTAAAAGAGATGGAATTTCAAGGCTGTAAAACTATCGGAGGATCACAAATGTTAATATTTCAAGCAAAAAAAACTTGGGAGTATTGGGTAGATGTGCTCAATATTCCTCAAATTTGAAGGGAAATTCATTTAATACTACCAGCCATGGCTGAGAAAGACTTACTTCCCGAAGAAGGGAATACGATTGCAAAAAGCGCGAAAAAGATTGAATCCAATGACAACAACAAGGATTCAAAAGAAAAAAATGAGCTCAAATCTAATGAGCAGAAAAAGAAAAATCCAAAAACCAAAAAAGTAACCAAGCCCAATAAAGAAACTCCAGAAACTGCAAATTCAGATTTAGCTATTTCGGAACCCATTTTGGAGGCTGTAGAGGAAAAAAATAAAGAAGAGAAAGAAGAACACGAGGATCATACTGCTGATTATAATGAAAAATCAGATGAAGAACTTTTAATAGAGGTTCAAAGAATTTTAAAGGATATTCCTATTAAAAGCGCCAGAATACCCATTCTTGCAATAAAGTCAGTTCTATCCCCTAGATGGGACAACGAAAGATCTGAGGCTCAAGAGAAGTATATCGAAAGTGGAGGGAATATCATTGATTTTCATTTTGAGCAAAAAAATAAAGAGGACTTTTACCAAGTCTTTAATGAATTCAAAAAATTATATTCTGAATATCGCAATCAGCTCCAAGGTAAGATGGTGATTAATCTTGAACTGAAGAAAAACTTACTTTCAGAGATAAAAAAATTGGCAGAAAGTGATGATTTGCCTACCGGTCAGACATACAAGGAATTTAAACGCATTAATGACAAATGGAAAGAAATAGGTCATGTGCCAAATGATGCGACCAGAGACCTATATGCATCTTATCGATTTTTTGTAGATCGATTCTATGATAATCTCAGACTATCACATGATTTACGGGATTTGGATCATAAGCACAACAAGGAAGTTAAATTAAACCTAATTGCAGAGATTAAATCTCTAGCAGAAAAAGACTGGACTGCTGCATTAGGTAAAGAATTACAGAGATTACATGCCTCGTGGAAAGAAGTAGGCCCCGTTTCCCTTGAAGAAAAAGAGACCTTATGGAATTCCTTCCAAGAAGGCTCAAATATTTTACATGAAAAGCGTAGGCTAAAACAAGAAGCTGCCACAGCTAATAATAAAGAAAGATTAAGCTTAAAAGAAAAAATAGTAGAAGAATTAGAAAACCTAGCAGCTGGCGAATGTAGCGACCATAAGCAATGGCAAAACTCTACAGATAAAGCCAAAGAACTTAGGGAGTCAATGTCGAAAATAGGAAGAACATTTAGTACTGCAAGTGATCTGCTTTGGGACCGATTTAAAAAATCTGAGAAACTATTTTTTAAAAATAGAAATCAATTCTATAAAGGGAAAAAAGCAGCACTAAAAGTTGCTCTTGAGGACAAGTATCAATTAGTTGCAAAAGCAGAAGAGCTCTCTATCCGAACAGATTGGGCCGTTGCGGTAAAAGAGGTTAAAAAACTGCAAGAGGATTGGAAAAAAACAGGATTTGTCCCCCGAAAAGACTCAGATAAAGTATGGATCAAATTCAAATCTGCCTGTAATAAATTCTTTGAATCAATGCGATCCGCTAATGGCGAAATGCGCGTTGCTCAGAGAGCTGAAAACAACCGCAATAATAAACTTTCTAATGCTCTCTCTAATTTGGAAAAAGCTAAAAAAGATCTTTCTCAATTAGAAAACAATATGGGATTTTTTCAATTTGCAAATGCAGACAGTCCAATAGTAAAAGATGCTCAGAAAAAAGTTGATGAAGCGAAAAAAATTGTCGAGAAAGCTGAAAAACATTTGAAAGAAATAAGAGTTGCGCAAAGAAAAGAAGACAACGATAAATCAATCGCTGAAAAACCTTCAGAAATTGAAGAAAATAGCAACGAAGAATAAAACATGGTTTTTCAAATAGAAAGTCCTTTCCAGCCGACTGGAGATCAACCTCAGGCGATAGAAAAACTAACAGAGGGGATTTTAAATGGTGAAGCTCACCAATCATTACTGGGGGTCACTGGTTCAGGAAAAACCTTTACTGTTGCAAATGTCATAAACAAGGTTCAACGCCCAACTTTAGTTTTATCGCATAACAAAACTCTGGCTGCGCAATTATATCAAGAGTTTAAATCCTTTTTCCCAAATAATGCAGTGGAATATTTTGTCTCCTACTATGATTATTATCAGCCCGAAGCGTTTATGCCAAGCAGTGGGACCTATATTGAGAAGGATCTAAGTATCAATGATGAAATAGAAAAAATGCGGCTGAGTGCAACTTCCTCTCTTTTAAGTGGACGGAAAGATGTTATCGTTGTGGCATCTGTATCCTGCCTTTATGGCATGGGTAACCCGGATGCCTTTAATTCTCAAACTATTGAAATATCAAAAGGTCAAATTATCTCAAGACAGAAGCTTTTACTGAAATTTGTCAGCGCTTTATATAGCAGAACAACGGGAGACTTTAAAAGAGGTAATTTTCGCGTAAAAGGAGATACTGTAGATATATTTCCCGCTTATGGTGAGTTATTTCACAGAATATTATTTTGGGGCGATGAAATTGAATCAATCGAAGTCTGGGATCCAACTGCTATGGAGAAAAAAGAAGATATCGAAGAACTGAGACTATTTCCTGCAAACTTGTTTGTAACTACTCCGGACCAGCTAAACAATGCCATTAAAGATATTGAGCTAGACCTTGGTTTACAGGTTGATCATTTTATAAAAACAGATAGACCATTGGAGGCAAAGCGTCTTAAAGAAAGGACAACATTTGATCTTGAAATGATCAGGGAACTTGGTTATTGTTCCGGGATTGAAAACTATAGTAGATATTTAGATGGACGGAAACCCAATACAAGACCCTATTGCCTTGTGGACTATTTTTCAAAAGATTTTTTACTTATCGTTGATGAAAGTCATGTAAGTCTGCCACAAGTAAGAGCCATGTACGGGGGAGATCGTTCGCGAAAAGAAAACCTTGTTGAGTATGGGTTTCGGCTTCCTGCAGCGATGGACAATAGACCTCTTAAATTTGATGAATTTGAAGCACTTCAAAATCAAGTTATTTATGTTTCAGCTACTCCAGCAGATCACGAGTTAGAAAAGTCGGAAGGAATTATTGTTGAGCAAATCATTCGCCCTACAGGATTACTTGATCCATTAATAGAGGTTCGCCCAAGTGAAAATCAAGTTGATGATCTGATGGAAGAGATCCGTGTTAGGTCTGAAAAAAATGAAAGGATATTAGTGACTACTCTAACAAAGCGAATGGCAGAGGAATTAACTAAGTATTTTTTGCGTTACGGTGTTCGCTGCCGTTACATCCATTCAGATGTTGAGACCCTAGAACGAATACAGATAATGGAAGATTTACGCAAAGGTCTCTTCGATGTGTTGATTGGCGTAAATCTATTAAGAGAAGGTCTTGATTTTCCTCAAGTTTCGCTTGTTGCAATTATTGATGCTGATAAAGAAGGATTTCTCAGATCGGAAAGATCATTGGTGCAAACTATTGGGCGTGCAGCAAGAAATGTAAACGGCATGGCTATTTTTTATGCTGATAAAATAACGAACTCCATGCAAAAAACTATTTCGGAAACTACACGCCGAAGAATAATACAGTCTGAATATAACTCTGCTCACGATATAACACCAAAAGCTATATTCAAAGAAGAGTCTCACGCCTTCCAGGACAAGTACGAAGAGACCTTGCGAATGGATACAGAAAAAAGAAAATTAGACGAAACAAGGGTTGGCTTATTAACTGCTAGTCAATTAGACAATCGGATTATCGAAACGAGAAAAGAAATGGAAAAAGCTGCTAAAAATCTAGATTTTCTTGAGGCTGCGAAATACAGGGATCTTCTAGCTCAATTGCAAAAAGCCAAGAAGAACTAAAAGGTTTCTTATCCGTTTTTAATTTTAGCCCTTAAAATAATAATAGCAAGAACCAATGTTATTAGGTTGGCTAGAGTCATTTGGGCACTTCCTATCATTAATCCATAAACCAACCAGAATGATATCCCTAAAGTGAAGATCGAATACATCCATAGGCTTATGGATGAAGTCTCTTTTGTACGAATAACTTTAATTGCTTGGGGGACAAAGGAAAACGTGGTCAAAACAGCGGCCAACCATCCAATAGTCTCCATATCACTATCCTACTTTGACTAATTCAACATCGAAAATTAATGTTGCATTAGGCGGGATTACTCCACCGGCACCTTGAGAACCGTAACCTAATTCAGACGGAATAACAAAACGAGCTTTACCACCCTCTTTGAGAAGCATAATTCCTTCATCCCATCCAGGAATTACTCTCCCTACGCCAATTGGTATATCTATCGGCTCACCTCGCTGTATACTTGAATCAAAGACAGAACCATCAACTAGGCTTCCTGTGTAATGAACTTTAACAGTTTGACCAGAATTCGGAGCTTTACCTGAACCGTCTACTTCCATTTTATAATACAAACCTGAATCCGTTTTAATCATACCCTCTATTAATGACTCTACAGCTTTCAAATCCGATGCTTTCGCCTTAGACTCTATTTCTTTTTGAGACTCCATACCCTTTTCAAAAGCATCATGAGCATTGAATGACTCTGCTTCAGAACCTACAGCCAAAATCTCTACACTATTTAATTTATCATTCCCTGCTACCTTATCCACAACTTCTTGTCCTTCGATAACCTGGCCAAATACCGTGTGCTTGCCATCAAGCCATGAAGTCTCAACATGAGTAATAAAAAATTGAGAACCATTTGTTCCCGGACCTGCATTTGCCATTGACAATACTCCAGGACCTGAATGCTTTAAATCAGATACAATTTCATCTGGAAAGTTATAACCAGGGCCACCAGTTCCCTTTCCTTCGGGGCATCCCCCTTGGATCATAAAGTCCGGGATAACACGATGGAAAGAAAGTCCATCATAATATTTTTGACCATCTGGAAATGCTGAATTCTTTTGAGTACCATTTGCCAAACCAACAAAATTACCAACGGTCATAGGTGTTTGCTTGTGATGGAGTAAAACGGTGATAGTTCCTTTTGAAGTATTGAAACGAGCATACAAGCCGTCATTCATAGTTATATTTTTTTAGATATATTATTGAGAGAATAAGGATGATTTAGAAGTTAATTAGTTAGAAGGCATAATATCTTCAATCCAAACATCAAAAACCAAAGAGCTATTCGGCGGAATCAATTGACCTGCACCACTTTCACCATAACCTAGAGCTGAAGGAATTAGCAACTTTGAGTGACCACCTTTTTTTAAACCAATTAGACCGCGCTTCCAGCCCTCAATAACACGACCTGAGGGTCCTGCTATTACGGGAAACGGTCCATAAGGTTCTCTTTGAGGGTTGTAATTATTCATTTGCATCGCTACTTCTTTAACACTACTATCAAAAGGCTTTCCAGATGATAAATACCCTGCATAGTGAACTAAAACTTTATCTCCAGCTTTGACGGGTTCGCCTTCTCCTACCGTAACATCAAAAACTTTCAACCCATCCGCTAACTCACGAGCCTTGGCATTCCAAAACTTATATTCTGGCTCATACAAATCTGAATCAACCATTCCTCCATCCATTAACCATTGAAATTGACTGGATCTCTCAAGACCTTTTTTCGCACTTTGTTTTTTCTTGTCTTCTACAGCTAATATTATTTCACTTTTTTTCGTTGAAAATATTTCTGGAGCATTAAAGGATTTTGCTACTTTACCCACTCTTAGAATCTCAATTGTCATGGTTATATCTTCATTCGGAACGTTAGATCCATTTTTTTCTACTCCAGCAATTTCAATAATTTTCTCAACTCCCTTTATCGTTTTCCCAAAGATGGAATGTTTATTATCTAGCCAAGCCGTTGGTACTTCGGTGATAAAAAATTGAGAGCCATTGGTATTTGGACCACTGTTGGCCATCGATAATATACCGGGAACCGAATGCTTGAGATCTGGATGAAATTCATCTGGAAAACTGTATCCAGGACCACCTTGCCCTGTACCCTGAGGGTCGCCCCCCTGAATCATAAATTCAGGGATTACTCGATGAAACTTAAGTCCATCAAAAAATCGCTCTCCAGACTTGGTAGATACCTCTGGATGATTTCCTTCAGCTAGAGCTACAAAGTTTGCTACTGTCATTGGTGCCTTCTCCATTTCTAACTGAATAAGTAAATCTCCTTTTGAAGATTTAATTAGAGCAAAAAGTCCATCTTGAAGTTTCACTTTTTCACCATTTACTTGGACGCCACTTGGCATGGCTGCGCAGGATATTATAAAAATTGCTACTAGAGCAAGAGCTGCAAATCGTTTCATAATTCTAGGGTTAGATAATTTATCGTTTTACTTAAAGAATGCGAAGGTAATAAACAAGGGTTGTAAGAGGAGGTATTGTATTTAAATCTCCTGCAAGACCATGTGCGAGGTGTGCAGGAATGATTAATATCAGGCTATCTCCTTGCCGCGAACCCAAAGACGCCTCTTGTACTCCCCAAATCATCTCGCTATCTCGAAGTATTGAAAATTGAGAATGTTCAGATTGATTAAACTCATAGCCCTTAAGATCAGTAATTCTTGAATGAACCTGGACCAAATCTCCAGTATCTAATATATTACCACTGCCACACTCAATTACAGAAATATGCATCCCCAATCCATTTCTAATAAATTTTTGACTAGAGGAATCCATATATGATCTTATGGCTTGACGCTCCGCATCTAAAACTGCCCTGTTTTGATCAATCATTCTCTCATATTTTTCACGATCTGTCAATTTTGACTCCTTCGTTTCCTCCACTTGTATTGAGCATGAAATTGAGAGTGATATGGCAAACATAAAACTCAAAACAGTTCGTGCTGTGGGAAAAATGGAAAGCCAAAAAGGTGCTGATTTTAGATTAGATAATTTAATCATCGAGAAGAGCTTCTTTATAGGTAGATTTAAATTTCTCAATCGTCTCTGTGATATTCATATTACTTAAACCTCCTGAGGCATTTTTATGTCCACCACCTTCCCAATTCTCCCTGGCGTATTTATTTACATCAACTTCACCTTTACTTCGAAAAGATAATTTCATCTTACTATCCGCATCTTCTCGAATAAAAATAGAAATCAACACGCCAGTAACTCCAAGACCTTGATTCACTAAACCCTCGGTATCTCCGGGTTGATACTTTAATTCGCTAAGATCGCTTTGTTTAAGATAAACAATAGAAGCAAATCCATCGTCAGTAATAATGAGATTAGATAATGCACGACCCCAAATCATTAATCGACTCTTGGGGTTATTATCAAATAATCGATCATGAATAACATGGGGAATGGCTCCGGCCTCAATTAACTTTCCCGCAATATACATGGTCCGATCAGAAGTTATAGGGAATCTGAATGAACCTGTATCCGTGATTAGACCCATTAGTAAATTATCTGCACAGGCGAGATCAATATTACCTCCATCTCTTTCAATCAAATCATAAACCATCTCACATGTCGAGCTCTTGGAAGTCATTGAAAATACTAGGTCGAAAGTCGTATCTGGACTTTCATGATGATCGATCATAATTTTTTTTCCGAGGAAACCACTGATCATTGACTGCATATCAGCTCCAACCCTACTCGCCACGTTATAATCAAGGGAAAAAAGAACATCAGCTCTTTGAAAAATCTCTTCGCTCTTGCTAGGATCTGAACTGAAAACATGAACGAAATCTGATGAATAACCTATGCTTCCTTGTAATGGGATTGAAGGTGGATTTGGGAAGACAATATCAACGGAATAACTCTGACTATGCAAATAATGAGCTAATCCCAACGCGCTTCCTATTGCATCACCATCGGGATTCCTATGGCTCGTTAAAACAATCTTCCTTGGCTTTTCTCGTAAAAAACTAATAATTCTATCTATCATTTTATTCCATTAAAGTAATTGTAAATTTCGTAAATTTGCGCCCGAAAACTAGAACTAAATATTCCAAGATGAACCGCACCTTCACCATGATCAAACCAGATGCCGTAGAAAACGGACATATTGGCGCAATACTAGAAAAAATAAATTTTGCAGGATTTAATATCGCAGCAATGAAATTGACAAAGCTGAGTAAAAGTGATGCTGAAAAGTTTTATGAAGTCCATGCTGAACGTCCTTTTTACGGAGAACTGGTTAATTACATGTCTTCAGGACCAATTGTGGCTGCAATTCTTGAAAAAGATAATGCTGTAAAAGACTTTAGGACACTAATCGGATCTACAAATCCTGCAGAGGCAGCTGAAGGAACTATTAGAAAGCTTTTTGCTACATCTATTTCAGCAAATGCAATTCACGGTTCGGACAGTAATGAAAATGCAAATTTAGAAGGAGAATTCTTTTTTTCGATGAAAGAGAGGTTCTGAATAAACTAAAGGATAACCTATGTTGGGTCTTCTTTAGTTTAATATTATCTCAGAAATAACAATTTCCTGATCATTTTTTTCATTCAAAGCATCGAGCAACCGCTTTTTTTGCATGCCCAATTCGTGTCTCAAGGAATTGGAATCACAATTAACATAAAGAATGCCATTTTTCAGGGAGAATTTTCGAACCTTTTGATAAGCTTGTTCTCCTAGGATTTCTATCCAAGCATTCTCTATCAACCCCAATTTATAGGCATTTTTATTCTGAAAAGGTACCTTGAACGAACCTATAATTTCAGCTATGGATTTTAAATCGGGCTTTGTCATTAGCTACTCAAATCTATTACTTTAGCCTCTTCATTCACTGACTTCATCATAAATTCTGTTCTTTCAGTGTGAGTATCGGTAATGAAAATTTGACCAAAATGGTGCTCATTTACCAATCGAATCAACCCCTCTACCCTGATAGCGTCCAGCTTATCAAATATATCGTCCAGCAATAAAATGGGCTTAACTCGTAAAGAATTTTTCAAAGAATCAAATACCGCAAGTTTCAGAGCTACAACAAAGGATTTTTGCTGTCCCTGAGAGCCGACTCGATTTAGTTGTTCTCCATGAAGTTTAAATACTAAGTCCTCTCTATGAATTCCCTTAGAGGTATACTGCAAAACTCGATCTTTATCTATATTTTGCTTTAACAACATATCTAAATCTTTTTCATGCAATGAGGATTTATATTCAATTCCCACAATTTCTTTATCCCCTGCCATCCAGCCATAATACTTTTTTAACACAGGTTCAAAATCCTCAACAAATGAAAGTCGAGCTGAATAAATTATTTTACTATTTGAAACAAGCTGATCATTATATAAATCAAGCATAGACTCATCAAAAGTTCGGTTAGCAGCAAAATATTTTAATAGCGCATTTCTTTGCGATAGGGCGCGATTATACGCCAAAAGAGCTTCTAGGTATTTCTTATTTGATTGTGCAATTACAGAATTCATAAATTTCCGTCTCGCCTCACTTCCATCAGTAATAAGATTTCTATCATATGGACTAATCATTACTACAGGAAATCTACCTAGATGATCGGAAAGCTTTGTGTACTCTCCGTCATCTGTCTTAAATACTTTTTTTTCACCTTTTTTAAGACCACAGTAAATCGGGGTAACAATATCATTAGCTCGCATTTCTCCTTCAAGCACAAAAAACGGAGCATTAAACTGAATATTGTGGAAATCAGAATTATGAAAGTAACTTTTTGTCATGCATAAGACATGAATTGCATCTAAAATCGTTGTCTTTCCAGCGCCATTAATTCCAACTATAGCATTTAGCTTGGGCGAAAAAGAGAAATCAATTGAAGTATGGTTTTTGAAATGAACCATACGCAGTTCTGTTAGTGTCAAATCATGCATATGTCAAAAGTAGCTCCAATCGACGGTTTTAGCTATCTTTGCCGCCCTCAATATAAAGATTTCGTAAAACAATATTATGGCAAAGAAAAAAGAATTTGATCTTATTGAAAACCCTGAGGCAGCTGTTGAAGCAGGCTTGAATAAAGTAGAAACCTTTGTTCAAAAACATAAAGAAAAAATTATTGGTATTGTTGGGGCTGCAATATTTGGAGTTGCTGGAGTGTGGGCTTATAATCAATTCATAAGTATTCCAAATGAAGAAAAAGCTCAGGTTGCAATTTATCCTGCTCAACAAGCTTTTGCTAAAGATTCTTTAAAATTAGCTCTTAATGGCGACGGGCTTAATCTTGGTTTCTTAGATATTATTGAGGAATATGGATCTACAAAAGCCGCAAACCTCGCCAACTATTACGCGGGACTATGTTATTTGAGCCTAGGCCAGCCTGAAGATGCAATTGAATACCTAGATGATTTTACAGGTAATGACCCCGTTTTGAGCATTGTTGCAAAGGGTGCGATTGGAGATGCTTTTGCCGATCTCAATCAACCGAAAGAAGCTTTAGAGTATTATACTCTTGCCTCAAAAGGAAAAGCTAACAATTTTTTAACTCCAATCTTTCTAAAGAAAGCTGGAACAGCAGCTGAGATGGGAAAAAATTACAAGGCTGCATTAAAAATTTATAAGCGTTTAAAATCAGATTTCCCAAATTCGAACGAATCGGAAAATATAGAGGCATTTATATCATATTGCGAAGCTAAAATCAGTAATTCTTAAATGTCTACTGCTCAAGGCGCAAATGTTGATCTAAAAAAGTTACCCTCATCAAAAGGTAAGCGCTTTGCTTTGGTAGTTTCTGAATGGAACTCGGAAATTACCGATAATTTAAAATCCGGTGCTCGAGAAACATTGCTCACAGCAGGAGTAAAAACAAAAGACATAGAAGAATTTTATGTACCGGGTAGTTTTGAATTAATACATGCCTGTAAAGTTGTCTCAGAGTCACTAGAGTTTGACTCTGTAATAGCAATTGGGTCAATCATTAGAGGTGAAACCTCTCATTTTGATTATGTATGTCAGGGTGTTTCAAATGGAATCGCTCTTCTAAATGCGAATGGAAAAATCCCGGTTATACTTTGTGTGTTAACTGATGACAACATGCAGCAATCAATTGATCGCTCTGGGGGTAAGTATGGCAACAAAGGAGCAGAAGCATCAATTGCAGCCATAAAAATGGCTAGCTTTTAAAAAAATCAGAGGCTTTTCCAGGTATTCTTGATACGTTTTTACTTAAAATGGAGATTAATGTTTTTAATTTAAACTTTTATACTTTGATTTAAATGAATAAAGAATTAGATATACCTGCTTACAATAGAGCATTAGATTGGCTAAGAAGCTCAATTGATGAATCTGATAAACTAACAATCAAAAACTGGATAGATAGGGAGCCCGAAAATTTAAACGAATCATTCTACAAAGATCTAGAGTTTGGAACTGGAGGAATTCGCGGACTCATGCGCCTTGGCTCCAATGGAGTCAATAAATACACTCTTGGTTTAGCTACTCAGGGACTAGCTAATTATTTAAATCATAAATTAAATAAGAAACCTAAGGTTGTTGTAGCCTACGACTCAAGAAATAATAGTAAAACATTTGCTGAAGAAGTATCCAAAGTTTTTAAAGCCAACAATATTGATGTCTTTCTATTCTCAGACTTGCGACCTACTCCACAACTTAGCTATGCGGTAAGGCACTTATCATGCAATGCGGGAATAGTAATAACGGCCTCACACAATCCAAAAGAATACAATGGTTATAAAGTTTATTGGTCTGACGGTGGGCAACTAGTCCCTCCTCATGATCAAGAAATTTTAACTCGTGTAAAAAAGTTAAAAGTATCTGATATTCGTTGGACTAAGGGAAGAGGTGAAATCCATTATTTAGGTCAGGAAATCGATGAAAGCTACCTCAAAGAGGTTGAAAAACTATCTCTCAACCCTGTATCTAATTCAAATCTTAAACTTGTATTTACATCTCTGCACGGTACTGCTATTACACTATTACCCGAGGCTCTCAAGCGTTTTGGATTTAAAAACATTCATATTCTTGAATCTCAAGCAGCTCCTAATGGGGATTTTCCCACCATTGAATCACCAAACCCTGAAGAAGCTGAAGCTTTAGATCTTGCTTTGCAAAAAGCCCAAGAAATTAATGCAGACATAGTGATCGGTTGCGATCCTGATTCTGATCGAGTTGGCATTGCGGTAAGAGACGACAAGAATCAGTTAATTCTTCTCAATGGTAACCAAACTGCAGCCGTACTTTTTGATTATATCTTGAATCAAAAAAGAATTACAAATTCCCTACCGAAAAACGGATTTGTAGCATCTACAGTAGTCACCTCGAACTTACTCGAGAATATTGCAAAGTCTTATAGTATTTCTGCATATCAAACCTTGACAGGCTTTAAATGGATAGCGGAATTAATAAAAAAACTTGAAGGAGAGAAAGAATTTATAATTGGTGGTGAAGAATCTTATGGCTACTTAATTGGAAGCTTTGTGCGAGATAAAGATGCAATCTCAGCCTCTACTCTGCTGGCAGAGGCAGCCTCTTGGTATTTAGATCAAGGCTCAAGCTTTTACAATCAGTTAATGAATATTTATGCCGTCCATGGCACTCACGAAGACTCTCTTTTTAGTGTAATCAAAAAAGGTAAAAAAGGCGCACAAGAGATTCAAGAAATTATGACGAGATTAAGGCAGAACCCTCCAAAAAAAATAGGCACCTACTATGTTGATGAAATATCCGATTTTCAAATAGGTAAATGCACAAATATAATATCAGGCACTAAAAAATTGATCAATCTCCCAACATCTAATGTCCTTCAATTCACTCTAAAAAACGGAGATAGAATCACAGTCCGACCGAGCGGAACAGAGCCTAAAATAAAATACTATTTTAATACAAAAGGGGCATCAATAAATCTTACCGAAGACAATAGTTATGAGGTTATTCGTGCCGAATTAAAGCAAAGAATAGAATTATACAAATCAATTGTTGCGAATTTTTAATTAACTAAAGTGAAGCCATATCAAAAACATATATTGCGACGATATCTTTGGATATCGTTTACGTCAATAATTGGGTCATTAATTATACTCGCGATTTTTTATGGTTTTTATTCTAAAAAAGAAAATAATCAATTGAATCAAATCGTTTTTGAGAATAAAACCCAATTATGGAATGCTGAAATTAAATTTAGCGATGCGCATATTTTAAGGTTTCAACTTGAAACGTTAAAATCGGATACATCATCATATTTTAATAGTATAACTGTTATAAACGGAGATGAGAGGCTACCTCTCAAGCATCATAAGCAAGGAGAAAATCTGACTAAAACCATTTGGCAATTCCCATTCGAATCAGAATTACATCTTGAAAATTCAAAAGAACTAAAAGGTTATTTTCTGAAAATTGAGACTAAAGAAAGCTATCCTTTTACTTCCTCACCAGCTATTGTTTCGAAAGAAAATAATGTGGAAAAAATCAATCGTTTTTCAGCAAATGAATTCAATAAAAATTCAGAGAAAAAAACATTTCCCTTTGCAAAAAGATTTTTAATAAAATTAAGATCAAACTCGGAGAATTCTAAATCCGCGATAGGTGAATTTATCCAGAAACCCAATTCGAATGAATACCATGGTTCTATAATAACCGAAACTGGGGATTATCGATATTTAGCTGGAAATCGATATGGAAACAAACTTTTCCTAAGCACATTTGACGGAGTTCATGCGTATACATTTTTCATTAATATCAAAGAGAATGGAGAAATTACAGGAAGACATTTTAGCGGAGCCAATTATTCAGAACCCTTTATTGGCAGAAGTGATAGCGTTTCAAAACTTCGTAACCCGTATAGAATAACTACAGGGGAAGAAAATTCAAAAGTTGATATAAAGTTACCTGAATACGAAACGGGAGAAATTATACACCTTATTACCGGACGCGGTAAGGTCACTTTAATCCAAGTCATGGGAAGCTGGTGCCCAAATTGTTTAGACGAGTCAGCATTTTTTAAAGAACTCAAGGCTTATGATGATCTAGACATCTATGCGTTGGCATTTGAAAAAAGTTCGAATCGTGATGAATCCATTTCTGCAATTAAAAAAGTTGTGGATTATTTAGACTTAAACTACCCTATACTTTTTGCGGGAAAAGCCCAAAGCGGAGCCGTAGAAGAAATGCTCCCGATAAAAAATTTTATTTCTTATCCAACATATCTTTTATATGACAGAGAAGGAAAACTCATTGAGGTTCATGCGGGGTTTTCAGGACCTGCAACTCAAGGCTATAAGGATTTTACTAAGAAACTTCATTCAAAAATTCAGGACTTATTGAATAAAAAATTATGAGCAGCCAGATACGCACGAAAAATAAGTTCTTTCAAAGTTTAAAAAATCAAAATTCTCGAACTCTCGACAAGGTTATTCATGAATTACATGACGATGTTTTTAAAAAAATAGATTGTTTAGATTGCGCCAACTGTTGCAAAACAACAGGACCATTATGGACTCCAAAAGATCGAGATAGAGTGGCAAAACATTTAAAAATAGAAACTATCGAATTTGAAAACTCTTACCTTAGAATAGATGAAGAAGGTGATTATGTTTTACAACAACTTCCCTGTCCTTTCTTAGAAAATGATAATCGATGTGGCATTTATAAAATCAGACCCAAAGCATGCGCTGAGTATCCTCACACTAATAGACCTAAGCAAAAACAAATACTACATTTAACCCAGATTAATGAAAGTATTTGTCCGGCAGTAGAGAGTATCATCGATCAGATGGAGTCTATATTTTCAAGAAACGCAAAGAAAAGACTGCAGAAAAGATTAAGACAATAAAAGAACCGATTAAATTATACCATAAATATCCCAATTCTATAAAATTATACTGATTCAATAAGTGCAATACTAGAACTGATAATTGTGCGATTAACCCGGAAATAAAAACGGCATTATTCTTAAACTTAGGAAAAACCCATGCACAGGCAAACAGTCCCAACATTGGACCATAAAAAAGAGATCCAATTATATTAACCAATTGAATCAAGTTTTCCGATAAAGATGCACTTAAAGCCACAATCAATGCCACAATACCCCAAAATGCCGTCAATACTCTTGAAGCAAGAATTGTCGTCTCTTGAGGAAACCCAAATGCCTGTTTAAAATCAACGATAGATGTGGCAGAAAGTGCATTTAATTCAGCGCTGCAGCTGGACATAGCCCCAGATAAAATAACTGCTAATAGTAGTCCCAAAATACCAACAGGAAGACTTTTTAAAGCCCAACCCAAGAATACATAATCGGTGTCTTTTGTTTCTATACCAGGAAAACGAGATTTAATAACAGATTCGGCACTATTTTTCAGTGAGTCACGCCTTTGATCGAGTATTCTCAAATCATTTTGATATTGATTTTTTGGCCCTAATCCATTCTTAGAAAAATTCCTTGCATTTTTTTTCCTCAATAGAATCATATTTTTCCAAGAAGCATTGATATCATTCACCTCAAGAGATTCAATTTTATTCCATTTCGATTGCACTGAGGGATTATGCCATATTGGTTCTTGGGAAAAATGCATAGTGGTAAATAGAAGTAAGCCTAAACCTAGAATAAATAATTGCATTGGGATTTTTATAATTGCTGTAAAACCTAAACCAATTCTAATTTCTCTCATACTCCTGCCACCCAAGTATCTACCCACCTGACTTTGATCTGTGCCAAAATAAGCCATTGCTAAAAAGAAACCACCAGCAAGACCTGACCAAACAGTGTATCTGCTTGATGGGTCTATCGACCAGTCCAAAATCTGAGTTCTATTGTAAACCTCCATCAAATCCCATGATTCTGACAAACCTATATTCTCCGGCAAATCATTTAGAAGTACAAATCCAGCAGCAAAGAGTCCGAAAAAAACAACAAGCATTTGAAAAGACTGTGTTACTCCAACTGCCTTGTAACCTCCGAAAACAGTATATAAAACAACTATTGCGCCGGTGATGATAATTGTTAGATTTAAACTCCATCCAAATACAGCTGAAAGAACGATTCCAGGAGCATATAATGTTATACCTGCAGATAAACTCCGTGATAATAAAAATAAACTTGCTGCCAACCACCTAACTCTATTACCAAAAACTTTTTCCAGGAACGAGTATGCAGTCATCACCCCTGAGTTCATATATCTAGGAACGATAAAAAGTCCAATGATTAATAAGGCAATAGGCATCCCAAAATAAAACTGCACAAACCTAAGCCCATCTGAAAACCCTTGACCAGGAGTTGAAATAAAAGTTATTGCCGATGCTTGAGTCGCAATAATACCCAATCCAATGGTGATCCAATGACTTTCTTTTTTACCAACCAGAAATTCGCTACCCGAAGCATTTTTTTTTGTTTTCCAAATCCCCACAAAGACAATAGCTCCAAGGGTTCCAATCAGTGTTATCCAGTCAAAATAAGTTATGCTATTTTCCATGTCCAACAAGATTCGCTAAAATCCGGTATGCGCCTGGAACTCCCTCTCTCCATTGGCGAAAAAGTGAAAGACCACAATAAGTAACCGTGCCTTTACCATATTCTGAAACAATCCAAACACCTCTTTTCTGGGCCTCCCCAGGGTCACTCCACGAAATCAATGGCACGAAAGAAGAATCCCATGAATCTGCGAAGTATAAACCCCTCTCTTGAACCCATCCTTCAAAATCTTTTTTATTTAATTGATTGGGCGACTTCATTTGCAAATGACTCTTAACCAAAAACTTAGGCTCCGTAGTCTCAATCGTCACTCTGTCTCGACTTAAACTAAATTGGACAGGGCCTATCTTCTCCAAAACCCTATCTCGACTTGCAGTATTATATTGGATGACTAGACGACCACCGCTAGAGACATAATTATCAATTATGTCCTGAGAAGACTTTAACCCTTGATTTACGTTATATGCCCTTATTCCCATGACCAAAGCATCCAAGTCTTTCAATACTTTGTATGTTAAATTTGAAGCGTCCAAATCGACAACCGACATACCCATCTGTCGCATAGCCATTGGTGCATCATCACCTACACCTTTTATGTAACCAATTCTTAATTTTGGTAATTCCATGGGAATATATCGCAACGGTAATGAACCCTCTAGCCAAACCTCTTGGCTAGGAATATGATCATATCGAAGCTTTACAGCTTTTTGAATGGCTTTACCGTCATCTGCATTGCGTATTATTAGATCACCCGATTGAGCATTCTTAGAAGGCTCAAGATAAAATTGTAGATGATAAACATTTTGTTCAGGCAGAAAATGAATAGCAGTAGATTCTCCATCTTCAGTTTTCACATTCCATCCTGTTGGGACTTCAAAATCAAGATTTAGACTTTGCTTTTGACCCCATCTAAAAATAGAAAGATCTACTTTACGCCTATTTCGGTCGACAAAAACGATACATGGCATAGAATAATTAATGCTGAATGAATTTGCATTTTGAACTGGCCTTCTTAATTCTCCTAAGACACGATCAGAAATAATATGATCCGGCCAAAGTTTCAATAAGCTCTCTTTTCCCGTTTGCTCATTTTTAAATAAAATACTCTTTTCCTCTAAGTGATTTAGTTCGAATGGAATTGTTACTTTTGAATGTTTTTTAAGTCGCTGTTCATTCTTTAATTGTAGGTCTTTAGAGTTTAAAATTTTAAAACTAAAGTCTGCATCTGACTCAAGACATATTTCAATTTCAGCATCAAGGCTCTCTCCCTCAATAAAATATGGACTTTTCGCTTTAAAATCCACATAGATTCCTTTTAAGTCAATTAAATCTTTGGCATTTGACTTAAAATCCGAATCCGACCAATTAACAGACTCCCCTGATAATAGCATCAAATATTCTTTTCTAAAACCTCTATCTATTTTACCCGCAAAACCCTGTGATTTATGCATCCCCCTGGCTTGTGTACCTATTTGTAATGAGGATTTACCGATTTCGGGAATAAAACCCCCAATTTCAATCATTTGAATAGAGTCATTCAAATTATCATCAATATTCCCTAACCACCAGGAGGAAGTATTCCAGTAAACTGCTTTGGGATAATACCCGGTATCATTTGCTCTTGCTCGAACTTTATGAAAAGCTTTTAATGCCAGTACTGCCGATGCTGAGTGATGACCATGGCCTGCTCTTTTATCTGGTGGAAATCGGGTGACGATAACATCTGGTTTAAACTCCATGATAACAGACTCTATTCGATTTAAAAGTTTTGCTTCATTCCATTTATCTAGAGTTTCGTCCGTGGTCTTAGAATATCCAAAATCTAAAGCTCCCCCAAAAAATTGTTTCGCACCATCAATTTTTCTGGCCGCAAAAAGCTCATTAGACCTAATTACACCTAACGCTTCGCCCAACTCTGGACCGATCATATTTTGTCCACCTTCTCCCCTAGTTAGACTTAAATATGCCACATCATAACCATTATATTTTGACCAATGAGCTATTAATCTTGTATTCTCATCATCAGGATGTGCGGCGAGATATAAAATCCTATAATCTTGAGATCTCTGATGAAGAGCTATTTCACCATTGGATGGAGAGAGATAATACCCATTAGTTTGGCATTGTAATGAACCAATGAGGCTTATTAATGTTATTTGAAATATTATCGAACGCATGTGTTTTCTTTCTAGTTCAGAATTAAATCAAAATGAAAAAAATCAATGTAGTTCGCATATCTTAGAGGCCCTTATAATTTTGAATTATTTACTTCCTACCGTGAAAAAAACTTACATCTTACTATTTCTCGCTTTTTCTTTTATCAGTCAAGCCCAGAATTCATACCCAGAGCAATCAATTGACAACAAATCTCGTGTCATTTTTCAGTCGGGAACTTATTCACTGCCTTCATTGTCCAAAATTACAATGAAGAGTTTAAATAAATCTGAAAGAAATTTGGATAAAGTTGTTAGGATTATATCCTCTAAAACTCCCTTAAGTAAAGGAGCTTGGGCAGAGTTAGAGAATTTAGGAGTTACAAATATTGGTTATCTCCCAATAAATTCATACCTCATTTTAATGCCAAAAACAAATGAAGATCTATTTTTGGAGTTAAGAAAAAATGGTATATCGGGATTGGGTTCTCTTTTACCAGAAATGAAACTTTCTGAGCAATTAGCAAGTGGAAATGTTCCCGAATATATTTGGGTAGGATCAAAATGGGAGCTTTATATCGAGGGTATACCATCAATCGATTGGTCCATTGTTATTGATGACCTAAAGAATCTAGATATAGATGTTTTAGGTGCAGAGTTCAAAGGTCTCAAAATTTTAATTTCACCTGATTATATTAATTCTCTCGCCAATCACCCATCAATTACTTATATCCAACAGAAAGAGGCACCAGCTGAAGCAGAAAATAGGATTGGAATCAAAAATCACAGATCAAATACCCTACGAGTTCCATATGTGGGCGGAAGAAATTATGATGGGACTGGAGTTGTAGTGGGACATGGAGATGATGGTGACATTGAACCCCATATTGATTTCACAGGTCGGGTTCTAGCTAACAAATCAGGCCCTTCAAACGGGGCGCATGGAGACCATGTTGCAGGAACAATAATGGGAGCAGGAAATTTAGATCCTGATGGAGAGGGTCAAGCGCCAGGATCAAAATTGGTTTACTATGATTATCCTGATAATTTATATGATATTGACGTAGATTATAATCTGTACGGAATAAGGGTTACTGCGTCTTCATACTCTAATGGTTGCAATGCAGGATATACAGCATTTACCCGTCAAGTAGACCTTGATGCAATTCAAAACCCAAGCTTAACTCATGTTTTTTCTGCTGGTAACAATGGTAATTCTAATTGTAACTATGGTGCTGGATCAGGCTGGGGAAACATAACGGGCGGACACAAACAAGGTAAAAATGTTTTAGCCACAGCAAATGTAACAGGAGCGGACATTATAGCTGGATCGAGCAGTAGAGGACCAGCTCATGATGGGCGTATCAAACCAGATATTGCGGCATTGGGAACAAATGTTTTCTCTTGTTTAGCTCCGAATGACTATCGTTCTATAACTGGAACCTCAATGGCATGCCCAGGTATAGCAGGTGTCATGGCTCAACTCTACGATGCTTACAAGCAGAACAACAATGGTATTGACCCTGAAGGCGGTCTGATGAGATCTCTATTGACTAACAATGCAGATGATCTTGGGAATCCAGGTCCCGACTTTAAATACGGTTATGGAAGAGTAAATGGACTCAGGGCTGCGAAAGCTATTGAAATGGGTTGGTACATTAAAGACAGCGTTGCACAAGGAGAAGTAGATACCATTAATATAACAGTACCAGGAGGAAATGGCGTTGGAGAGTTAAGAGTTATGTTACATTGGACAGATCCTCAAGCTACGGTAAATGCAGGGCGCGCATTAGTTAATGATTTAAATGCTACACTTAATCTGGATGCAGCAACCTGGCTGCCATGGGTATTAGATCCTACCCCAAACTCATCGGCATTAAACTCGAATGCAGTTCGGGCCGTGGATAGTTTGAATAATTCTGAACAATTTACTTTATCTCAGCCAACAGGAGGTACTTACAAATTATTAGTTAATGGAAGTTCTATCCCGGTTGGGCCACAAAAATACTGGGTCACTTGGACAATTGTAAATAATGAAGTAGAACTAACTTATCCTATCGGAGGAGAAGTAATTCCTCCCCTAACTACAATTCCGGTAAGATGGGATGCTCCAAACGGTACTGGAACATTTAGCCTCGAGTATAGCACCAATGGAGGAAATACATTTACGCAATTTGCCACTGCGCCTGCATCTGCAAGGCAATCCAACTTTCTATCACCTAATGGGTCAGGAGATAGCCTTGTATTCAAAGTGCAAAGAGGTAATCAGCAAGATTTGAGTGATGCTCCCATTGGGCTTATTGGATATCCTGGGAACCTTCAGCTTAACTGGGCTTGTCCAGATTCATTTAATGTTAGTTGGAATGCCGTTAATAATGCTTCAGGTTATGTCGTTTATATGTTAGGTCAAGAATATATGGATCCTATCGATACTACTGGGAGCAATTCATATACATTCTATAATGTGAATCCATCCAATACAGTTTGGTGGACTGTCGCCGCTTTAACCCCTGGGGGAAGAGCAGGCAAAAGAGCGGTTGCAGTTGAGAAAATACCAGGGCTTCAAGGTTGTTTATTAACAAATGATGTTATTATGACTTCTGTTTTAAGTCCTTCAGACAATATTCCAGATTGTCAAAGCACCGGAAACTTACCAGTATCCATTTTAATTGAAAATGGTGGTCTAGACTCAGTATTTACGGTTCCGATGGCTTATCAGTTTGGGAGTAATGCAATTGTCAGAGATACAGCTTATGTAAGCTTGGCATCTACAAACACTCATGTATTCACATTCAACACAACAGTAAATGCTAGTTTATTAGGATCCTATTCAATAAAAGTATGGACAGAGTCTTTGATTGATCAAAACAGATGGAATGACACATTGATTTCGTTCTTTGAAATAGTCCAATCTGACTCTACTTACACTCTGCCTTACAGTCAAAATTTTGATAGTTTCTCAACTTGCGCAACCAGTAATAACTGTGGTAGTACTATTTGTAACCTTAGTGGACACATGACTAATTGGAACAATGGCTCACAAGATGATATCGATTGGAGAACTAACTCAGGAGGAACACCATCCTCAGGCACAGGTCCATCGTCTGGACATTCATCTGGCTCTGGAAATGATAGATATTTATATCTCGAGGCATCATCATGCTATGAGAATATTGCCATCCTTACAACACCCTGTATTGATATGACTCAGACAATAATTCCTGAATTAGAGTTTTGGTCGCACATGTCTGGCAATTCTGATGGCGAACTGCATATTGATATTTTAAGCCAAGGTCAATGGTATAACGATTTTGTCCCTGTTATCTACACTATTGCGGGTTCTAACTGGACTCAACAAAATGTATCATTAGCTTCATTTGCCGGAAATGTCATTGTTGTTAGGTTCCGTGGACAAACAGGTAGTGCCTTCTCAAGTGATGTAGCAATAGATGATATTTCAATTACAGAAGTTACAAGTGCTCCAACTGCAAACTTTAGTATTAGCAATTCTTTACCATGCCTCAATCAAACAATTGACTTCATTGACAACAGTCTGAATGGACCAAATCAATGGATCTGGAATATAAGTCCTAGCTCGGGATATTCATACATGAATGGAACGGACTCAACCAGTCAATATCCTCAAATTGCTTTTAACAATTTTGGCACTTACAATATTAGTTTGACCGCTAGTAACAATTATGGATCAAATACTTCCAGTTCTTCTTCAATAATTGTAAATGGCGGATCTAACTTGCCATTCAATCAAGGTTTTAATAATTTTTTACCCTCTGGTTGGGAACTTGAAAATCCTGATAATTCAACTACTTGGGATCAAAAGAATGCCATAGGAAGTAACGGACAAAATACCTCAGCCGTCTTCATATCTAATATTAACTACAACGCTCCGCTTCAAGAAGATTATTTGGTAACTCCAGGAATTGATTTAACGGGAGCCTCTCAGCCTGTTCTGATATTTGATGTCTCACATGCTACTTATAATTCAAATTATTCAGATGGACTAAGAGTCGATGTTTCTTCAAATTGTGGCAGTTCTTGGAGTCCCGCAGGATACCTCAAATCAGGAACTGTGCTGGCTACGGTACCGTCCCAAACTTCTGCATTTACCCCAAATAGCTCAGGTCAATGGCGTGAGGACACTGTTTTTCTTGCAACCTCGTTATCTGGACCTAGCATCAAATTTAGATTTGCTGCAATAAATGGATATGGTAACAATCTTTATATAGATAATATTAGGGTTTATAATCTAGGAGCCAGTGCACCAAATGCATCTATAAATAGCTCAGTATCCAGTGCAACATGTATTAATGATACGGTTATTTTCCAGGCTATGAACCCAGGGACGTCAATTGCTTCATGGGACTTTGGTGCAGGCTCAATTCCAAGTAGTGCAAATGGCGCTGGACCTCATTCGGTTGTATATTTTTCTGGCGGAGCAAAATCAACTACTCTTTCTCTTACAAACTCCGGTGGAACAGATGTTGATACTTTAGGATTTAATGTTGGTCAACCTGTAACTGCAGGATTTTCTTACAATACCAACGGTCAAACCGTCAACTTTACTGATAATTCGAGTGGAGTTCCAACGCAATGGAATTGGAATTTTGGCGATGGATCAAGCAGTAGCCTTCAAAATCCAACACACTCCTATCCAGCAACTGGCGGGTCATATAATGCCACTCTAGCGTCATATAATAATTGCGGATGGGATACGGCTGGAGTACTGCTTCAGATATCTGGTATTGGAATTGATGAACCAATCACAACAGAGTGGTCTTTATCTCCAAATCCAAGTCGAAACAGGATTAATTTAATTGGCCCTTCTAATGATCACATTGAAAATGTCCAAGTAATTGATGCATTAGGTAGAGTCATTTTTAATGGGAAGCTATCCATGGAAAACTCTTTAAATATTGAGTCATTTGCAGCAGGGCAATATTTAATGAGGATTCATGCTAAGGGCACGAGAAAGGTGCTTCCCTTCATGAAAAAATAATTCAGTTACAACCAACTTCAAATCCCCAATTATTTAATAATTAGATAATTGGGGTTTTTTATCAAACGACATTTTATCTAAAAGAATGGAATCAGTTGAGTAAAAGTTTACTTTAATTTTTTGTATTGTAATACTTCCACCTCTTCATTTGGGAGTTTAATGAGGCCATTAAATTCAAAGCCTAATTTTTCTAAAAGCCTCTGAGAAGAAACATTTTGTTTTGACACAATTGCTTTAATTTCTTGAATTTCAAATTCTTCAAATCCGGCTTTAATTAATCTCGATGATGACTCATAGGCATACCCGAACCCTTCATATTTAGGAAGAAGACCAAAACCAATATCAACCCCATCTAATCCATCTCTATCGTAGATGCCGCAAATTCCTATCTTATCTCCACTTATCTTTTCAATCAAGGAATAATTTGAATATCCAAGATTATATAATTGAGGTAGCATCTTAGTTTGAATATATTTTAATGCATCCTGAATTGAATATATTCTCCTATCTCCCACAAACTTTAAAAATTTCCGTGTATTCATTAATTGAAATATTAAGTCAGCATCTTGTTCTGAGGTAGGCCTTATGAACAATCTCTCTGTTTCAAACTTTTGATGAACTATTTTTTTTATTGAGCCCATTTCATCATTTGTTCTAACGTTTTACTTGGGGAAAATTTTTAACTGATGAAGAGCTGAAATAAAGCATCATAGTCATGATTATTCCATTTAATATGATGATTTCAAAACCAAAAATATAATTTAAGTAAAGTGGCGAGGCCCAGCTTGCGAAATAAGTCAGAAGTGGACTTAATATTGCCGCGAATGGAATAATCCATTTGTTAGAGATTTTAGCCTTAGAGAATATTCCAAAAGTAAAGAGCCCCAATAGCGGCCCATAAGTGTAGCCAGCTGCAGTAAAAATGTTTTTGATTATGCTCGCATCAACAAAGGGACGAGCTGCAATTATTAAAAGTGCAATCGCTAACGTCATTCCAACGTGAACCCTTTTTCTTATTAATAACCCTCGAGATTCTTTCATTTTCTCAATACCAAGAATATCAACACAAAAAGAAGTAGTGAGAGAAGTAAGAGCAGAGTCTGCAGATGAATATGCTGCAGCTATAAGCCCAATGAAAAACAACAACCCCACAACTATTGGGATTTCCGCATAACTTGCTACTGCTGGGAAAAGCTCGTCTCCATGAGCTTCAATACCTTCTTGACGAGCATAAATTAACAAAAGAACCCCTAAAGACAAAAAAAGTGCGTTGACAAAAACAAGAACACCGGAGAGAGTTATCATATTAAGCTGAGCCTCTTTTAGGTTTCTACAAGTCAAGTTTTTTTGCATCATATCTTGATCCAGTCCTGTCATAGCAAGAGTGATAAATATTCCACCTAAAAACTGTTTCCAAAAATTTCTTCCATCAGTTGCATTTGGGAAAAACCATTTCGATTCCTCCTGAGAAATTATAGTATTAAAAATTCCATTTGAATTATCTATAGAAATGTAGACATAATAAATAGTTAAACACATAGCACCAAGCATCGCTATTGTTTGCAATGTATCCGTAAATATTACTGTGCGGATACCTCCTCGATTTGTGTAAACCCATATCAAAGCCAACGTAATTATTACAGTCCAAATAAAATTAATTCCGAGTTCATCAAAAACTAAAGACTGGAGAACCGCTGCAACTAGATAAAGTCTAAAAGAAGCCCCCAACCACCTTGATATTATAAAAAAAGCAGCTCCTGTTGTATGCGCAACCTTTCCATATCGTTGAGCTAAAAAACCATAGATTGTAGTAGTGTTGTATTTATAATATATCGGCAATAATAAAAATGCAATACAGAAGTAACCAAAAACATAGCCCAACACCATTTGGAGATAGGCCATTCCAGAAGTTTCAACCCAGCCTGGTACAGAGATAAATGTTACGCCACTTAGCGATGCCCCAATCATTCCAAAACTCACAAGCCACCAAGGAGATTGCCTGTTTCCCAGAAAAAATGTCGAATTATCAGTTTTTTTTGTACTTGTTCTAGCAACAATAAGAAGCAGGCAAAAATACCCAACCATCAAGAGTAAAATATATTCTGGTTTCATCCCTGTAAAGATGGCGTACTTTTACCATAATGGAACTCCCGTCAAAATCAATGGAACGAGCGGTACAAGAATTGTCCAGACTACCAGGAATAGGTAGGCGCTCTGCACTTCGTTTAATTCTTCATCTGCTTCGCCAAGGAAATGAAAGAATGGAGAACTTAGCCTCATCAATTCAAGATTTAAGCAATAATTCGCAATTCTGCGAAAACTGTCATAGTATCAGCGATGTCCCATTGTGCAGCATATGCAATGACACAAAAAGAGATGATAAATCTATATGTGTTGTTGAAGATATTCGAGATGTTCTTGCTTTAGAGAAAACCCATGCTTTTCGTGGAAAATATCATGTTCTTGGTGGACTAATATCGCCAATGGATGGCTTAGGTCCAGGAGATTTAACAATTGATGAATTAATAAAAAAAATAAAAAGCAATGGAGCAGATGAGGTAATAATGGCATTAAGCTCAACAATGGAAGGAGATACGACAGCTTTTTATATTTATCGAAAAATAGGAGACCTTTCTTTAAAATTGACATCTATAGCACGTGGCTTGCCAATAGGTGATTCGCTAGAGTATGCTGATGAAGTTACACTCGGTAGATCCTTGCAGCAGCGCGTCCTATTTGAATCAACATTGAGCAAATAAAAAATGGATTTATCTGTTATAATAGTAAGCTATAATGTAAAAACATACTTAGACCAATGCTTAAGATCAGTCCAACGGGCTTCAGAGAATTTGAAAGTTGAGGTAATTGTAATAGATAATTGCTCAAAAGACGATACTTTAAAACATATAAAAAATAAATTTCCATGGGTCCACTGCATAGAAAATAAAGTAAACTTAGGGTTTGGAAAGGCTAACAATATAGGGGCAAAAAAAGCTATTGGTGACTATGTGCTCTATTTAAATCCAGATACTGTAGTCGGAGAAAATAATTTTAAGTTAGCGTTAAAGCAATTCAATGAGCATCCTAATTTGGGATCTTTAGGATGTCGAATGATTGATGGAAAAGGTAATTTTTTACCTGAATCTAAAAGAGGCTTCCCTACCCCTCTGGTTGCCATTTATAGATTATTTGGATTAGCCAGACTTTTTCCAAAAAGTAAGAGATGGGCCGGTTATTATATGGGCCATATTGATGAATCAGAAAATGCTGCAGTTGAAATTCATTGTGGCGCATGGATGATGTTATCTAGGCAAGCTCTGATTAAAAGCGTTGGTTTTGATGAAGACTTTTTTATGTATGGAGAAGATATTGACCTATCACACAGAATAGGAAAATTTGGTTTTGAAACCAGATATTTTTCAGATAGCCCAATAATTCACTACAAAGGTGAAAGTACCAAACATGACTCATGGGCATATGTCAAAAACTTCCATGTGGCCATGGATATTTTTGCAAAAAAACACTTTACGAGTGGGGCAAAAGCTTTCAGTATTCTAATCCGCACAGGAATCTATGCGAAGGCCTTTTCATCTATTCTAAAACGATGGCTGGAATTACTTGTTCCTCTTTTTTTAACAGCAGCCATAGGTTACTTTTTGGCAAATGAATTTACAGACTATTGGGAAACCAATCACCGTTATCCTCAAGGAGGAGAATATCCGAGAATTTATCGTCAAGTAATTCTTCCAACTTATTTGATCATTTGGACCCTAAGTATGTTTATTAGCGGAGCCTACTCCATTAATTCATCCATTTTCCGATATTTTACAGGTTTCCTTTTATCAACATCTGTTCTTCTATCCTCGTATGCCCTTCTTCCTTTAGATTTGCGCTTTTCAAGAATATTAATTCTAATTTCATCACTTCTTTTTTTTATTTCATTTATAAGTGTCAAGACATTTCTAAAATTTAGATCTTCGGAGGGCGTATTTGGGCTGGTTAATGAAACAATTGCGCATGTTGATAGAGTGGATAGTAAGAAATTAAACTCATCATCTAATTATGATATTTCAATTGATGAAATCGTTGAGCAATGTGATTATTTAAGGCCAACTGAAATTCATTTCTACCCCCAAAATATAGATTTTCATAAGATCATTAAAACCATGATTCTACTAAGAAAAAGAAACTTGAGGTATCGGATGATTTATTCTTCATGGACCCTTGGGAGCGATGATTATCAAAGGTCCTCAAATCATGCATTTCCAGCTCTATTAAGGCCATCATTGCGTAGAGCAAAATATTTATTAAGTATGTTATTTACGATTTTCATAATAGTCACTCTGCCGGTTTGTGCATGCTTCCCAAGGGGGAGGCATGCATTAAAAAACTTACCCGCAGTTCTTTTGAGAAAAAAAACATGGGTAGGGTACATAGGTAATGAATCAAGTGATTTACCTTTCTTAAAAAAAGGTGTTTTTTGTCATACCCATTTATTGGAAGATAAAGAGTTGCAAAAATTTGCTGATATAAGATATGCTCATCATTGGAGACCAGAATTTGATATATATGGTCTTTTTAACGGCTCTATTTAACTTAAATTTGTAAGACAATCCTTAGAAAATGTTTGAATTAATAATGCCCAAAATGGGCGAATCTGTAGCTGAAGCAACCATCACTGAATGGTTAAAAAATGAAGGTGATTCTATCTCAATGGATGAATCTTTATTAACCATTGCTACTGATAAAGTTGACAGCGACTTGCCATCACCCGTGTCTGGAGTTTTAAGAAAGATTCTTTTCAAAGTAGACGATATTATACAGGTAGGTCAGGTTATTGCCCACATTGAAACCGAAGAAGAGAATACAACCAAAATTGAAAGTATTGACGTAAAAGATGATCCAATAAAGTCTGAAGAACAATTGGAAGCGATACCTGTAAAAAATGGAGAAGAGAAAGAAAAAACATCGACAGCAAATATTGAATATAAATCAACTATTTCAAGAGAAAGCTCAGGCCGATTCTACAGTCCATTGGTTAGAAGTATTGCCCAAGAAGAAGGGGTGAGTCAAGAAGAATTGGACAGTATCAGAGGAAGTGGTAATGAAGGGCGCGTAACAAAACAGGACTTGATTACATTTTTAGATAAAAAGTCGACCCGAGATATAGCTAGTATTCCGATTAACGATATAGACACTGAGAAAAAAACAGAGATAACTGAAGCGCCAAAAAAGCAATCCTCTAATCTAATTAATAGTTTGCCGGGGGATGAGATTATCGAGATGGACAGGATGCGAAAATTGATCGCTGATCATATGGTCATGAGCAAACATACATCTCCCCATGTGACATCATTTGTTGAAGCAGATGTGACCTCATTGGTCCTTTGGAGAAAAAAAGTGAAGAGTAACTATGAAAAGCGAGAAAACAGCAGACTTACTTTTACTCCTATATTTTTAGAAGCCGTTGTCAGAGCGATTAAAGATTTTCCCAATATTAATGTTAGTGTTGATGGAAATAAAATTATTTCACATAAACCAATTAATGTTGGAATGGCAACTGCACTGCCTAATGGTAATTTGATTGTTCCTGTCATTAAAAATGCGGATAGATTTAGTCTTTCTGGCCTGGCCAAAGAAGTAAATGAGCTAGCCGATAATGCTCGAAACAATAAGCTCAAACCCGATGATATAAATGGGGGAACATATACTGTGACGAATGTCGGCACTTTTGGTAATGTCATGGGAACGCCCATAATTAATCAGCCACAAGTTGCCATTTTAGCCCTCGGAGCAATTCGAAAAATGCCTGCGGTAATTGAAACACCTGATGGAGATGCAATAGCAATTCGTCACAAAATGTTTTTATCGCATTCTTATGATCACAGGGTTGTTGACGGAGCGCTTGGAGGAATGTTTGTTAAAAGAGTTGCTGACTATTTGGAAAACTGGGATAGTGAACGTGAAATATGATTAGTTTAACTAAGCCCTTGTGCGTATTTGATCTGGAAACTACTGGAATTAATGTAGTGCATGATCGCATTGTTGAAATATGTATTATCAAGGTTAATATTGACAATACGGAGATCACAAAAGTTTGGAGAATCAACCCCACCATACCCATACCAGAGGTAACTACTGCAATTCATGGAATAACTGATGAAATGGTTAAAGATTGCCCGACCTTTAAGGAACAAGCAAAAGAGATTTCAACTTTTATTAAAAATTGCGATTTAGCAGGATTCAATAGCAATAAATTTGATATTCCACTGCTAGCGGAAGAATTTTTAAGAGCAGATGTTGAAATTGACATGCATAAAGTATATGCAGTTGATGTCCAAAATATTTTTCATCAAAAAGAGCAAAGAAACCTGAGTGCTGCATTGAGATTTTATTGTGATACTGAACTGGTAAATGCTCACAATGCAGAAGCGGATGTTAGAGCAACCCTAGATGTCCTTAAAGCCCAGTTAGATCGATACGATGATCTGCCTAAAAATATCGGTGAACTTGCGGAATATAGTAAGCGATATAAAGCTGCAGACTTCGCGGGATTCATAACGTTCAATGAAAAAAATGAAGAGCAATTTTCTTTTGGGAAATATAAAAATCAAACAGTTACATCGGTTTTATTAAAAGATCCGGGATATTACTCCTGGATTCAAAATGCAGATTTTCCATTGTATACAAAAAAAATACTCACAGCAATTAGACTCAAAAGCAAATGAAGATAATTTGCATTGGGAGAAATTATGCTAACCATGCTAGGGAATTAGGAAATCAAATACCAGATGACCCGGTTGTTTTTTGTAAACCTGACTCATCGATACTTCAGCCAAGAAATCCATTTGTCATTCCTCCTTGGAGCCAAGAAATTCATCATGAGATCGAATTTCTTGTAAGAATCGGAAGAGTTGGTAAATACATTGATCAAAAACACGCTTTATCCTACATCGATGCAATAACCGTAGGTATTGACTTTACTGCCCGAGATCTCCAAAATGAGTTAAAAGAAAAAGGATTCCCATGGGAAAAGTCCAAAGGTTTTGATGGTTCAGCCGTAATTGGTAAATGGATACTTGGAAATCCAAAGAAAAATAAAAATTATCAAATTACATTGCTGAAAAATAAGGTAATTGCTCAAAACGGGAACACTTCTCAATTTATCTTTTCAATGGAAGAGATTATTTCTCACGTTAGTAAGTTTTTTACTCTAAAAAAAGGTGATATTATTTTTACGGGAACACCCTCTGGGGTTGGCCCAATCACTGCTGGTGATCAATTAGAAGGCCGTTTAGATGGTGAAAGCTTACTCTCGCTGAATATACGCTAAGGATTGAAGGCCTTTAAATTGTATATTTGGAAAGAAGAGATCTTCTAAGCACTTTGAAAAAATTATGAAACACAGTATTCGAATAATATCTACTATTGTAGTCTTTTTGTTTTCTTTCTCAGGATTTGCTCAGACAAGTCCTATTACCGTTGTGTTTGAAGAGAAATTCGACCCGCCGTCTGGCCCTGATTCTGTGACGACTTTTCATACTACTCAGGGTACTAATGTGCCATACTGGAATGACACATCATCTTTTTCTATTTCGGCACCAAATTCATATCATGCTAAAATTGTTCCATTTGACTCAATCATTTTTCAAACTGATACATTTTCTACTTTGGGCAATGTTTTTGTCAGTTTAACTTTTGCTCAAATTTGTAAGGTTCACTTTGGTCAGCATGCATACTTGAGAGTATCTAATGATAATGGAGCTACATGGACGCGTCTTAATGGATCTCACTACAGCGGGGCTTCGCCGGCCTTCCCTACTGCTGGTTATTTTAATGAACTTTCATATGCTAATCCAAACGCATCTCCCTACTGGGGTGGTCTCACAACAGCTGGAACGGGAAGTTCACCGTCTCAGTCTTGGTGGGTAGGCGAAACATTTGATATTTCAAGTATTCTAGGAAATGGACCAAGTGGAACAGCTAATGGTTATTCTAATTGTTTGATTCAATTTGTTTTAGAATACAGAAGTCCTTTTGGGACTGCTGATCCTGCTGGGTGGTTCGTTGACAACCTTAAAGTTAAAGCTGCTCCTTGCGAGTTGGTTCCTCCAACAATTGATTTTAATTTGAATCCAAAAAGAGAACCCATTGGTCCCAGATATCAGAGTAACCAAGAAATACGATTAAAAGCCAGAGATCTTGGCTCAGGAATAGACTCAGTTGTGCTTTTTCATCGATTAAATAATGGCCCATGGGATACAGTTCAAATGTCGAGTAGTATGAGTGGAGCATGCCCTGATTCAGCTGAATATTTCCATACTCTGACTAATTTCATTGTGGGAGATTCTGTCGATTGGTATGTAGAAGTTTATGACTGTACGGCTTGCCTAAACATGGATAGAGCCCCCTCCTTAAATTCAGGAATTCCATATAATACCTTCTGGATTGACCCCTCACCCCCTGCAATATGTGGAATAACTACACCTACCAGCTTCCCATACCTTGTGACAAATTTTCCTTGGACTGAAAACTTCTCATCGATAAATTGGATTCAAGGCTCCGGTGTTGGTGGAATAGGAACCTCGCACAGAGGTGTTTTTCCTCAAGGAAATCCTCCATCGGGAAAAAATTGGCAAGTATCACCTAATACAAATTCAACTGGCTTTGCATGGTCTGTTAGAGTGGGCCAAACTGGAACTTTCAATACTGGCCCCTCAGGAGATCACACCACTGGTAGTGGGAAATATCTATATACCGAGGCATCTCAGGGAAATACGAACAATAACACAACAGTAATTACTCCATGTATTAAACTTACTGGTTTGAATCATGCGGTATTGGAATTCTGGTATCACAAGTTTGGACAAAATATGGGGAATATGCGAGTTGATATTGATACTGGCTCTGCTACTCCTTCATGGGTAAATGCCGTAGCGATGATTCCTGGACAATTTCAGACTTCCCAAACGCAACCCTGGGAAAAAATGTTAGTAAATCTTGACCCTTATTTGGGTAAGATAATTAGAGTTCGATTTTTGGGTAATAAAAACAACACATCTTCTAATGACCTTGGAGATATGGCTTTAGATGACATTAGTATTTACGAACCGGATCCAGCAGATATTGAAATGCTTGCCATTTATAAACCGCAAAATGGATTTTGTCAATATACTTCAAGTGAAGATGTTCGAGTCCACTTAAGATCTGAAGGCTTCTTCCCTATCGATACGATTCCACTGGCTTATTCAGTTACAGATTTAACAACAAACACCACTGTCATTGGAAGAGACACCTTGTACCAAAATTTAGGACTTGGAGATACAGCTTCTTACACATTTATTCCTAAAGCAGATCTAAGTGCTTTTACAAATTATGATATCTATGCATGGTCTGAAGCTCCAGGAGACCCAAATACAAGTAATGATAGTATAGGACCAATATTTATTGAACACAAAACACCCATAAACCAATTCCCGCATATCCAAGATTTTGATGGAGCCGGTTGGGCTGCAGGAAATGGGACTTCTGCTAACCCAGGAACCTTCAATACCTCCGATTGGGAAGTAATACCCGCCTCAAATTCTGGGAATTATGCTTTCATGATAGGAAATGATCTAACATCCACTTTCTCAACGGGCCCGCGATGGTCTAGAGGTCGAAAAGGTAATTATATGTATGCAGAAGGTTCTTATGGAAGTAATGGACCCGCCACGTTGTTTGCAACTACCAAATGTGTTGATCTTTCGTCTTTAACAAATCCAGTATTGACATTTTGGTATCATATGTACGGATCTGATGTAAACATATTAAATGTTCAAGTCATCCCTGACGGTAGCAATACTTGGCAAACAGTCACTGGAGCACCAATAATAGCTCAGCAGCAATCAAAGGAGGTTGATGATTGGAAATTCAAAATAGTGGATCTAGGAGCTTATTCTGGCGATGTTGTTAACATCAGAATTCTCGCAAGAAAAATAGGATCTGGTGCTATGGCAGACATTGCTTTGGACGATTTATACATATATGACCGCCCCGCATCTGATGTTGGTGTAAGCATCGTTAAGTCACCTCTTAACTCGGTCAATTTACTAAATCCCCAAAATGTCATATTTAAAGTTTATAATTATGGAACTGTAGCCCAATCTAATATTCCAATTACATATTCAATACAGGATTTATGCACTCCTACTAATACTGGTACATATACTACAAACTATTCTGGAACCCTTGCTCCGGGGTCAGAAACAACGATAACAGTTGCTTCTCCACCAACTTATTACAATGGAGATTTTGAAATAAAAGCATGGACTACTCTTACCGGCGATGGATTTGCTATTAATGATACAGCTTCTAAAATATCTTCTGGAGCAACTTCATACCCAATCGCATTTGGACCGGTTGATTTTGATAATTGCGTTGGTGATGAGTTTAGTTTTTTTGGACAAGGAGGAACTGGTACGTTGCAAATGTGGGAATTTGGAACACCGGCCAAAGGAAGCGGTTGGAATAGTGCTGCATCAGGAGCTAATTGTTGGATCACAGGGTTAAAAGACAATTATCAGCCAGGAATGACTGAAATCCTAAGAATTCCAACACTTACGGAGTTTGATACAACGGTAGCAGCCGAATTACGATTCAAGCATAAATTTGATTTCGCCCCGAGCGATGGAGGTGCAATAGAATACTTTCAAAATGGTAACTGGAATACTCTAGGAAACGCATCAATGTCTGTTGGTTATAATTGGTATGGCTCTAATTATGGATCAGCTGCTGTTCCCTCTTTAAATAGTCCTGGTTGGCTCGGAAGCAGCGGAGGTCAATGGATTACATCTTCAATTCCATTAAGCGTCTGGGACTATTCTACAAACCCAATTCAATTAAGGGCTCGAATGGTTTCATCGGCTGGAAGCAGTGCCAAGGGTTGGGCAATTGATGACTTTGAGGTTTACGTCCCACCGCAAAACTCAGCAGCTCCAGTTGAAATTGAAACTTTTGAATACCTAATAATTCCAGGAGATACATCTCATTTAAGAGTTCGCATACAAAATACGGGAGCAAAACTTCTGGATTCATGTAAAGTCAGATATAAAGTTAATGGCGGGACATGGACTAATTTTGAAACGGTTGTTTTCAAAAATAAAGCTGGTGCAACTGCCCCCATGATGCGTGGGCAGCGCCAATGGTACAATTTCGATCAAGTATGGGTTAATAATGGTGCGGGGGCATATAATATTTGTGTTGAAACATCTAGGCCCAATGCCAAAGGAGATAATTTAGTATCTGATGACTCTCTTTGTTTATCATTTACAACATTAGATAGAATTAATATTGATTTACCAAACCCCTATTGTAACGACTTTGAAGATCCAGCAATTCCATCATGGCTACCCCTGCATCCTTCAGTGAAGACACTACAACATGATTGGGAATTTGGAACACCAAACCAAACTAATATTACTGGAGCATCAAGCGGAACAAAAGCTTGGATGACCAGGCTCGATAGTAATTATAATCATATGGGTCAAAGTGCTCTGCATACCCCATTCTTTGTTTTGGATACATTCAAAGTATACAACTTAAGCTTCGACCACAACATGATGACTGAATTATATCATGATGGAGGAAATGTAGATTGGTCTTATGATGGTGGAATCACCTGGTATACTCTTGGTAGTAGTCTGACTAATGGACTATGGTACAACACTACAAACGTAACATCATTAGACATTATACGTCCAGGTTGGTCTGGAAATACAAATGGGTATATCACTTCTACAATAAAATTCACGGTGGATAAACCCGGTAGTCTAGTCTTAAGGTTCAGGTTTGGATCAGATTACACATACCATGACCAAGGGTGGGCAATTGATGATTTTTGTCTTGAGGAAATGCCAGCTGGAACACCTGCCGATATTGTTGGGATAGGTATTCCAGAAATAACTATTCCTGGATTTTTCTTAGGGCATATATCGCCAAACCCCCTATCAGGCGAAGGATTTCTTAACTTTAACGCGTCAAGAAAATTAAATGTTGACTTTTCTATTTCCAACATGAATGGACAAATCCTAATGAAAAGGAATATCAATGGAGAAGAAGGCTACAATAAAGTTTCATTTAATGCAACTGAATGGCCTAGCGGCGTATACTTTGTAAAAGCTCAAGTTGAAGGAAAGTCTATCATAAGGAAGTTTATAGTCCAACACTAAAAAAGGAAATCTAGCTTTTCAAGCATTTTTAAAAAATTTGCCAAAATGACACTATTCTGATATAATTACTGTCATTTTGGCCCTCATAGGCTTTCGGCACTCCATTTGAGAAACTTTTGTATAAACCCTCTTGTTATGGAGAATTTTACATTAAGAACTCAACAAGCAATTCAATTTGCTCAAAAAATTGCCGTTAAAAATGGACATCAGGCTATAGAACCTATTCATATATTTTTTGGTTGTCTCGACTCAGATCTGAACTTTTGCGAATCATTAATTCAAAGATCAGGTATCAATTTTGAAAAACTCCGGGAATCAGCAAATCAAGAATTCAAGAACATACCCTCAGAAAAAAACACTAAATCTTATATGTCAATACAAGCCCAACAAGTAATTGAGAATGGGATCAGTAATGCGAAAAAAAATAGAAATGAATTTTTAAGTTTAGATTATCTCGTTCTGGGAATTGCCATAAGTAAAGGGCTAATTGGTGATTTATTTCAAAGAAATGGTTTCAATATCACCGCATTTCAAAAAACTATGCTTGAGTTAAGTCAAAAAATTAATTCACCAGACTCAAATTTAGCATCTAACTATAATGCCTTAGACCAGTTTGCAATCAATCTAAATACGCTTGCTGAACAGGGTGAGCTTGATCCTGTGATTGGCCGAGAAGACGAAATAAGAAGAATTCTTCAAATTCTTAGCCGAAGGACAAAAAACAATCCCATATTAGTTGGTGAGCCAGGTGTTGGGAAAACAGCCATAGCTGAAGGCCTTGCCAATAGAATAATGAGGGGTGACATACCTGATAATTTGAAGAATAAATTAATTTACTCTCTTGACATGGGGTCTCTTATCGCAGGAGCTAAATTCAAAGGTGAATTTGAAGAAAGATTGAAATCAGTTATTAAAGAAGTTATAGAGGCAGATGGTCAAATTATTTTATTTATTGATGAGATACATACTCTCGTTGGAGCTGGCGCAGGTGGCGAAGGAGCAATGGATGCAGCCAATATACTAAAGCCAGCTTTAGCACGAGGTGAGTTAAGATGCCTCGGAGCAACAACCCTTAATGAATACCAAAAATATTTTGAGAAAGACAAAGCTCTAGAGAGAAGATTTCAAAAAGTAACAGTTAATGAACCAGATAACGATGCAACGGTAGCAATCCTAAGAGGTATAAAAGAAAAATATGAAAGTCATCATAAAGTTAGAATAAAAGATGCAGCAGTTATACAAGCTGTTCAACTAAGCCAAAGGTATATTTCTGACAGATTTCTTCCGGATAAAGCTATTGACTTGATTGACGAAGCTGCCTCAAAGATTCGACTAGAAATAAACTCTAAACCGGAGGAATTAGATAGTTTAGACCGAGAAATTACTCAACTTGAAATAGAGCACGAAGCTATTAAACGTGAAGAAAATAAGGGTAGAAATCGTCTTATTAAACAAAACCTAGGGGAACTTAATGAACAAAGAGCCATATTATCTGCCCAGTGGAAAAAAGAAAAAGAAGCTATAGAAAATGTTCAAGACACTAAAGAAGAAATTGAAAATTCGCGCTTTGAAGCTGACCAAGCAGAAAGATTAGGTGATTATGCAACTGTTGCAGAAATCCGCTACGGAAAAATTAGAGATCTTGAAAAAAAATTAAGTGTTGCTATTAAGAATCTGGAAACATTAAAAGGACCTAATCTGCTTGTCCAACAGGAAGTTTCAGAGGACGATATTGCTGAAGTTGTAGCACGATGGACAGGAATACCTGTGAATCAAATGTTAGAAAGTGAAAAGAGTAAGCTTATTAGATTAGAAGAAGAACTTAACAAACATATAGCAGGGCAAAAAGAAGGGATTACTGCAGTTTCAGATGCACTTAGACGGTCCAGAGCTGGCTTAAATGACCCAATGAAGCCGTTAGGTTCATTTTTATTTGTCGGCCCATCTGGAGTGGGGAAAACTGAGTTAGCCAAAGTATTAGGGAATTTTCTCTTTAATGAACGTGGTGCAATGATTCGAATTGACATGAGTGAATATCAAGAAATGCATTCAATTTCTCGCCTAATTGGAGCACCTCCTGGCTATATAGGCCACGACGAAGGGGGGCAATTAACCGAGGCTATTAGGCAAAAGCCTTACTCTGTTATTCTACTTGATGAAATTGAAAAAGCTCATCCTGAAGTATTCAATGTCCTATTACAAATACTTGATGATGGACATCTAAGCGATAGCAAGGGAAGGCAAATTAATTTTAAAAACAGTATTATCGTAATGACATCTAATATTGGATCAGAGTTATTACTAGAGGGGCAATCTGATCAGGATGTTTTGAAGCTAATAAAAAAATCCTTCAAACCGGAATTTATAAATAGGATTGATGAAATCATAGCTTTCCATTCTTTAAACAAGAGTCATTTAAATTCAATTGTAAAAATGCAGTTATCAAAAATTATTGAACAACTTGATCAGAGTAAGAATATCACTATTGATTTCACAGAAGATGCAATTTCATCACTAGCCAATGAAGGGTTTGACCCGGCGTATGGAGCCCGACCTATAAAAAGAGCTATCCAAAAGAGAATAGTAAATGAACTATCTAAAATGTTATTAAAAAGTGAAATAGAAAAAGATTCTGTTATTCTAGGTGATGCAATTGATGGGATTATCTTTTTCAAAAACCTTACCGTCGAATCCCACGTCGGTTAAGGCTTCGATGATATTTTGATGAATTGATTAAATGTTGCCGAAATGATGATGTAAAATTATGATAACCAATCCGTTCAGGATCAGCACACATATAAAGTTCGCCTTTTGGAATAGCACTTAAAACAGCATCAATTATTTCAGGTTCAACTGTGGCTATGGGGCTTGGCGGAAGTCCGGGGATATTATAAGTATTATATGGATGATTTACTCGCGTCATTTTTCTGGATACCCGTCTTACAATATCAGTTCCGGGATTCATTTCACGATAAGCATAAACTGCAGTTGGATCAGACTCTAAACGCTTTCCAATTCTTAATCTACTCATATAAAGTGCCGCTATCCTTGGTAGCTCATCTAGAGCTTTAGTCTCTGCTTGACTAATGGACGCAATTATCATAATATCATCGGGGCTAAAACCTAAATCCTCTGCCCTGTTTCGACGATAATTACTCCAGAATACATTATATTCCCGACGCAAACGATTACTTATTTTCCTTGGATTACTTGACCAATACATTTCATAGGTATTCGGGATAATTCTCGACCAAGAAGTATCATTTCCAAGGTAAGTTCTTAGAGAATCAAGGGACCATGGAAAAACATTCGATAGTTCTTTCAAATATTCTTCACGACTCTTATAGCCACCTATTCTAACATTTAAAGGATCCTCATATCCAAAAGTCAATTTCCTTAAAAACTGCATTACACCTATTGTTGAGTCTATCTTGTAATAACCAAATTTAGCAGAATCATAACCCCTTAAATCCGATAAAATAGATATTGCCTGGGAATACTTTATTTGACCTAAGGATCCTAAAGAATCTATTACATAAGAAAGAAGTCTACCTTCTTTTGGAATGAATATTTCAAATTTCTTCTGGTTATTTTCAAGAATTGGAGAATCAATCGCCTTTGAAAATATCAGCATAGAAACTATTCCAAAAAGAACAAAAAATAATAAGCCATAAAAAAAACTAGAATTTCCTTTGTTTCCCATCCTGAATCAAATTAATTTGAAAGCCATTGAAAAATATTAACATCAGCCCACCCTTCAGGAGTTCGAATCCATGATTTCAAAGAACCCATATTTTTAAATCCAGCTGATATAAATGCCCTGTGAGATGGAGTGTTTTGGGAAAAAACATATACTGTCAAAGATCTAAGCAAAGCGAAATCACGAGACCAGTTTTGAATTATTTTCAATGATTCTAAGGCAAAACCATTTCCCCGATGCATGGGATCAATTAAAATACCAATCTCAGCTCTTAAGTGAAGTGAACTCGCATTAAATACATCAATAAGACCTATGCATAAACCTGTTGATTTTAATGTTATCGCAAATCTTATTTGATTAACATCCCAAAAGTCATTTCCAGATTCTTTAATATACCGACCCAAAGAGTCTCTTGAATAGGGAGAGGTGCGAGTTCCAGCAATCCAATTTTCAGGATTATTCTCCCATTTTAATAAATCATCAATATCTGATGGCTCAAGAGATCTTAAAACTATATTTTTAGATTCTAGATGATGCATTCTCCATTAAATACTTTAACAACTGAACCAGTAAGAATTATATTTTCAAACCCCAATTCAGAAACAGAAAATTCCACAGTCAAAACCCCTCCTTTTGCTCTCAATCTTATTGGGGATTGAATCCCTTTAGATTGATTTAAGACTAATGCTCCTGCGACTGCTCCAGTTCCACAACTCAAAGTTTCCATCTCTACTCCCCTTTCATATGTCATTATTTGGAATTCATCATTTTCCATTGCCTCTATAAAATTAACATTGCATCCATTTAACGGATCAACTTTTTTACTAACAACAGGTCCAACGTCGGTAATCCCTATATTACTTAAATTCTCTGTAATCTCAACATAGTGGGGTGACCCAGTGTTGATTAAGTGGCCCGAACTACTTTTAACTGCTTTTGTGCAATTCAAAAAATTAATACTTACCAAATCATCTTGCATTAGTAAACCTTGATGTATGCCATCAGAAGCTTTAAAATTGCAACTATCCCCTATGAAAAAACCCTTAGAGTGAGCATACTTAACAGCGCATCTGGAGCCATTTCCACAGAGAGTTCCCAATCTACCATCCGAATTAAAAAAATGTATGATGAAGTCCAAATTGCTATTTTCAATATTCTCAACACACATGAGACCATCCGCTCCTATTCCTAGCTTTCTGTCGCACAAATTTTTAATCTTAGAAACACTTAATCCCTTATAATTTCCAGAAAAAAGTATAAAATCATTACCAGTACCGTGATATTTGACAAATTGTCTTAACATTATGTAAATGTAGCAAGTGGAACGGTTTTTGAAATTTAAACTTCAAATTATATAAATTATTCTTTATGAAGCCGAAATCATTTCTTTCTATTTTCCTAATCGCAGTGATAAGCCTTACTGGCGGAATAGCAGGTTCTGCGATTTACTCTAATATCTCTTTTGAAAATGAAGCAATAGTCGAAAAAGTTCAAAGTGTGAAAGTAATTGAGCGAGTTCAGGGAATTGCTTCGTCAACAGACTTTAGTATTGCAGCTGAAGAAGCCATACACTCTGTGGTTCACGTGAAAACATCAGTTGAACAAGGATATTATTATAACCCCTTCAAAGATTTTTTCTTTGGTTTTGGTCAATCTCAACCTCAGGCCACTCCTCGAATAGTTCAGAGCTCCGGTTCTGGAGTTATTATTTCCGAAGATGGCTACATAGTCACAAATAATCACGTTGTTGAGAACGCAAAAGAAGTTAAAGTGAGTCTTAACGACAATAGAGAATTCTCTGCAGAGATAATAGGAGTTGACCCAACCACAGATCTAGCAGTTTTAAAAATTGATGCCAATAAACTACCTCTGCTAAGCTTTGGCAACTCAGATAAAGTCAAACTGGGAGAATGGGTTTTAGCCGTAGGTAATCCTTTTAATCTAACATCTACAGTGACTGCAGGCATTATCTCAGCGAAAGGGAGAAATATCAATATTATCGATGACAAGTCTGCAATCGAGGCATTTATTCAAACTGATGCCGCGGTAAATCCCGGAAATAGTGGTGGCGCACTAATTAATACGACAGGACAATTAATTGGTATTAATACAGCAATTAGCACGAGATCAGGCTCATATGAAGGTTATAGTTTTGCTGTACCTGCAAATATTGTACGTAAGGTTGTTGATGATATGCTCAAATACGGAACGGTTCAACGAGCTTATTTGGGTGTTAATATAATAGATGTAAACCAAAATCTTGCAGAAGAAAAGTCTCTCGAAGCTAATCAAGGAGTATATATTTCCGGAGTTACCGACAATGGCGCCGCGAAAGAAGCAGGAATAGAAAAAGGTGATATTATCACAAAAGCTGGAGGTAAAGAAATTCATAAATCCTCTGAACTTCTTGAAGTAATCGGAAGTAGAAGACCGGGAGACAACCTCAAAGTAAGCATCCTCAGAGGTAAAAAGAAAAAACAATTTGATATCATTTTGAGAAATCGGAATGGCAATACTGATATGCTAAAAAAACAAGACATTAATTCTAAATTAAGTCTTGGTGCCACCTTTGAGACTCTTTCCGACGAGCAGAAAAATAGATATGGAATAAGATCCGGTTTAATTATCTCTGAAGTGGGTGATGGAAAATTGGCAAAAGCTGGAGTACCTAATGGTTTTATTTTAACTAGGTTAAATAATAAGGCAGTTAATTCTCAAAAAGAAGTTGAAGAAATTGTTAAGAGTTTAAATTCTGGTGATGGAATATTACTTCAAGGGTATCGATCAGATGGAAGACCTGATTATTTTGCCTTTGGACTATAGCTAAATCAACTCCAACTATTTCCTTTGTGTGTTTTTTACACTAAAGCAAAAAATTATAAAATGCTCTAATTCAATATTTTACAAATCGAGTTATAGTGAAATTTATTTTGGATTTTAGGAATCTAAGAGGCTATTTTTATTGGAAATATTTCGAATAAAAAATCCAACTCATACCCTTGATGAATCCTTCCTTAAATAGCTATGAAATTTTAGTTTCTGAACGCATTGAGTTCGAGAAATCAGCGACAGCTTTAATCAAATTAGTTGGTGATCTTTTTTACGAACGCAATTTAGAAGTTGTTATATTCCGGCAACAGCTAATCGATCAAAGGCCTTCGGAAATGTTACAGGTTCACTCTCACGCTTCCATTATGGCTGGGGAAACTATTACCATTCAAGACACACTAGCAATAGCTAAATCCTTGTCAAATTCACACGTTCGTAATTCGACTATCGACGTTGGTAAACTCGCAATAGAATGGAAAAGAGAGGCTGGAATTTTCTTAAAAAGGGGTAAATTTTTGGACTCTAAATTAAATGAACTCTACAATAACGAAAATAATGACCCCAAACCAATTGATGTTGTTCTTTTTGGCTTCGGACGTATTGGAAGGTTAGTTGCAAGAGAGCTCATTGCACAAGAAGGAAAAGGAAATCAATTAAGAATGCGCGCAATAGTTATTCGTGGAAAAATTGATAGTGTAAATCTTGAAAAAAGAGCATCAAACCTAAGAGTAGACTCCATACATGGTCATTTCCCTGGTACTGTCGAAGTGGACTTTGATAATTCTAGTTTAATTATTAATGGCCAACCGATAAAAGTCATTTCCTCAAATTCAAAAGAAGCAATTAATTATGAAAAATATGGCATTCATGATTCCTTATTAATTGATAATACCGGAGTTTTTAGAAGTGAAGAAGAACTCAGTACTCATTTAAAAGGGAAAGGTGTGAAAAAAGTTTTACTCACTGCCCCTGGGCAAAATATCCCGAATATCGTTTTTGGGATTAACCAAAATGATTTTGACGATGAGCAACAGATATTTTCTGCCGCAAGTTGCACGACAAATGCGATCGTTCCGGTTCTAAAAATAATAAATGACAAATTTGGAATTAAACAAGGTCATATTGAGTCTATTCATGCCTATACAAATGACCAAAACTTAGTTGACAATATGCACTCCAAATATCGACGTGGACGTGCAGCAGCTTTAAATATGGTAATTACTGAAACTGGTGCAGGAAAAGCTGTAGATAAGGCAATTCCTGGCTTAGGAAAAAAATTAACAAGCAATGCTATTCGGGTACCAGTATCTAATGGATCACTAGCAATCTTAAAATTAAGTTTAATAAAAATTACTTCAGTTGAAAAAATAAATGCTGCAATTAAAGATGCTGCATTTAAGGGTGATTTGGTAGAACAAATAAAGTATTCTGTCAGTCAAGAACTAGTTTCAAGCGATGTTGTAGGTGACTCTTGCTGTTCTATTTTAGACAGCCAATCGACTATTCTCCACAGCGATAAAAAATCTGCTGTCCTATATGTTTGGTATGATAATGAATATGGTTATACTAGGCAAGTTATGCGCCTTGCGAAGCATATTGTTGGAGTTAAAAGAAGAACCTATTTCTAAAAATTACATCCTTTCAAGGATTGTCTTTAACAGATTTTTACTGGAATTTATGCACTCATCAAGGGCAATCATAGTCTCCGTATTTGTGACCCCAGAGATCTCACTTATTTTAAAAATAACATCTTTAGCGTGTTTAGTATCTGTGCAACGAATCTTAGCAAAGATACCAAAACGACCAGTGGCTATATGGGCAACTGTAACTTCTGGAATCTTCTTCAATGCATCAATAACCTCTGAGGTTTTTAGGGTGCGATTCAAGTAAATTCCTACAAATGCTATAAATCCATAACCTAAGCTATCGTAATCTAATTGTAAACTAGCACCTCTAATGACGCCAGCATTTTCCATTTTCTTAACCCTAACATGAATAGTCCCTGAAGAAACCTTCAATTCTTTTGCTATGTCTGTAAAAGTTTTCCTTGCATCTAAAAGAAGGTGCCCTAAAATTTGACGATCAATACGGTCCAATTTTAACTGTTCCATGAATACTTATAATTTTTCTTCCTTCCAAAAAGGTAGTGAAACGATTTTAGCCAGAAGATGCTTCTTTCTGACTATAATGAAAATATCAGATCCAATTTTTGATTTTTCATACGGCACATATCCCAGGCCTATCGCTTTTCCTAATGAAGGAGACATAGTTCCACTAGTTACGACACCTATTTCGCCTCCTGAGTTGTCTGAAATCTTATAACCTTGTCTAGGGACTCCTCTGTCCACAAGTTGAAAAGCAACTAATTTTTTTGAAACACCATATTCTTTTTGAACTTTTAACGAATTAGAATTAATAAAATTCTTACTGAATTTGGTTATCCAACTCAAGCCTGCCTCGATAGGAGAAGTAGAGTCATCAATATCATTACCATACAAGCAATATCCCATTTCTAACCTCAATGTATCTCTTGCACCCAAACCAATAGGCTTTATACCTAGAGTTTGACCCCCTTCAAATATGCTTTTCCAGATTAACTCAGCGAAGTCGTTTGGAACATATATTTCATATCCCCCAGACCCAGTATATCCAGTAGCAGATACAAGAACTTCCGGCACACCGCAAAACTCGCCTACTTCAAATGTGTAATATGAAAGATCTGATAATTTCATAGTTGTCAAGGTCTCTAAAGCCTTTGTCGCATTAGGTCCCTGAACTGCAAAAAGTGAAATATTATCTGAACTGTTCATTAATTGAATATTATAAGATCCCTTATTTCTTTTAAGCCAACTCCAATCTTTTGAAATATTTGAGGCATTCACGACCAAGAGGTAACTTTCAATATCAATGCAATACAATAATAAATCATCCACAATACCTCCGCTAGTATTTGGAAAACATGTGTACTGTATTTTTCCAGGGGCCAATTTAGAAACGTCATTACTTGTTACGAATTGAAGAAAATCTATTGCATCAGGTCCCTTGACATAGAACTCTCCCATATGAGAGACATCAAATACACCTACGTTTGTTCTAACTGCCAAATGTTCTAGTGTAACCCCGTCATATTGAATAGGCATTTCATAACCCGCGAAGGGTATCATTTTACCTCCAATGCTTCGATGTATCGAATCAAGAGGCAATTTTTTAATCAAATTCTCAGCATCCATTGTAAAAAGTTAAATATGAATATTTAGTATTTAAAAATTAGCATTTATTTACCCATGAACGCGGTTTGGTTGAGCAAATTCACGAATTATATTACCTTCAAATTCTAAGAGACTATTCCATAAATCATCAACCTCTTTTTTATTGCCATACTTTCTTGCAAAACCAAGAAAAATTGTATAATGATTGGCCTCAGAAGCCATTAATTTGGAATAAAAATTAGATAATTTCTCATCTTTCAGATTTTCCGATAACACTCTGAACCTTTCGCAGCTTCGAGCTTCAATCAAAGCCGCAACCAACAGTCGGTACGTTAATCTTTTCATTCGATGGTCACCTTTTGGGAAAAAATTTAGTATCCTACGTACATACAAATCTGGACGCTCTCTGCCTAATGTCCAATTTCTCTCAAGTATTAGATTGTGCACCATTTCGAAATGAGACATCTCTTCACGAGCGAGACTTGACATACTTTTAACCAAGTCATTTAATTCAGGATAAGTGACAATAAAAGATATTGCTGTTGATGCCGCTTTTTGCTCACAATATGCATGATCAACTAATATTTCTTCTAAATTTTCTTCTGCCGCGTATGACCATCTTGGGTCAGTAGGTAATTTTAATCCAAGCATGAGGGAACAAAAGTAATAGCATTTTACGATCTTTCCGTTATGTTTAAGCGTTTAAAGTTGCAATACCTGATTTTGATTTCTCTTCTCGTAATTGAATTTCCATCAGAGCTCTTTGATAAAAACTTTACTTTTCATTGGACTTATAAGGGAAATCAACATGAAAATGTAATTAAAATTGCATTCTTTCCCGACTTGGGAACGATGAATATCACAGATGGCAAACCTCAAGGACTAGAGTTTTCATTAATCGAGGAATGGAGTAAAAGAAATAATAATCAGATAGAATGGCACTTTGTGTCGAGTTCTGAAGAGGCAATTTTAATGGTCGTTAATGGAATTGTTGATATTGGAGCCGGAAATATTCCATTACAAAAAAGACCAGGTCTAATTTACTCTAATCCTGTAAGAAGTTTTAATTGGATTCAGTATGGTAAAAGTGACAGTTTACTATTATTAAAAAAATATCCAAAATTATCCATTGCCTTAAATAAATCCGACACTTTACCTATTTTGATTGAAAAAACTAAAATGTGGCGACATGCAGACTTTAACAAAAAAGGATGGTTAATTCCTGACTACCTAGCCCATGAACTCAATAACAAGACTACTTATAAAAATTCGTGTGATTTTTTAGCGAAAGGTCACTTTTCTTGGGTATCCCAAAGTCAGGACACCTCATTAATAAAATCAGTAAATGAATTAATTAAAGACCCTAAGCTAAATAGAAAAATTAATTATTATAAGTTGAATAATATCTATTCTAACTATAAAGACTATCAGAAGATATCTCCTTTTGATGATGACTTTAAAAACCAAGTTGAACTTGATAAATATACACTTACAGCACTTGTGTATACAGAGAGCAGATTTCGCAGTGATATTATATCGCCTGCTGGAGCTATTGGACTCATGCAAGTTATTCCTTCAACTGCTGAGTCTATAGGTATTGATTCAATTAGTCTATTTGATCCTAAAAATAATATCTACGCGGGACTAAAATACTTGCAATTCTTAGACAAATTTTGGGATTTAAAAGGAGTCCAGTCCGAAAATCGTCTGCCATTTATACTGGCTAGTTATAATGCAGGACCATCGCGTATCGCAAAAGCGGCTAGACAAGCAAACCAATTGGGATTCAGTTCTTATTTATGGTTTGATAATGTTGATCAAGTAGCTAAAGGACCAGGATCAAATTATGCGAACAAGATTCTGAATATTGCCCGCATTTATAAAGGATATTCAGAATCAATAACTCAATCTATAAATTAAAATTGAAAATATATAAAAGGTTGACTATCAGAGGACATCGCTTGATATAAAATGAGAACAACCAATAGAGCAGAACACCATTGAACTATCAATGAAGAATTAATGAATTTTTGCCTGTAATTTTCCTTCTGAATTTCAGGAATCCAATGGATCAAATAACCTAGGAGCATTAGACTCAATGGACGCCAAAATCCTGAAAGGATATCTAAGGTAATCGATGGATCAAAAGCAGTCCAAATTCTAGTTAAAATCAATAGGGCATTATCCCATGTCTCCGACCGGAACCAGGCTCTGGTAAAAGTTATAAATAGTAATGTCGTGAAAATCCCGAAAATCCTTCCCAGCCAGGAGGATTTAGGGGTCCAAGGGCGAATTTTTTTCCAAAATTTATAAAAGATTAAGCCCAATCCATTTAGCCCTCCCCAAACAACAAAATTCCAGGACGAACCATGCCAAAGTCCTCCAAGCAACATGGTGAGCATCAAGTTAATATTTGTATTTAACCAATTTCTAAAAGTTGCTACCCAAAGGGTAAGAAAGAATATTATCAATAAAAAAATTGCCATAAAGATTGGAACCTTCCATGATTCCGCCATAATAGCTAAAACAAAAAATGATGTAAATACAATTATGTAGGATGCAAAAGAACCTTCTCTATTACCTCCAAGTGGGATATAGAGGTAATCTCTTAACCAACTACTTAAAGAAATATGCCAACGTCGCCAAAAATCTCCGACATTAATTGCCTTGTAAGGTGAATTGAAATTCTTCGTTAATGTAAATCCCATCAACAAAGCCACACCAATCGCAACATCTGTATACCCACTGAAATCTGCATATACTTGCAAAGAATAAGCAAAAAGAGCAAGTAAGCATTCCAGTCCACTATAAAGGGTAGGTTGAGCAAAAACCCTATCAGCAAAATTGCTAGCTACATAATCAGCTAAAACTATTTTTTTCAGCAAGCCATTTATTATCCAAAAAAGACCAAGTCCAAAAGCTGCTCTAGTTAATTTATAAGGCTGATAAAGTTGTGGGATAAATTCCGAAGCTCGAACTATTGGACCTGCAACTAATTGAGGAAAGAAACTAACATAAAAACCGAAATCTAGTAGGGATTTAACCGGCTCTATTTTTCGCCGATAGATATCAATAATATATGATAAGCATTGAAAAGTGTAGAAAGAAATACCTACCGGTAATAAAATTTTGCTTTCTATAAAATCAGTACCTAGATAAGCATTACTCCATATTGCATGAACTGGCAGGGGATCCCAATTAATATTAAACCCCTCAGATAAAAAATCAGAAATAAAATATGGGTATTTGAAATAACTCAAAACCGATAAATTAACTATCACACTAGTTGCAACCCATATCTGTCTTTTCCAAATGGATGAAGTCCTATTCAAACCATGTCCAATTAAAAAATCAACTAGTGTGGAAAAAATGAGTAAAACAAAAAAAACGCCACTTGTCTTATAATAAAAAAACAAGCTAATGAAAAACAAAAATGCATTTCTCAGGGCTGTTTTTTTATAGACTAAAGCATATAACACCAATGAAATGCCAAACAAAACCCAAAAAAATATTGAAGTGAAATTCAATGGGAGCTTTGAACTGAAGCTCAAGATTTGAGAAAAGTCACGAAAGAAAAGTTCAATCATCACTTCAAAGTATTTAAAATTTCAGATCCTTGATTAGCACCCTCTATTTTTGTAGCTATAAATGCATTTTCAATAGCCATTGCGAGCCAATTGGCTTGAAGCCCATAACCTATTCGAGTCATATGAATTCCATCATCCTTTGCCCATCCTTTTCGAATCCAAAATGGAACAGAGTTTCTTCCCCCCATCAGATTATAAAAATCATGAACAGAGGATTTATACTTTTTTGCCAGTCGATACATGGCTCTGCGAACAGTTTCTCCATGGGGATTGAATTTTCCTTTATAAAAACTGTCGTTGTTGGTCAAAAATATAAAAGCGCAGTTGGGATTTACCAATTTAATTGCCTGAACTAGGCTATCGTAATTATTTTCATAGGATATAGAATCAAATCTTCCAATAGATTTATAAGCATCATTTATTCCAAGTCCAAAAAGAACCAAGTCAGGATATATAGCATTCAATTGTTTACCGAATCGATCACATTTTAAGTATGAATGAGTAGCTGCTCCGTTAGCACCAAGAGCATGATAACGTAAGCCAGGAGTACCTCTTAGCACTTGAACACCCTCCAAAGAGAAATATTTTTGTTGTGATGTACGAGAAATAAGACCAAAACGAACAGTGTCTTGAGGTCGCAAATAAAGTGCCTCAAAAGCATCTAAATCCTTATTATACCACGAGCTATCTGGATTATTTAGAAACTGAACATGCATGGAACTATCACTTGGGGTAGCAAAAATCCTGATCTTTTTATAATTAAACGGCTCATCTCTACTGTAAATTTTCACCCTTGAATTAGAGTCACGCGTCCATGCCCTTATACCGGACATACCCCAAGGTCCAGTATGCCTAGGAACTGAGCAGCGCTGACCAATCCAATTCGCTGAAGAAGGATATGCTATGACTTTATATGTACTTGGATTGTTTGTATGAGCCAATGAAAAAGGGAAGAAAAACCCTCTCTCCCCCTCTAAACCTGGAGACATAGATTGAAGTTTAAATCTGATAGCATCAGTTAACATGCCTGCTTGAACATGAGAGCCACCAATATGAACGATATTGACCTCTCCAAGACCTTTGAATATCAAATTGTCTAATTTGTTAAAAAGTGGAATAAATCCATTTTTCCCATCAGGGAAATCAAGTTGATTTTTTATCGCTGGTTCAGGAAGAGGATCAGGTAATGATTTCAAAGAGATGGGCTGAGCATCAATGAATAAAAAAGCCTGAAGAATAAAAATGCACACTAGAATTATCTTATTCATAAGCGCTCAATTCAAATTCTAAGGCTGAAACTATTGCTTTTCCAACTTTTTTAGCTCCACGAGGTGTGAAATGGATATAATCAGGACCTGCTAAAGGAGGAGATTGATTGACCCAATCTATCATAGACCCTTCTTCACCCATAAAAGCAAATAAATCAAAAAAACCAACCTTCTCATCAAAAGCTACCTTTTTCATAATATCACGAACTTCTCTGACAAACGGATAACTGACCCAATTCAAACCGTCTTTAAAAGCCATATCACTTGGTCCTATAACGAGAATATTCGCTGACGGAACAAGCCTACGAAACAACCTGATTTGACGCACAAATGAATCGCCATATCTATTAACTGACTCTTTTGATTTAAAGTATGGAACGGAATTACCTCCAAACTGTAAAATTATAAGACCAATAGAATGATTTCGTATCTCTTGACTAAAGTGAAATTCATCCATTTGAGTAAAGCTTGTTCCACTAGCCCCTCTCATAGATATATTATCCACATTTACCCCAAAAAACCCATCAAGAGAAATACCATATAAATCTGGACTATTACCTTTAAATTCAAGCCTCAATTCCTCAACAGGATCGGTCGCAATCTCAACAAAACTGCCTCCAATATCTGTACTATCAAGATATTCGATGCGCCAAAGAGTGTCATTTGCAAACCACTTTATCTCAAGTGGGCCTTTTGATGGGCCATGAAATAATTCGAATCTTGAAAATTTCCTAGCCCTTGAGTATCCATATTTACGTGGCTTAAAACTAACTGTCGCGTCTGCACCATCATCTTTTCGAACCTCATATCGATTAGATATACCTGATAAACCGTAACGCCCCTGCGGTTGTTTCTGATTTTTTCTGCCGAAACTCACCATTCTATGCCATTCTCCTTTTGTATTATGAGCAACAGCAGCCATTGGAACAAAAGGTGTTAGATTTTGAAAACCTGCTCCACTTCCTCCATAATTCTTTTGGAAGAAATCACGAATTTCTCTTGTCATTCGGTCGCCTTCAATCTGAGAATCTCCATAATGGAGAATTCTCAAAGAGGTCTTTAAATTAAGTCCTTTTAAAGATTTTGAGAAGGACTTAAATCTAAGTGTATCATAGTTTGAAAATGATATCGTAGACAAACCTCTTGAAGGTGTTTTTAAACCTTTCTTTATTTGAGATTTAGGCGTTTCCTGAACTATTGTATCCCTTGCTATATCTTCAAAGGTGCCTAAAGGCTCCTCCTCTATTGGTTCTAAAACCTCTAACTTCCATTGTGGAGTCCTCAGGGTAAAGTTTTCATTTATCGAAATTTCAGGAGAAGGGTTTAGATAAGACCCGATACCTATTACCAGCATTAAGCTCAGAAAAAAAATAGCAATCTGCAATGGGGTCCGTTGCTCATCTCTCATAGGAAGTCACAAAGGAATATTGAGGAGTTGACCTGGATAAATTGCATCGGTTCCTCTATTTATTCGAATTAACTCATCTAATGATAGATTCGGATAACCTTTTCTTATTTTCCATAGACTATCACCTTTTTTAACTTTATAAGTTGTGAATCTAGGAATCTCTGATAGTCTAATAATAGATTCATTAGTCTTTATTTGACTCAGACTAATATCACCGCAACATTCTTCAAGTTCACCTAAGTTTGCTGACAAATTATCATAGCCCTTGCGACGTTTTATTCTAGCCTGAGCTAAATTCAGTTCGCCAACTGTCATTGTCCTTAAAATTGATGGCCCATAAATCAAAGCAATGTCAGCTTTAGATGAATCATTAAATTGACACATGTATTCAAGCCAAAGCGTTTGAGCTACAGAAAATCCTTTCACCGAATCTAAGTCTTCGTAATTAAATCCATATTTTGCTATTGCGCTGGGATGAAGGCCAAATAAACCCATAAAGCGGACGTGCCCATCTGGCCTATCAAAATTCTTTTGTTGCCAAATTATCTGCTCTGTTCTTATCAAATCTGGAAAAAAATATATAGGAGGCTCAGCTTTGGACTGAAAAAAAATGACAAACAAGAAAAGAGTAAGCTGAGAGCGCATAATCAAAGATATTATTTCAATATCCTCGTTACATAAAGTAGCTCAACAACTTTTCAACTAGTCCGATGCTTTTTTGGTTAAAAACATGTAGACTTGTAGTTGTAATTTTTAAAATCAATTCTATGAATATCTCCAAATTGCTCTCACTTCTATTTGTTGCAATTATTGTTTCATCATGTGGAATGCTTCAACTAGAAAAAGACAAAGATTCTGAACCTTTAACAATGGAGGTTGTTCAAGAGAAATTTCCAGGATACACTCTTACAGAATATCAAGCAGGAGAAGGCCTATATAAAGTGAATTGTGGCAAATGTCATGGTCTTTATGATGCTGGGAGCTTAACTGAGAGTCAATGGCTAAGTACTATTCCAAGAATGGCTGTAAAGGTTAACAAAAAGGGAGGGAGAGAATTAGTTTCAGAAGACGGCGAGCAGGCTATTTTCCGCTACTTATACTCTCAAGGAATGCTAATAAATGACCAATCATGAACGCCTTTGAAATATCTACGCTAAAAGAATACAATACGGCACGAGAAAATTCTTTTGAAAATCCTGAAACATTTTGGGATGATATAGCCTCTAACTATCAATGGCAGAAAAGGTGGTCTAAAACATTAAATTGGAATTTTAAAGAACCTAAAATCAATTGGTTTCAGGGGGGTAAGCTGAATATTACAGAAAATTGCCTCGATAGACACCTGAAAAATAATGGTGAAACGATATCGTTAATTTGGGAACCAAATAATCCTGAAGAATCCGAAATTCGGATGACTTATAGTGAGCTGCACTTAGCGGTTTGTAAATTCTCTAATGTTTTAAAATCAAAAGGCATAAAAAAAGGAGATAGAGTTGCCATTTATATGCCCATGATACCTGAATTAACTATTGGAGTTTTGGCTTGCGCAAGAATAGGTGCTATTCACAGTGTGGTTTTTGCAGGTTTTTCCTCTCAAGCCTTGGCAGATAGGATAAATGACTCCACATGCTGCGCTGTATTGACCTCAGATGGAATGTATCGAGGCTCTAAGAATCTAGCCGTAAAAACTACAGTAGACCAAGCACTAAAATCCTGCACAAGTGTTAAAACCGTAGTTGTGATCAAACGAGATAATAGCGATATTAAAATGACCGAAACCAGGGACATTTGGTATCACGAAGCGGAACAAGAAGTTAGTGATCATTGTCCTGCCGAACCGATGGATTCTGAAGACATGCTATTTATTCTTTATACTTCCGGCTCAACAGGTAAACCAAAAGGTATAGCTCACACATGCGGAGGCTACATGGTTTATGCTGGATATAGTTTTAAAAATGTATTTCAATACCAAAACGGAGATATTTATTGGTGCACTGCAGATGTAGGATGGATTACAGGGCACAGTTATATCATTTACGGTCCCCTTCTTAATAGCGCTACAACCTTAATGTTTGAGGGGGTTCCTACTTGGCCAAATGCAGGACGTTTTTGGGAAATATGCGACAAATATGGTGTTACACAATTTTATACTGCACCTACAGCAATCCGCGCATTGATGGCTCTCGGGGATAAATGGGTGAAAGCTTCGAGCCTAAATACCTTAAAAGTGATTGGATCTGTAGGTGAACCCATAAACAAGGAGGCTTGGGATTGGTATGAAAAAGTAGTTGGAAGAGGAAATTGTCCAATTGTCGATACTTGGTGGCAGACTGAAACTGGTGGAATTATGATTTCAGGATTGGGCAACATAGGTAAACAAAGAGCAACTTTTGCCGGAATGCCTCTTCCTGGTATTCAGCCTGTTCTATTAGATATGGATGGAAAAGAAATATCAGATGACGGCATCGAAGGATATTTGTGTATTAAGTATCCATGGCCATCTATGTTAAGGACCATTTACGGCGACCACCAGCGATGTAAAGATGTTTATTTCTCGAATTATCCTGGCTATTATTTTACTGGAGATGGTGCAAAACGAGAAGATGGCATGTTCCGTATTATTGGGAGAGTGGACGATGTCATCAATGTAAGTGGTCATCGCTTTGGAACGGCAGAAATTGAAAATGCTATTAATTCTAGCACACTAGTCACAGAAAGTGCTGTTGTCGGCTATCCTCATGCGATAAAAGGTCAGGGCATATACGCTTTCATCTCTCTGGAGATTGGAAATCATGATGATGCAGAGGTAAACAACTCTGTAGTTTCAGCCGTAGTGGAATCCATAGGGCATATCGCAAAGCCCGACATAATTCAAATAGCACCTGGACTCCCTAAAACTAGATCGGGGAAAATAATGAGACGTATTCTTCGCAAGATTGCAGAGGGAAAAACTGAAGACCTGGGCGACATATCTACCCTTCTAGACCCTAGCGTAATCGATTCCCTTATCAAAGGAAAGAAGTAAACTTATTTTATAATTTAAATTCATAGATCCAGATAATCTCATTAAAGATTGAGAAAATATCTCTCTTTTGGAATTGACTTACCCCCTATTCTATCATAAAACTTGATTGCGCGTGAATTAAATGATGGCGTTTGCCATTGTATTATTTTACAATTAATCTGGTTAGCTTCTTCTTTTAATCTATTGAGTAAAATCTCGCCCAATCCAAATCCCCTAGCCTCTTTAACTAGAAAAAGGCAATCCATGTGTAAATAATAATCAGAATCCCAAGTTGAAAACTGTTTCATAAATGAGCAATAACCCACAATCGAGTCATTATGCTCGACAACCAAACATTTGAAACTTGGGTTTTCGGTAAATAACTTCTCTTTTAGCATGGACTCTTTATTATTCCTAGAATAATCTGCCCTTTCAAAATGAGCATGCTCTTCGCAAAGCAGGACAAGTGCACCAAGGTCCTTTTCTTCAACAAATCTTATTGTTGCTTCTTTCATAAAATTAGAAGTTGTATGATTGGGTCAAGTTACACTAGGATGTCGATTTAACTATTAGGTAAATCCAAATCCCATGGTTAACTACCTTCGTATTATGAGATGTTCAATTATACTTTCTTTTTCAATATTTATTGGACTATCATTTCATAGCAATGCCCAGATAGATTCAGAAGGAAAAACCGAATTTTTAACAAAGCATGATGGAACCCAATGGACCAACGGAATACTCACTTATACCTTTCAAGATTCGATAAAGCCAATTCAAGAAGAATGGTTTAAAGCGGATATTGAATTCCCCTTGTGCGATACATGCCTCGTACCCTCGGTAGAATGTCATATGTGCGGATACTGGTATTTAGTGAACAAAGTTGATACCTTTTCAATAGGTCAAAATTATCAGAACGATTTTTTTTACGAGGAAACTAAGAAGCTCTTCTATGAAAGCAGCGACAAGTCAATCTGGAGTGTTGATTTTAGAGGTGGATATAGTTCAGATTTTGATTCAGGGAAAATTCATTGGATACCATCTGATTCAGATTCTTTAGAAATAAAGAAAATTAGAGATTTAAATAAACCTTTGTTAGATCTTTATAAAAGTAAAAAAGCGAGAGATAGAAGATTAGCAGAACAAGATTTACTATAAAAAAGAAAAATAATTATGAAAAAAATAATCTCACTTTTAGCACTTGTAATTCTATTCTCTTGTGGTAAAGAAATCGTAGTTCCAACAGATTTTACTTTTAACTATAACATTCATTCAGACCTCCCTAATGAATGGGAATCAGAATTTTATACCATAATGAATAATCTAGATGATAAGATTAAAATCATACCTAAAGATTATTCATATGAAATGGATATTTACGCATGGAAAAGCACAACCAATAAGCCTTACCAAAGTCAAATTGGAGATGCTGATGGTGCTTGTATTTGTGGGAATCAGAATGAACGATATATGGTCTTAGAAATTCCTGCTGCAGAATTTGATAACAACCAAATGCATAGATATTCAGTCATTGCCCATGAATATTTCCATGTCTATCAAATGTCACTTTCAAAAACTTTTTACGATCATGATATTGAGCTGAAATGGATGTCGGAGGGCGGTGCAACAACAATAGAGTCAATGTATATTCAGCAGTACTATAATTATAATTATTTTAAGTGGGATGTTAATGATGTCAATATTGCAGTTGTAAATAACCCGAGTATTTATGAGACCTATGCTGCATCCTCAGATAAAGACCGAAACTATTCATCTTCTGTTTTCATGTTACTTGCCCTGTCAAAAGAACTTCAAAAACTAAACCACTCTGAAGAAGAAGCCTTCAGAATGATATTTAAGGACTTTTGGCTTCCCAACCCAACAGACGGTAATTGGACAAATAATTTTGAAGAAGTTTTTAATATCACTGTACCTGATTTCTATCAAAATTTGAGCAGTTATGATTTAAATGCTGATGGTACAATAGACTCAACAGATCTGAACTCCGTGCTCCCAAGTGAAACAATTCTTTTGCAAAACATCTTCATAAACTGATTCTTATAATTATTCTAATTTCTTATTTATTATGAAAACCATTTTCAAATTATTTCTCTTATCCTCGTTTATCTGGATTACGAGTTGTGACTCATCAAGTAGTTCGTCTAAAGCTAAATGGGAGATAGACATCACCCTTGATGGAACTGATTATAAATATAAAGGTGAATTCAGAAATGACTCCACAAGCTTGATGGATTTTTGGGCTAATAACGCGGAAGGATCGCGTGCGAATTTTACAGGTAATGCAATTTCAATTGGCTTCAAGGGTATAAAAAACTCTGATAATTATTCAAAAGGAGAATCAATTTCGGGAACCCTTGGTTTAGTAAGCCAATCGACGGGTAGGCAAATGGCTACTTTTAATTTACCATTAGAACCATATTATGTCAAGGGAGAAATTGAGGTGAACGTAAGAAATATCGGAACCCCGACAGTTACATCAGCAGGAGTTTTAGATTTTGGAAATGAGGTGATCATTAATATTCCCAAAGTCACTTTTTTAGACAGCATAACTGGATTCAATCGAGAATTATCAGGTAGTATCAAGAGTGTTCGAATCAACTAAAAACAATCAAATGAGAAAATTTCTAACTATCATTTTTATACTTCTAATAGGAAATAATTTATCAGCTTCACATTTGATGGGTGGTGAAATCACTTGGCAATGTGCAAGCTCAGGTGCAAATGCCGGAAAGGTCAAGTTTAGAGCAATTATTTATCGTGAATGTGGAGGAATAGGCTTCAGTCAGCAGACTCTTGTCTTGACATCAAACTCTCCTGCTGGATCTGTGACATGCACGCGTGTTGGCGCAGGCACCAATGTTTCCCCAACTTGCTATAGTGGTCAACTGGCTTGTACAACACC
>CAJWKU010000008.1 GCA_913043005.1 uncultured Cryomorphaceae bacterium
CAAGCCCTTTTCCGAATCAGGGTAATCCGGTAGGATTTACTCCATCAACGGGACTCATCACTATTGAGCCAACTGTTAGTGGCTCTTTCATGTCTTGTATCAAAGTAGAGTCATACCGTTGCGGCCAAAAAATTTCAGAGATCTTTAGAGATATAGCAATGGTTATTAAAACGGGCTGCGAGCTAACTGGAACGAGTACTCCCAATGTTCCGCCAGTATTAACTTTAGATTCCATTCCTGGAACTGCTGGTTTAGTTATCGTACCAACAAAGCAATATTCGGGATACGGAACGGATACAGTATGGCAAGCCACAGTCAACCCCGGAGATCTTGTGAACTTTAGATTGACAGCTACTGATAATCAACTAACGCCATTATTTAATCTTCAAAATGTTAGTTTTTCAGCCAGGAGTGCTCAAATACACAACTCTACTATTACAAACTCATGTGCTGAGCCACCTTGTGCGTTTGTTACTCCTGTCTCGCCGGCAACATCTTTTACAAATCCGCTGTCCTTGAATATTGATTTCTCATGGCAAATAGCATGTAATCACATTTCCTCTCAAGGCTCATGCGGAACAGGAGCAAACTCTTATTATTTCCCCTTAAAAATGCAGGATGATGCATGTCCCGCGCCAGCAGTTAGTGTAGCGACACTAAGAATTGATGTGGTTCCTTCTGTGCCGAGTGCTCCTGATTTAAGCAATAGTTGCTTGGCCTTTGATGCATCGAACAACTCAGTGGTTGTTAATTGGGATACTCCTGCAGATACTGGAACAGACTTCCAAGGATATATAGTTTTTCACGGCACAGCTCCAGGAACGCCATTTACTGCGGTAGATACCATTTTTGGTGCGTATTTGCCCACCACCTACAATCATTTATCGACTAACCCTATTGTATCTCCCGTTGCAAATGGTAATAATCTTTATTATCTCAGATGTATTGGCTCTTGTGGTTATGAGTCTGTAAATAGTGACACGCTTCAAATGATGCTGCTAGACGTGACTCCAATTCCTCCAACGAATTCCTCTGTAGCTCAGCTTGATTGGAACTCTAATGTTTCTGGATCAACAGCAATGTACCAGATATGGAGACGGGCTCTTGGTGCCCCAGCCTCTTCTTGGACAGCTATTGACTCCACTACATCTTTAACTTACAATGACACCGTGAATACTTGCGGTCAGGATTTAGAATATCAAATTCGAATTGCAGGACTATGTAATTCTACTACTGATAGTGGCTCTTTTTCTGATAGTTATAACACTGATGTTCTTGTTATTGATTCTGTATCTGTTGTTGCGGGTACGGCAATTATATCGTGGTCAGGAAACACCAACGGTGACGTTGTAGATTATGATCTTCTTGAATATGATCCAGCAACAGGATGGAACTCAATAGCGACAGTGCCTTATGGTACAGCGATGCCCTTTACAATACCCGGTGCTTTGCCATTGGACTCAGTCAAAACTTATAAAGTAATCTCCACGGATAGTTGTGGCAATCAAAGTAGTGATTTACTGGTTTCACGGCATAATAATATTCTTCTAACGGAAAGTTTAGATCCTTGTGAAGGAGTGCTTCGCTTAAAATGGAATACTTATAGAGGATGGTCTGGTGGTGTGGGAGCTTACAGGGTTCTGGCAGATGTAACGCCTCCAGGAGGCCCTACCCAAGTAGGTGTCTTGTTTGCTACAAAAACAGCGACTGATTCAGCCTTCAATACCAAAGCAATAATAGGGGGTTGGAACTATTGTTTCTATATCCAAGCAGTAGATACTGGTATCACACACTTTAGTACTTCCAATGAAATATGCATGAATAGCCTTGCGGTTCAGCGGTCACGTATTTTATATATGGCCAAGGCTTCAGTCCGACCAGACAATGCTGTTGAACTGGTTTGCTATGTTGACAAGGATGCTGATATTATTCATTTTGATCTTCAGCGAGCAGAGACCCCTGGTGCGGCATATACATCTCTTGGGATGATCCCAAAACCCGTAATCCAGCCATCAGAAATAAGATTTACAGATTTTTCTGCAGATCCTCAGAATCATAGATATGAGTATCGTTTTGTAGCTACGGATAGCTGTGGTGGTATCGATACCGCTTCAAATGTAGGAGCGAATATGCTTTTAGATGTAGAATCTAAAGAGAACTTAACCAACGTTCTCAGTTGGAACTCTTATCGAGAGTATATGGGTGGCGTTAGAGACTATGAAATACATAGATCAATAGGAGTTAGTGCCAATGGCTTTGTTAAAATAGGAGCTACTACAGATACTTTTTATGTAGATAATATAAGGGATGAAGGAGACAATGTTGGTATATTTTGTTATCGTATCGTCGCTACAGAGCAGAACAATCCTCTTGGTTTTGTAGACTACAATGGTTTAGCTTTTAACAGTACATCTAATGAAGCATGTGCTGAGCATAATCCTAGAGTGTTTATTCCAAATAGTTTTAATCCAAAGTCTGATAATGTAGAGAATAGCACCTGGAAACCTGTTCACTTGTATGTAGAGGAATCCAGTTATTCATTAGAAATCTATGACCGTTGGGGTAATAAAGTCTTTGGCACAAATGATGAAACAAAAGGTTGGGACGGTAAAGTCTCTGGGGAATATGCTCCTGCTGGTGCTTATATATATCAGCTCAAGTATCGTTCTAAGCAAGGCGAACCCATTGAGAAAAGAGGTTCTATCACCTTGATGTATTAACTTTTAGTTAACGTTAAAAAAAGGCCATCCACAGAAGGGTGGCCTTTTTCATTACATTTGTATGCAATTTATATCTAAGTTGTAACCATGGACAATCCACTTCCAAAAATTATCGGGGAATACCTAACCTATGAGGACGTACTATTGGTTCCCGGATTTTCTGAAGTTTTACCAAGAGATGTAACAATAGTCTCAAAGTTTTCAAAAAATATTTCTTTAAAGACACCCATTGTAAGTTCTGCAATGGATACTGTAACAGAATCAGCATTGGCCATTGCGATGGCTCAAGAGGGTGGTATGGGTGTACTCCACAAGAATATGACTGCTGAAAAGCAAGCCATGGAGGTCAGAAAGGTTAAAAGAGCGGAGTCTGGAATGATCATAGATCCAGTAACCTTAAGTAAGGATGCATTTTTATCTGATGCTAAGCGTCTGATGGCTGAATACAGGATTGGTGGTATTCCAGTTGTGGACCCAAACAAGAAGCTTATCGGTATTGTTACCAATCGAGATTTAAGATTTGAGCACGATGATAAAAAAAGTGTTGCAGACCTTATGACATCCAAATCGTTGGTTACAGCAAAAGAGAATACTACGATGGATGAGGCAGAGCTCATTCTACAGGAGAATAAAATTGAGAAACTTCCCGTTGTTGATGAAAAAGGAATATTAATCGGTTTGATTACTTATCGTGATATTTCAAAAAAAAGAAATAAACCGAACTCAAATAAGGATTCATTTGGCAGGCTGAGAGTTGCAGCAGCAGTAGGTGTTACTCCAGATATATTGGATAGGGTAAGGTTGCTGGTAACCGCAAACGCTGACGCAATTGTAATCGACACTGCGCACGGGCATACAAAAGGTGTGGTGGAGGCATTAAAGGCAGTAAAGAAAGAATTTTCAGGATTAGATGTTGTGGTTGGTAATGTGGCAACAGCAGAAGCTGCTAGATATCTCGTAGATGCTGGTGCTGACGCAGTTAAAGTAGGTATTGGCCCAGGTTCAATATGCACAACCAGAATTGTTGCAGGAGTTGGAGTTCCGCAATTAACTGCTGTAATGCTTGTTGCTGACGAAATTAAAGGAAGTGGAGTTCCTGTTATTGCTGATGGTGGAATTAGATATACGGGTGATATCGTCAAGGCTATAGCTGCAGGAGCAGATTGTGTTATGTTAGGATCCCTTTTAGCTGGTGCAAAGGAAGCTCCAGGTGAATCAATAATCTTAGATGGTAGAAGGTTCAAGTCTTATCGGGGCATGGGCTCTGTTGAAGCTATGGAGTCTGGCTCCAAAGATCGCTACTTTCAAGATGTCGAAGACGATATAAAAAAATTAGTACCTGAAGGCATTGTCGGCAGAGTACCATATAAGGGTGAAGTAAATGAAGTAATGTATCAGTTTATCGGAGGACTCAGAGCCGGAATGGGTTATTGTGGTGCTAAAAATATTGACGAGCTAAAAGAAAAGAGCAAATTTGTTCGGATTACTTCATCTGGCATTGCGGAAAGTCATCCTCATGATGTCACAATTACAAGAGAAGCGCCTAATTATAGTCGTTAAGGGATTATTATCTTTTGTCTCTCTATGTAATCTTGATAACACCTATATAGGCTCAATAATAATTCATAGTCTGTCTTGTATTGAATCATTTGTTTGTCCCATGTGCAAAACAATAAAAGTTCTTCAATTTGGCTAGATGTTAAGCCAGTCAATTCAAAGAGGGCATTTCTATTATTGTTTTTTGCCAGTTTTTGTCTATAATTTTCATTGTCTAGAATTGCTTTAAGCTCCCGCAGTTGTCTTGGTCTTTTTCCAAATTGATCGTATAAAAAATCTATTGGGTTTGCCAAAGTTGGCTTTACTGATTGCGGAATCATTATATCCTCTCCAGTCGGTCTTGCAGGCTCTTTGATTGGCATTTGCTTGGGTAGGTTGCTCGTCAGTTTATACGCTGTTATTGGAACCTCTTCGAGTAAAAAATTTTGTGGTAAAAGATCAATTATCGCTTTGCTATTACTATATGCTGAAGAATACCTGTAAGCAAAACCAGGTTTAGAAAAAACCAAAGTATCTCCTTCTTTTGCCTTTATGGAAAATTCACCATCCGCGTTTGAAGAGGATAAGGATTCGTCCCTAACATTTACAATTGTCACGTTAGGTACTGGATCTTTTGATTTATCTTCGATTATGAGACCTTCAAATAGGACCAATGACTGTCCGCTTGAAATAAAAAACGCTAGAAAGAAGGCTATTGTATAAAAACTCTTCACGAATGGAAAATTACAATAACTATGCCCGTTTCAAATCCCGATATTTGTATTGAAAAAAAACATATATGTCAGACGATAAGAAGATAATATTTTCTATGACGGGAGTGTCTAAAATACTTCCCAATAATAATAAAGCAATATTAAAAGATATTTTTTTGAGCTTCTACCATGGAGCAAAAATTGGAATCATAGGTCTTAATGGTTCGGGTAAGTCAACATTATTAAAAATAATTGCAGGTGTTGAGAAAAATTTTCAAGGAGATGTGGTTTTTGTTGAGGGTTATAGTGTAGGTTACCTAGAGCAGGAGCCGCAGCTTGATGAAACGAAGACTGTAATTGATATTGTTAAAGAAGGGGTGTCCGAAACTGTTTCTCTTTTGGATGAATACAATTCAATCAATGAGCAATTTAGTTTGCCAGAAGTTTACGAAAATCCTGATGCGATGGAGAAATTAATGAATCGTCAATCAGAAGTACAAGACAAGATTGACGCTACCAATGCATGGGAAGTGGATACGGTTCTATCTAGAGCGATGGATGCTCTCCAATGTCCCGATGGTGATACTTCAATATCGGTATTATCGGGTGGAGAAAGAAGGAGAGTGGCTCTTTGTAGACTCCTCTTAAGAAATCCCGATGTATTGCTTCTTGATGAGCCTACAAATCACCTTGATGCAGAATCTATTCTATGGCTAGAGCATCACTTGCAGCAATATAAGGGAACGGTGATTGCTGTAACGCACGATCGTTACTTCTTAGATAATGTTGCTGGCTGGATTCTTGAATTAGATAGAGGAGAAGGAATTCCTTGGAAAGGGAACTATACAGAATGGCTTGAACAGAAAACAAAGAGGTTGCAGGTAGAAGAAAAACAAGCGACAAAAAGAAGAAGAACTCTGGAAAGAGAATTAGACTGGGTTAGAATGAACCCAAAAGGTCGTCAGGCAAAATCAAAAGCCCGTCTTTCTAATTATGACAAACTGCTTAGCGAAGAGCAAAAAGACAAAGAACAAAGTTTAGAGATATTCATACCAAATGGACCGCGATTAGGTGATAATGTTATTGATGCAGAGCATGTGAAAAAGAGTTTTGGAGATAAGTTGCTCTATGAAGATTTGAACTTCAAATTACCTCCAGCGGGAATAGTTGGAATCGTCGGTCCTAATGGAGCAGGAAAGACAACTATATTTCGAATGATTATGGATCAGCTTAAGGCAGACTCAGGTATTTTTAAAGTTGGCGAGACGGCGAAACTTTCATACGTGGACCAGTCTCATGAAAAAATGGATCCTGAAAAGTCAATTTACGATATCATAGGAGATGGTCAAGAACAATTTGAGATAGGTAATCAAATCATTAATTCTCGTGCATATCTAGCCCGGTTCAATTTTAGCGGTGGGGATCAAAGTAAAAAAGTCGGAGTACTATCAGGTGGAGAAAGAAATAGACTACACCTTGCAATGGCACTCAAAGAAGGGGGTAATGTGTTACTTTTAGATGAGCCTACTAATGACCTTGATATTAATACATTAAGGGCGCTAGAAGAGGCTTTGAATAATTTCGCTGGATGTGCTGTTATTATTTCGCACGATAGATGGTTTATGGACCGAGTTTGTACTCATATATTGGGTTTCGAAGGTGACTCTCAGGTTTATTATTATGAAGGTTCTTTTTCTGAGTATGAAGAGAACAAGAAGAAACGATTGGGTGGCTCGCTTCTTGAACCAAAGAAATTCAAATACAAGAAATTAGTTAAATAATGAAACCACAATCTTCTAAAGGAACTAGAGATTTTGACCTAATACAGGTATCCAGAAGGAATTATGTAATTGAATTGCTTAGAAAGGCTTTTCAAACGTTTTCTTTTAATCCGCTTGAAACTCCAAGTTTTGAAAATATTGAAACTTTAATGGGTAAATACGGAGATGAGGGGGATCGCTTGATTTTTAAGATACTTCGATCCGGTGATTTCATGAAAAGTGTATCAGATAAGTCTAATCCAAAGATTAAAGAAATTGCCGATAAGGCTTTACGTTATGACCTGACAGTTCCTTTAGCTAGATATGTTTCTCAAAATTCAGGCAAATTATCTTTTCCATATAAACGATATCAAATTCAACCTGTATGGAGGGCAGATAGACCCCAAAAAGGAAGATATAGAGAGTTTTTACAATGTGATGCAGACGTGGTAGGCTCAAATAGCTTATGGCAAGAGGTTGAGATGATAGATCTTTATTCATTTGCTTTTCAAAGCCTAGGTATTTCAGTTGAAATCAATATTAACAATAGAAAAATATTGGCTGGAATAGCCGAAATATGTGGGATAGAAAATCGTTTAATAGAATTCACTGTGGTCCTAGATAAAATTGAAAAGATCGGTGAAGAAGGCATTATATCAGAACTGAGAGAAAAGGGCTTTTCACTTAAAGAAATAACGAAGTTGAAACCAGCATTTCGGTCATTTAAAAATCTAAATGAATCAATTGCATTTTTAAAAGATTGGCTCAATAAAAGTGAACAAGGCCGTCGAGGCATTGAGGAGTTAGAATTTGTTATTAAAAGAGTTAAAGATGCTGGTATCCTTAAATTGAACGTGAGTTTAGCGAGAGGACTTAACTATTATACCGGTTGCATCTTTGAGGTGAATGCTCTTAACGTAGATATTGGAAGTGTCGGAGGGGGTGGCAGATATGATAATTTAACTGCAATGTTCGGGCTTAAAAATATTTCAGGAGTAGGAATTAGCTTTGGCTTAGACCGAATAATGCTATGCTTGGAAGATTTAAATCTTTTACCAGACGGTATTATTCAATTTTGTGATGTAGTTATTATCAGAGTAGATGAAAGTTCATCTGATGATAGTTACAAAATTGCGCAAGAATTGAGATCTTCTGGAGTTTCAGTTGATTATTATCCTGATATCGTCAAAATAAAAAAGCAATTTGATTATGCTGAAAAAAGTGGTGCAAGCCATGTGATTATCTCTGAAAGTGAAAATGATCAAGATCAAATTAGAGTTAAAAATTTAATCACAGGAGAAAGCCATCTCATGAATAGAAAAGAACTCTTAACTTATTTTCAGGAGTTAAAGAACTAATGCTCACGGATGAGCATAATCAAATCTTCTGATTGAATTCGTTTCAGCATAAGCGTTAAGCCCTTGGGAACTTATAATTTTTTTCTCGACAATATTCATGAAACCGTCTTTTTCTGGAGAAACATTGGAGATGACTTCAATTACTTCTGCTTCAACAAGTAATGTACCATTGCTCATAGAATGGCTACCAATTTTTTTAAAAATGAACTGAATATCTGCGTTTAGTAGAATCGGCACATTAAATTGTTTATCGAGATTCCATTTTATATTATGAATATCTAGTTCGGAAATTTCATTAGAGTAATTCGCACTGCATTGATGCAATATTTCTAGTGAAATAAATTCTGTAGCGAGAGAAAAGTTGAAATATGAATTTCGCATTAAATTCTCATAGGATTGATGTGCAATTGTTGGTGGGCGAAATAAAAATCCCCAAGTAGGGGGTGATGAGCCAATATGAATCACCTGACTAAAAACACCTGAATTTGCTATACCATTCGAATTCATAGTGCTTAAAAGGCCTACACATTTTAGCCCGCCAAGAGAATTAAAAAAATTTGCCTTGAATCTGCTAGGCCACTTTTCCCAGATATCCTTGCTGATTTTTGTCTCCATTAATTTCGAATGCGTCCCATTCCACCATTTACTCCAAAAACTTCTCCTGAAATCCATTTTGACTCTAGAAGTAATTGAGCCATTTTGGCAATTTCCTCAGGAGTTCCGACAGCTTTTAAGGGGTGTCGTTGCTCAGATGCAGCTCTGCGATTTTCATTGCCGAGAAGTTTTGTGGCCATAGGTGTGTCGGTAAGTGAAGGGGCTATTGTATTTACACTAACATTTGGTGCCCATTCAGCAGCCAAAGAGCGACCCAAGCCTTCAACCGCTGCTTTGGCCATGGCTACAGAGGCATGAAAAGGCATTCCTTGAGCAACTGCTACGGTACTGAATAAAACTACACTTCCCTTGGCTGATATTAATGATTTTTCAGCTTTTTGAAGAATTTTTGCCGCCCCTAAGGCGTTAATGGTAAAATCATTAATAAAGTCATCAGTCTTTAAAGACTTAAATGGTTTTAAATTAATAGTACCAGGACAATATACCAATCCACTGAGATGTTCCGGAAGGTTTATCGTTTCCATATTGTCAATCCCCATGCTAATGCTCTCAAGATTCGCATGTTCGTAATCAACAGGTTCTCTGCTAATTCCTAGTACTTTATTCCCTTTATTTAACAGCATTTCAGTTAAAGCTCTGCCTATGCCAGTTCTGTGTCCAATAATCAAAATTGTATGTTCCATTCTCTTTTAACACAAGTAAACCTATTTTTGTTGAAATAATTGTCATGAAAAATTCTGTTCAACTTAATATTCAATCGAAATGGTCCATTTCTGAATGGGAGAGTATTGCAAATGGAGATGCAACTATTTTATTTCCAAAGGAGACTAAAGAGGCCGTTACAGAAAATAGAGAATCCCTCGAGATTAGAATTAAACGTGGAGATGTACTTTATGGAGTAAACACTGGATTTGGCTCTTTGTGCACAACAGAGGTGTCAAATTCCGAACTGAAACAATTACAAATAAACTTGATTCGAAGCCATGCAGCAGGTACAGGTGGGGATGTTCAAGCAGAAGTTGTTCGTTTGATGTTGATCACAAAGATTCGAGCACTTTCAAAGGGGTATTCAGGAGTTCGTTGGACTCTTATTGAGTCTCTTTACAATTTATATCATCACGATATTCTTCCTATTATTCCAAAAATGGGGTCATTGGGAGCATCTGGGGATTTAGCTCCTTTAGCACATTTGTCTTTGGTATTAATGGGTGAGGGTAAGGCTACACATAATGGTGAAATCTATAAAGGGAAAGAGATACTGAAAAAATTTAATCTAAAGCCTTTACATCTTATGGAAAAAGAGGGTCTTGCCTTGATCAATGGTACCCAATTTATGCTTTCACATGGATTATGGGCATGTATTCAAACTCGTTATATATCATATTGGGCCGATTGGATATCAAGTATGTCCATAATCGGATTCGATACTTCAAGCGCTCCATTTGATAATAGGATTCAAATCATACGTAATCAACCCGGTCAAGTTTTTGTTGCCGATCGGATTAGAGATTTTTTATCTGATGCTCCAAGTTTTGAAATGGAAAAGAAACATGTTCAAGATCCATATTCATTTAGATGTATACCTCAGGTTCACGGTGCTTCCAATGATGTCTGGGCTCATGTTTCAGAGGTGTTTTTAAACGAAGCAGATGCTGTTACTGATAACCCAACGGTTTTCTCAAAAGAGAGTGATGTTATAAGCGCAGGGAATTTTCATGGACAAAAATTAGCAATGGCATTAGATTACGGAAAAATCGCATTGGCGGAGTGGGGTAGTATATCTGAAAGAAGAATTAATCAACTGACCTTAGGTAAAAGGGGTTTGCCGCCTTTCTTGGCGAAAAAACCTGGAGTAGAAAGTGGGATTATGATATTACAATATTCTGCAGCCTCATTAGTTAGTCGAAATAAACAAAGAACAGTTCCAAGCAGCACTGATAGTATTGATTCATCTGCGGGTCAAGAAGACCATGTTAGTATGGGTGCTAACGCAGCAACTGACTCAATTGATATCTTAGATCGGGTATGGACAATATTATCTATGGAATGGATAGCGGCTATTAGATCCATTGAAATGAGTGAAAGAAATGGTCCTGAAGCAATTTCTGATTTAATTCATTCATACAGAGATATTTACCCTTCTTCTCAAGGAGACAATGTATTAGCTGAAGAAATTCAAGTAGCTGAAAAATTTTTAAGAGATATAATTATTGAGGATAAGCCTTTTTTAAAATTTAAAAAATAGTTTTGACTACAAATTTCCATTTTTTTGAGAAAATGAGGTGGCCGCATAAATTCCAGCAGTTTCTGTTCGCAAACGGTGCAGCCCAAAGGAAACATTAACGAACTTTTTTGAATTAGCTTTTCGCAGTTCTTCCTCTGTGAAATCTCCCTCCGGCCCAATTAATATTAATATTGGAAAAGAGTTTGATTGCTTTAAAGATGAAAAGAAATCATTTTTTTGTTTGTCACCGCAGGTGGCGATGTACTTATTACAATCGGAGCTGATATTAAGTAGTGAACTCAGTGGTGTTAATTTATTTAATTTCGGAATGATACTCTTTTGACTTTGCAAACAGGCAGAACGGATTATTTTTTCTGATCGGTCATGATTTAAAAACTTTCTTTCCGAATGACTTGTTAGTATCGGTGTAATCTCATGAACTCCAATTTCAGTAGCTTTTTCAAGAAAAAAATTCCAACGATCTATACTTTTTGTCGGTGCAATTCCAATGTGTAAATGACCTTCTACAATTCCAATATCTGTTTCTGTCTTGGGGTTAGATATTCTAATTTGTTTCCGTGATAAGTCATCTATGTTTCCAATATAAATATTGCCAAATCCATCAAAAACTTTTATCGCATCACCAATTCCTAATCGTAATGATTTTATGGCATGAGTAATTTCTTCTTTATTCAAGAATACATGATTTCCTTCTTTGTAGCCGTAAAAATTATGCATTTCCGTCTATTTTATATGTCTGAATATTTCCATTTATCTGATGTTATCCTGGCTTGAGCCGAACTTGAAATATCATCATAAGCCCCGTTACGCATTGAAAATTGACCAACAGCTCCAATCATAGCTGCATTATCCATTGTATAAGAGAGTGGGGGTATATAAAACTCAATGTTTTCTTTGATTGCTAATGTGGTAATCTCATCTCTTAAAAAGCTGTTTGCTGATACTCCACCTGCAATAGCAAGCCTTTTAATTCCTGTGCTGAATATTGCTTTTTTTGTATTCAAAACTAATGGAGCAATAAGACTTTTTTGGATGCTGGCACACCAGTCTTCTAAGTCATTTTTAAGGGTGTTGGGATTGATGTTTCGTTCTTTTTGCATTGTCTGTAAAATATTAGTTTTAATCCCACTAAAACTAAAGTTTACTCCATTCATTCGTGTTTTACTGAAGGCAAAACGATCTGGGTTTCCGTATTTAGCATGTCTGTCAATTAATGGACCTCCTGGGTAATCTAGAGATAAAAGTTTAGCTGATTTATCAAACGCTTCACCGACTGAATCATCGAGAGTTTGTCCTAAGACCTCAAAATAGTTCCAGTTTTTAACAATTACAATCTGCGTATGTCCACCTGAAACTGTTAGGCAGAGATAAGGAAATTCTAGGCCAGAATCTTCTTGAACATTCGTTTCTATTAAAAAACAAGAGAGCATATGGCCCTCTATATGATTTACGTTTATTAATGGTATTGAAAGAGCAAGAGATAGTGATTTAGCTAAAGAATGTCCAACTAACAAACTTCCCAGAAGACCTGGACCTTGTGTCACTGCAATTCCCTCTAAATGGCTAAATTCTACTTTAGAATTTTTCAAAGCAGCTAAAACAGTTGGAACGATTGATTGAATATGAGCTCGAGATGCCATTTCTGGAACCACTCCACCAAATGTCCTGTGAATCTCTTGATTATGAACACAATTAGATAGAACCTTAAATCCTTTTAGCACAGCAACAGAAGTATCGTCGCAACTAGATTCAATAGCTAATATTATAGGTTCTTTATCAATCAAAACATGAATTTCTTGATGAGCTTGGTATAATATGATTTACTTATTCAATTTTATTTGAATATCATTATTCTAATTATGATCCGGTTGTAAAGTGATATTTTTTACAATATGAAGTCCATATCCTTCTATTCCAACTCTTTTCATGGGATGGTTTGTGAGTAGGATAACATTTCTAATATTTATTTCTCTTAATATCTGAGCCCCAACTCCATAATCTAAAGGATCCATACCAAAAGACTTTGGAATCTTTTTCGACTCTTTTTTTGGAACAAACTGCATTAAGTCATAGACATGGTCTTTGCGCTGGTTAAGACAAACTAGAACTCCAGACCCTGAGTTTTGGATGGCTTTTAAAGCGCGTTTGATATTGCTATGCTGGAAATATTCTGTTTGAAGTTCATCTAAAATTGATTTTCTAACATCTCCGCTTTGCATTCTTACTAAAACTTCTTCCTCTTCGGCCCAATCGCCAATTTTAAATGAAATATGAATCTGATTAGATGTTGTTTGCTCGTAGATATTAACATCTAATATTCCATAAGGTGAATTAAGTTTAAAATTCTTTTTTAATCTAATTAAACTTTCTCGTTGCAGGCGGTAGGAGATAAGCTGTTCAATAGATATAATTTTTAAATTAAAACGTTTAGACATTTTAATTAATTCAGGAAGACGGGCCATTGTTCCATCTTCATTCATTATTTCAACTATTACTCCTGCAGGTTTTTTCCCTGCTAGCCTTGCTAGGTCGATCGAAGCTTCTGTGTGACCTGCCCGCCTTAGAACCCCTCCTTGTCTTGCTCTTAAGGGAAAAATATGACCTGGTCGCTGAAAATCAGTAGGTTTTGAGTTAGTATCAACTAAAGCTTGAATAGTTTTAGCTCTATCTGAAGCACTAATTCCAGTTGTTACGCCATTTCCAAATAAATCAACACTAATGGTGAACGCGGTTTGGTGCGGGTCTGTATTATTTTTAACCATTGGGCCAAGGTCTAGCTCATCACAACGATCGTCGGGCAGAGGAACACAAATAAGGCCCCGGCCATGCATAGCCATGAAATTTACGGTGTCAGCAGATATGTTTTCCGCAATTGCTATTAAATCACCTTCGTTTTCCCTATTCTCATCATCGACTACAATTACCAATTTGCCTTCTGATAAATCCTCTATTGCTTTTTGTATTGTGCTGAACTCTGAACTCATTTATTATTTCGGGTTGTGGGTTGCCAAATTCCAGTTTCTCTTGTGCGAATGTATCTCATTAAACCTAAGAATAAGGCTATATTCATCCATGAAAAGTAGGAAATGGATTTCATTTGACGAGAAAGAAACTTAGGGAGAATTTTAGTAGGGTAGAGGATAACAAAACTAATTATTATCAATTGGACAAATGACCAAATTGATATGAGAATGTCACCATCTTGAATAGTTAATCCTATGTTAATCAAAATTCCAAGAATAAAGAAAATAGGAAAAAGCCAACGTAAAACTTTATGTCCTAAAAAAATCAATCCAGACGGAAAAGTATGACTGAATATCATAGAAGAAAAACGAATTAAATTCTGCCAATTCCCTTGAGATATTCTGATTTTTCGGTTGAATTCCATAGAGGAATTATTACTTACATCTTCAGTGCATATTGCTTGATTGGTGTGAACTACTTTTTTTCTTGATTTTAAAACGTTCATTGTATGAAAAAAATCTTCCATAAGAGTTCCTTTTGGGATTGTCACAAAGGCCTCTCTTCGGATTGCATAGCATCCACCTTCCACTCCCATAGCACATCCCCAAAGCTCTCCTTCTTTTTGCTTTAAATCATTCTCCCAATTCATATAAGACTCTTCATTTTTAGAAACACCATCAGAAGAATTATGTTCTATTCCTCGGTAAACTAAATTCCCTCCTACTAAATGGATCTTTGAATTTAATACTAAGGGAGTAACAAGTTCCTTAAGTGCATCTGGACGAAAGAATATATTGGCATCTGTACCAACAATAATATCTGAGTCTCCTCTATTAACCATTTGATTAATGATACTTGATTTACCTGAACGCTTTTTCATTCGAAGGAAATCAATCGAGTCCTCTGATTTCATAAATTCGGTGAGCAATGAATCGGTTGAATCGGTTGAACAATCCGATCCAATCCTTACTTTTAATAACTCTCTTGGATAATCTAATGCAAGAATCGATTTCAATTTATCTTTAATTACGGCTTCCTCATTAAAAGCTGCAAATACTATATCCACCGTTGGCCATGACTCTATTGAGTGAGAATCATATCTATTGGTTTTCTTTAAGTTGTATAATAAATTAACTAGTTTGGGATATAGGAAATAGGGTATGGATAATAATGCAGAAGCTAGAATTCCACACTCGATTAAAAAGCTATAAAAAGGATATACATTTAAAAGTGAATTGATCATATTTTTGCCTCTATATTCTTCATTTTTTTAATAAACAATTCGTCTGAGAAATTATTTACCGCATGCTCTCTGGCGCGGGTACCCATTTGATATCTATAATTAGAATCATTATACAATTCTGAAATCGCTGTTGCGAATTCCTCTGCTGTATCTGCAATATATAAATGCATTTTATTCTTGCAAAGTAAACCTTCTGCTCCAATGGTGGTGGTAACGATAGCTTTACCTCGAGACATAGCTTCTAAAAGCTTAATTCTCATTCCACTACCTGAAAGAAGTGGAGCTATAAATATACCATAATCTTGAAATGGTATATCTCTTGTAGAGGAATTATTCCAATTTATAGTTTCATGTTGCTCAATACTATCTGGCCATATATTTGAGTAAACAGTGATTTGAATTTTATCGGATATTTTAGGAATTACAGATTTAACAAACCAATTCATTCCTATAATATTAGGTTCCCAATCAAGTGCTCCAAGATGATAAAGTTTATTTGAGGCAGATCCGCTAAAAGTCCAAGTTTTTTCATGATTAAAAGTGCAAGGAAACACCTCAGTTGATTTTGCACCTAATTTTTTAATACTTACAGAGTCTGCTTCGGTTATGGGCCAAACACGACTTCCTCGAATTAAGTTGGTTTCCCATTTTTTGAGTTTTCTAGTTTGCCATTGGATAAAAATATTTTTAAAACTCAGTTTAGTTGAAGAGAGTGTTCGTTCCCATATTTGATGCTCAACATTATGAGTTCTAATTATGAAAGGTGTATCGCCCCAGCTTTTGTTGTAAACAGACATATAAATACTATCAACAACTATTAAGTCCATATTTTTTGATACTTTTTTTATGGCAGAAGCAACTTCTGTGCTATAAAATCTTGACGCGAAATAAGATCTATTATTTAAACAGTGATAAATAAAAGTAAATGGCCCTGGTAATAAATTCACATTGAAGCATTCAAGTATAACGCTTGAGTCAATAGGTTTCGGATTCGAGACAAAATGCTTATTCGTATTTAAGGCTATCACATGGATATTATGGCCGGCATTGTGCTCAATACGAATAAGACTCTCCATTGCAATGGAGGATCCATCACGTCCAGGAAAAGGGACTTTATTACATAAGTGAAGTATCCTCATGAAGAAAAGTATCTCTTCAAATTAAAAAACTTAATACGCAACCTGTTGAAGCTATTCATACTGGCGTCGTTAGCAGCCCATATTGTCATCCAAATAGAAATTGGAAGAAGAACAATATTTGGCAACCATATTGCCCAAAATGGAGAAATAAGCCACTCTCTACCCATTTTTTCAAAAATTATCGACAAAACATAATGAAAAAGAAACAAAAGAACAGAAATAACAAAAGGAAGCCCAAAACCTCCTTTTTGAATAATAGCTCCAAGTGGGGCACCGATAAAAAATAAAAGTATACAAGCGACTGCGACAGCAAACTTTTTATGAAATTCTATAAAGTGTCTTGCAATAATTTGCCTTCTCCATTCAAATTCGTTTTCAACTTGATTCATAAAATCACGGTTAGATTGTGCAAGATGAATTGAATTATTCGTGGCCCTAAACAAATATTTTTGTCCAATCCTGTTTTTAACGCTGTAACCTTCAGATGAAGAAGAAAGAGAGGAATCATTAGTTTTCCATCCAAAGAATTTATTGCGCATTGTATTACTTACTTCATTTTGTCGTTTTCGGTATTTTTTATATAAGTCGTTAATTGCGATGTTTAGTTGATTGACATTAAGCATATTGTATTCGTCACTTCGACTTACTTTATATAAGTCTCCCATTGCGTAGGAGCCCATGTCTAGCCTAATTATCATTTTTTCAAAAGTGCTTTCAAGAAATGGTTCCCTATTATTGGACCTTTTACTCTCTAATTCGTATTCTTGATAAGAGTTTCCATTAAATAGGATGAACTCCATCCATTTATTACCCTCATTGTATTTTATTACCCCACTTGGAGCAGTAACTAATGAGTGATTACCTTTTCCTCTTTCTTTATGATTATATATGATAATATCATAAATTTCATTATCATTTTTTCTTCCAATTTTGATGCTGTACCCATCTATTCCTCCATAAAATATACCGGGTTGAAGATTAAATGTAGGACGTTGCTTTGCAATGTTTATTAACAAGTTTTCACCCTTGAAATTAGCTACGGGAATTAGATTATTACTTACAATAAACATGCCCGCAGAGATAAACGCTAGAGCAATAAGAATAGGCCTAATTAGTCTATAAAAAGATGCGCCTGAAGATTTTGCCGCGGCAAATTCTTTGCTTTCAGATAAATCTCCAAAGACCATAATTCCAGCAAATAGGACTGCTATCGGTACGGCCATCGGTAAAACAGATGCACTCCAAAAGAACATTAGCTTTACTATGTGAAACCATTCAATTCCACGCCCAGCAAGATCATCTACATATTTCCAAACCATCTGCATCAAAAGAAAAAAAATTGAGATGCCTAATGTTTTTAGAAAAATACCGAGAAATGAGCGAAGTATATATTTATCTATTCTCTGCATGTCCTGGGTTTAATCACATGTCATTTGGCGCGATATAATCGTAATCTGGGTAATTATTTAAATCAAATTTCACTTGTTCCATATTTATGCCCTGATCAACTTTATAATCAAAGAGCTGGACCTTAGTAATAACATTATTCTTCCCATACTCATGGTAAGAATGAACTTTCTTTGAACTTAATTCAATTCCAAGAACAACCTTTATGATATCATCTTGATTCTCTGGGACTAATTCAATGTATTGTATAATCATTTTTTCATGCTGTTCCTTTTCTAAAAATCTATAATCACTTCCACTTGTATATCTATTTAAGATCTTTTCTGGTGAATAACTATTATCATTAGTGTCAATTATGCGAACTGTGATTTCTTCGTCTTCATCACTAACAGTTATCAATTTATTCGATTCGATAAATATGGTTTGCCCATTCAAGGTTAGGCGGCCAGTATCTCCAACTAAAATTACCGATCCTTTGTTTTTACGCTGAATTCTATTTCCGTCTCTTCCAGGTGCATCAAGAATTAGAGAAAACAGAAAGGATTGATCTTCATACTCAAGAGTTTTATTTTGTGCTTCCTTAATAAGTATTAAAGCTGGGTTAATTTGGGCCAAACTTTTTTGTGATAAGCACAAAGCCAAAACGATAAATAAACCTTGCTTATATCTCTTCATTTTCATCTGTATTTTTATTCAGGTTTAATTTCAGTTCGTTTTCATTAGGAACAAGAACTTGCCTTGCTTTCGAACCTTCAAATGGTCCAATTATACCTGCGTCTTCGAGTTGATCTACCAGTCTTCCAGCTCTATTATATCCAAGTTTCAATTTTCTCTGAAGAAGAGATGCTGAACCTTGTTGATGAATTACTACAATTCTAGCGGCATCTTCAAATAACACATCTCTTTCTTCAGCGCTATAGTTATTGACATTTGAATTAGATTCTTCACCAGTATATTCGGGAAGGCCATAAGCGCTAGGATATGCTTGTTGAGATCCAATGAAATCACATATTTCTTCCACTTCAGGTGTATCTAAAAATGCACACTGTAAACGGATAAGATCATTACCTGCAGAGAAAAGCATATCTCCCTTTCCGATCAATTGATCAGCTCCTCCAGAATCTAAAATTGTGCGAGAATCAATTTTTGAAGAGACTTTAAATGCTATCCGTGCAGGAAAATTAGCTTTAATAATACCTGTAATCACGTTAACCGACGGTCTTTGAGTAGCAATTATTAAATGAATACCTATTGCCCTTGCTAATTGAGCAAGACGAGCAATGGGTGTTTCAACTTCCTTTCCTGCAGTCATTATTAAGTCAGCGAATTCATCAATAACTAGAATTATATAAGGGAGATAACGATGACCACCTTCCGGATTTAATTTACGAGTTGTGAATTTTTGATTGTATTCTTTGATATTTCTAACCATTGCGTTTTTAAGGAGCTCATACCGATCATCCATTTCGATACATAAGGAGTTTAGGGTATTTATAACCTTTGTTGTGTCAGTTATGATAGCTTCCTCTGTATCGGGCAACTTAGCAAGAAAATGACGTTCAATCTTGTTGTATAATGTTAATTCTACTTTTTTTGGATCGACAAGTACGAATTTTACTTCTGAAGGGTGCTTTTTGTATAGAATAGAGGCCAGTATAGCATTTAACCCAACTGACTTACCTTGACCCGTAGCTCCAGCCATGAGTAAATGAGGCATTTTAGCCAAATCGGCAACAAATACTTCGTTTGAAATAGTCATACCCAATGCTACTGGTAAGTCCATAGTTGTCTTTTTGAACTTTTCAGAAGTTAAAACGCTCTTCATTGATACCATTTTAGGGCTACGATTAGGAACCTCAATTCCAATTGTACCTCTTCCAGGTATTGGCGCAATAATTCGAATTCCTAAAGCACTAAGACTTAGTGCTATGTCATCTTCTAAATTCTTAATTTTTGAAATTCTCACTCCCGCCTCCGGAATAATCTCATATAAAGTAACGGTTGGGCCAACTGCTGCCTTTATTTTGGCAATTTCAATTTTGTAATTTCTTAGTGTTTCAAGTATCCGTTCTTTATTGGCCTCTAATTCTTCAGAATCCACTAATTGATCTGGAACATCAAAATCAGCAAGAAGTCCATAGTTGGGATGAACGTATTTTGACAATTCCAATTTCGGGTCATAAAGAGTCCCTAAAGCACCTTTAGTCAACTCTTCTTCTGAAACTTCTTGAAGAGCTTCACTGTGAGTATCAATTGGGGCTGCAACTTCCAAACCCATCTCCTCTGAGATAGTATCCTCTATTGGTTCATTGATTATTTCCTCTGAGATAATATCCTCTGTTGGTTCATTGATTATTTCCTCAATTATATTCTCATTTTTCAATGATTCGATAGGCCCAATTATTTGCTCTAATTCATCATTTACATTAACTTTTTCTTTATCCAATCCAAAATCATTGTCGGAATTATTCCCATCACTCATTGTTAACAGCGAATCAGAATCTCTTGACTCAAAAGTCTTTTTCCAATTTTGTGGAGATAGTCTGAAAAACCAAATTAAATGCATAGACGTAATACTCGACCATACTAACCAAAGACCAAGTTCCCCGAAAATATTTGAACCCCAAAGATGAATAAACTTGCCAATATCACCGACCCATACATCATTGGGAGAAACAGATACATCTGAGAAAATATTAGCAAGCATACCCGTTAGGCAACTCAACAAAAATGTATAGAAAAGCCCAAGTCTTGTTATTCGAGATAACCTAGACCTCAGTCCAAATAAAATCTTTAAACCCAGGTAAATGAAACATAAAGCCGGAAAAATAAAAGTCCATCCAAGTGTCCTTAGAGTTATAAAAAAACCGATAGCCCCACCCAGTTTACCAAATACGTTATCAATTTCAATTGTAGGGTCAAGTAAAATTTCACTAAAATTGAAGCTGACATAACTAAAATCATTTTTCCAAGAAAAAAGTGTTGATATTCCAGATATTAAAACGAATAAACCAGCAAAAATTATTGCAAGTCCAAAGACAGCATGCAATGATTTATTATCTCTTACATCAGTCATAACAGACTTCAATGACTTAGCAGGCTGCCATTTATTTTTAGACTTAGTTTTTTTTGCCATTTGAATTTCTGACCTAGGCATCAAAGGTAGCCCAATTCCTACCTTTGTAAAACCATGATACAATTGATTTCCGTAATGTCAGAATTAGGAGCCGGTACTGAAGGTTCATCAGGAGGTTTTTCAGCCATCGTTTCCGCATCTTCAAAGCATTCGGAGAATGCTACAGGTCTTCATAATTCTAATGGCATAGTGATAGTAGAGAATGAACAATTCTCAGCAAGTTTAAACCCCGACTTTCGCCACGCTAAAAACTTACGTGAGATTGTCACAATGTACAACAGGATATCTAGTGCTATTGAGAGTTGTGTTTTAGATGATAAATTTCCGTTTGTAATAAGTGGTGATCACTCTAATGCTGGAGGGACTGTAAGCGGCCTTAAAAGATCTTGGATGAATTCCAGAATTGGTTTAGTTTGGATTGACGCTCACGCTGACCTTCATTCTCCTTTTACAACTCCTTCTGGAAATGTTCATGGTATGCCAGTTGCCACAGCAATTAAGGAAAATAATATCGAAAATGCGATTAATCAACCTAGTGATAAAACTATTGATTTATGGGGTAAGTTATTAGGGGACGAAAGAAGAGTTAATCCAAGTGATGTTGCATACGTTGGACTCAGAAGTGTCGAAGATGCGGAAAGTTTTTTGATTCAAAAATATGGTATGGGTGTCCATACGGTAAAAGAACTTAGAAATCGTGGAGTTGATAAAGTTATAAGAGATATTGAATTACAACTTGATAAATGTGATGTAATTTACGTTTCATTTGATGTTGACAGTATGGATCCTTCAGTTTCTAATGGAACTGGTACTCCTGTTAATGATGGCCTTTCTAAAAAAGAAGCATTAGAGCTTTTACAGACGCTTGCAAGTCACTCAAAAGTAAAATGTATTGAATTTACAGAAATCAACCCGTCGCTTGACAGTATTGGAGAACCTATGGGTGAAGTAGCAAGTCATTTATTTCATGAAACAATTAATTGTTTGAATAAAAGATTAAGTAAATGATTAATACTACATTATCATTAAAGTCAGTTATAACTGATCTTTTGAAAGATCTTTTTGGGGATCATAATTTATTCATTGATCTTCAAGAGACCAGAAAGGAATTTAAAGGAGATCTCACCTTGGTTATATTCCCGTTTTTAAAAGTGAGTAAGCTTTCACCTGAAGCTACAGGTGATTTAATAGGTTCTAATTTATTAAAAAGGTCCTTGGAGGTTAAAAATTATAATGTTGTCAAAGGTTTTCTCAATTTGACATTAACAGACCAGGTAATTACAACACTTTTTGATGAGATTAAAAGAACGAATAATTTTGGTTTGAAAGATTTGGATCCTTTGTTGCCTTCCGCGATGATCGAATACTCATCACCTAATACTAATAAACCCCTGCATTTAGGTCATATTAGAAATAATCTCTTAGGTGACTCAATTTCAAGAATTGTCAAAGCGTCGGGAAGGAATGTCATTCAAGTCCAAATAATAAACGATAGAGGGGTTCATATTTGCAAAAGCATGTGGGCTTGGAAAAAATTTGGAGACGGAGAGACTCCCAATAGTTCTGGTCTAAAAGGTGATCATTTAGTGGGAAAATACTATGTTTTATTTGACAAGGAATACAAAAGACAAATAAATGAAAGTGTACTAAATGGTAAAGAGCAAGAAGAAGCGAAAAAAACTGTCCCTTGTATTATAGAAGTTCAGAAGATGCTTTTAGATTGGGAGTCAGGAGATAAAGAAGTAATTGAGCTTTGGACTAAAATGAATACTTGGGTCTATTCGGGTTTTAAAAAGACATATGATCGTTTGGGTATTGTATTCGATAAAAACTATTATGAATCCGAAACTTATATTTTAGGTAAAAAAGACATTATTGAAGGTCTTCAAAATGGTGTCTTTTATAGAAAACCTGATAATTCAGTTTGGATTGATTTAAGCGTTGAGGGACTAGATGAAAAAATTGTTCTAAGAAAAGATGGGTCATCTGTTTACATGACCCAGGATATTGGAACTGCAATTCAACGATTTAAAGATTTTGAAATTGACTCATTAACATATGTAGTGGGCAATGAACAAGACTATCATTTTAGAGTATTGTTTTTGATTCTCGAAAAATTAGGTTACCCATGGGCAAGGAAATTGAGCCATTTATCTTACGGTATGGTTGACCTACCATCGGGAAAGATGAAGTCCAGAGAAGGTAAGGTTGTTGATGCTGATGACTTAATGGATGAAATGGAGTCAGCTGCGAGGAAAATGTCAATTGAACTAGGTAAGTCGCAATCATTCAACAATTCAGAAAGTGAAATACTCAATAAAGTTCTCGGACATGGTGCTTTAAAGTACTTTATCTTAAAAGTTGATCCCAAAAAGAGAATGATATTTAATCCTGAAGAATCCATTGATTTTAATGGAAATACTGGACCTTTTTTACAATATACTCATGCTCGAATATCTTCTTTAATTAATAAAAAGGGGAGCCAAGTAAATTATAATTGGGACCAATTTGAACTAACTGAAAAAGAGAGGGGTCTCGTAATATTGATTGCCAAATTCCCCCAAAATATTCAAGCTGCTGCTGCTGGCTTAAATCCAAGTATTATAGCTGCATATTTATATGAATTGGCAAAAGGTTTCAATAGCTTTTATCAGCAGCATTCGGTTTTAAATGCCGAAACAGCCTTAATTGCAGCATTTCGCTTAGACTTGTGCAAGGAAGTCGCTAACGTGTTAAACTCAGGGCTTAATATTTTAGGAATAAATGCACCTGAAAGAATGTAAAATAGTCTACCATTTAGCTTGGCTAGTTGCTTTTTTAATTCTTTTGGGAAGCCCATCTTTATGTAACATAATTGATATCGTTTTAGATTTCACAAAGGCTTCTGAGGCGTAAATATATCCATTACGATAAGGGTTTTTAATGTCTCCCCAAGAGTTTTTTACAATGTAATAAATACCACCTTTTTGATCCTTGACCTTTCCCACTATTTGCATGCCATGATCATCCTGAGTTTGATAATTATCAAAACCTAACTGGCGAATTTCTTGTGTTACATTCATTTCTTCGTGAGGAGACGAAAAAGCCTTGGATCTTTCAGTGTCTGACATATCGGCCCATGGCTTTGTAGGAGAAATAGCAACGCCATTTTTAAGGGAAAATCCACGCTCTGAAACGTCAGTCGCCCATGCTATCGTAAATCCGTTTTCTAGGGCATGGTCAATAGAGGTCATCATTTGATCTAGTGGAACATTGTAAGACATTGCCCATGACCAGTTATCGGGTACTTCAATTGGGAACCAAGTATAGAAAGGATGGTGAGTAAAAGAGGTAATTTGTACATAATCATCAGAATCTATTCCAAGATAATCATCGGCAAAAAGACGTGGAGTGTAAATCTTCCCATTAAAAGAAAATTCTTTTGGCTCATCACCTAAGTAAGCATCTAAGACACCATCAAATCCGGTCTTCCAAGCAGTTGATATCTTTCCGCTATTCTTATCTTTTACAGCATCCAGTATTCCTTTTAGAGAAGCTTCCAGTTCACCATGGTCATTTCCTTTAGTACCGTAATTTAGACCAGGGTATACATCTTCAGGGACAGCACCATATTTCTTGATTACATAAAATATATCTGGCTCAGCTCCTCCTTGAGCAAAATTCAAGTTCCCGTGAAGACGAATATACTTGTCAGCTTTGTCTTGGTATACTTTTCTTACAGTATACATTTCAGAGAGATCTATTTTAGGTTTACCTAATCTTATAAGCTCAGATTCTAAAAAAGCTGTAGCTGAATAACTCCAACATGTTCCGGATCGCCCTTGATTTTTAACAGACGTTGCTTCGATATCGTAAATCGTCGTGAATTCAAATTGTTGAACATTTGATTCTCCATTATTCGCCACTTTGTTTATTAAGTCAACTTGTCCAAAAATTGAAATAGGAATAAAGAGTGATACTATCGTTGCAGAAAGTTGTTTCATATTTAAAAATAAATTTATTAGTTAAGCTTTGTATGCTACAGGTGGATTTTTAATTCCGTTAGAGTAGTCATAGAATCCTTTTCCTGACTTTACTCCTAGGTCACCTGAAGTAACGAGGTTAATAAGCACAGGATTCGGAGAATATTTTTGTTTACCATATCCTTGATGCATAACGTTTAATATACTCAAGCAAACATCAAGACCAATAAAATCTGCTAATTGAAGCGGTCCCATTGGATGACCCATTCCAAGTTTCATTATTGAGTCAATTTCAGATACTCCAGCAACCCCATTTTGAAGGGATTCAATAGCTTCATTGATCATTGGCATTAAAATTCGATTCGCTACAAAACCTGGATAGTCATTGCAAGCTACTGGTGTTTTGCCTAATTTTTTTGATAACTGTGTTATTACAGCTATTGTCTTTTCAGAAGTTTTATAGCCACTAATTATTTCTACAAGTTTCATTACCGGCACAGGGTTCATAAAGTGCATTCCAATTACATTCTCTGGATGTTTGGTGACTGAAGCAATTTTTCCTATTGAAATAGAGGAGGTGTTAGTAGCTAAAATAGTTTCTTTGGAAACCAAAGTGCTTAAACTTGAAAAGATCTTGAGCTTCAAGCTTTCATTTTCAGTAGCAGCTTCGATTACAATATCTGCTGATATTACAGCTTGCTCAAGATTGGTGACTAATTGAATTCTCTCAAGCGAGGATCGCCCTGCATCTGCGGTTAATAATTCTTTACTTATCTGCCTATTAATATTTTTTTCAATATTAATTATTGATTTGGCTAACGCTTTCTCATCGATATCAAAAAGCATTACGTCGAATCCATTTATGGCAAAAACATGGGCAATTCCATTACCCATTGTTCCGGCTCCGATAACGGTTATTTTTTTCATGATGCGCAAGATACGCAGAGATCACTTTCCACGGCCCTGAATTATTGTCCAAACTGTGTATATTAAAACTTTTATATCATTGAAAAACGACATATTTTCAATGTAAATGAGGTCATATTTCATCCTGGATATCATTTCTTTGACATTACTTGCATATCCAAACCTAACCATTCCCCAGCTTGTAATGCCTGGCCTAACCTTATAAATATGCCTATATTGAGGTGCTTGCGCTATTATTTTCTCAGCATAAAAAGACCTTTCGGGCCTCGGACCAACAATGCTCATGTCCCCTTTAAAGACATTCCAAAATTGTGGCAACTCATCTAATCTATATTTCCTTAGAAACTTGCCTATTGTTGTTATTCGAGTGTCTTTTTCACTACTCAATTGAGGGCCATCCTTCTCTGCATTGATTCGCATCGTTCGGAACTTGTATATATTAAACGCCCTTTGATTTTTTCCAAGTCTAGGTTGAGAAAAGAAAACTGGTCCCTTTGTAAGTCTTACCATTATTGATAGAATTATCAGTATCGGGGAAATAATAACTAAAGCCAATATGCTAATTAAAATATCTATTAATCTCTTAGAATTACGTTGCCACGGATTCATCGGATCAATATGCCATTCCATTAATGGAACACCATGGTCATCTATTTTTACTTGCCCTGAAAGTATTCCATAGGTATCGGGAATCATGAATGTCCTAACTCTAGAGGTCTCTAGGTCTAGAATCAACTTGGTAAGCTGATGGTGGCTCTCGGGTGCAAGGGCTACGATGCAATCTCTAATATTTAAATTATTTATGCAGCTACTAAGATTTTTGAGTTCTCCTACCATGGGTATGTCACCTAAAAAACCTTTGTCATCATTTTCTTTCTCTTCGGTATTTATCCATCCAGAAAATATTTCACCCGACCAGTTAGAATGCAAAGACAATGATTCTAAATTTTTCTGAAGTTCTGATCTTGAGCCTATCAGAAGTGTAGGGAAAGAGTATCTTTTAGATAGGATATTCCTTTGAATAATATAGCCCATAACCATCCTATTAAAAATAGATCCTAAAAAAATGATTCCTGAAAAAATACCTGCTGTTTTAAAATAATCCGTATAATCAGTGACATAGTCATTTAAAAGAAATATTAAAAAATAGAAGCTGGAAAACACAAAAAATATCTGAACAATAAGTCTTATTTCAGTCAAACGAGATTTTCTTATTGGATTAATATAAAGGCCTATTAATGCAATAGAAAAAACCCAAAGTATTGATGTTATAGAAGCACCGAGGCTATAAAAATTATCCCAATGCATCGCTTCTAGTCCAAACCTTGCTGGCTCTATAACTGCCTTTCTGTAAGAATATAGAGCAGTATATGCAATCCAAGCTGTAACGAAGTCACATATAACATATGCAAATCGCCATAATTTTTGATGAGTATTTAAATTAAAACTCTGTATTTTCATTCGTAGTAAAGAAGTCTGACATTATCAATTAAAACCGTGTCTAGTATGCCATTATTGAGTTTTGCAGAACCTATGAAAATTTTAAAAGAACTTGCCTGAGGGGAGCCTGACACTTCAGTAATGAAATTTACATAACCATGGTTCCATTTTGAGGTGGGTAAGAATGTAGCTGTTGGCATTTGAACTATTTGCCCTGGATTTATTGCAATCACACCAATAGTCAATGGGTTTGTTGTGTGGTAATCAAATTCTAAATATACATTTTCACCACCTTTTGGGAGTACGAAATTATCGATACTGCTGACTTCAAATTTGCAAATTCCAGTATCTAAAATAGCCATTCCGCTATATATATTTTCCTCTCCTTGAGGGGGGGGGAATTTAATATTGGAATCAGAAGTGAGTATCCAGTTAGTGTCACTTTGATTAGTAGCACTGAGGGTGCTCACCCCAGATTCAAATGTTTCGAGGTTTTTTATCTGTAAATCTCCCTGAGGAGCATTAAAATTATAAGAAACAATCTTGTTCGATCCAATAGGCAGATCAATAGTTTTCCCTTTTTCAAGGCCTATTGACAGTTCGATAGGTTTATAAAATGGATATATGCCTCGGAACGTGGATACACCATTAATATCAATTCCTGGTTCCATCTTTAAATCATAAGATCCATCATTGTCTATTAAAACTGGAATTTCCACTGGCAATTCAAAAGCTCCAAGATTATTATTATTTACTTTGACCCAAACAGAAGATATTTTCGAACTAGAATTACCATATGGTAAATTTGGGCTTGGAGACATGAATAGCTCTTGAATGTTTAAATATGCCGGCTGTTCAATGGAATTGTTATCACAGCTTGCTAATAGGCCCAAACACAGGTATAAAATAAAAAAAATGAAAATCTGTTTCATATAACAAATGTAGAGTAGTCATCCCATTGTAAATTGCCGCATAAAAAAAACTCTTTTGGACACTACCAAGCATCAAGGTCAAAGACAGCATTTAATCGAAGTTCTCAAGGAAAAGGGCATATTTGACGCCAATGTTCTTCATGCCATTGCTAACGTGCCCAGGCATGAGTTTTTAGACAGCTCATTTGAAGAATTTGCCTACCGCGATGTTGCTTTTCCCATAAGGGCTAAACAAACTATTAGTCAGCCCTACACCGTTGCATTTCAATCCCAATCTTTAGGGTTAAGTAGGGGAGCTAAAGTTTTAGAAATTGGAACTGGTTCTGGATATCAAGCTGCCGTCCTTGTTGAGATGGGACTGAAAGTATTCTCCATTGAGCGTCAAAAGGACTTATTTGATTTCTCCAAAAATATTCTAATGAAATTAGGATATAATATCACACAAAAATTTGGTGATGGGTATAAAGGTATTCCGTCATACGCTCCCTTTGATGGAATCATCGTGACCGCAGCGGCACCAGATGTTCCAACTGACCTTTTGGAACAACTTTCCCCCGATGGCTCGCTCATTATACCCATGGGTGAGCCTGATAACGACCAAGTGATGAAGCGAATAAAGAAATCAACCATTTCTGAAGGCTACGAAGAAGAAGATTTAGGCAGCTTTCGATTTGTTCCAATGCTTAAGGATATTGATTCTGGAGATGGTTTTTAAAACTTAGATTTCTCTATTTGTATCTCTGTCAATATCTCGCTCTTTAATACTGGCTCGCTTGTCGTATAGTTTTTTTCCTTTTCCAAGACCGATTTCTAATTTTGCCCACCCTTTTTTACTAAAGTAAAGCTTTAATGGAATAATACTAAATCCCACATTTTTAGTGGTTTTAATTATTTTTTTTAATTCGTTTTTTTTTAAAAGCAATTTTCTTTCGCGCAGTGGTAAGTGATTTGAGTAAGTACCTAATCGAAATTCAGATATATGAAGATTTTTGACCCATAATTCTCCTTTTTCAGTGAGGTAGCAATAGCTATCTGATAAATTAGCTTTCCCTTCACGTATGCTTTTAACCTCTGTTCCATATAGTTGTATACCCGCAGTGAAGGTTTCTTCAATTGCGTAAGAAAAACGTGCTTGACGATTTTTAACTACAGGATTCATAATGCAAATCTAACCCTACTTTTGTCGAAGCATGCTTTACTCGAAACTCATAAGACCGATATTATTTAATTTTTCAGCAGAAACTGCTCATAACATTACTATGAGCCAACTGGAACTGCTGCAAAAGTCATTCATTGGAAGGTTAATTATCGAATCAATGAGTGGCTCTGTCGCATCTAATCCAATAAAAGTTATGGGATTAGATTTTAAACACCCTGTCGGCCTCGCTGCTGGTCTTGATAAGGATGCTAAGGCTATCAGGGGCTTATTCCAAATGGGGTTTTCACATATCGAGGTAGGGACTTTAACACCCAGACCCCAACCGGGCAATGATAAACCAAGACTTTATAGACTTAGAAAGGATCAAGCTCTGATTAATCGGATGGGGTTTAATAACGAAGGAAGCATAGCTGCATCAAAAAGATTGGTAAATAGAGATAAGTCATGGGGAGTAGTTGGAGGTAATATTGGCAGAAATAAATTGACTGCGAACGAAAATGCTGTTGAGGATTATCTGCTATCAATGAATCATTTAAGAGCTGTTGTTGATTATTTTACGATAAACATATCCTCACCTAATACTCCTGGCCTCAGAGATCTTCAACATGAAAAAGCATTAAAACGTCTTTTACAGAAGATATATGAAGAAAATAAGGTATCCGATGATCCAAAACCTTTAGCTGTCAAAATATCTCCTGATCTATCCAAAAATGAAATTCAATCCATATCAAAACTTGCTGTTGATTGCGGGTTTAATGGAATAATAGGTACAAATACTACAACTGGCCGAATTGGTATAAGTATCAACGACAGAGCTATTGAAAAGATTGGCAATGGTGGTCTTTCCGGTAGGCCCTTATCAAGACATAGTACAGATGTAGTATCGTGGATTAAAGAAGCCGTTGAAGATTCAACAGCCGTTATTGGAGTAGGGGGAGTTTTTACTGAACAAGATGTTTTAGATAAAAGAAATGCTGGTGCTGACCTCGTCCAAGTTTATACTGGATTTGTTTATAACGGACCCTCAATGATACATGATATTCAAGGGGCATGGAAAAAATAGAATTTATTGAGTGCCCACGGGATGCCATGCAAGGACATTCTAGAATCTTTTCAATAAATGAAAAAGTTTCTTATCTCAAGACTTTAATGCCTGTTGGCTTCTCTGCTATTGATATCGGTAGTTTCGTATCAAGTCAATCAGTTCCTCAAATGAAAGACACGCCTGCTGTTCTTGAGGTATTAATTGACTCAAAAGGAAATAATGAATTTTTAACAATTGCGGCCAACAGCAGAGGAGTTTATTCTGCGATTGACCATAGAGCAGTGGATATAATTGGCTATCCATTTTCAGCAAGTGAAATATTCCAGAAGCGAAACACAAACCGTTCGAGAAAACAGGCGTTAGAAGAATTAAAAAGGCATGCAGAGCTAATAGATAGAAAGAATAAGAAACTTGTAGTTTATATCTCAATGGCTTTTGGAAATCCATATGCAGAGACTGTTTCTAATCAAGAAATCCTTGATTTCGTTGGTAAAATACGTAACATATCAAATTTTGAAGCCATATCTCTTAGTGATACTGTAGCAAAGGCAAACCCTGCTTCGATAAAATCATTGGTAATGCTTATTAAAAATAATTTTACCGATCTGAATTTAGGTCTTCATCTTCACGTACCAGAAAGGACAGCTCTCGGTACCGGCTTATTGCAAGCCGCTTGGGATTGTGGGATAAGGAGATTTGATTCAGCACTCCTGGGATATGGAGGGTGCCCATTTGCAGAGGACTCTCTTTCTGGAAATCTACCAACAGAGTCTTTATTGTCATTTGCAAATACAGTTAATGCTGATAATGATATCAATGCTATCGCGTTAGAGGTAGCGCATAATTCAGCAAGAGATCTTTTTCTTTAAATCTTTAATTAGTTTCAATTACTTTTGTCTTGTTGACGGGTTTCTATTTTTTAGAAACAATAGGGAATTCAGTGTAAATCTGAAACTGTACCCGCAGCTGTATGCTTCAATGCTTCAATGTAATTGCCACTGACAAGGATCGGGAAGGCGCAGAGAAGGGGAGTTAGTCAGAAGACCTGCCCGCAACCATAAGCCCGTCAATGCCGGGAAGAGCGTTGAAGAGAATGATGCATAAGCAATTACTGACCCTCATTGGGTTAACGGTTTCTTGTTTTAAATGCTATTGTTACAGTTTGGACACATCCGTCGTTCTTAATACTGTTCCGATATCTTCTTTCCTATTTGTGGAATCAAAAATTTCTAAATCCCTTCTTTCTACATGGGATGAGTTGCCTTCTGACCCTTTAGGAACGTGGATGAGAGGAATAGATACTAGGGCAATAAGTCCAGGTTCATCAATTACAATAAACCGCGAGGGGTTACCTTCAAATTATTCTCAATTCATAGTTAATGGGCATCTTTTTCAATCCCCGGATTTGGGAGTAGTAGATGTGAGTTTGATTCCCAAATATGGTCAGATATTTTCGCATACGGCTGGGGATTTAACCCCTGTGATCGGATCAGGTCTTGGAGGATCTATATATTCAAGCCGTCCTAGTAATAGTAATTCGATTCAATTATCAACTTCGAGTATTGGAAGTGTAGGTATCGGTGGAAGTTGGTCATTTTTCAATCCTAAACCGAATCAAACTATCTCAGTATCACTCGGGCACGATGCTTGGACACATGATTATGCATATTCTAATTATTTAGGAGAAAGATTGAAGAGAATTGGTGCTCAAGGATCGAGATCTGAATTTAGCGTGTCCAGTAGATCCATAAATCCCGAATCCAAAATTTGGAGTAGTCAGTCAGTTTATGGAGTTAATATGGGTAGGGGACTTCCTGAGCCGAGCACAGCTGCTTACAGGACGGGGGCCAACCAAACGGACAGCAGAATACAATTAAATAATTCAATTGGCTATTCAAGAGGAAATTATTCTTTAGAGACTCGGCAAAGTGTTTTTTATAGCAATCAATCATATTCTAATCCGATAAGCGATATTTTGGATACAAATTTTTCAAATGGATCTTCGCTTGAGTTCATAAATATTTGGAAATGGGGTAATCTCTCGCTTTCCAACCAAAGTCAGGTCCAATATTTTGCAATTTCTGGACAAAATAAACCAGACACAGGCATTACAGCGATTAGCAATTTGACATCGCTTACACATCTTATATCTGAAGGACGTTACATCATTCTGTATAATAAAACATCGTACCAGAATTTAATCAATGGAATTGGGGGAAGTAGTCCAGGATTACAGTTTTTTATGGAGCGAAGGAAAAGAGAACTGGATATTCATTTGAAAAGAATTTTCAGATTACCAACGATGAATGATCTTTTTTGGTCACCAGGAGGAAACCCTAATCTAATTCCCGAGTCAGGATGGGATTTAAAAACTTCGTTCAGTCTCCAGAATAAACACAATATCTTCAAGTTCGAAGCATTCGCAGGGCGATTAAATAATGGAATTATATGGAGGCCAAACGGTATTTTCTGGCAACCGATAAATGAATTTTTAATTACTCGATATGGTATAAATAGTTCATGGCAAGTCAAATGGCCCTCTGAACTCGTACAATTTGAGATTCAAGCTTTACAAAGTCAAAATGCCGACAATCTTCCTATTCCATACTCAACCCCCCTGCGCCTTCGAATGATATATTCAAAGCAAATCCAATTTGGGAAGTTGGGTTTTATGGGCTTGTACCAAATGGGGGTGCCAACACTTTGGACTACTAACCGATCAAGCGATTTACCAAATTCCAGCAACCTAAGCTTGTTTTATGAAAATAAAATATTTGAATTTCAGAATAAGTCTTCAATTGAAATGCAATTCAGACTTGAAAATATAATGAATCAGCAAATTTTCTTTCAAAGAAACTACCCTATGCCGGGAAGACATATTAATCTTTCTTTCCAAATTAATTTCTAATCAAACACCAATAAAATCCAATCATGAAACAAATAAAAATTACATTTTCTTTACTCTTATCGTTTGCTTTTTTAATATCATGTAATCCGGATGTAGATCCTGTAGGACCTGTCAATCCTTACCTTGATAATGGTTTTCTGGTTATGAATGAAGGGGCATTTCAAGGAGGTGTCGGCACTCTATCTTTTGCTTTTTGCGATAATTCCGGCATTGATTCAGTAGATAATGACGTTTTCCAAGAGATCAATGGGAGAAGTTTGGGTAATCTAGCCAACCATATCTCAAAAGATGAATCACATATCTATGTGGTGATGAATGGAGCAGCAACTGTTGAGATATTAGATAGAAATACTTTAGCGTCAATAGGCACTATTACGGGTTTCAAATCCCCTCGTCAAGCCATTAATCTCAACGATGGGTATATATACGTTAGTGATTGGGGATCAAATGCCATTTATAAGGTAAACGTATCCACAAGTTCAATCGTTGATTCTTTAAAAAATTGCAATGGTCCTGAAGGTATGTTTCTTGCAGATGGTAAATTATTTGCTGCTAATTCGGGTGGGTATGCCTTAGATAGTACGGTATCTGTTTATAATTTGAACAATATGACTTTTGAAGGAAAGATACAGGTCGGTATTAACCCTGTTGAGATTATCGATGATCCATATTTCAATTTATGGGTGCTCTGTTCTGGATATTCCGATTGGAGTGGAACCGCAGGGGGAGATAGATATTCTTCATTATTTAATATTGATCCGAGAACGTTAAATATTCTGATGAGTCATGCAAATACGGTTATCACTGACCATCCGAGTAAACTAAGATCCAATCTTTTAGGAGATAAGTTTTATTTTATACAAGACTCTTATTCTGGAAATATCATGGAATTTTTACCAAGTGAATTTAAATATCCAACACAGCCGTTTATATCTCATCCTGCGTATGGATTGGCTATTGATGAAGCTAATGGCAATCTTTTGGTTTTGGACGCCTTAGACTATCAATCACCTGGTAAGGCATTATTGTATTCAGACAATGGCTCTGTTATCGACAGTAGCGCAGTAGGGTTGATCCCTTCAGTCGCGATAAATATTAGGTACTGATTTTTTTTTGAATTCCTGCTCTCGTGAAATTAATTTTTTACGAGGGCAGAATTCATTGCTTTAGATAAAGCTAATACCATAATTGCTCCGTAAACAACGGTGCCCAATAGCATGATAAAATAGAATGGTACTCCAGCTGCATAAACTGTAAAAAGGCCTAAGATATTCTGTGGTATCAATGGATTGCCATACCAAACACCAAAGTTACTGAGTAAAAAGAAAACTAGATTTGCCCCAGCAGCATGCCCCAGCCAAGCTAGCTTTGTCGGGTTTTTAACCAGGTAATTGCCCCAAGTGATCATGGCTAAGTGACCGGCATAAACAAAGCCCATCCCAGGATATAATATTGTTGATATGTCAGAATAGCTTTGATAAAAGAAGGTGTTTAGAGCGATGTCAGACAAAAACAATAGAAGAAGAGGAAGTAAGATAAAAAAACCCTTACCTCGCATCCAAAACCCACCTAGCAGGGCAACGGAACCTACTGCTGTAAAGTTCGGTATATGGGGAATAAATCTTGTTGATATTGCTAAAACCATTAGCCCAATTGGTATTATATACTTAGTTATGCGCATAATCAGTGGTTAAAGTCGTTTAAAAATATAAATAATAAATAAAAGTACAACTAGAGAAAGTAGAAAGCGAATACTCTTACCGTAGTGCATGGCGTGAACTTCTGCGTCCTTTTGATAGCTCCAAAATAAATAAGAAATAAATCCTACCGTAAATATGGCAGCAAATATCCAGTGACCTGTTGTTATATTTTCCAATGGGTGTAATTTGCGACAAAAATAAGGGCTATGAAGAAACAAATTGATGCGGTAACCAAATTTCATGAAGTATACAGGATTCCTTTTGAGCAAAATCCGTCAAAAGACGTATCTAATTCATTTGTAGAATTGAGACACCGATTGATGTCAGAAGAAAATGAAGAATATCTAGAAGCTGCTAAAAATGGTGATTTGATAGAGATCGCGGATGCGCTGGGAGATATGTTATACATTTTATGTGGGACCATAATAACTCATGGTATGCAAAACAAGATCGTTCAAGTTTTCGATGAAATTCAGCGTAGCAACATGAGTAAGCTAGGTAAAGATGGTGAGCCAATTTATAGGAAAGATGGAAAAGTCATGAAAGGTCCTAATTACTTCCGACCCGACATAAAGTCTATTCTTGAGGAATGACTTTTCCATCGATTCTCATAATTAGGCAGATGTTGTTCATTACTGTCTGCACTTTTTATTTCTCCTTGTGGCCCTTGGATAAACCTTATTGACTTCAAATCATTTTCTTTAAAGTTTAGTTTGATTTCTGAGCAGGTGATATTACTGGATTTATTGGTCTCTGGGTGAATTAAAGCCGCAGCATTACCTCTTAAAATCAGTGTTTCGATATGACCATCACTTAAAAATCCAATGAGACTTTTTCCAGACATTTCGTCCGTAATCATAACACTGTCAGGCTTACTTGATAGATTTATTTTACCAGTACCATATATGGAGTCCTTGGAATCTCCAGAACGAAAAAAATATTTCAAACTATCAGAAATTACTTGATAATTATTAGACCAGGTTGTTGCATTTTGCCATAGAGTAAGTATTGAGTCCTGAGAATTCCATGATAGATTTTCAGAATTTGTAATTAATTCATTTTGAAAGGTGAATACATCTATTTTAGCCATTGTTAGCTCCGGAGTATGGTCGATAAAGTCTGAATGAATTTCCATCGTGTCATTATTGAAATTTATCCATTTTGCACGATTCATACTATCACCAAACAAACGAGTCACTTCAGTTTTATCCATTTTATATAAGCTATCCGCAGAGAACCCCATTTGCGTGTCCTTGCCAATAACACCTTTAAAAAAACTTGAAATTTTGTTTTTATTATCAATGTGAGCAGACCCGAAAGAAAGTGTTCCGGATTCACTTTGAGCGGTTCCATCTGATGATATAATATAAATTGATTTTTCAGGGTACTGTTTCATAATATCACAGCTGATAATATAATCACTTGTAATCGCCCGTATTTGTTCTCTAAACAAAAAAAGCTTGGTCTTAGCCACATATTCGCCTTTAATAGCCGTTAGCTCGCCATCATTAGACATGACTTTGCCACCATCATTGAATGAGCCTATCTCATTTTTGGTATCATATAAGAGTCGTGGGGTTTCAAGAGTTTGATCATCTTGCTTAAGAAAGACATTGCCCTTTAAATCAGCAATACCTTTATGATAATCTAACTTTTCAGATCGTATTGTCAAACCATTATCACCTATAAAACGAATATTGTTAAAGGCTGTAAAACGGTCATATTTTCTCCACCAGCGGGCAGAATCACACTTAAATATCCCGTCGTTATTTCTTAAAATGACATCCCCTCTTAAAATTGTTATAGGTGTTGTGTCTTTTCTAGATACCGTGACTGAACGAGAGCTTAGTATTTCTACTCTTCCATTTTTTAGCTCTTGTGCTCCCAAATCAAAACACAAAATGAACAAATAAAATGGAATTATGGCTCTCATCCCCTCCATAGGGTTTGCTTCCTATCTGGCCCTACAGATATTAGCACAACAGGAACTCCTGTATATTTTTCAATGAATTTGGTATAGGCCTTCAATTCGTTAGGCAGATCTTTTTCAGAATCTATCTGCGTTAAATCTTCTTTCCAAGCATCCATGTCTATATAAACAGGCTCTAAAAGTTCCTGGTCAAGACTATAGGGGAGATGCTCTATTTTTTCTCCGCGATATTTATATTCAGTACAAACTTTTAATTCCCCAAGGCCCGAGAGAACATCTGCTTTCATCATCATTAACTGTGTTACTCCGTTAACCTCAACAGCGTATCTTAAAGCAGGTAGATCCAGCCAGCCAGTTCTTCTTGGTCTTCCGGTAGTACTGCCGTATTCATTCCCTTGATCTCTGAGAAATTGACCTAATTCATCGTTTAGTTCCGTTGGAAATGGACCTGATCCAACCCTTGTTACATAAGCTTTGAAGATCCCAATTACTTGATTAATACGATTTGGAGCTAGCCCAAGTCCTGTACAGGCTCCAGCAGCTGTAGTTGTTGAGGATGTCACAAAAGGATATGTTCCGAAGTCTACGTCTAATAGTGTGCCTTGGGCTCCTTCAGCAAGAATCTTTTTCCCTGAATGAAAAGCGTTTTGGATCAATACATCTGTATCTGCAAGGTTCATTTCCTTTATTCTATTGATGGCATCCATCCATTGTTCTTCCGCGTTCTTAAGATCGAAAGGAAAATCATATCCATTCAAGAGGTCTAGATGCTTCTTTTTTAGAGATTGATAGCGTTCTAAGAAATCAGCCAACTCAATATCACCTATCCTTAAACCATTTCTTCCGGTCTTGTCCATATAAGTTGGCCCTATACCCTTTAGAGTAGAGCCAATTTTATTTTTCCCTTTTGCAGCCTCAGATGCCGCATCAAGTAACTTATGAGTAGGTAATATGAGGTGGGCTTTTCGAGAAATTTGTAATCTTTTCAAGCAGTCTGGTTCTAACTTTAATAGTTTATCTATTTCCCCACAAAATATTATTGGGTCGATTACTACACCGTTGCCAATATAGTTATCTGCATTGGGATGAAATATCCCTGAGGGTATGGTGTGCAGAACATGTTTTATATTGTTAAACTCAAGAGTATGCCCAGCATTTGGGCCTCCTTGAAATCGCGCTACCACATCGTACTTTTTTGTAAGTACATCTACAATTTTACCTTTCCCTTCATCGCCCCATTGAAGGCCGAGTAGAATATCTGCTCCTTGACTCATTTTACTTTTTTTCTTTTGCGTATATGTATAATTGATGCCCTGTGACTTCAACACCAAATACTTCTTCGACACTTTCTTTTATCTTCTGGATACGTGGGTCGCAAAATTCACGTACCTCATCGGAATCAATAAGTATTACATGGTCATGCTGTCTGTTAAAATATGATTTTTCATATTGAGCTTGATTCTGTCCAAATTGATGCTTTCTCACTAAATCACACGAAAGCAATAACTCAATAGTGTTGTAAAGGGTTGCTCTGCTAACCCTATAGTTCTGTTTTTTCATAGAACTATATAAAGACTCTATATCAAAATGCTTTTGACTATTGTAAATCTCATAGAGAATAGCATATCTCTCCGGTGTCTTTCTGTGTCCATTTTTTATTAGGAAGTTCGTAAACACAAGTTTTACTTGTTCAAAAGATGTTTTGTTCATTTTAATTTTGAGTCTCTTAAGTTGCTAAGTTACAGTTTTGAGAGCGTAACTTAGATACTTCGATATGCGCTTTACTTGGATTTTTATCATATTTCTTATAATCTCCAGCCAGGTTTGTCTTGGTCAGACAAAAAGAGCTATGAAATCATATAGAAAGGGTATCACAGAGATATATAGTCAAGATAAAAATTTGGTTAAAGCTGAAAGTCATCTTCTTACAGCTATTCGTATTTCACCTAATTATTCAGATGCATATATGGCACTGGGTGATTTGTATTTAAAAATTGGAGAAACTGATAAAGCACTAACTAAATATCGAATTGGAGCTGAGAGGGGTAGTGAACGTGAGGGTTATTTTAAATTGGGGAAATTGGCTCTGGACATAGGTTCTTATCCTATTGCTGTCGAGGCATTTAATAGTTATTTATTAATAGATAAGCTACCTAAGATTAAAAGACAAGCTGCTATAAAATTATTGGAAGATTCAAAATTCGGGTCTTGGGCTATATCAAATCCAAATAATCTAGAACCGATAAGGATAGATCGGAGTAAAGAAGGAGAAAATATTGAGGGTAGTAATTTTGAATTAGGTTTAAACTTTGTTAAAAATAATCATGAATATCCCGAGTCGTATTTTTTTCCAAGCATATCTGGAGACGATTCTACGCTATATTTTACCGGCAGAAATATACTAAGACCGCCTTTTGACGAGAATATTTATTCAGTTAAAAGGATTAATCAACGCCAATGGTCAAAGCCAATTATGGTTTCAGGTAATATCAATACTGAATTAAATGAAGGAGCAGTAAGTGTTCAAGGTGATCAAAAAAAGATGGTTCTTGCTGCCTGTGACCGTGAAGATGGATTTGGCTCATGTGATATTTATTTTTCTTCATCCTCTGCAGGTATTTGGTCCAAGGCAAAAAATATCGGACTGGAGATAAATACTTCTCAATGGGAAACGCAACCATGCTTGTCTGCTGATGGGCAGTATTTATTTTTTGTTAGAGACGCTAAAAAAAGAGGTAGTAATTCAAATATTTGGATGTCCAGGTGGGACGGAAAGACCTGGTCCCGAGCTAAGATGCTACCTGTAGAAATTAATGGGTCTGGCGACGAGTTTTCACCCTTTTTGCACGCTGATGGAAAGACTTTATACTTCGCTTCAAATAGCCATGTAGGTATGGGTGGTTTGGACTTATTTAAAACTACTTGGGCACAGGACGGAACATGGAGTGTTCCTGAAAATTTAGGTTATCCGATTAACGATCATAGAGATAATTTTGGCTTAGTTGTTTCTCCTGACGGCGCTACGGGTTACCTGGCTGGGGGAACGTTGAGTATTCCTAGTGAATATAAGGGTAGAAAAAACCCTCAGATATATTTTTTTAAGATACCTCCAAGTATAATGCCAGAAAAGTCTTCATGGTTAAAAATATGGGCATTTGATTCCATAAGCAGAAAGGCTGTAACTAATTCATCATGGTCGATAAGTAAGAATGGTTTAGGTGGAGAATCACTCGGTCAGGGAGGGAGTTTTGAAACCGCGTTTTCTTTGGGTTCTGAAATGGCATTTAATGTCGTAGCCGAAGACTACAATATGGTAAGTAAAAGAATATTCACAGATTCGTTAGACTTGGATATCTTAAGCGACACAATATTCATGACTCCCATTAAAAATGGAGATTCCTTTGTCTTAAATAATATTCTATTTGAATTTGATCGCGCAACTCTTCTGAATGAATCAAAATTTGAAATAGCGAAGATTGTTGAATGGATGAAAACAAATCCTAAGCTGAGTATTGAACTGCAGGGATATACCGATAATGTAGGTTCAGTTGAATATAATTTAGAACTCAGTAAAAAGAGGGCTAAAGCGGTTTACCAAGAGCTTGTAAATAATGAGATCTCAACTGATAGATTATCTCATCAGGGTCTTGGTGATAGTTTTCCAGTAGCCTCAAACATAACTGAATTCGGAAGATCGTTAAATCGACGCACTGTAATTAAGGTGATTAAATTTTAACGGGCTTTTTTTAAGATACCTGATTCTCCAAGACCAAATAGTGCGTAATCATATTTAACTGGGTCATTGGAGTTTAATTTTCTCAATGCTTTGTCTAATTCTAGTAATCCTTTGGAGTCATTATACGAACGTTTTAAAAGCCCGAGGTCACGAGCAATTTTCCCACTATGAACATCTAGTGGGCAGGACAGTTTGGTTGGGTCCATGTTGGTCCAATCTCCAAAATCAACCCCTTTGCTATTAGACCTAACCATCCATCTTAAAAACAAATGCATCCGTTTAGCTGCAGAGCCGGAAGAAGGTGATGCTAAATGTTTCATGGTTCTTGAGTCTGACCAGTCTTGAGAAATTATTAATCTAAATCTATCAATAGCTTGATTGTAAAAATTCTCATTGGACTTGCATAAAAATAGCGTTTCTAGGCTATTATTTTCTCGATAGTAATTTCTGAGTGATTTCAAAAAATGGCGACCATCAAGGGGGATAAACGTTCGATGAGACCAGTTAATGTCATTTATATCATTTTCAGATAAGTCGACTAAATCATCAACAGGACGGTCACCGAAATATGAAAACATTCGCGTTGCACTATTAATTATACTCAATCTTCTTCCCCAAGAAATAGAAGCGGTTATAAAACCTACGAATTCCCTATCAACAGATCTAGAGTAAGCGTGTGGTATTGAGATCGGATCATTTACGATGAAATCAGGATTTTCATATTTTTCAGCCCAATCTTCAAGCCAATCTTTTAGGTCTTTCATAGGAATTAGGCTTCCCACTTCCCATCTTTTAGATTTAGAGTTCGATCTGCCTTTGAAGCCCAACTTTCATTATGGGTAACGACCACAATTCCAATATTTTTGGATTTTCTTACCTGGTCTAATAGATTAAATAATTCTTTAGATCTTTTACTATCCAAGTTACCAGATGGCTCATCTGCTAGAAGAAGTTTTGGTTTTTGAACAAGAGCTCTCGCCATGGCAACTCTTTGTTGTTCACCACCGCTGAGTTCACTTGGAAGGTGGCTTAATCGATGAGATATTCCGAATTCCTCAGCAAGTTGTTTTGCATAATTCTCAATATTGTCCTTCTTTCCGATGTAACCGGGCATACAAATATTTTCTAATGCGGAAAATTCTGGAAGGAGGTGATGAAATTGAAAGACAAAGCCTAAGTGTTTATTGCGAAACAATTCTACTTCTCTTGTTTTTTTTGGATATGCTTTATTGTTAAACTCAATTATTCCAGAATCAGGCTTATCCAAGCCTCCAAGAATATGTAACAGTGTTGACTTTCCAGAACCAGAAGCACCTGTGATTGCAACAAATTCACCTTTAATTAATTCAAAATTGAGATTTTTTAGTACCAGAATGTCTCCGAATGATTTAGTGATACCTTTTGCTTTTAATAAACTTGACATAGACTTCAAAAGTAGAGATGAATTACGTGAGTTCATAAGTACATTTGCACAATAACCCAATCTTATTAAAAATTATGAATCTTCACGAGTACCAAGGAAAAGAAATATTGGCATCATACGGAGTTCGTATTCAAAGAGGGATTATTGCCACAAGCCCAGAAGAAGCAGTGTCTGCCGCAAAAAGAATAAGTGACGAAACAGGCTCTCAATGGTATGTGATAAAAGCACAAGTTCATGCTGGAGGCAGAGGTAAAGGTGGAGGTGTTAAGCTAGCTAAATCTTTAGAAGAAGTTTCTGATTTAGCATCAAATATTATAGGTATGCAACTTATTACACCTCAGACCAGCAAGGAAGGAAAAAAAGTTCATCAGGTTCTTATTGCAGAGGATGTTTATTACCCTGGGGAATCTGAAACAGAGGAATACTATATGAGTATATTACTTGATAGAAATAAGGGGCTTAATATGCTAATGTACAGTCCTGAAGGGGGTATGGATATTGAATATGTAGCGGAACATACTCCTGATAAAATATTTACTGAGAGCATCGACCCTTCGGTTGGATTGCAAGATTATCAAGCAAGGCGAGTTGCTTTTAATCTCGGCCTTAGCGGATTGGCATTTAAAGAAATGGTTTTATTTGTAAAGAGCTTGATGAAAGCATATGAGGGTATAGATGCATCCTTATTTGAGATTAATCCTGTTTTAAAAACAAGTGATGATAAAATAATGGCTGTAGATGCAAAGGTGTCGTTAGATGATAATGCATTATTTCGTCATAAAGACTTAAAGGAATTAAGAGATTTAAGAGAGGAAGACGACACTGAAGTTCGGGCTGATACAGCAGGTTTAAATTTTGTTAAACTTGATGGTAACGTTGGCTGTATGGTTAACGGTGCCGGTTTAGCAATGGCTACAATGGATATAATTAAAATGGCTGGTGGTAACCCGGCGAATTTCTTGGATGTAGGAGGTACTGCAGATGCTGAGCGAGTTGAAAAGGCATTCCGGATCATTTTAGAGGATTCAAATGTAAAGGCTATCCTTGTGAATATATTTGGGGGAATTGTTCGGTGTGATAGGGTTGCTCAAGGTATTGTAGATGCTTATCGGTCAATTGGAGAGATACCAGTGCCAATCATAATAAGGCTCCAAGGAACAAACGCTATTGAAGCAAAAGCTCTTATCGACGGAAGTGATTTAAGTGTTTATTCTGCAATTGGCTTAAAGGAAGCTTCAGAGCTTGTTGGAGAATTGATCGATTAATAAACTAATGTGAATTTGGTCTTACTTAACCAAATCTTGAGTGTGGAGTTTTTCTCCGTAATATTCAATATTTTATTTGTTTTTGGGGTCGCAAAGCAAAAAATATGGGCCTGGCCATCTGGTATGATTGGTTGTGGTCTAGCTGTTTGGATGTTTTATTCTGGAGCATTGTATGCAGAGGCCCTTTTAAATATTATATACTCATTGCTTGCCATATACGGATGGATTAGCTGGAGGGGTGTCAATAGTGTTTTTATTATTAGGTTAGCTAAAAGACATGGTTTTGGTTTTGATAGCTTTTATATCGCCCTGTATTTTCTTTCTTTCGGGTGTTTGTTAGGGGTGATTATGGATTTATACACAGATAATCCATTACCATATATAGACTGCATTATAGCAGTTATGTCAATCCTTGCGACAATCTGGCAAGCTCGTAAAATTTTAGAGAATTGGTATATCTGGATGGTTTTAAATTCAGCATCCATATTCATTTTTATAAACCGTGACTTTAATATCTACGCAGTTTATTCATTTATGCTTTTTCTTATGAGTATTTGGGGATTTAAGAAATGGAACAAACACCTTAGCAGCTATTAGCTGTTTCTTTTTAAAGATTTATCGATGAACTTAATGATATCTGAAAAGCATTCCTGACTTATCGAATGGGGCATTTTATATGTTCCAATTTCTAAAACGATATTGAAGTCTGTTTGTGCTTTTTCAAAAGTTGGAATAGACATTGAAATTGGAACCACAGCATCTTCAGTACCTAAAGCTACAAAATGAGGTACCTTTCCTTTAATATGTTTAAGAAATGGCCATTCTAGGGGGTAGTAGCTTGCAATTGAGACAATCGAATTAACCTTCTCTGGAAAAGAAAAAGATATAGCATTGCATAGTATTCCACCTTGAGAAAATCCCATTAAAACTGGTCTCGGAGAATTTGGGTAAATTGATTTATGCCAGTCCAGAGCATCGCTGATAAGTAATAAGGACTCTTGAGCCTGAGGTAGGTTAGTTTCCTTTAATCCATTAAAATCGAATTCTATGCCATACCAGGCAAAACCACCAGTAGGTAAAGGGAACGTAGCTCTTAAAGATCTGATTGTATAGTGTCTACCAAAGTAAGGACTAAGGGCCGACAGGTCCGCTTCGTTACTAGCATAACCATGAAGGAGCCAAATCTCTTGCTTAAATTGGTTATCTCCTGTACCCTCTGATATCAATGAGTCATTAAACGCAACAGGTAAAGCTCTCATTTAATTATGTGCCAGGTATGGTCGCCTAAAAGCCTTACTGAGTTAACAAATTTACCTAACTTTCTTTGAGAAAACTCGAATTCTTCTGGGCTAATTAAGGATAAAACATGTTCATTTTCAGAGTTAACGTAAAGATGATAAACATGATTAACCTCAGGCTTAAATTTTATCTTAGCGTTATAAATCCACTGCGATATTTGTTTTCTGTCTTGGATGTCTTTTACCTGAGAAGCGAGAAGCTCCATTTGGGATTTAATTTGAAGTAACTGTTGATCTGTTTGAAAATCCATGGTGTCTAAAGCCGCACTTCGTTGAGCAATTTCATCAGTAACTTTTATCGGCACACCTCCAACATGGTGAGGGTATTGCAAAGAGCTGGGATTCTTAGCTACTTTATCTATATCTATTGGATTCTGGACAACAGGTTTATTCTTTTTCACTTTTCGTTTATTGAAAATAATTTTTCGGCTACCTCAAATCTAAAATTAAATATTTCATTTAACCTCGGTTTCACTATTAGTGGGTGAACCAAACGACCTAAAAGTCCTAAAGGAAGTTTATAGTGAATGTGATCTTTCATAAGAACTCCATCTTTTGTCTCTTCAAAAAAATGTTCATGATGCCATATGGCGTATGGACCAACTCTTTGCTCATCAACAAAATATTTTTGATATTCGACTTGAGTTATTTCGGTAGTCCATTTCATAGGAATTCCTAAAAGAGGAGAAACTCGATAATGTATAAATAGGCCAGGGTACATTTTCTCTGGAGCATTTCCTAAAATCTTAAAACCTAAATTATCCGGTGTTATTTTTGATAAATTAGAAGGAGACGAGAAAAAATCCCAAGCTTCCTGTAATTTAACAGGAAGGGTTTGTTCGCGATAAATTGAATACATAAAATTTAAACAACAAAAAAGCAAAGTAGTTTATTGAAATTGAACTAATTTTCTATGGACCATGATTTCTGGAAAATCACGTCTCCATTTATATCTATGAATTCGGTAGATAAATTAGATTCTCCATCCCAAATAATCCGGTTAAAATGATTCACATTTACAATTGATCCATGCACTAAGCTGTTATTCTTCCTCATCTCTTTTTTGCTGGGGTCGTGCGTTGAGGAAGTCAATGGTGAGCTCGTAATGTCAATTAAGCGCTTATTGTCAATATATTTAATATTTAACTCTCCGTGGTGCCTATCTCCAGTTAAAAAGACAATCTGTGAATTTGATTCAGAACATATTTTAAGTAGTTCAAGTCTCTCTTCAGGAAATCGTGAATAATTTTCATAGACCTTGGCGTCATTAAGCACTTGCGAGCCTATGGCAATAAAGACAACTCTTGCGTCCTCATACATAATAAGAGTTTCTCTTAGCCAATTTAATTGATCGTCGCCCAAAATATGAGTTCCGATTGGGCCACGATGACTTCTATTATCCAATCCTATAAGAGCAATTTCATTATTACGCGTTCGCCATCTAATATCACCATTTTTTGACAGATTAACCGGCGTTTGACTCCAGACAGATTCAAATATTTTTGCACTAATATTTTTACCAGAAAAAGATGAATCTGCATCATTTGGGCCAAAATCATGATCATCCCATATCGCATATTGCTTTGTTATGATATCAAACATCGAGGAAATTGGCTTGGTTGAGTGACGTTTAATGTATGCTTTGGCCATTGATTTTTTATTGCCCCAATTTGGCTCTGTAGAATAAATATTATCTCCTAGCCAAAGAAAAAAATCAGGCTTTTTATCGACAATTGCTGAAAATATCTCTTCGTTTCTCTCACCCGTATAGTCGGCACAACTGCCAATGCAAAAATCAATATTCTGAGAAAGTAGAGCACTTTGAGCAAAGACAATTAAGAGTAATGCTTTTTTCATTTAACAAACATCGACTAATTTGAATTAAAAATATCATTAGGTTATTTGTTGATTCAATTAACAGAAGGTTCTAATAGAATACCAAATTGATTCAAAACTAATTTAAGTTGTCTAAATGGTACATTTACAAGTATAATATGAGATATATAAAAACCTCTGAGCGTTTAAATCTGCTTAAAGATGTAGCTAATGAAAATGGTTGGTCAACTGATGTTATCGGGCAGACTAAGAATGGCTTAGATCTTTTTGTTTTTAGAAATAGACCAGATAAGCATGTTGATATATGTGCTTGGTCTTTAATGCACGGTAATGAGCCTACGGGATTTAATGCGCTACTTTCTTTTATGCAGAGGTCTAATACCTCAATTTCGTGGTCAATTTTTCCAGTTGTAAATCCAAACGGAGCTGATTTGTTTAAAAGGTTAAATGCAGACGCTTTAGATATAAACAGAGATGCAAGAAATCTTAGTTCTATTGAAGGATTAGCATTGTCAAAATGGGTTCTTGGGGAAAATCCTTCTCTAGCACTTAATCTTCATGATCAAAGAACCTGTTTTTACCCAAAAGGAAAAGATGTTCCGGCTTCATTTTCTCTTTTGGCACCTAAAGGAAATAGGGATTATGAGACTACTTCACAGATTATAGCAATGAATTGTTGTTCGTGGATGACAAATCAATTGAAAGGAAATTATCCAGATGGAGTAGGTAGATTTGATGATAGTTTTTACCCCTCTGCTTTTGGTGAATATTTTCAAGAAAATAATATTCCAACAATCACCATTGAAACAGGAATCGGATTAAATGACTGGGCGAGGGTAGAGGTTTCTAAATCACTGGGAGAATTGCTTTTTTCTCTAGATAAAAATTTTCAATCTGCATTATCATGTAAATTAAAATCATATCAGAAGCTTCCTCAAAACGTTAATAATGCGCAAGATTGGATTTGTATCACTTCTGCTGGTCCTTATGAAATTAGAGTCATGGAATTAGTTGAAAATCAAAAATATTCTCGTGCGTGGAAGGTCGTTGGACCTGGTGATTTAGATCGAAAGTATTGGTTTTTAAGTGAGTCTATTTCAACTTCTGTAGAACTAACAACTGGGCAAATTTTAGATGATGACCTCGTTCAATTTTTAGGAGGTATTAGTATAAAGGATTTAGATGTCTTTAGTTTTTCTGATTGAAATTTTAAAGATGTAAATTAGTCCAGTGACAAAATCAAAAAATATAGCAATTGTAGGAGGGGGTGCTGCTGGCGTTTTTTCTGCCATTGCAGCAGCAGAGGCTTCTCCTAATTCCAATGTTCATGTTTTTGAAAAATCGGCAAAGTTGCTGGGCAAGGTTTTAATATCTGGAGGAGGAAGGTGTAACGTCACTCATGCATGCTTTGATCCGAATGAATTAGTTGAGAATTATCCAAGAGGTTTTCGTGAATTTCTTGGTCCATTTAACAAGTTCGGTTGCGGGGATACAATGGAATGGTTTACCGACAGGGGTGTTGAGCTGAAAATTGAAAATGACAATCGAGTTTTCCCTGTTTCAAATGAATCTTCAACAATAGTTAATTGTCTGCTTGATTTTGCCAAGAGAGCTGGGGTTGAATTTCATTTAAGGCATGGGTTAAAATCAATTATAAAAGAAAATGATCTTTTTTCTCTTCATTTTGATTCTGGAGAGATTTTTTCATTTGATCGAGTTCTTATTGCAACTGGTGGTTCTAAGAGGTTATGGAGCGAACTTAAAAAATTAGGTCATCAAGTAGTCACTCCAGTTCCGTCATTATTTACATTTAATATCAGGGATCTTAGATTAAAAGATATGGCTGGCATTTCTATGCCTCAAGTCAGAGCTACTGTGCCAATAGGTGGCTTTGAAACTGAAGGTCCATTGCTTATTACTCATTGGGGATTAAGTGGTCCTAGTATTCTCAAACTGTCTTCTTTTGGAGCTCGCTGGATGAATGAAGTTGATCACTGTTTTACAATATTTATTGATTGGGTGCCCAGTGAGAGCAGTGATAATTTATTTGAAACCCTGAATGGGTTTAGAAAGGATTTTAATTTTCAACGTAAGCGAGTGGTCGCTAATTCAATGTTTGGTATTCCAATGAGACTTTGGAAGACTCTTTGTGCTTTTGCAAAAATACCAGATTCTGCAAATTGGTCTGACTTAAGTAAGCCTATTGTGCGGCGTTTTTCCGACACTCTTTCTGAATCCACCTTTCAGGTTGTTGACAAGAGTACTTTTAAGGAAGAGTTTGTTACTGCTGGAGGTGTTCTTTTGGAGGAAGTGGACTTTAAAACTTTTGAGAGTCGTATAATTCCCGGTTTATATTTTGCTGGAGAGGTTCTTGATGTAGATGCGTTAACAGGCGGTTTTAATTTTCAAGCCGCATGGACTAGTGCTTGGCTAGCTGGGCATTCAATAGTTAATGAAAGGCTAGAGGGTTTTTGAGCAAGAATGTAATTTATTCACTTTTTTTTGTCTATTTAAATATTACTAATTATTTTAGCATCCTAATTTAAATAGTAATGTTATGAAATTAGACAAAACACTTAAGTCAATGAGAAAGCTAAAAAACTGGACTCAACAACAGTTAGCTGATCGTGTTGGTCTAAAAAGATCAGTTATTGGAGCGTATGAGGAAGGGAGAGCAGAGCCTAAAATAGAATCTCTATTAGCTTTTTCTAGGCTATTTAATATGAGTATTGATGATTTATTATCGGGTCAGATAGAAGGAGAGCAGCCCTCTGGTATCAATACTGAGCGCCTAGCGGGAAAAAAACTCAGAATACTTGCCGTACCTATTGATCCAAAAACAAATAAGGAAAGGGTTTCTCTTGTTCCAGTAAAAGCGGCAGCGGGATACTTAGGGGGTTATGGGGACATTGACTTTATTGAAGCTTTGCCCCAGTTTTCGCTACCTATGCCTGAAATATCATCAGAAGAAACTAGGCGTGTTTTTCAGATACAAGGAGACAGTATGCTTCCTTTTTTACCGGGGTCTTATTTAATATCTAGCTATATGCAAGATTGGAGTTCTGTTAAAACCGGTGAGTTGTATATCTTTTTAACTCAAGATCACGGAGTTGTTTTTAAAAGAGCTAAAAACTGTATAATGGAAACAGGAGAGATAGAGCTTATTTCAGATAACACAATTTATGAGCCTTACCGAGTTCATGTAGAAGATCTTCTTGAGATTTGGAAAGTTGAAGGCAATATTCAATTTGATCTTTCTAATAGGTACACTAAAGATAATGTTTCAAATAAGCTAGACAATTTAAAACAAGAAGTTAGAGCTCTTCGTTCAGCACTAGAGAAAAATGTAGCTTAATATGAATTTTAGTAGGTTATGAGCAGATCTATTCTGCACATGGATTTAGATAGTTTTTTTGTTTCAGTGGAGAGGCTTCACGATAGCAGACTTAATGGAGTACCTGTTATTATTGGGGGAACATCCGGCAGGGGTGTTGTCGCGGCGTGTAGTTATGAGGCTAGAACATACGGGGTTGGTTCAGCCATGTCAATGAAAATGGCAAAACAGCTGTGTCCTGAAGCAGTTATTATTAGGGGTAATTCTGCAGCTTACTCTAAGCAATCTAAAGTAGTTACAGCAATTGCTGAAGAGTGCCTTCCGGTTGTAGAAAAAACATCTATAGATGAATTCTATGCAGATTTAAGTGGAATGGATCGATTTTTCGGATCGCTAAAAGTCGCTTCAGGCTTGCGTCAAAGAATTATGAGAGAGTCTGGCCTTCCTATATCATTTGGTCTTTCTGTGAACAAAACGGTATCTAAGGTTGCTACAGGTGAAGCTAAACCTAATAATGAAAAGCATATACAGTCAGGGGGTGAGAAGCACTTTTTATCACCATTGTCTATTCGAAAAATACCTATGGTTGGGCCTAAAACATATCAAACGCTTCGAGACTTAGGTATTCAAACCATTGGAACTCTCCAAAGCATGCCGGTAGATGCACTTAATAGTGTATTTGGTAAGCATGGTCGAGTTATATGGGAAAAAGCTCAAGGCATTGATGATACACCTGTCTGTAAGACTCATGACAGAAAATCAATCTCAACGGAGCGGACATTTAATCACGACACTACAGACTTAGATAAGTTGCGCAGCATTTTGATGGCTATGATTGAAAATCTATCGTTTCAGCTCAGGAAAGGTAATAAGCTTACTAGCTGTATTAGAGTAAAAATTAGATATGCAGATTTTCAGACTCAAACCAAGCAGTTGTCAATTCCTTATACATCTTCAGATTCTGTACTTATAAATAGGGGGGGGGAGTTATTTGGCCGAATACATAGTCGCCGAATCAGAGTTCGATTAATAGGCGTGAGTCTCAGTGGGTTAGTAGGTGGGGGGAGTCAGTATCAGTTATTTGAAAAATGTGATAGAAGTGATAGTTTATGTCTAGCTATGGATCAAATTAGAAACACCTATGGAGATAGAGCGGTGTTTAGGGCCTATGGACTTGGTGTTAAAACTATAGGTAGAGAAAACCCATTTAATGGAGATCCGCCTCCGTTATTGGCTAATCGAAAAAGATAGGTTTTTTGTGTAGTAAAATAGTATATAGATTTTCTCTATATTAATATTTAAAATACTGTAAACCAGCAATTTAATTTATTTTTCTTAATCAATAAAATTAATATTATAGATCTTCTTAATTTATTAGCAAAACATAGTTGATTAATGCTATTGTAAAGACTTTTTAAAAGACAAATAAAACAATACTCAACACAGAGTATATCTAATTATGTTTATTAGCCATAGCGCATATAGCTTTAAATTTGGAGTATTAAAAACAAGAGATGTTTTATGCATGGCGGAAAAGCACGGCTGCACACCTCTTGTTTTAGCCGAAATAAATAGTACTGCAGGCATACTTCCTGCTCTTCAAGACGGAAGAGTACCAATACAGCCAGCTGTTGATTTTAGAAGCAGGGGGTTACGCATAGCCGTCTTATTACCTGAGTCACCACTTGGCTTTCAGCGACTCAACTCCTGGCTAAGCGGCGCTAGAGTTAACTTAACACTAAAGATACCACAGATTGAAGATGTGAGAATCATTTACCCACTGAGCAACGCACCGACTAGAAAGCTTTTTTTTAACGAATGGATTGGAGTTGAGCATCATGAACAGATAAGAGCACTTCGCCATCAATCTCATGACCGGTGTTTGGCTTGGTCAACACTAGCTTTCCGAAATACGAGTGATTTCAATAGCCATAAGCTACTGAGGGCAATTGATAAAAATGGAACACTAACTAACCTAAATACAGATGAACACTTAGCTAATAACCACTACTGGGAAGATGCTAAATTCATTAAAGAACGATTCTCCAAAAGTCTATGGCGATCTAGTCAAATATTCTTAAAGTCTTTACCAGATTGGGATTCATTTATAGGTAAGGGTAGTGGGGGTAAAAATCAAGAAACGTATACAGGCTCTAAAAGAAAGGACAAGGCACTACTTAATCAATTATGTATAGATGCTCTGAGTCATAGATATCAATATGTAAATCAAAATATTATAAATAGACTAAATAAGGAGTTAGAAATAATTGAGGAAAAGTCATTTTCATCTTACTTTTTAATTAATTGGGACATAGTACGCTACGCTCAAAAGCAAAGTTTCTTTTATGTAGGGAGAGGAAGTGGCGCAAATAGCATAGTAGCTTATCTTTTAAAGATAACTAATGTAGACCCCATAGATCTAGATCTCTATTTTGAAAGATTTATAAATATATATAGAAAATCTCCGCCGGATTTTGATTTAGACTTCTCTTGGAGGGATAGGCAGCATATAACTAAATATATCTTTAATAGATTCCAACACACTTCACTTTTAGGGGCCTGTAATACATTTCAATATAGATCTATTGTTAGAGAGTTAGGTAAAGTATTTGGTTTACCTAAAATTGAAATTGATGATCTGTCAGACAGAAAAATAAAGCCTGGAGATAAATTAATTGAACGCATACTTAAATATGCCGACAGATTAAAAGGACTGCCTAGTAGAATGTCTATTCACTCTGGAGGCGTTCTTATTTCACAAGATTCTCCACATGCGTTCTCAAGCACATTTATTCCTCCAAAAGGGTTTCGTACCGTAGATTTTGACATGCACACAGCAGAAGATGTAGGCCTTCATAAGTTTGACATACTAGGCCAGAGGGGGCTTGGTAAAATATCAGAATGCATCGAGATCGTTAAGAAAAATCGCCCAGCAGACGCTGCTAATTTTAATATTCATGATATTCAAAATATTAAGTGTGATAATGCAAGTATTTCATTATTAAAAAATGGTAGTGCCATGGGGTGTTTTTATGTAGAGTCTCCAGCCATGAGGAATCTAATGATAAAATTACAAACATCTAATTATCTAGAACTTGTAGCTGCAAGCTCAGTTATTCGACCCGGAGTTTCTCAATCAGGAATGATGAGAGAATATATAGAACGACACAGGTGTCCAGAGAAACGAACTAAAGCACACCCAATATTATTAAAAATAATGCCTGAAACATACGGGGTTATGATATATCAAGAAGATGTGATTAAAGTTGCTCATTACTATGGAGGACTAACTCTTGGAGAATCAGATGTCTTACGTAGAGGGATGTCTGGGAAATATAGGTCAAGGGAAGAATTTAAAACTGTTCAAAGTAAATTTTTTACTAACTGTAAAAAAAAAGGTTATCCCAACTCAGAATCACGAGAAATATGGAGGCAAATTGAAAGCTTTGCAGGCTATGCATTTGCTAAGGGTCATTCTGCGTCCTACGCAATAGAGAGCTTTCAAAGTCTTTACTTAAAAGCTCGTTTCCCTATTGAGTACATGGTTGCAACTATTAATAATGGAGGTGGGTTTTATAAGGTTGAGTTTTATCTTCAAGAAGCAAGGAGGTATGGAGCTAAAATCGAATCTCCATGCGTAAATGATGGAGAGTGCACGACTATAGTATGTTCTCAGAGCCGGGTTATAATAGGTATGAATCAGATATCAGGGATTGATATAAAAATTTGCCAAGCCATTGAACTCAATCGCAAAAAGTATGGTAGATACAAATCCTTAGTTGAATTCATTGATCGCCTAAACCGGCAAGGAATTAGCCCTACATTAGAGTCTTTGCTGCTATTGATAAAATCTGAGGCTTTTCGATTCACTTATAAATCTAAGCGTTCCCTTTTTTGGGAAGCGCACTACTTACTTGGGCATAAAGAAAAAAAGGAATCAACTCTGTCACTATTTAAATCATCTAAAAAAAAATTAAAATTACCTGAATTAATAAGCAGTGAGATAGAAGATGCATATGACCAGCTAGAATTATTTGGCTTTAGCTTATGTCATCCATTTAGATTATTTAGAGAATGGCAAGGCCAAGAGTCTGTATCGATAAAAGATTGGAATAAGTATTTAAATAATTACGTACAGGTAATTGGCTACGTTGTCACAATTAAGAATAATATTACTAAACATGGGTCTCAAATGCAATTTGGAACATTTCAAGAATATAGTGGAGATTTATTTGACACAGTTCATTTCCCAATTAAATCGAGTGAAAATGTTATTCGGCGAAAAGGAATATACATACTGAAGGGAATTGTCAAGAGTGATCTTGGTTGCTTTAATCTTGAAGTAATTAGTGCTAAAAGTTGCCCAAGAGTCTCAGATCCTAGATATGATTGAAGTTTAGATTGCAAATTGTTGCCTTTTATATATTAATCATCTTGTCCTATAATATATATTATGTTAACTAATTATTTACAAACCTCACGCCCACTAATAAAACATCGTTTATTCAAAAATTCAATAATTTAAGCTGACCCCTTTGTTCACTATTATGAAAATTAATAACTCTCAATCCTGAGCCATGTCTATCTGACCATAGATATTTAGATTTTGGCAATAGAGTTAATTCATCTATTAAAACTCCTTGAGATGTGGAAATCAAAATTGTCAACTTCATTGATGAAGAATTCTCAAAAACAACCTGATTCTCATATGGATTTGGATATGCAATGAATGAATTAGTATTCGATTCAACAACGGATAATACTCCATTGCTTGAGTTTGGGGTTGTATTGTGAAAGAAAATCCATTTTGGATAAGCATCAAACTCCCTACCAAAGCTGGTGTCAGCTGTTTGCTCACTAAAATATATATAATCTATGGTGTCAATAACTCCATTATTTCGAAAAAGACCAACCATTTCTCCTGATTTTGACAACTTAAAATTTGCATGGTTACCCCCGATGGATGTATCACCTGATGCCCAAATCAATTTATATCCTCCAGAATTAAGATTCTCATTCGGTAGTTTAAACTTGTTTGGATTATTGAATTTATCTGTCAGGAAATAGTCCCCTAAATCAATACTATTGGGGCTATTGTTATAAATCTCAATCCAATCTGAAAACATTCCAGTATTATCTACTATTGTAGAATTATTCGATGCCATCAATTCGTTTATTACCAATCCACCACCAGCTAATCCAGAGGTATTTATAGTATAATATTCATATTCAGCTCTTACGGGTGAAAACTTACCAATAGTTGAATTCTCCGCATAGATATAATATTGAATGTTAGGAGAGCTTATATTGATACTTTGACCATAGATACCATCGTTAGCAATACCATCTCCGTGAGCACCATCATCTAGCATTAAAGTGCGTTCAAATGCCGCATTATCGCCATTTCGATAACCTAAAAAAACATCATTCTCATTTGTAACATTTGCAGTTATGAATATGTTTTGACCCAAAGCTGGATTTTGACTAGACTGGGAAACCAGATTTATGGTCGGTTCAATAGCGGTGAAGTCAGGCTGATTTAAAAGATAATTAGATCTGTTATCCATCAAATTCTTAATTCCAGGACTTGACCCACCACCTGGTCCGCCACCGGTGCCACTTACATCTGAATTTATATTAGACAGAAAATTTGAGTGAGAAAAAAATTTATTTGCATCCAACTGAACACATGAATCAATCATTGAATGTAGTTCTTGGGCTAACGTATAATAGCTACCATTATCAAAATTTTCAATAAGAATGGTCTTAATGTGAGCTAAATACATTTTTTTATATCTAGGTATAGAAAGTAATTCCTTTATCAAAGGGTGGGAAGAGCTATTTATTTGTAGTGTATGGGTCATTTGAATCTTTGAATTTGTATTTGTCAATATTGACCCTGTCCCCATTGTTGAGCTAATCATGGGAAACTGACCAAATGACTCATTTAAATCCCAAATAATAGATGCAAATCTTCCATTATCCATCTTATATAAATAATAATTTTGTTTGAAGCCTCCGATATAACTATCTAGGTTTACAAGCACATTATCTAACGCTAACATCCATAGAGCTTTATCTACATCGAGAATCTGGTCAACAGCCGAAGTATGGTTTGATAATGTGTCGCAAAGATTTATTAGGTCCCCCCATCCACTTGGTGACTTAAGTTCATAAGAACCGGTATAGCCCCCAATATTTTGCCCGAGAAAAGATAAATTAGGAAAGCTATTTGTCCCTGGCCCAGCTCCTGACACGGGGTTGCACTTTAAAAAAGTATTTGAGTTTGAACCAAACCTGTCATCTACAAAAGTCTTAGTTATTGACTCGGAGTTACTGTATAAACCTATTAGATTACTATTTACATAAACCATCGCATAATTTGATAATGGTGCATGCATATACTTTCCGATTATTTGGTAAGACAAGACCTCTCTTAGAAACGAAGGATCTTTAGCGACATTGCTGAGCTTAATATCTTTATATCCCTGATAGTCTTGATTTTTGTAAGTATCGAGTTCAATATGCCAGGGATTTTTGATTTGGTTTGCTGAATAGGTGCTATTGCCTTTGTACTTAACTCCTACACTGTCAAATACAACACCATTTATCGTTACTGATTGCGCCATAAGATAATTTCCTGAACTTTTTGCCGAATTAAGCAATGAATTCCAATTTGATTGAGAAAAACTAATTTCCACAACTTGAATTGTATTTACATCATAAAAAGATTGCGATTTCAAGCTGTTTATGAATAAAATAGAAATAAAGACCAAGATAAATTTTTTCATATCCTAAAGTTAAAATAATTTATATTATCACAAATAATTAAAAGATTATATACTTTTCAAACTTATTCATACTTATTGTAAAATAATCGATCTTCTATTGATTTCCATAATATCAAAGAAGCTATTGTGTTGTACGGTGACCATTTTGAAATGAGCTCTTGAAGCTGGTTTTTTGACAAATCTGTTATATGATAATTTGACTTAATACTATTAATTAAGGCTACATCACCTTTTGAAAATATATCTAATCGGAATAGTGTAAAAATCATAAACATTTCTATTGTCCACTTCCCTATTCCTTTGATCTGAATTAACTCATCTTCAATTTCTTTGTCAGATGCTTTTTTAAAATTAAAATCTGAACTTTCAAAATATTTGATAATATTTTTTATGTATTCAACCTTTCGAAACGAAATGCCGACTGACTGAATTTTATCATTATTTAGATTTAAAATATCCTTATTTGAAATATTCTCGATAAGGTTAGCAAATCTTTTTTTTACTGTAATCGCTGCTTTGAAGCTTATCTGCTGTTCAATAATCAGATTCGAAAACGCTCTAGCTAAATCCTCCTCATTGCGATCATATAAATCAATTTCGGACCCCAGCTTTTTAATTAAAAAAGCCATAATTGGATCCTTATTCAAATGCTCAAAAGCCAAAGTGTAATCCATACCCAAAAAAAAAGCGACCAAGAGATTGATCGCGTTTCTTGATCTTCATTAGTGATTTCTATAAATCAGAAAGTTCTGACATAATTCGTTTTGCATCATCATATTTCCCGAGCTTGTAATAAACTTCTTTCAAGGCTTCCAAGGTTGCTTCATCCTTAGAATTTATAACATATGCTTTTTCAAAGAAAGACAAGGCTTTGGTAAGTTCATCATTCTTCTCTTTGGTGTAGTTATTATATTTTGTTTTTTCACTTCTACCAAGCTTATTTATCTTTTCTACAACTACGTTCGACTGATCAATATGCATTAAACCTAGCATATATATTGCATCGAGGTATTTATCATCAGCTTCCATTGCCCTGGTATAGTATTCTCTACCCTTAGATTCATCTTTCTTTTTTTGATGATAAATAAAACCTGCATTATATAAATAAAGAGCATTTGAAGGGTCTGAAACTAACGCTTCTTCTAAATTTGACAACGCTCCATCATAATCCTCTTTGTCAAGATAAGCCTGTAATTGCATTTTTAATAAATCATCATTTTTTGGGAATCTACTTCGCGCAGTAATCAACAATTCATCATAAGCCTCAAGGTCTTCCAACTCCATTAACACCCATAGCAATTGTATGTAGATTTCGTGTTGAGTGCTTTCAGATCTTTCGGGGTCTGTCGCACGTTCTGAAGAGACATAGTTGTCAAGTGTTTTCTTATCCGGAAATGGATATCGTTTGCCATCTTCAATTAAAACTCCACTCCAAGTGATGTTCTTATAATCAAGCTCAATAAGCTTTTCATAAATCCCTCGAGCTTTGGAAAAATCTTTGTTATCCTGTGAAAGAAAACCAATGTAAGACAAGGTCATCGTGTCAAGGGTTCCGATATATTCTCTGATAGAAAAAGCTGACTCGTAAGCTTTTACGGATCCAGCTTTGTCTCCTTCATTGAAATTTAAACTTTCAGCAAGCTTAACATAGTCAGAGCCAAGATTTGGGAGTTGAGCTATTGCATCTTTTGAATAACGTTTCTTCCCGTTTTTTTCTTCTACCGAAACACATTTTTCAAAAGATTCTTTTACAACATCTAAATATGTGTTTTGAGTGTTTTCAGGACTATTATACAAAGCATTATATATATTTCCTCGATACAAATAATATTTAGGTAAAAGTTTTGGGATTCTTCCTGAATTCAGCTCTTCCTCTGACAATTCAGATATTTTTATCGCTGCCTCATCAATATATTTCTTCGCTTCTGTCAGATCGCCTCTGTCCAATGCGATTTTGGCACTTGATACGCTTGGGGCTTGACCTAGGCATGCCACAGATATCACTAGGGATGTTAAAAATGCTACTTTTTTCATTTTCATTTATTTATGAATGCAAATATAAACCGACATCAATAATAAAAAACACAGACTAGACCATGCCAGGTCGCTAGTCTTTCTTTGAATAAAATCTTAATTCAAGAAAAATAAATTAAGACCAATTAATCGAGAATATATTTGAGATATATGATTAAAATCTAAAACCTAATGTAATTGCCCATGTAGGAAGCAAGGCTGTTGAGCCAAGCCATGTTTGACGACCAACACCACCCTCAAAAGTTACCGATAATTTCTCAGTGGGGCCAAAAACTCCTTTCCAACCAAACATGAAGTTGGTATTAGCACCGTAGTCATCTCCTTCTTCTCCCAGTATGTTTGATGGTGGGACCGTATACCATCGAGACCTATGTCTAAATGATAAAAAGCTACCTGAAATACGGTCACCATAAGGTCCTAGATAATACCTTAACCCTACCATTCCAGTGAAGAGTTCTGAATTGTCAAACAGGGATTTACCAGCACCAATGTCAAATAAAAAAGATGTGCTTGATGCAATTTTAGTTTCAAGCCCTAGTGTATACACGCCTTGAAGAAGAGAAATAGGCCTTGTTTGAATTTCGCTATTTGCAGAAATTATTTCCTTTTCTTGTGGCGCACTTACTTCTTGTGTAGATTTCGAATCTGAGTCTATGCCAGATTCCATAATAGACTGGGCAGAAAGACTGATTAAACAAATAGAAAAGAACAGCGAATATAATTTTTTCATTTCTAAAATTTTAATGGTTTAATAAGTTAAATATATAATTAAGTGATTGTATCAAATAATTATATTTTCATAAGGAACTTGATTTGTTTCAGAAAATCATTAATTGATCTACGACTCAATATTGTTGGTCTCTGAATTATCCTCATTCTCTGACTCCTTCATAGGTTCAGAATCTAAGACGACAGGGCCTTCTTCCTCTTCTTCATCAGAATGCGGAACCTTAGCAACAGATGCGATAACGACTCCCGATTTAAGATTTATAACCCGTACTCCTTGTGTTGCCCTACCCATAACTCTTAGTGAGCTCATATCCATTCTTATCATAATACCGTTTTTAGTGGTTATCATAAGATCATCATCATCAGTAACAATTTTCATAGCAACCAAAGGGCCTGTCTTTTCCGTAATATTTATGGTCTTAACCCCTTTGCCGCCCCGATTAGTAATTCTATAATCTTCAACAAGAGTTCGCTTTCCGTATCCGTTTTCACTAACAACGAGAATTGTCTCTTGATCATTTTCAGCGCAAACCATTCCGACAACTACATCGTTGTCAGTATCCAATCTCATGGCCCTAACTCCAGAAGCGTTTCGGCCCATAGGTCTTACTTTCTCTTCGGGGAATCTTATGGCTTTACCGCTTCGAATAGCCATTAGGATTTCATGACTACCATTTGTTAATCGAGCTTCTAAAAGTGTATCTCCTTCTCTAACTGTTATCGCATTAATGCCATTAGATCTTGGTCTACTATATGCTTCAAGAGTTGTCTTCTTGATAACTCCCTTAGTGGTGCAAAGAACTATGTAATGATTATTGACATATTCTTCATCCTTTATATCCTTGGTATTCACAAAAGCTCGGACCTTATCATCCGATGGGATATTAATGAGATTAACTATAGCCTTACCCTTACTAGTCCTTGTTCCCTCGGGTATTTCAAATACGCGAAGCCAGAAACACCTTCCTAATTCCGTAAAGAGCAGGAGGTAATTATGGTTTGAAGCCACAAAAACATGCTCGATAAAATCAGCATCTCGAGTTTTTGCTCCCCTACTACCAACTCCACCTCTAGCTTGAGTTCTATATTCAGTCAAAGGTGTTCTTTTTACATAGCCCAAATGTGAAATTGTTATAACTACATCTTCATCTGCGATCATATCCTCAATCCGCATGTCTCCTCCAGCGTATTCAATTTCTGATCGCCTATCGTCGCCATACTTATCCCTTATTTCAACGAGCTCTTCTTTAATAATGGACATTCTGAGATCTTCTTCCGCTAAAATTCTATTGAGATAAGCAATTTTTTCCATAAGTTCAGCGAACTCAGATTTAATCTTATCTCTCTCAAGGCCAGTAAGTTTTTGTAGCCTTAATTCAAGTATTGCTTTAGCTTGCAGTTCAGATAACTTGAAACTCTTGATTAAGCCGTCTTTTGCCTCATCAACAGTTTTAGATGCCCTTATAAGCTTTATGACTGCATCGAGGTTATCAATTGCTATAAGTAGCCCTTCGAGAACATGTGCCCTCTTCTCTGCCTGACTTAGGTCATACTTTGTTCTACGAACTACAACATCATGTCTGTGATTTACAAAATGATGAATCATATCCTTGAGATTGAGCATCTCCGGTCTACCATTCACTAATGCAATATTATTTACACTAAAACTTGATTGAAGTTGAGTGTATTTGAATAGTTTGTTTAAAACAACATTTGGAACAGCATCTCTTTTCAGAACATAAACGATCCTCATTCCATTCCTATCAGATTCATCGCGAATATCAGCTATACCCTCTAATTTTTTATCATTTACCAGTTCGGCAGTTTTCCTGATCATTTCCGACTTATTGACTTGGTAAGGGATCTCATTGACTATCACACAGTCTCTTCCATTAACTTCTTCAATTGCAGCTTTAGCTCGCATAACTACCCTACCCCTTCCAGTATGAAAAGCATCTCGCACACCATCATAGCCATAAATAACTCCACCTGTAGGGAAGTCTGGCGCCTTAATGTAAGTCATTAGACCATCAATGTCAATATCGTTGTCTTCAATGTAGGCAATCGTTGCATTAACTGATTCCGTGAGATTGTGAGGAGGCATGTTTGTCGCCATACCAACAGCAATACCTGAAGCTCCATTGACCAAAAGGTTAGGTATTCTAGTTGGCAAAACAGTTGGTTCTTGAATAGTATCGTCAAAATTCAATTGATAATCGACAGTTTCTTTGTCAATGTCTCTGACCATTTCTTCCGCAATCTTCTTCATGCGAACCTCGGTATATCTCATTGCTGCGGGGGAATCCCCATCAATTGAACCAAAATTACCTTGACCGTCAATCAAAGTATATCTCAAAGACCAATCTTGAGCCATTCGAACCATAGTGTCATAGACGGAACTATCGCCGTGAGGATGCAGCTTACCCAGGACATCTCCAACAATACGCGCAGACTTTTTATAAGCTCTCGTAGACACATTACCCATGTCATGCATACCAAAGAGAACTCTACGATGGACAGGCTTTAATCCGTCTCGCACATCAGGAAGTGCTCTTGATACGATTACTGACATTGAATAATCGATATACGAGCTCTTCATCTCGTCCTCTATATTTATTGGGATAATACGTTCTCCGTCCGCCATTTTGTCATATTAATTTGAATATCTCAAATGTAAGTAATCAATCACTTGAAACACACTGCCATCGGGCGATTAAAAGATCTTTTTATACACATTTTACTGTTTATAAATGTTCTTTTAAACAACCTTAACCTAATTGGCATTGTATTGGTTACTTTGGAGGTATGGATGAGAATTTTTCACCGCGCGTTAAAGACGTGATTGGATACAGTAAAGAAGAAGCGCTTAGATTATGTCATGATAGCATTGGCTCCGAACATTTGATATTAGGTATTATCAGAGAAGGTGATGGCTCAGCTATAGAAATCATGCAAACTCTAGGGATTGACTTAGTTATATTAAGACAAAAAATTGAAGACTTAAATGAAATTGGGGATAAGGATATCAATCCGAAAAAAAATATTCCTCTTACCCGACAAGCTGAAAAGGCATTAAAAACAACTTTTCTGGAGGCAAAGTTATACTCGAGCCCGATAATTCGTACCGCGCATCTGCTTCTTTGTGTTTTAAGGAATGACAATGACCCTGTCACTGGAGTTTTCAGAAACCTAGGAGTAGATTATGAGGGGGTCAAATCTGAATACCAAGAAAGATATTTGGATCAAGACACGACAGACACCTCAGTCATCCCAAAATCTGGATTTGATGATGACTTAGAGGATGCTGAAAATGATTCGAAATCAAAAAAGCAAACATCAAATCGACCTTCTTCAAATTCTAAATCTAAAAGTCCAGTACTAGATAATTTTGGCAGAGACCTAACCAAACTTGCGTCTGAAGGAAAGTTAGATCCTGTAGTGGGAAGAGAGCAGGAAATAGAGCGAGTAAGTCAAGTATTATCGCGAAGAAAAAAAAACAATCCATTACTTATAGGTGAGCCGGGTGTTGGAAAATCTGCTATAGCTGAAGGATTAGCGCTGAGAATTGTAAATAAGAAGGTGAGTAGAGTACTTTTCGAGAAACGCGTTGTAACCTTGGATTTGGCATCCATGGTGGCAGGTACTAAATACCGTGGTCAGTTCGAAGAGCGAATGAAAGCTCTTATGAATGAACTTGAAAAAAATGATGAGATCATTCTTTTTATTGATGAATTACACACAATTGTTGGTGCTGGTGGAGCCACAGGGTCACTCGATGCAAGCAATATGTTTAAACCAGCTCTTGCGCGTGGTGAAATTCAATGTATCGGGGCAACTACACTTGATGAGTATCGTCAATACATAGAAAAGGACGGTGCTCTAGAACGAAGATTTCAAAAGGTCATCGTTGACCCACCATCACCAGAGGAAACTTTAGAGATTTTAGAAAACCTCAAATCTCATTACGAAAGTCATCATAACGTAACTTACACTCAAGAGGCGCTCGAGGCATGTGTTAATCTCACAATTCGATATGTTTCAGATCGCCACTTACCCGATAAAGCTATCGATGCGTTGGATGAAGCCGGAAGCAGAGTTCACATAACTGGAATATCTGTACCGAAAGAAGTTATTAAACTTGAAAGCGAACTTGAAGAAATCAGGCAGAAAAAAATGGAAGTTGTTAAAAAACAACGTTATGAAGAAGCTGCTCAACTTCGAGATGATGAAAAAACCACAGAAAACAACCTTAAAGAGGCCCAGATGGCTTGGGAAGAGTCTTTAAGTGAAAACCGTCAACCTGTAACAGAAGATCATATTTCTGAAGTTGTGGCAATGATGACTGGGATACCGGTTCAAAAAATCGCTAAACAAGAACTAGACAAGCTTGGGACAATGGAAATTGATATCAAGACCAAAATTATTGGTCAAGATGAAGCTGTCAAAAAAGTAGTTCGAGCTGTCCAAAGAAATAGAGCTGGATTAAAGGATCCGAATAAGCCAATAGGTTCTTTTATCTTTTTAGGTCCTACAGGAGTCGGGAAAACTCAACTTGCCAAAGAAATCGCTATTCAGCTCTTTGATTCTGAAGACTCATTAATCAGAATGGACATGAGCGAATACATGGAAAAATTTGCAATTTCTAGACTTGTTGGAGCTCCTCCGGGATATGTTGGTTATGAGGAAGGTGGACAACTAACAGAGAAAGTTAGACGAAAACCATATTCTGTAATTTTACTAGATGAAGTAGAAAAGGCTCACCCTGATGTCTTCAACTTATTACTTCAAGCTCTCGATGACGGACACATGACTGATAGCCTAGGTAGAAAAGTAGATTTTAGGAACACACTTATTATCATGACATCCAACATAGGATCTCGAAGATTAAAGGACTTTGGTACAGGAGTAGGTTTCGGAACAAAGCTTTCAGAAGATAAAAAAGATGAGCTATCAAAAGGAGTCTTAGAAAGTGCATTGAATAAAGCATTTGCTCCGGAGTTTTTAAATAGAATTGATGATGTAGTCATATTCAACACTCTTTCAAAAGAAAATATTGACACGATTGTAAAAATTGAATCAAAAACTTTAGTTGATAGAATGCTAACAATGGGATTTGAGGTAAAAATTAGCGAAAAAGCTATTGCTTTCATTGGGACTAAAGGCTATGATCCTAAATATGGAGCTAGGCCACTAGCTCGATCGATTCAAAAATTTATTGAAGATCCTCTTGCCGAAGAGATTGTGGCTGGAAAAGCTAGTGCTGGAGACACAATTAAATTTGATGCTAAAAAAGACTCAAAGAAATTGATTTTAAAAATTGTCAAGCATAAGGAATCAAAAACTGAAGATCTACAAGGAAAGTAAACCTGGGATTTCTTCAACTTCTTTGTATCGTTCCATTACTTTTTCAGGAGACAACATTATTTCCTTAGCTGTAACACTTACAAAATTACCTTTAGTAGACTGTCTTAAAATAACCTCAGATGAATCAGAATTAAATAAACTCTCTAAATGAGCAATATTTTCGTTTTTAGCGGGGCAAATAAACTTGAACATATAAAGACATGGCCAGTTGTAATTTTCGTCTAAGAGTTTTTTAAAATTTGATTTCTTCATGATAAGTTCCCAATTAAACAAAGATATGACCGACTTGAGTCGAATAGTTCTAACTGGAGCTCCGGGAACTGGTAAAAGTTCGACTGTAAATGCTCTTGAGAAATTTGGTTATCCTGTCATGAAAGAAGTCTCAAGAGAGTATTGGGATAAAACGGGTTACGGATCCGGCGGAGAAGACCCATGGCGTAATTTGATAACTTTTTCAAAAGCTATTTGGGAGCTTAGAACTCAACAGCACATCGAAGCGAAATTAATGAGTGGACCAGTGTTTTATGACAGATCAATAATTGATGTGCTTGCATATATAGATGCAGGAAACAAAGAAGCAGAAACTGCCATGAATCCAGCACCATATAAATATAATAAAGTGTTCATTTTCCCACCATGGGAAGAGATATATAAGCAGGATGATGGGAGATGGGAGCCTTTTAGTACCTGCGAATTGGTGGATAAATCTGTTCGGGAAACATATGATAGATATGGCTATCATTTAATAGAGGTGCCAAAATGCACGATTCAAGAAAGGGTTAATTTTATTATTCGAGAAATAGGTGGAGTCAAGTAATGCTCGAATTATTCTAAAAGAAGTTTGGGGCTATGATGATTTTCTCCCAAATCAAGAGATTATAATTAATAGCCTCCTGGAAAAAAATGACACAATAGCGTTATTACCAACCGGAGGCGGCAAGTCATTGTGTTATCAAATCCCAGGACTTTGCCTAAATGGTCTCACGATAGTAATTTCTCCACTTATATCGCTAATAACAGATCAAGTAAATGATTTGAACAAAATTGGTCTTTCAGCTATTTCTCTTGCTGGAGATCATGATCAAAAATCATGGGATAGTATCCTAGATAATGCTATTAATGGGGAGTATCACTTTATTTATATTTCACCAGAAAGAGCCATCAGTCAAAAGTTTTTAAGAAGGTTAAAATATCTACCTATCAGCATTGTAGCGATTGATGAGGCGCATTGCGCCAGTCAATGGGGGCACGACTTTAGACCTAGTTACGCAAAACTTGGTATTTTTAAAAAGGTATTGCCAGAAATTCCGATGATTGCTTTAACTGCTTCTGCCACTCCCGATACGCTATCAGATATTAAAACAATTTTATCTCTTGAAAATGCGAATATTTTCAAATCAAGCTTTTATCGTTCAAATATCTCAGCCAATATTTTTAGAGTTGGATCAAAAGAAAAAGTTTTAAAAAAACTTATCGAGCCAGGCAGAGGTAAACAAATTATATACTGCAGAACAAGAAGCCAAACTACGTTGTGGGTGAATAAGCTAAAAGATATTGGAATTTCATCTCTCCCCTATCACGGAGGACTTCAGGCAGACATACGATCACAAAATTATTCCGAATGGTCTGCAGGAAATTCTGGATGTATGATTGCCACAACAGCCTTTGGTATGGGAGTTGATGAACCCGACGTTAGGCAAGTATTTCATGTTGAAATACCGAATAGTATAGAGTCTTACTATCAAGAAATTGGCAGAGCAGGGCGAGATGGAGAGAAAGCATCTTCTTATCTTCTTATCGAGTCAAAGAATATAAAAGCTTATGAAAAAAGATCAAGTGAAAATGAAATCTCCTGGTCAGACTTGCGCGAGGTATATCATAAAATAGCCAGCATAGGTCAAATAGCTGTTGGTGATGGCCATAACGAAAGGCAATCGATTAACTTATTAGAAATATCGCAAAAACTAAAACAAAGTCAGAAAAAAGTTGATAGTGCCATCAAGACTCTGGTTAGAGAGGGAGTATTTTTTCTTCATGATAACTATAGGTCAAAGCCAGAAGTGAAGCTAAATTTCTCAGGGTCTATATTAGTAGAGAAGCTGGGAAACATCAAGTCTTATGGTAATATAGCCTATTCTTTATCTCGAAATATGCCCGAATCGAATAATAAATGGGCTCAATTTTCATTAAAATCTCTTTCTCATTGGTCCAATACATCGCTTGCAGAAACTGTAAAAGGACTCAACACACTTTCAGAGTCAGGCATTTTAGATTGGATTGAAATGGATTCAAAAATGGTTTTAGAATGGCTTCATCCAAGAGAGTCTGAAGGGCATTTATCAATTCCAATGTCAAAGATTGAAAATCAAAACTCATCGAAAAGAAATAAAATTAAATCTTTTTTAAATTTAGTATCATCTCAAAACTGTATTTTCTCTGATATTCTATTATATTTTGGGGAAGAAATCGATGATTTTAGATGTAATAATTGCTCCACATGTACTCATGGGGATCCATCATCTGAGAGAAATATTCAAAAAAGTATTTTTATTCTAATTGGCGAAAAGGCTTTAAGCGTTCAAGATATATCAAGATCCTTAGGCATGCCGAATGATATAATTGATAAAGCACTTATTTCTGGTGTTGAACGTAATTTGTGGTTAAGTTCAGATAAAGGAGAATATTATCTACTATGAAAACATCAATTGTCTTTTTTGGAACTCCAGATTTTGCAAAAGAAAGTCTATCTCGGCTATACGATGACCCTAAGGTCAATATTAAAGGTGTTGTCAGTGGACCTGATCGTCAATCAGGACGTGGGCTAAGAACAAAACAATCAGAAGTCGCTGCTTTTGCAGTAGAACGTAAAATATCCCTATCTCAACCTAGCGATCTTGAAAGCGATGATTTTATTAAAGTTTTAAAAGAATGGAATGCTGAAATATTCGTAGTTGTTGCATTTAGAAAGCTACCAAAGAATGTATGGTCAATTCCCAAACTAGGAACTTTTAATATTCACGCCTCTCTCCTGCCCGCTTATCGAGGAGCAGCACCAATTCAATGGGCCATAGCAAACGGAGAAACACTAACTGGTGTGACTTCTTTTTTTATTAATGACGTCATCGACTCCGGGGATATGATATTGCAACTAAAAGTTAAAATAGGTACTAATGAAGGTATTTCGTCACTATATGATAAGCTTAAAATTGCCGGAGCATCGCTTGCATTAGATACAATTTTTGCAATTTCTAGTGAAAAAACTACCCGAATTGAGCAAAAAATGGATGGTGTTGACAAAAAAGCACCAAAAATATTTACTCAATTTGGTCATCTTGAATTACTAAATAGTTTAAATGAAATCCATAATAGAATTCGTGCCTGCGACAACTTTCCCGGGGCAAGCATCCCCATGATAAATGGCAATAGTGGAAGAATTAAATTCTTTAATTCTAAAATTATAAATAACTATAAATCATTAGATTATACTATTAATATTAAACTAATAATTTCAGACAAAGAAATCATTATCACTCAAAGAAACACTGCCTTGAAAATAGGCTCAGTGCAATGGCCAGGCAAGCGTCAAATGGACACTTTTGAGTTTGTTAAAGGATTCCGAGAAAGGGGCGTTTTTGAAATTAATGGTAAGAAAATAGCGTAGACCCTTGCGTACGTTAGGTATTCGTGTATATTTGTTAATGACCAAAACAATTAATCTTAAATCATTTAACAATGAACAAGGCACAACTAATCGATGCACTAGCTTCAGATGCTGGTATCTCTAAATCTCAAGCAAAAGCTGCTCTAGACTCTTTTACTAATTCTGTCGGTAAGGCTTTAGCTGGAGGAGACAAAGTTTCCCTAGTAGGATTCGGAACATTTAGCGTTTCTCGAAGAAATGCACGCGAAGGACGTAATCCTCAAACTGGAAAAACTATCCAGATCGCTGCAAAAAACGTAGCTAAATTTAAAGCTGGTGCTGAGTTAAGCGGCAAGCTATAATTAGCTAAACATCACCTAAACAAAAAGTCGCTTTGAAAAAAGCGACTTTTTTATGCTTGTAACTTTTATGGGCCAATACTAATTACCCATTCTAGTTTTCAGATAATTTATAAATCCTCTCGATAATATCAACAACTTTTAGACCCTCTAATGCATTTGTCGTAATAGGAGAACTTCCAGCTAGAACGGACATAACATTTTCATATACGTATATATGATTGGCTGCAGAACCTTTATAAGCACCATAATTATTAGGCGGGTTACTAGCTTCCAATGTTGGCATGGTATAATTCTTAATATTACAGTGTACAACTTCATTCATGTACTGACCAGCAATTTTTATTGAACCATTTTCCCCAATCACCGTAAGTGAGCTTTCTAAATTACTATCCCAAACACTCGTAGAGTAATTTAAGGACCCTTTCCCTCCTTTGGCAAGATCAAAATGAACCATACCTGAGTCCTCAAAATCAATGGATTCTTTGTGATTAAAATTATGGATATCTACATGTGTTGGGTGTATGTCTCCAAAAACCCAGTAAAGAATATCGATAAAATGAGAAAACTGTGTGAATAATGTCCCGCCATCAAGCTTTTTTGAACCGTGCCAGTCTCCGGACCGATAATATCTGTCATCTCGATTCCAAAAACAATCAACATGGACCATATAAATGTTTCCGAGTTTATCAGAGGAAATAATCTCTTTTAACCATTTAGAAGGAGGCGAATATCGATTTTGCATAACTCCAAAAACAAATCGACCTTTTTGTAGCGCCTCATGTAAAACATTTTCAGCATCAAGACTCCTCAAAGACATTGGCTTCTCTATTATTGGGTGAGCTCCATATTTAATGGATACAAGAGCGTGCTCAGCATGCAGCCCATTAGGAGTTGCAATGGCCGCAACTTCAATGCCCTCAACGTCTTTAAAAAGAAATTCAGTATCCAAATAATGATCACAGTCCTCAGAAATACCTAATTCTTTAATACTTTTTACATCACAGGTAGCTAAAAGCTTAGCTCCTTCTGTTGCCTTGATCATTTCAATATGGCGCTTACCAATTCTACCACAACCAATAACAACAAACCCAACTTCTTTTCTCATAATATTTATGGTTGAACTCGGAATGAATTCCATTCCGAATTCCATTTTATCTCAAAAACTAATCTATCATGCATTCTGTTTCTTCTTCCCTGCCAGAATTCAATTTTTTCAAATGATAAATAATAACCACCCCAATCATCGGGGCAATTGTAATCGTTACTTGACTCAGATTTGAAGGAATTGAATTTTAATTCTAAATCAATTCGAGACTTTATTTTTTCGGACTGATTAGATGACAATGCTCCCAACTGAGATAATTTAGGCCGCGATGAAAAATATTTTTCACTTTCAATTCTTGATATTTTTTTCACTTTTCCTTTTATACGGATTTGACGCTCTATTTCTGGCCAAAAAAACAAAGCATGTACATTGGGGTTAGTGGAAATATCGCGACCTTTTTTTGAATTATAGTTTGTGTAAAACACAAATCCCTCATCACGAATTTCTTTTAGTAGAACAATACGTGAATCTGGAGTCCCATCTTTACTTACTGTACTAAGAGCAAAAGCAGTTGAATCCGAATTGCCTAAAAGCCTGTACTCCTCAAGCCAAGCTAAAAACATTTCTATTGGATTCGCTGAGAGAGACTCATCACCTAGCTCTCCATTTAAATATTCCTTTCTATCGTCTTGTAAACTCATTGAATGTGCTAATTTAGACGATATGAGTTTGTCTTCAATCTATGAAATCAAAAGAGGCGATATTTTATTAGCACATCCTCTAATTTCTGATGATGATTTTAATAAAACCGTAATTATAATTGCGGATAATCAAGATGAAAGCGTCACAGGATTTGCTTTAAATAAACTATCTCCCTTTACGCTTAAAGATGCCTTAGGGGATGACTGGCCAGAGTTTCCCATTTTAATTGGAGGTCCAGTTGAGCGCGATGCCTTATTCTTTATTCATACCTGTGCTAATCTGATTCCAAATTCAGAACACATAATAAATGATATATATTGGTGTGGTGATTTTGAGATCATGAAGAATCTGGTGTTAACAAAACAGATAGATTCAACAGAAATTACATTTTTTATTGGCTATTCAGGATGGTCTTTAAGTCAAATCCAAGAAGAGATCCATGAAGAATCATGGGCTGTGATTAAAGAATCTGCCTCTGTAGGTATCGGTTTTGATTCGGACCTTTACAACAGTTTAAAAGCATACTCTCCAGAATCATTCAGAATATGGGATAATAGCCCTGATAAAATAGAGTTGAACTAAAATTCTAAACACTTTTTGTTTATTTCATTTTGCATGTTATTGGCTAAAACTGAAACATAATTAGACTTTCGATATTCAGAAACCGCCATGACTCCATATAACGCGTTAGTAATCCATATTTCATCCGCTTTTAAAAGATCAAATGGACTGATTTTTTCTTCTTTGACAATTAACCCTAGACTTTTAGATAGTTTTAAAACCTGCTCTCGCATAACACCTCTTAGGGCACCGTCTTCGAGTGATGGAGTTACTATAGACTCGCCATTAATCAGAAACACATTCCCTCTACTTGTCTCCAAAACATAATTATCATGAGACAGTAATATAGCATCATCAACATTTTGCTCTTGAGCAAACTTTGCTGTCAATATATATAGAGCACTTTGACTCATTTTTAAATTCGACAACAAACCTCTTGATTTCTTGTGCTCCTGAAATAAAGCAAGCTTTTGGAGCTTAACAGGACTTGGGTAACGTATATCATCAAGACTAGAGACATTTAGGCACCAATCAATAGAGTTTGTAACTGGTGTATAACCAAGCCCTCCTGTTCTCCATACACTAAGCCGAACCCGATAGTCAAGTTCATGTTTGGGTTTAAACAGTAAAATTTCAGATGCTAATTTATCTGGTGACCAGTCTAAGGGAATATCCATACGCAATATTCGCATCGAAGACATCAATCGAAAATAATGACTTTCCCAGAAGCATATTCTCCCTTTATAAATTCTTAAAGTCTCAAACAATCCATCTCCATATAGGTGAGATCTTCGATTAAACGAGATTGCTTGATCCTCATTTAATTGGCTACCATTATACCAAATTGAATTTAAGCTCACACTAATTTTGACATTATCTCTGCCATTTTTGATCCAATGTCCGCAGGAGAGTCAACTACGTTTACGCCACACTCTCTGAGGATTAACTTTTTAGCCTGAGCAGTATCCTCTGCTCCGCCAACAATTGCTCCAGCATGCCCCATCGTCCTTCCTGCTGGCGCCGTTTCTCCTGCTATAAAGCCTACAACTGGCTTTGTGCCATTATTTTTAATCCACTCACCTGCTTCTGCTTCAAGCTGTCCACCAATTTCTCCAATCATAACAATTCCATCAGTTTCGTCATCATTCATTAGCAGAGCTACAGCATCTTTTGTAGTAGTTCCTATTATAGGATCTCCACCGATACCAATAGCAGTTGATATACCCATTCCAGATTTTACAACCTGATCTGCAGCCTCATATGTAAGGGTTCCTGACTTAGAGACTATACCTATTTTTCCTTTCTCAAAAACAAAACCAGGCATGATACCAACTTTTGCTTCTCCTGCAGTTATTATGCCCGGGCAATTAGGTCCAATTAATGTGGACCCTCTACTTTCAACGTAGGGTTTTGCCTTAATCATATCAGAAACAGGTATACCTTCAGTTATACAAACAATAACTTCAATACCGGAGTCAGCAGCTTCCATTATTGAGTCCGCTGCAAACGCAGGTGGAACAAATAAAATAGAAACATTTGCTCCTGTTGAACTCACTGCTTCTTTTACAGTGTCAAATACAGGCCTACTCAGATGGCTCTGACCACCTTTACCCGGAGTTACTCCGCCGACAACATTAGTACCAAAAGAAATCATCTGTTCTGCGTGAAATGTGCCTTCTTTTCCTGTAAAACCTTGAACTATGACTTTGGAATTTTTATCTACGAGTACACTCATGTGTTTGTTGGATATTGAAATTGTTTTTAATATGCAAAAGTAGCACCCTATGATCCAAATTATTTAAATTAATTGGCAAACTTCATCTCTTTGATTAAGCGACTTGCTCCAGCATATTTATCTACCACCCACATAATGTATCTTACATCGACCATTATATTTCTGCATCTCTCTGGTGTGAAATAAAAATCACTCATTGTGCCCTCCCAAACTCTATCAAAATTCAATCCTATCAGCTCACCTTTGGAGTTCAGAGCTGGACTACCAGAATTTCCACCAGAGGTATGATTAGCAGATAGAATACAAACAGGAAGCTTTCCATCAAAATCAGCATATTCTCCGAAATCTCGAGATTCTAATTTTGATCTAAATCCTTGGGGTAAATCAAACTCATAATCTCCTGGAATATATTTATTTAAAATACCATCTGTTGTTGTTCTATGATTATAGGTTGCTCCATCTTTTGGTGAAAAACCTCCAACTTCACCAAAAGAAACCCTCATTGTTGAATTCGCATCAGCAGAAAGAATTTTCCCTGAAGCTCTAGCGGCAGACATATGAAGATTCATCCATTCTTTCATGCCAGACTCAAAAAGTCTTTCTTTATTCCTGCTTTCTAAAAACACAGAACGATATTTAGTGATTAAATCTGTCCAGAGATTAAAGGCAAGATGATTTCTACACAACTCCACGACAATTGTATCGGAATATTTATTTGAATTTAACGGAAGACTGTTATAGAGATGAGGGCTAAATAAACCTCGCACAAAAGCATCAGTTTCTTTTAGATATTGAATTGGAACATTAAGTAAAGTATCTTCTTTTCCAGCATTTATCCATTCATTCACAAGGTTTTTAGAAGCTCTGCGATCCAATTCTAAGTCATAATTCTTTTCAAAAGATTGCAAAGCTCTAATTGCCTTGTCAATATTATTGCCCTTGTCTGACAATCTCACAAGATCATTTGCTAATCGACTCCAAGTGAGAAGTTCCCAATTTCTTAAAATCTCCTGAAAATATATTATACTTTTTCTACTATTTTCTAATGATGATATCTGCTTATCAAATTCATCAACAAGATCAACCGCCCGAAATGCGTTTTCATGATTGGCAGAATGGTATTTAATAACTTTTTTTTGCCTCATTTTCAAAGTATCAATACCATGAGATGCAGTCATTCCCTCCATCTGACCGATCCATTTTTTCCATCCATTTGAAACCGATGCATACTTTGATGCATATTGAATCTTAACCATGGGATTAACCCGCATAGCGCTATCCCAAGTATTTAAAACAATCTCTCTCAGTTGAACCTTTATTGGCAACATCACATCAACTTGTTGAACGACCTCGCTAACAGGCAAATAACTAGTTGTCCTACCTGGAAAGCCATAGATCATTGAGAAATCCCCCTCTTTTACTCCGGCAAGACTAATTGTTAGTGGATTATTAGAAACTAATGGAATATTCTCTGGTGAATAATCGGATGGACTTCCGTCAGGTGCAGTATATACTCTGAACATAGAAAAATCCCCTGTATGCCTTGGCCATACCCAATTATCAGTATCCGCACCAAACTTACCTACAGCACTTGGCGGTGCACCAACTAATCTTACATCTGAAAATCTTTGAGATATAATTTGAATAAATTGGTTACCATAATAAATAGACTTAATTGCTACCCGAATAGACTCACCAGAAGTAGGATTTGATTTTAGCAAAGAATCGACAGCTTGCTTTTCAGTTAAACCATTCAGGATAAGAGGAAAAATCCTGTCTGAGACATCTTCAATACTAATTATAAAATCTACATATAACCCTTCATTTGGTTTTTCATCTCCCATTGATTCTGCCCAAAATCCATTCTTTAGGTAATCATTTTCAATAGAGGAGTGTTTCTGTATTGCACTATAGCCACAATGATGATTGGTTAGGACCAAACCTTTTGATGATATTATTTCCCCCGTACAAAAACCACCAAAATGAACGATTGCATCTTTGAGACTTCCTCTATTTGCTGTATAAATATCTGAAGCAGACATTTTCATCCCTTTCGAAATCATATTAACCTCTTGATTTACAAGATCCATTGGGAGCCACATTCCTTGCCCTATTAAAAAATTAGGGAAAGCAAATGAAATGGCAATTGGTATTAGTATTTTCTTTAACATGGAGTAAAGATAATATCTTAGCCAGATGAAAATGATTAAATACTTACTATCAGCCACAATAATTGTTGCTATTATATCGTGCGAGTCAAACTCTTTGAAGATTCAAATTGATCTTACCAATTTTAATCCTGCTGATGGTGAAGGAATGGCAAAAATTAACGTCAGAGATTCTTCTCAATGGATTGTAGCGGATTCCATAATGTTAGAAGATGGAAAGGGTAAGCTTTCATTTTCTCCAGATGGTCCCACTTCATTTTACCTAAGTATCGCAGGATTACCTCAAGCAATTACTGGATTCGGTCATTTTGGTAAATTGACTTTATCTGGCGATGCTTCGATATTACCTTTTGATGGAAAACTAGAAGGAACCAAAAGCCAAGATGATCTAAACTTATTCATGAAAAAACAAAGTGATTTTAGAGAATTCACAAATGGTCTGAATGAAACTTATAGCATAGCTTCCTCAGCAGGTGACACTGCAACTATTGACTCCCTGAGTTCCATGATGAATAAAAAATACGCTCTTTTACAAAAAGAAACAAAAGAATTTGCACTAAACCATGATGTCCTAGGCGCATACATAACCAATAGATATCTATCGATGGAAGAAATTGGGTTTATTGACTCTGTATTGGTTAATGTTAAAGATTACTCCTCTCAAGACGTTAACCTTCTCAAGAAGCGCTCTGAGGCCCTTCATAGAGTAGCTGTAGGACAGCCATTCACGGATTTAAATCAACAAGACACAAGCGGTAATCCCATTTCCATAAAATCCATAGTTTCAGATTACATACTTGTTGACTTCTGGGCTTCCTGGTGCGGACCGTGCCGAGCGCAGAACCCATCCTTAGTGAAGATGCATAAAAAATGGAGTAGTCGTCTTGAAATAATTGGTGTCGCATTTGACCAAGACAGAAGTAGGTGGATCCAAGCCATCGAAGATGATCAATTAAATTGGCCTCAAATGTCAGATTTGAAAGGTTGGGGAAACTCCGCAGCAGACATTTATTCCATCCGAGCAATTCCGCAAAATATTTTAATAGGACCAGAAGGTAAAATCGTTGCTAGAAACATAAAGCCGATAGAAATTGATGACTATTTAGTTGCGCGAGAATAGCAAATCTATTTATTTAGATAATTGAGAATTAAACCTCTGTAGCTAATATCTTTTTTGTTTTTAGTTTGGTTCTATCAATTTTTTCAATTAGTTGACTTACCATTTTAGTTTTTACGGCAACAAATGAGTTGTTTTGTTGCAATTCTATTAATCCTAAATCTTCAGAATTTAAGCCCCCCTGTTTAATACAGAATCCGACTACGTCACCCTTAGATATCTTATCTCGCCTACCCCCAGAAATCATAACAGTGCTCCACTCTGAAGCTTTAGATTCTTCAACCCTTAGCAATTCTGCAGTCTCCATATCCGGGATAAAATCTGGTAATTTCTCATCGGAGTGATGTAATATAAATACCGTTCCATTATTATGCATTCTCGCTGTCCTTCCGTTACGGTGGATAAATTCATGCTCACGCAGAGGGAGGTGATAATGCATTATAAAATCGATTTTATCAATGTCTAAACCGCGCGCTGCCAAGTCTGTTGCTACTATGAGATTATGCGAGCCATTCCTGAACTTTATTAATGCTAACTCCCTGTCGTTTTGCTCCAACCCCCCATAAAAGCAACCATGACTAATTCCTTTATGAGACAAAAAATCACTTACCCTATTTATGCTGTCTTTGTAATTGCAAAAGAGTATTCCGGATTTACCATTGAGTTTCAATAAAGCATCAGATAACGATTCTAATTTGTCTTTATCCGCGGATAAAATTGACTTGATTTTCAAGACTCCATCCCCTTTTTTCAAATTATTGACAATCTTAGGGGATTCTAAATTCACGAATCTTGGTATTTCAACCTGATTCGTAGCAGATGTAAGTATCCTCTTTTTTACATGATATAAGGAACTACAAATGATTTTAAGCTCATCTTCAAAACCAATTTCTAACGATTTATCAAACTCATCTAAAACCATTGTTTTCACAAAATCAAGAGAGAAAGTATTTCTATTTAAATGATCTGCCAATCTACCTGGAGTACCTACAATTATAGCTGGAACGTGTTTTAAGTTAATTCTATCCTGGTTAAATGATTGTCCACCATAAACAGAATTACACTTTAATCCCGTACCCATTTCACGAATTACCTGCTCGATTTGAATTGCTAACTCTCTTGATGGAACAACAATGATCAATTGGACTCCATTATTTTCAAAATCCATCTGATTAATTATGGGCAATAAAAAAGCCAATGTTTTTCCAGTTCCTGTTGGAGACAATAAGATTACATTCTCATTATTTGAAATAGCAACATCAGCTAAGACCTGCATTTCATTTAATGCGGAAATGCCGAGTTTATTTATAATTTCTTTTTGGGTTTTCATCTATTTATTGAATTTATCTCTATTCGCTGAAATCTTCTCATTGCTAATCATAACATACACTCTTGATCGTTTATCATAATCATGTCAACAAGGATCAATAATAAACAGCTGGCCTAAAATAAGATTAAAAGTGCCAGAGATTTAATCCATGGAGATATCGTTAAAATCTTATTCCAACCCAAATAAAAAATTATGTCAATAAACCTCCGTCTACCTGGAGTACCTGTCCAGAAACATACGATGATAAGTCGCTACCTAAATAGACGCATGCATTTGCGACATCTTCAGGCTTCCCTCCTCTTTTCAATGGAATCGCATCTCTCCAACTCTGAACGGTCTTTTCATCCAGAACAGATGTCATTTCAGTTTCTATAAATCCCGGAGCGACGGCGTTACATCTAATGCCCCTAGATCCAAGCTCAAGAGCGACAGACTTCGTAAAGCCTATTATACCAGCCTTAGAAGCGGCATAGTTCGCCTGTCCAGCATTTCCCTTTAAACCGACAATCGAAGATATATTTATGATACTACCACTTCGTTGCTTTAGCATTGATCTTTGAGCATGCTTAGTTGTATTAAAAACTGATTTCAAATTAGTATTTATTACTGAGTCAAAATCTTCTTCACTCATACGCAGCATTAAAGTATCCTTTGTGATTCCAGCATTATTAACAATAATATCAATTTGCCCGAAATGCGAAATAACGTCATTAATAAGTTTCTCTGCATCTTCAGAGCTTGAAGCGTCAGACTGAAAACCCTTTGCCTCTCCACCCAATGAAGAAAGCTCAGTTTCTAAAGATTTACCTCTTTCAACACTTGACAAAAATGTGAAGGCAACTTTCGCACCCTCTTCGATAAATCTTTGAGCGATGGATCGCCCAATTCCTTTCGAGGCTCCAGTTATTAGAGCAACTTTATTTTCAAGAAGTTTCATAATTATTAAATTTCTTTAGTAAAATTACAATGTTTTATTAAAGCCCCCTGCCCACAAGCCAATATATGCACTTAAAAAACCTAAAAAACCACCAACGATTACGTCATGTAGCCAATGCATATTCAAATATATTCTTGAAATAGCAACGATTAAAGCAAGTAAAGCCATAAATAAGGGGACTCGCAATTTGGGAAACACCAAGCTAGACCATAGCGAAACCCATGCAACTGTAATACTTGTATGTCCTGAAGGAAAACTCTTTCTATAGCTTACAACTAAACCTTCAATAGGTTCTAGATTCTCAAAAACAGACATTGGACGCAATGCATCGGACAAGAAGAACTTTCCTATTTGAGGTAAAAAACCCCCAAGAGATAATCCTATTAAAAGAGAATAGAGAACTCTTATTTTATGGGATTTACCTTGTTTCCAGGGAAAAAATATCGCCATTAATAATATTGCAGGAATTAATACATATTCCTCTCCAATCCTGGTTGCATATAAAAAGAAAAAATCAAGAATTTCAGATCTTAAAGATTGAAGCGACAAATGAAAATTTTGGCTCCCGTTTATACCATAAATTAGAGATAAGAAAGACCAAAAAATTAAAAAATAGTAAGTGAACTTCTTGTTCACGACCCAATAGTCCGGAGTAAGGTTTTAATTTGGCTTTCCCATAAAAGCTTCATTTCATCCTCCTCTTCTTCTTCAGCAAAATCGGTGACAACAAGAAGACCTGCACCAGTTAACTCATCAAACTGAATTCTAAACTCAAAGCTGAATTTCTCCTTGCTATCGTCATGATCCCATTTGAACTGGATGAATTGATTTTGCTTCTTTTTTACTAAGTGAGCAATCTCTTCAGAATCATTCCAGAAAAAAGTAAAAGTATCACCACGAGAATTAACATCATCACAGAACCATTCAGAAAGACCACTAGGAGTACTTAAAAAGCTGTAGATCATCGCAGCTGAGCTGCGAATTGGAAATTCAAGTGATATTTTAACGCGGTCTGACATAGTTTTTAATGACGAGCTTTTTAGTAATAATTAATACTGCAATATAATAGCATAATTCGTATGGCAAAAACTAAATGTAAAAAGATTACACACATCTTTCAACATTATAAAATAAAGGTTGGCTCTAACGGGTTTCCACTCTATTTTTGCCCCTTGAAATGGCGAGGTAGCTCAGAAGGTTAGAGCGCAGGATTCATAACCCTGAGGTCGGGAGTTCAATTCTCCCTCTCGCTACAGGCCCTTCAGTTGATTCTGAGGGGCTTTTTTGTTGGGTAGGTTATGAGTATTGTTTTTTGCCAATACACTTATTTTTAGGCACTTAATTGTCAAAAAGCCTTCCAGCGCTCTAACCCTTATCAATATTTAAGAACTTGTTTTACCAGTTAGTGACTGATTATTAATAGTCTAATGTAATGGTAAAATATTAAAGAAATAACCCCATTTCTGTCACCAATTTCTGTCACCATTTGAATGTTCATTATTGAATACAACGACTCTATTAGGGCAAAATCTATATATCCTAGATTATTGCACTTTGTAAAGCCAACTTATCGAGATTGCAAATCTTCCCTTCTACTCTCTTCAGAGTTCTGGTATTAAAGCGCCACTATTCCTTGACCACTTCAAAAACAATCACCTACCTATTATATGCCTGGATTTAAACTCATAGATTTTACCCACCAGGCTCTGTCAGTCGTACGACAGAAATCGGGCTGGTTGCTGACCAAGTAGTATCAAAATGAAAATGGTCGCATCTCGCTAGCATCTTTACATCATTCAGATATTTCCTTTTCTTGTTTGAGGTTTTTTCGGGGCGGTTACTAGCGGCACACCTTTAGAGTCAAACGCTGAAATCACTCCTTCTATATGCGTAGAACTTGTCTACATATATATAACGGAGTCAAAATATGATTTTGCGTTTTGGTTTAAAATAAATTGAAAAACAATTGATTAATCAGTTTTCAGGCATTCTCTTCTTTCAAATCAGAGACTTTTAACTTTATACTATTCTCTATTTAAAGAGTCTAAACATACCCTTTTTTCCACGGGAAGAGTTTTAAATTTAAACGATGAATAGGTCCCTTTGGCTTAAGAGACCTGTTGTATAACCTGATTATTTCTTTAAAATCCCTTACCTCCCATTTTAAATATTCTCCTTTTTCCATTCTTGCATAGTCAGATGTAATCATCTTTTCAGACCTAACCCTTTTGTAGTCATATATAAGAGCAACAATTCCGGTTGACGTTCCCACTAAGTAACCAATAGCAGCACCACCAAGAAATCCTAATCTATATTCTCCAGCCGAAGCATTATTAATATCATAATTCACCCCAGCAAAGAATCCTCCAACACTTCCTGCCAGGGTTAATGCCGTAGCTTGTAAAAGACCTTTAGTAGGTTCCCTTTTCAAAGTTTCTCCATCTGTAAACCAAACTTTATAATCTGTTAACTTGATTATTTCATAGAACTGATTATAGGTAATTTCCTTCTCCCCTTGGAAGAATTGACCGTTCTCATACCTAAGTTCTGCTGTTTTTGGACAAGTTCCCCATACTGGGTGGTTTCCGACTAGTAAGCCCCCGCCGGATGCGAAATTATTTGGCATTAATGTCAAATTATTAACACACCATTGAGATAAATTTTGATTAAATGAAGTAGAATAATAAAATATATAATTCATATTAGTCACATTACTCACATCCCAACTGCCAATATTTTGATTGAATGAACTTGCTCTATAAAACAAACCACTCATATCAGTAACATTACTCACATCCCAATTCCCAATATCTTGATTGAATGAAATTGCCCCAGAGAACATACTCTCCATATTAGTCACATTACTCACATCCCAACTACCGATGTCTTGATTGAATGAACTTGCGTTATCGAACATATTCCCCATATTCGTCACATTACTCACATCCCATCTACCTATGTCTTGATTGAATGAACTTGCGTTACCGAACATATAATTCATATCAGTAACATTACTCACATCCCAACTGCCAATATCTTGATTGAATGAACTTGCTCTATAAAACAAACCACTCATATCAGTAACATTACTCACATCCCATCTACCTATGTCTTGATTGAATGAACTAGAGCTACCGAACATATAATTCATATTAGTCACATTACTAACATCCCAACTGCCAATATCTTGATTGAATGAACTTGCGACATAGAATATCTCACTCATATCAGTAACATTACTCACATCCCAACTACCAATATCTTGATTGAATGAACTTGCATTAATGAACATCCCATTCATATCAGTAACATTACTCAAGTCCCAACTACCAATATCTTGATTGAATGAGGTAGCACCATTAAACATC
>CAJWKU010000009.1 GCA_913043005.1 uncultured Cryomorphaceae bacterium
TTTTGTTACGTAAAGAAGGCCTTTTAAATTTGTATCTATCATTTGCTCCCAATCTTTTATTAATCCTTCATGAATAGGACTCTTACCAAGAGCTAAGCCTGCATTATTAACTAGTAAATCGATCACTTTAAAGTTTTCGGGTATAAGTTGAATTGCCTCTGTAACTTGACTTGCTGACATTACGTCCACACATTGAATAAAAATTCTTTTTTGGTCAGTTAACGGGAGATTATTTTTCCAGGCCTCCATTTTTTTAAATCGACGTCCCCAGGAGACAACATTCCATCCAGCCTTAACAAATTTTATAGCAGTTGACTTTCCTATTCCTGAACTTGAGCCTGTAACCAAAATCGTTTTCATAATTTACCATAAATTAAATTTCTGTTGCTATGCTAACCAGTATGCTTTTTTCATTAGTCACCATCTTAGGCCAACCTGATTCAACAATTAATCTAGAGACATTAGTAGTCTCGGCAAACAGGACAGAACAACGTATCGAAAATACAACGGTATCAGTTGATGTGTTGCCACAAAGATTACTGACATCAAAAACTAATTCTAAAATTGAGCAGGTGATTCAAATGTCACCTGGAGTGACCATTCAAGATGGTCAAGCTAATATTCGCTCGGGAAGCGGATGGAGCTTGGGAGCCGGGTCTAGAGTTTTAGTTCTAATAGATGACTTACCCTTGTTAAGTCCTGACGCTGGAGGAGCTATTTGGAATGCCATGCCTATGGAGGCTATTAATCAAATTGAAATTGTCAAAGGAGCTGCGTCTTCTCTTTATGGAAGCTCTGCTCTAAATGGAGTTATTCACTTGAGAACATGGGAACCAACAGAAAAAATGAGACTGCGTGTAAGCACGATGACCGAAATATATGACCGAGCAAAAATAAAAAGTTTGAATTGGACAGATCAAAGAAGAGCTCAAGGTGCCATTCGATTTGCCTATTCAGACAGTAAAGGGAAGAACAATGAACATGGATGGGTCCTTCATGGCCAAGCATTTAATGATCAAGGATTTCAATATCTAGTTGGAGATAAGTCCGTCAGAGTCCATGGGAAATATCGATACAAGCCCTCTAATAATTTAGAGATAGGTCTAAACGCTAATGTCTGGTCTTCGGACAGAAGTTCATCATTGATTTGGGAGGATTATCGAGATGGTTATATTCCTTTGGATTCATCAGCAACAATTACCCAAAGTAACTTAGGTTCTATTAATGGTTATTTAAAAATTAGGAATGGTCGCCTATTACAGACCTTTAGGGCTCGATGGCTAGGATATGAAAATATTTCCGGATTAGATACTAATAATTATGATAATTCCTCAAATGCGGGTCATTTAGAATATTTGAATCAATTTTTTTTAAACGAGAACTGGACATACACAGCTGGGGCTTTGTTATCATTAAGCTCAATGCAAAGCCCTTTGTTTTCTGGAGATCATTCATCTAATAATCAAGCATTATTCGTCCAGATAAATGGTCACTTTGATAAGTTAGATTTTACATTAGGTTCAAGATGGGAAAGGTACCGGATTGACGATATAAAATCTAGTAAACCAGTTTTAAGACTCGGGGCTCATTATAAAATTTCTGAGGGCGCACATCTAAGAACTTCCTTTGCTCAAGGATACCGATTCCCAACAGTTGCAGAGATGTATTCTTCCTCAGCAGCAGGGGCATTGAAGGTGTTTCCAAATCACAACGTAAAACCAGAGAGTGGGTGGACGAGCGAAATAGGTTATAAACAATTATTTAACTTCAATTCCAAAATTAGAGGATATCTTGATGTAGCAATTTTTCAGACTAGGTTCAATAATATGATGGAATTCACTTTTGGTAAGTGGGATTCTGTCCCTGGAGAAACATTATCAAATTATGGATTCACATCATTAAATGTTGGCCCCACAAGAATTTCGGGTATTGAAACCATATTAGCTGGTGAGGTTAACATTGGGAAAATTAATATCCAAAGTATGTTGAGTCATACATATTCAAACCCAATCTCACTAGATCCAGAAAATGTTTATGCATACGATTCTGATGGGGAGTCGATGTCGTTTAATTCAACATCAGATGACCCAAGTGGTAGAATGTTGAAATACAGATATAGAAATACGGTAAAAGGAGATATCGAAGCAATTTGGAAAACGTTATCAATTGGTGTCAGTATTCGATATAATTCTTTTATGGAGAATATCGATGCGGTATTCACGGATCCACTGATATCAATTTTTGTTCCTGGTGTTCAAGATTCTCGACGTGACATGGCTATGACTGATGGAGATATGTTTGTTGATCTAAGATCTCAGTATCGTTTTAATGAAAATTGGAAGGCTCAAGTGGGAGTCTTAAATGTTTTTAATCAATTATCTAGCCCTCGCCCAGCACTTCTATCGAAGTCCAGAAGTTTTATGATTCAAATAAGTTACGAGCTAAATTAAAATTGCACTTATATTTGCCGCATGGGGGTATAGCTCAGTTGGCTAGAGCGCTTGCATGGCATGCAAGAGGTCGTCGGTTCGACTCCGACTATCTCCACAAGAGCAGTATATTTCATGAAAATAGTTTTCCCGCTTTTTTATGCTTGAGTTAAGTCTTATCTAATTCTGCCAAATATGAATTGGCAAAATTAAAATGGTTTTGTTTTTTTTCAGGGGTCATTTTATCCAACATATTAACCATAAATTTCATTCGGATATTTTTATTAAAGAGATCTCTATGTAGATCTATAAACCTCCAATATAAACCGTCCCAAATTTTTCTCCAATCGCCATCAGGGAAATCACTCATTTTTTTGAGATAGTTACTACTTGATATATATGGCTTTGAAGACATTAGTCCTCCGTCAGCGAATTGACTCATTCCATAAATATTGGGAACCATAACCCAATCATAACCATCGATGTAATGCTCCATGAACCATTTATAAACCTCATCAGGATCAAATTCGCATAGCATCATAAAATTGCCAAGTACCATGAGTCTTTCAATATGATGGTTATATGCTGTTTTTTGAACTTTTTTTATTGTAATGTCGATGGGTAGAATTCCAGTGGTCGCGTCATAAAAAGATGGTGGAATTTTTCTATTGAATTTGAAAAAATTAGTGGTTCTCTCCTCACTTCCTTTAACTATATAAATCCCCCTTATGAACTCTCTCCAGCCACAAATTTGTCTTATAAATCCTTCGATAGAGTTTAAAGGGTATTTATCTTGAAAGACTAAAATTTTCGATATGACTTGTTTCGGTGTAATTAATCCACAGTTCAGAAGTGGAGACAGAACACTGTGGTTTAAAAAAGATTCATTCTGAACCATGGCATCTTCATATGTCCCAAAATCATCTAATCGCTCAAAAACGAATAGCTCTAACCATTCCTCTGCTAATTTATGATTATGCGGATAAATTGGCTTATCAGCGAACTCACCTGGATTTGATTTAAATTTTTCTTGAACATAGTTAGATGCTTCTTTAAAAAATTCATCTATTATTAACTTACCAACTTTTGGAGGGGTTTTGCCTTTTGGATACTTTTTTCTATTCTCGGTATCAAAGCTCCATTTCCCCCCGATTGGCCCTTCTGAAGAGTCCAGGAGAATTCCTAATTTTTTTCTTTGCTGTATATAAAATGATGTTTGAAAAAATTTTTTCTTTTTTGAATCGAAAAAGACCTCAAGTTCCTCAGATGAATTCAGAAACATTGGGCTTTCGATTCTATTCAGCTTTATTTTAGAACTCCTTCCTGCATTAAAAATACGCCTTTCCAAATAGTTGTCATTGGTATCGATGTAATTTATCTGTAAATAATCATTCTTTTTTAAATGAGGGATCAATTCCCGAACATCTGCAATGTTGCAATCGAAATTTAAATATTGAGCAATTTGATTTTTTTTTAAGAGAAAGTCAAAATAATATTTCATTGATGACCTATGAAGTATTAGCTTCTGGACATGAAATTCGAAGTAATTAAAATAAAGGGGCTCTTCAATTAAATAATAATCACCTTTCTCTTTAAATAATGGACTTTCTTTAAATAGCTGGTGAGGGAAAATAATATTTGCGGTTTTCATTCAATTTCTGATAGGTTGATTTCGGTAGCTTAGAATTAATAAAATGCCACTTATCCCAAAAGAGAAAAGGTAAATTATGCCTTCCTGCACACTGTGTAATAATAATCCACCAATTCCAAATAGTAATGAGTAGGCAGATATAACGGCAAGGATCCATCTTAAGAAAAGAAGACCTATTGATATCATGCCTTTTTCAAAGACACGAGATTTAAAATATATCCATTGTTTGGATTCTTTGGTAGAAAATAATACTATGAGCCATGCTGCCGTTGTTAAACCAACGGTAAAAAAGAAAGAATTCGGAAATTTGAGATGGAAAAAGTAGCGAGCAATTGAATATCCTATAAATGGAGTAATTGTAGCGGTTATTTCTACCCAAGCATTTATTCTACCCCAAAACCATCTTAAGATTAGTACAAGCCCAAGTCCAGCTCCACATTCCATTATGAATTTCCAAACCCCTGAAATACTATGAATTTGAGTAGAAACTAGAAGACTTATACTTGCTAAAATCGCAATAAGCCACCTACTATTTTGGACAACTATTTCATCTTTGGGAGATTTACTTTTAACTCTAAGCCATACATCATTAATCAAGTAGGATGCTCCCCAATTGAGTTGTGTTGAGATTGTACTCATGTATGCACTGAGAAATGCCACTAGCATTAATCCCATCCACCCTTTTGGTAAATAATGTTTCATGGCATATATGTATCCAAATCGTGGGTGAATCTCATAATTTATTGCTTCGGCAAGTTTTGGATTTTTCTTGGCCGCTTGCCTAAGACCCTCTCTAACGATTAAAACTTTGGTTGCATCTGAAACATTATTCGGGCTGCCCTCCCCGGAAAGCCAATTAGGAGAATAACCTGGCATCGCTTTAACCTCGGTTAATTCTTTTTTTAAGTTATCTGGAGTATGATTTTCAATATTAAATAGTGTTAAAGATGCTAGACCAACTAATATCCAAGGCCAAGGCCTTAAAGCATAGTGCGCAAAATTGAAAAATAAGGTAGCCCCGACTGCATGAGATTCATTTTTTGAGCTCATTATGCGTTGGGCTATATAACCACCACCTCCTGGTTCTGCTCCTGGGTACCAAGTGCTCCACCACATCATTCCAAAGTAAGCAAAAAAGGCACCCATACCTATAGCAAAGCCATCTGTATTGTCTTTTGAGAAATCCGGAAAGAAATTCAACTGCTCAGAAGATAGTGAAGATGTCAGTCCAGAAAGTCCTCCAATTTCTTCTGATTGAATAACAAATACAGCGAGAGCTATACTGCCAGTCATTGCTATTATAAATTGCATGGCATCCGTTACTACAACACCAAGCAGACCAGACAGAGCTGCATAAACTGCTACAAGTACAGTTATAATGGCTGTAAGCCCAAAAGCGTAATTATAAGGAATCCCAAATAACCCTTCGAGAACAGAGATCATGGCAACATGGACCCATCCTAAAATTAGGAGATTTATAAAAAAACCTAGATAAATTGCTCTAAATACCCGTAGTATAAATGCCGGTTTTCCGTGGTATCGAAGCTCTATTAATTCAGCTTCGGTAACAACACCAGCTCTTCGCCACAATGGAGCGAAAACAATCGAGGTCAACATGCCTCCTGCTAGTAAATTCCACCAAATCCAGTTTCCTGAAACCCCATCCATTCCAATTATTTCTGTAACAGCAAGAGGGGTGTCAGCAGCAAAAGTTGTTGCTACCATTGATAGCCCGGCGAGTGCCCAGGGTATATTTCTACCCCCTAAAAAAAAACCCTCTAATGAGCGTTTAGAGGATTGACCTACCCAAATCCCAACACCAATAATTATAATTAATATGGCAAAAATTATTATTAAATCTATACTTTCTAAATGGATAGAATTCATGGCTAGAAGATACGTAGCATAAAGCTTTTATGATTAACCTGATTTAAACTATCGGGATACCCATGTTAAATTCTCTATTAAGGGTTTTGCCGTTGTATTTTTGATATAAATTTCTATGAACATATGAATGTACTATTATTTGGTTCCGGTGGACGCGAAACTGCATTTGCATGGAAAATCGCACAGAGTCAATTACTCGACGAGTTGTATGTTGCTCCGGGAAATCCTGGAGTATTGGAGTATGGAAAATCTGTTGATTTAAAGTGGAACAATTTTAATCAGGTCAAAGATTTCTGCATAAATAAATATATTGATATGGTAATTGTTGGCCCAGAAGATCCTTTGGTTCTTGGTCTGGCAGATTATTTCTCAAATACTCAGGTCCTTTCTCATATTTTTTTTATCGGACCTAAAAAAGTTGGGGCTCAACTAGAGGGGAGTAAAGATTTTTCGAAAAGATTTATGTCTCGGCATAAAATTCCAACGGCCTCATATAAAACTTTTCGAAAAGATCAAGTACAGGAGGCGGTTGATTATTTAAAAACAGTTGATGCACCGTATGTTTTAAAAGCTGATGGTTTAGCTGGAGGGAAAGGTGTTGTAATTCATGAAGATCTGAACGATGCAATTGTTGAAATACAAGAAATGCTTAGTGATGAAAAGTTTGGAGAGGCATCTTCTCAGGTTGTTATTGAAGAGTTTTTAGAGGGAATGGAGTTTTCCATATTCGTTTTGACTGATGGAAATGGTTATTTGCTTCTTCCCGAGGCAAAAGATTACAAGCGAATAAATGAGGGAGATAAAGGGCTCAATACAGGAGGTATGGGTGCCGTATCTCCCGTTCCATTTATGACAAAATCAATTTTTGAGGATGTGAAACAAAATATAATTGAGTCGACTATCAAAGGATTGTCTGCAGATAAAATTGAGTATGTTGGCTTTATTTTCTTTGGACTTATTTTAACTAAAAAAGGTGTTCAAGTAATAGAATACAATTGTAGAATGGGGGACCCTGAAACGGAAGCCGTATTGCCTCGCATTCAGGAAGATATTCTTTTGGTTCTAAAAGAAGCGGCAACAAAAAAAATAATCTCAAGGACTTTAAAAGTTAAAAAACAAACTGCTCTGACGGTAATGAAAGTCAGTGGTGGTTATCCAAAGAAATATCCAAAAGGTTTAATTATTAATGGTATTGAAAGAAATAAAAATAATGACTGCATTGTATTTCAGGCCGGAACAAAGATGGAAGGCAATAAATTAATCACCAATGGGGGAAGAGTACTTTGTGTTACAGGGCTCGATATAAATCCCTTAAATGCTCGCAAAAAAGCATACGATTTACTACGAACAATAAAGTTTAAGGGAGAATATTATCGCCACGATATTGGTAACGATTTAGGGATTAACTAAAAAAGCCTTGCTCAAATCGAACAAGGCTTTTATATAATTCATAGAATGAAGAACTTATTCTTCTGAGCTCACTCTAGTCATTCTTTCTTCTATTCTCTCTGCTTTTTCTTTTGATGCAGTCCAAGAGTTGTCTGTATCATAAGCTTTAAGGAACATTTCTTTTGCTTTTTCATAATCTCCTGATTGAATGTAATAATCACCATAGGAATCATATGCGTTTGGAACTTCTGAATTCGCTCTTGCAAAAATTTCAAAATGTTTTTTAGCTTTTTCCATATTCCCATCGGCCATGTATTTATATCCAAGCATATTGTTTACTCCACCGTGCTCAGGTAATCTCCACCATGCATGTTTTAATATGTCAATTGCGAGTTTATTGTCCTCTAAATTCCAAGCATACCATACTCTAATCATTGGGTCATCAGGGGCATGCATCATTGCTAACTCAAGTTCTCTCTGACCAGTTTCTCTATCTTGAGTGTAGGACTGAATGAAGTGTTTTTCAGCCCGGCTTGCATTTTCACATTTTGACAATGCTAATTCCATAACCTCTTGAAGTTTTGAATCATCTTTTTTCGCCCAATAATATTGCATTTGGCCTAAATGTGCAGTTGCCCAATTCGGGTCTTTTTCAACTAGGGTATCAGAAATTGTCTTTGCCAACTCAAATTCTAGATTCATCATCGCATTACGCATATCGTTATATGCAGTCAAGCCTCCTTCAAGTTCGGTGGAAGGCCAAAGGAATCCAGCAGCAAGTTCAGAATTATCTACCCCAAGCCATCGTTGCCACTTTAATTTTCCGTCTTCTTTTCCAATAATGCCAGAAAAGTTTCGGTAAGTTGTTACAACGTCATCAATATAGAATTTAATTGTTCCATATACGTTAGCATGGGTTCCCATAATATATATATCATGGATAGTTACTTTTAGTGAATCCTCATAGAAGCCACTTCCGTCTATTCCTTCAGTATCGTATTCCCATGGTTTGTTTTTCCAAACAGGATTTGACCAAACGAGGAGACCATTTGAAAGTCCATTTACATAACTTTCGACTCCTTCATCGTAACCAACTTGGCTTTCAATATGTGTAATTGCAAAATCGCGGACATCTTCTTCAGATAATTTTCCGCCGCCCGTATCGTTGCACGCTGAAAATGTAAAAACAGAGATAGCTAGTATAATTATAATTATGGGTGTCGTCTTCATTTCTTTGGTTTCGGGTTTTAATAATTTAGATCTGGATATAAATATATTTAAATCCCTCCAGAAACAGGCTATGAGATTTAAAAAGAAAAAAGCAATTTATTTTTCTCCAGCTTTTTCATGCTTAAGCATCTCGCGAAGCCAATAAATTCCCAGTCCAGCTATTATAGCCATGAACAGATAATTTAGATTATTTCCTAAAACTGGTAAAATTTGAAAAGTAAATTCAAAAATTTTACCTAAACTTTCAAAAAAGAAACGAAATGGCATGATTGTACTATTAATTTTGAACAAATTTACTGAAAATCGTGCTATCTAAGTCTCATATTTTTAGAAACCCCCATCCTGGTATTGCCGTATTATTAGTTTTGATAACTTTTATCGGGACTGGGATTCTAAATTTTTTCAGAAGTTCAGTGATTCCTGAATTCAATTTTGATTTTTGGCTAGGACCAATATGTATAGGTTTAGCGTCTTGGTTAATAAATGTGATTTTAGTTTACAGGAGTAGATATCTTTTGTCTAATTATCTTTTAGGCTGGTCTTGGTGGTGTTTACTCATAGCTCTTACAAACGAACCTTTAACATGGAAACAGTCACTTCTAAGTATCGGAGTAGCTATTTGGTTAGCCATTACTTTTGAACTTAGTGATGAAAGAAAAACATCCCTGAGAACAAGAAGTAATTTAGGTTTTGTCTCAGCTTTGTTGGGGTTTATTCACCCGTCATTGTTTTCACTTTTGGCTCCGTCAGTTCTTTCTCTTTCAATAGGTTTGAAAACCGAAATTAAAGCTGTAATACAAGTTTCTCTTGCTTGGCTTTTGCCAATAGTCCTTTATGTGTTTTTTCTAATATCCTCATCTGAGGAACTACCAATGTTAAATAATAATTTTAATATAGATATTTCGTCTCGAATGCCTTTGATTGGCGAATATATTATTCTTATGTGGGGTGTTTTTGCTATTGGTCAAACATTAAAGGCTTTAGTAAATGCAAAAAAACCAAAAAGACGTGGATTATTACTGAGTTGGGTGGGAATAGGATATGCAATTGTATTAGCATTTTTATTCCCCGGAGGAGATGAATATGTGGCTTTATTAGCCGTCTTTTTCGGCCCGCATCTTGTCAATTTGAAAGACTATATTCATCCCAAAAAACTACGCTATTGGCTTACGCCAAGCCTAATTTTTGCTGCAATAATTCAAATAATGATTTAGACTAAATGTTATTCAGCACCAAAGAATAGAGCTTTTAGCTCTGTTGCTTCGCCAGGCGTCATTTTACCTGATAAAATTAAAGCAAGCTGTCTGCGTCGAAGAGCTCCATCAAACCGTTGTTTTTCTATTACACTTTCTGCTAGAAGCTCTGGAACCTCAATTGGATTGCCATTATTATCTACGGCTACAAATGTATAGATGGCTTCATTGCATTTGGTTTTTTCTCCATCCCCCCGTTGATCTTCTGTAAATACATCAATAAAAATCTCCATTGAAGTTTTAAATGCTCTTGAAACTTTAGCTTCGAGTGTTACTATTGAGCCCTGGGGGATTGCTTCTTTAAATGAGACATGGTTAACTGTGGCAGTTACGACAGTTTCTCTGCAGTGTCGATGAGCGGATATCGCTGCACAACGGTCCATCCAGCTAAGCAATTGCCCACCGAAAAGGTTATTAAGATTATTTGTGTCATTAGGTAAAACAATTTCTGTCATTACAGAAAGTGATACTGATGCTGGTTTTTTATTCATTGTGTATAAATCCAGACACCAGGAAATTGAAGACGCATATTTTCTTTTTCTAATTGAGCTGATTCTCTATTATCAAAGCTCTCGATAGCAACTTTTGTTAGCTCTCCTTTTCGTTTTATTAATGCTGCAGGATATCCTTTGGATTGCAAATTTTCAACGAGTCTTTCTGCATTATTTATTTCGGAAAATGCACCTACAATAAGTGAGAAATAGTCATTGGCTTTTAATTCTTTAGAATTTTTTTTGATGTCTTTTGCAGGCATCTTGACAAAATCTTCTTTATTAGTTATATCTAATGGCTGATTAATAGTAATCTCTTTTGCGATATCTATTTTTTCAGAATTACTCCATGCTTTTAATTTGTCCTCTAATAATTTCCAATTGGGTTTTAGGGACGCATTTTGAATCATTTCTCGGTAGTCATCTTTTGTCGTCCCTAATGCTAGCAGACTTAAAACACCAATCATTACCGCTGCGGTACGCACTGGTGATCGCCATTTCCTTGTTCTATTTTTGTTTTCTAAATCTTTTAGGGGGTCAATAGTTTTAAATTCTTTTGGGATGACCTCTTTTTGACTTAAAGGAGTAATTCGGAATATTGGTAAACCAAATGCTTCAGGCAAAAAATTAGCCTCTACTGAAGGCTGAAAAACCCATTGAAGGCCTGTTTTAGAGAATGAGCCAATTCCTTCAAGCCGAAGTCGTTTGCCTTGGCTTAATTCTTGTCTCCAATTTCTAGTTATTGATTCTATAGTCCCTCGAGCAGAATCAAATGAAAGCCCTTCATATCGTGCCAGGTGATTTATTAAAACTTCACTTTTTTTAGCAATTGGCGAGAAGCTAATTCTTCTTGCAGCAGGTATACAAAGACCAGATTGTTCTTGAATTTCGGCATCAAATTTTTGAACTTCAATTCGTCCAAACCCTGGAACATCAACGATGTCTTCTTGAAAAAGAAGATGAAAAAGATGACGCTCGAGACTATAATTTAACTTTGACATTTACAGAGCAAATTACATATTCAAACAATATTTATATATCAGTGTGTGAAAGAGTTTTCAACACATGAATGTTTCCAAATTAGACGAATTGAACCTTAGAATAAGGCGCGATACCTATGACAGTATGGAGATCCTCCTTTATTGTCATAATAATCTTGGTGGTAGGATTCTGCAGAGTAAAATGTCTCTGCAGCCTTTAATTCAGTAGCGATACTTAATCCTTTAGCAGACAGAATATTGATAAGCTTTTGTGCTATAATCTTTTGAGATTCATCAATATAAAATATCGCACTTTTATATTGCGGCCCTATATCGGGTCCCTGACCATTCACTTGAGTGGGGTCATGAGTTTCGAAGAAAACTCTAACGATCTCTTCATAGTTTGTTTTTTGAGGATCGAAAACAACTTCTGTAGCTTCATAATGCCCGGTACGCTTCGAACAAACCTGCTCATAGGTTGGATTGTCTACAAATCCTCCTGTATAGCCAACAGTAGTTGAGATAACACCATCAATACGCTTTAAGAAATATTCTGTTCCCCAAAAGCAGCCACTAGCTAATACCGCTGTTTCCATATGATTTTTAGATTTTATATTGTTATTAGAATTACTTTCCTGAGCTGAGCAGGAAGTAGAAAATAAAATAATTATTAAAAATTGAAAGAGTTTTTTCATCATTACATACCTATCATACTATTTCCTGAACCACCTGGCCCCCCAGAGCGATAACTACTTCTACTTCGTGGATCCATTTTACCAAAATTGTACTGTAGGGTCAGCCAAGCAATACGGCTCTCTCGGTATCTCATAAAATCAATATCTAAGCTATCTGTGTACTGAAGGTATCTAAACTTTCTAGTATTGAAAATATCAGATATTCTTGCTGATATTGAAACTCTTTTATTCAGAAGATTCATTTTGTAGGCAGCATTAAAGAAATGGATTCCTTTACGGATGCCTTGGCCTGTAGGGCCAGCTCCCCATTGGGAGTAACTCACCTGTAATTGCTGATTTTTTGATGTTTGAATCATGACATTACTTCGCCCTTGCCATCCAAATCCACTTCTAGTAAGGTTAGACAACACATTTCGACCGTTAATTTGAGAATAGAATGCATCTCCAGAAACTTGCATTCTAATACTTTTGTTTAGTCTAATATTCGCATTGGCACTTACCCCATAGTTTTCTCGTGAATTAAAATTTTCCCATGACATCATTATCACCCCATCGGGAAGTGTTTCAATGAAGCGAGACATCATATTGACCGTGTGCTTTGCATAAAAAGATCCTGAAATGGATCCCCAACGCCCATATTGAACAGCACTTAAATCCATAGAATGAGTAAATTCAGGATCCAATTCTGGATTCCCTTTGCTCAGGCTCGAAGGGTTTGAGTAATCAATATTCGGATTTAGATTTCCGCCCCAACGTCCGTCAGGTCGATTTACTCTTAAAGAGTAGCTAAACTGGAAGTCAGTCCCTTTTTTTGGACTGTAAGTTAAATAAGCACTTGGGAATAACCCAGGAATTACTCTATTTATATTGGTCGTGTCACTTGTCTTTATGGAGATTATTGCATGTTCATATCTTAACCCTAGTTGCCCTTTCCATTTTTTGGAAAATGCATGACCTAAGGTTATATATCCGGCATGAACTTGATTTTTCATATCAGTTATGAAACTTCTAAGTGAATCATTTTTAAAATTACTTGAAATTGTCATTAATTGCTCGGCTTCTTGATCCTCAAAAGTATTTCTCCAATTACTTCTTAATCCAAAATCTATTTTTGTTTTCTCGGTTATGGGCCATTCCATATCTGTTTGAAAATTTGCTCGGAGTCCTTCTCCATTGATAAGAAAATTTTCTTGGTATGCTCCATCGTAAGTAAAAGCTACAGGGTAATTTAAATCTCGAATAATTATTGATTCATCTAAATTATTATCATTATTATTTGAAAGTCTAAAATCTGCAGTCCATTTCTTTGTTTCTTCTTCAAACTTTCGTTCAAAACGAATAGAAAGATTTTGATCTAAATCTTGGGAATCATTTAATGTAGTTTGTATCGCCGAAGAAGTTTCAGAGTTGTCTTCTGATTTATTATCAAAGAATGCAGAATCCCATGAATTTCGATAACGTTGACTTGTTCCAAAGGAAAGTCCAAAAATATATTTCTTTTTCAGTTCCCAGTCTAGACCAAATTGTGCATTATAACTTAAATCTTCTCTATTTGAATTACTTATTTCTTGAGTTGAGTAGCTTGTGTCGGGTAGTCTATAGTCACGATATGTGGCACCACCACCTAACATATTACGGTCATTAACTCCAATATTTGTATTTATTCTAACTTGCCCAATGGGAATAGAAATATTTCCTCCAAAATTATATTTATCTCTTGTTCCAACTCCAACCTGTAAGGATCCATTAAACGGTAACTCTCGTCCTTTTTTCGTAACTAAATTTATTATCCCACCAGTTCCCTGTGCATCAAATTTCGCGCCTGGATTCACAATGACTTCAACTCTTTCCACTGTCCCAGATGGGAGTCGATCAAAAGCATTTTGTCCTCTGTAGCCCATCATGGCTGCAGGCCGTCCATCAATCAGAATTGTCACATTTTCATCTCCTCTAAGTGCAACATTCCCATCGATATCTAAGGAGACATTTGGAACTTGTCTTAAAATATCTGTACCGGTTCCGCTGGATACTTGTAAATCATCTGAAACACTGTATACTTTGCGATCAAGACCATTGAGCATTGCCCCTCTTGAGATTACTTGAGCTTCTTCGAGTTCAATATCACCTCTGGAGATTCTGTAAACCCCTGGTTTCTCTTCTGTTGAATTATCAGCTAATTTTTCCTTGGTTTCAATAATTTCTGTGAATGGAGAAAATCCAAAGGCACTAATTTTTAGACGATACTTGCCGGGATATGGTATGGAAATATCAAACATCCCTTTGTCAGAAGTTATCGTTTTCAAAAGAGAATTGCCTCTTCTGCTATCATCAACAGGCATCAATAAAATTGCTGCTTCTCTTATAGGTTTTTCATTTGAATTGTCTACTACTAAACCTTTGAAAGATATCTGAGAGTAGGCATTTAGGGTTGAAACAAAAGCCAAAAGGCAGAGATAAAAATTAATACTTTTCATAAATCCTGAATTCAATTTTCTACTTTCTTAAATAGTAATTTTTTCTCAACAAGCTTTTCAGCTATTTGTATTGCGTTTAGAGCAGCTCCTTTTCTTAGATTATCAGTAACAATCCATAAATTAATGGCTTTTGGATGAGAGTAATCATTTCTTATTCGGCCAATGAAAACATCATTTTTCCCATGTGCATAAATAGGCATGGGATAAGTGTTCCCCTCAATAAAGTCTTGAACTTTTACACCTTGGAAAGCATCTAATGCCCTCTTAATACTTTCAATTGAAGGCCGATTACTTTGAAATTCAACATTGACGCTTTCTGAATGACCTCCTTCAACCGGAACCCTAACAGCTGTTGCAGTAATTAGAATATTAGGATCACCCATTATTTTTTTTGTTTCATTGGTGAGCTTTATTTCTTCTTTGGTATAGTCATTATCTAAAAAGACATCACAATGAGGAATGCAATTCATGTCAATTTGATATGGGTAAGCAGTCTCTCCCTCAAATACGCCAGCTCTTTCTCTATTTAGCTGCTTCTGACCAATTTTCCCAGAACCAGTGACACTCTGATATGTACTGACAATAACTCTTCGGATAGGATGGATATCGTGTAAAGGCTTTAAAGCCATTACTAATTGAATTGTTGAACAATTTGGATTTGAGATGATAAGATTGCTCTTATTTAAAACATCTGAGTTTATCTCTGGGACGATTAGGGGAATATCCTTCCCCATACGCCAGAAAGAGGAATTGTCAATTACAACGCAACCTTGTTCAGCAAATTTAGGAGCGTATGTTTTTGAGATTTCACTCCCCGCAGAAAAGATTGCTAAATCAGGCTTTCTGGACAATGCCTCTGCTGGAGAAAGGAGTTCATATTGAGTACCATTCCATTTAATTTTTTGTCCTTCAGATTTTGATGAGGCACTGAGAATAAGCTCAGATACGGGGAACTGCCGTTCTAACAATATTTCTCTTATTACTTCACCTACCATTCCAGTAGCTCCAATAAGTGCTAAACGCATAAACCACTATTTTTTGTAAAAGTACCTATGGAGATACCTAAAAAAATTATGTCTCTATCTAAACATATTTCATGCCAAATATATCTGTGAGTAATAACAATTCCCATACTTACCTTTGGCAAATGAAGTTTGGAGTAGTCACTTTCCCCGGGTCGAATTGTGACCAAGACATGATTGATACCTTGCGCGACGGTTTAGGTTGTGAAACAATACCGTTATGGCATAAAGATCATGATATAAAAGGAGTTGATATGGTTGTATTGCCAGGAGGATTTTCTTACGGAGATTATCTTAGATCTGGAGCAATTGCCAGCTTCTCTCCAATTATGGAGGAGGTAAAAAATCATGCAGCAAGAGGAGGGTATGTCCTAGGGATATGTAATGGCTTTCAGATTCTTACTGAGACTCAACTTCTGAATGGTGGACTTCTGCATAATATATCGCATAAGTTCATATGCAAAAATGTACTTCTTTCGCCATCAAATGTTGTAACACCTATTACGGCTGAACTTGATAAAGAAAAAACATATAAAATTCCAATTGCTCACGGTGAGGGAAGATTCTATGCCGATGAGGAAATTGTCAGGTCTCTGAATGACAATAACCAAATAATGTTTCGGTATGTAGATTATTTGGGTAATCCTACAAAAGAATCAAATCCAAATGGTTCCATTGAAAACATCGCAGGTATATCCAATAAAAATGGAAATGTTATGGGCATGATGCCACATCCAGAAAGAGCAGCAGATGAAAATTTATTAAACACTGATGGTCTTGCGTTATTCAAAAGTGTTTTAAATTCAGCTATTAAAACATAGGCTAAAATTTTACCACACGGTCACTTTCTATTTTCTTAGAATCGATTCTTTCAATTATGTATACTCCTGGGGGAAATGGAGTCATATTTATTTTTTCGACATCTAAATTCCCGCTAGCTTTTTTAATTTTTTCGTAAAAAACCTGACCAGATAGATTGGTTAATCTTAAGCGATACGGTGTATATATGGCTCCCGAAGAGAATATTTGGATACTACCAGAACTAGGATTTGGAGTAACCTTCATTTTAGAGATATTATACTCCTCAGTAGAAACCACATTCGTTCCTGAAGAAGTCGGAAAACAAGAGGTCCCTAATTTCAATCGTGCGAAATAAATACCTGTTGTTGGTGCAATGAACCATGCCTTTGTCTCTCCGAGAATTGCATTTTTATTTGCATTAAGCCACTGTATCTCCCATCCTAAAATAGCTTCTGGACAGAAAAGAGAATCACCATCAAAAACTTGAACAGTTGGAATGGGGGGTGCGGTTTTTATTTCAAATGAATCAGATCTTGATGCTGTACATCCATTAAAGTTTGAATAGGTGTATTTTAATTCATGTAAACCCGTACCAAGGTTGTTGGCATTTATTTGAGTCGATAAAATACCATTCACATAATAAACTCCTCCTGATGGATATCCACCTGTAATATTTAGTGGTGGATCATTTTCACACAGCAAATTTGCTGGTAAGGTTAAGAAAACATTTGGTGAGCCTAAGACTGTAATAATAGATTCTGCTGAATTGACACAGCCGTTATTGTTAGTGTAGGTGTAGGTGATAGTATACTGCCCTTGCCCAACTGTTGTTGGAAGAAATGATCCATTTACAACTCCTGTACCTGAAAACACACCTCCCGCAGGTATTCCTTGAAGGCTCACAGCATTTCCGCCAACACAAACAGTGGAATATGATCCTGCTTGAACAGTTGGCAATGGTAGTACCGAAACTATAATTGGATTTGAAATTGCTTTAGATGGTGAAGCACAAACTTCTGAGGATTGAATTTCACATCGTACAGTGTCCCCATTGTTTAAATTAAATAAAGAAATACTAGAATTATTTCCTCCAAATGCTTGACTATTTATTGTCCAAAGATATTTTGCCGTACTGCCAATGTTTACTCCGGTGGCATTAAACAAAATGGTATCTCCTATGCAAATCGCATTCAAATTGGAATTAATGGTTACAAATGGTTGTGATGTATTTAAAACATCAACATAATTGTATAAAGAAATAGTATCACTTCCCTGGGTATTTGTGACAGACAAATTAATTGACTTACTCCCTGGGCTTGAATATGTTACTATGGGATTTTTGAGCGAACTAATGGCAGGGATGCCTCCGGGGAAATTCCAGAGGTAAGTGGCATTATTGCCTTTTCCTGAAGAATAAAATTTAATTGGTTTATTGATGCAAGTGATAGTATCACTAAATACTTCCGCAGTAGGAACTGATCCTGATCCAGGAATAAATCTTATTCGATCTAAAAATAAGTTATTGCCATTTGAGTTTATCACTTCAAATTTGAACCTTAAATCTCCACTATATGTCGTGAGAGCAATAGTGTCACTTCTCCAATCAGACAGGGTTGATGGGGTAAAAGCACCAGCTTGATTTGGGCCTGTTGCAAAAGATCCATTTGCATCATTATAAAATTTTTGGAGAAGGTTCCAAGATATGCCACAGTTATCACTAATGAAAACATTCAATGTATCAGAATTTGAACCAGTTTTTTGACGATAAGAGATATCATAAACCAGAAGACTATTACTATCAAGAGAATAATTTGGGGAAATTAAATCATCTATTTCTCCGGAATTAAAATAGTTGTAGCCATGAAATACCGCGCAAGTACTATCTGTGGTGCTCCCAATGGGTGCGATGCCCCAGCTTTTATCAAAATCCGGATTGGAAATTGTCCATCGATTAGGAATCGCCTCAAAAAATTCTTCAGTTGCCGGGGTCTCTATTCCTCCAGCAGAAATGACATTAATTTTTACCGTCGTATCACTTCCGTATGAATTCCCAGAAATGAGTTGAATAGTATACTCACCTTTTTGCTGCAATGTGATATCAATTTCTGATGAATTTGGTCCTGTCCCATTTAAATATTGAAATGTTGAAGGAGAGATATTCCAATTTCTATAAGAGGGTAAATTTGTGGAATAGTCAATGATTTTTATAGTATCACCAGTAGAGCAAACGTTTTCAGGAAATGCAGCGAAATTAGCTTCTGGCTTAACTAAGAAATTACTTACCAAAGGACTTTCCCATACTCCTCTTCCATATGTTCCAACTCTAATAATTCCTTCATTATTGAGTATTTCAATATCATTTACGATAGTGTTAGGAATTCCATTATTGAAAGGCAGCCAATCGGGCATACTCGCATCACGAAAATATATTCCAAGGTCAGTTCCTACATAAATAATTCCATTGCTATTATTTTGGTATGCTATGCAGTTTGTAGGGATGTTTGGAAGTGAACCGCTACGATTATACCATGAAGCTCCTGAGTTAAATGATTCATATACTTTGGCGTTAGATATATAACTTGATTTAGATATGTATATATGACTTGAGTTTAAAGGATCAACAGCTATTCCGGTAATTACGTTGCCACTGCCTATGTTACTTGAAATCCATGTCCATGTGGTTCCTCCATTTGAAGAGTGATACAATCTGTTATTTATACCTGCATAGATAGTATTGGGGTCTCCAGGTGCTTCAGCTAAAACATCAATATTATTGGAACCAAAAATCCCATTGGATGTTGTTGCATTAAAACTAGCGCCTCCATTCGTACTTTTCCATAGTCGATCAAACCCTGCATAAAGAGTGTTAGTAGAAATGCGACTAGAAATAAAAGGAGTAACCCAGTTACCAGAACCTGCAGGCGGCAAATTGAATGTGGCATTGAAATTATTGCCCCCATTTGTTGATTTGTCAAAATCTCCGTAATAGATTGATCTGTACATTACATTTGGGTTTCCAATGGAAATAGAACAATCCATTCCATCTCCTCCGCCAACGCGATCCCAACCGTTATCGTTAAGATGCGTTCCATTGTCTTGAGCTCCTGCAATAGTTAATGATGGATCAGCTTCTGTCGTACCAATTTTATAGTATTGAGTTATGGCTAAGCCTGCATTTCTACTAACCCAACTATTATTAATTCCCCCATTATTTGATTTATAAACGCCTCCATCACAACCGGCGTAAAGTTCGTTACTTCCCGGTCTAAACATCATCCAATGATGATCAGCATGTACGAACGAAACACCACCACCACCGTACCAATGACCACTTAAAGAAAAACTAGATCCACCGTTATTAGATCGCCAAACGTTTACACCACCAGTTAAGACTACGTTTTTATTTAATGGAGAAACTGCGATAGAAAGATCGTACCAAGCTTGACCACCGGAGCCACTTCCATTTGTGCTCCAGTCTAATAAATTTGGAGTTGATCCATGTCTTTGGGACCAGCTTAACCCGCCGTCAACACTCCTGTAAACCCCATATAGTCCGTTATTAGCAGCTCCATATATTGCATATACATAGTTAGTATCATTTGCTGTTACCGCAAGCTCAACTCTTCTGCCAGCAGTAGGAAGGCCATTGGTTATTTTCGTCCAAGTAGCACCAAAATCAGAGGATGTCCAAATTTGACCATTTGATGATGTTCCAGCAAATAGTTTATTGGATCCAGGTACTTTCACAATGCATTGAAAAGACCCTCCTTGCTTTATCGACCAATTTATTCCTCCATCTAAACTCTTGTAGATTCCTGTTCTTGAGGCTGCTACAATATGATTTGTACTGTCATGATGCATGACCAGGCCGGTAATTCTGTATGATTGCGTAACATTAAAACTCAAACCAGTTGGATCCCATGTATGACCTGCATCTGTAGATTTCAAAACCCCTATGGAATAGGTATCCCCACCATCTCTATCTCCAGTTCCGATAAACATAATATTTGTATTTAAAGGGTCAATTAAAATAGCACTTACTCCGAGATTTGGCAATAAATCCGTATTCGTAGACCAACTAAGACCATCATCAGTAGATTTCCACAATCCGCCCGCCGGAGATCCTGCAAATAGCGTGTTTACTTGTGTTGGATGTAGAGCGATCACATTAATTCTTCCTATTCCATTTAAAGAGTTCCCATTGGTTGGCCCCACGAGAGTCCAATTGCCCAATCCAGATGAGATAGATGGTGATGAGGTTGTTTCAGAACTGTTGTAGGAATTGAATAAGGAATTTGATTTATTACGGATACCAGACGGAAATAATCGCGGTTCCATAAATGCTTCCCATCTTTTAAACTGTTTCCAACCTCGGCCTTTTTGAATAGTTTTACCATCCCATTCTGTTTCAAAAGCATCTACGACATCATAAAAGTTAACTTCAGGATCATTCATTAAGTCCAACCAGTTGTCTTCTTTCGAAATCTGTCCTTTTGCTGAAAAGGCAAAAACGAAAAACATCAAGATGAAGGATTTTTTCATGGTAAATATTTGTTGGAGTATTGTTTTAGAACAGAGTTAGATAGCATTTTGTTCTAGCCTTTTGTAGGTTATTTACGCTTAATGAGTGAGAAGATATTAATTAATCTTCAGGTATTACGTTAATGGACAGGGTTTCTAACTGGTCAGTGGAAATTTCTGAAGGGGCTTCAATCATAACATCTCTTGCTGAATTATTTTTTGGAAAAGCAATGTAATCTCGGATGACTTCATCTCCACCCATTATTGCGACCAAGCGATCGAAACCAAATGCAATTCCGCCATGCGGAGGCGCACCATATTCAAAAGCATTCATTAAAAATCCAAATTGCTCATTTGCCTCGCTTTCTGTAAATCCTAAAAGATCAAACATTTTTGACTGAAGCTTCTTCTCGTGAATACGGATAGAACCTCCTCCAATCTCATTGCCGTTTAAAACTAAGTCATAAGCATTTGCCCGTACCGCTCCGGGATCAGAGTCGATTATTTTTAAATCTTCTGTTTTCGGACTAGTAAATGGATGATGCATTGCCACCCATCGATTGTTATCTTCATCTCTCTCTAAAAGGGGAAAATCAACAACCCATAATGGAGCAAATTCCATAGGGTTTCTTAATCCTAAACTTTCTGCTAAATACATTCTTAATTCGCTTAACGCCTTTTGAGTCTTAGCTTTTTCTCCTGCTAAAACTAGGACTAAGTCTCCTTTTTCCGCGTTGAATATTGTCATCCATTTTTTGAGTTCTTCTTCATTAAAAAACTTATTGACACTTGAGTTTGGGATCCCAGTTTCATCCACCTTCATCCAAACAAGACCTGACATTCCAAGCTGCGGTTGTTTTACAAAACTTGTTAATACATCGAGCTCTTTACGAGAATAATTAGAGCATCCTTTTGCATTTATTCCAACAACTAATTCAGCATTTTTGAAGACGGGAAAATCAGAATCTTTTACTTCCTCATTAAGCTCTACAAAGGTCATATTAAAACGAATATCAGGTTTGTCATTCCCATATTTTTTCATTGCTGTTTTATACGTCATCTTAGGAATTGAGCCAATCTCTTTGGAGTGCACTTCTCTAATTACATGCCTCAACAGCCCTTCAAATACATTTAAAATATCCTCTTGGTCTATGAATGACATTTCACAATCAATTTGAGTGAATTCTGGTTGTCGATCTGCTCTTAAGTCTTCATCTCTAAAGCATCTAACAATTTGATAATATTTATCCAAGCCACCAATCATCAAAAGTTGCTTAAATGTCTGTGGAGATTGTGGGAGCGCATAAAATTGACCACGATTTACTCTTGATGGAACAACAAAATCTCTGGCCCCTTCCGGTGTTGATTTGATCAGATAAGGGGTCTCAATATCAGCAAACCCATTTGAATTTAGGTAAGTCCTTACTGACATACTGATTTTATTTCTAAGTAATAATTTTTCTCGAACAGATTTTCGTCTCAAATCAAGATAACGATATTTCATTCTTAAATCATCTCCTCCATCAGTGTTTTCTTCGATAGTGAAAGGAGGAGTTTTTGCTGAGCTAAGAGTTTTAATTGAGGTTACCCTGATTTCTATCTCTCCTGTTTCTAAGACTTTATTTTTCTTTTCTCTTTCTACAACGACCCCTTCTATTTGAATTACAGATTCTCTATTTATGAGCCTTGCTTCTGTCAATACTTGGGCATCTACTCCCTCATTGAAAGCTAGTTGAGTTATTCCATATCGATCTCTAAGATCAATAAATGAAAGACTACCAAAGTCTCTGCGCCTTTGGATCCAGCCGCTTAACGTTATAGTTTGACCAACTTCTGAAAGTCCTAATTCTCCACAGGTATGAGTACGATACATGATAATAGTTTATTACACAAAGGTAGAAAAGCAAGAGGGGCTGCGTAGCTTTATCCTTATGGAATTTGATGATGTGTATTTTATGCGCGAGGCAATAAGAGAAGCAGTTAAAGCTTTTGAAGAGGATGAGGTCCCCGTGGGGGCTGTTGTTGTCGCTAATAATAAAATAATTGCAAGAGGTTACAATCTAACAGAAAGATTGACAGATGTGACTGCACATGCTGAAATGCAAGCTATAACCTCAGCTTCAAATTATCTTGGAGTTAAATATCTAAAAGATTGCACATTATATGTAACATTGGAGCCCTGTGCTATGTGCGCTGGGGCTCTTTTTTGGTCTCAAATTGACCGTGTAGTTTTTGGCGCAAATGATGAAAAAAGAGGGTTCAATGCACTTGGAATTAAAGTTCATCCTAAGACAATTGTTACCGGAGGTATTGAAGAGGAGGTTTGTACTGATTTATTAAAAGATTTTTTTCGATCAAAACGAAATAAGTAATAACATGGCATAAATTTTGAAAGCGTCACAAGATCTAAATGTGCCTTAGTCGCATTTAAGTGTTTAGGTTGAAAGGGCAGTCGGGGGACTGTCCTTTCTTTTTTAAAGTTGAAATTAGAGAATAGAAATTATGTGGTGAAATCTATCCCCACTAAATTTGTGCTATGAAGCTACATGCTATAAATACTGGGTTTTTCAAATTAGATGGGGGAGCAATGTTTGGAGTAGTCCCAAAGTCTCTATGGCAAAGAACAAATCCAGCTGATCACAATAACCTTTGCACATGGGCCATGCGGTCTATGCTCATAGAAGATAATGATCGATTGATTCTAATTGATACTGGAATAGGGTCAAAGCAAGATGAAAAGTTTTTTAGTCATTATCATCTTCATGGGGATGAAAGCTTAAAAGGGAATCTTAAAAAAATTGGACTTGAACCTAAAGACATTACTGATGTTTTTTTGACGCATTTGCACTTTGACCATGTAGGTGGAGCTGTGGAAAGAAGTGGTGGAATCCTCAAACCTACTTTTAGCAACGCAAATTATTGGACAAATAGACGTCATTTATCTTGGGCAAATTCTCCGAATAAAAGGGAGAAAGCATCTTTTCTTGAAGAAAACATAAGACCACTAGAGGAAAGTGGACAACTCAATTTTATTGATGCGCCAGAAGGAGAGAGGCGCATATCAACCGGAATGGGTTTTGATGCTTTTGTTGTCAATGGACACACTGATGCTCAAATGTGCCCAATAATCTCATACCGAGGAGAGACAATAGTATTCATGGCGGATTTACTCCCATCAGTTGGTCACATCCCCTTGCCCTATGTAATGGGTTATGACACTCGTCCTTTAATTACTTTAGAAGAAAAGAGTCTGATTCTTAATGAGGTTGCTAAAAATGGCTATCGTTTATTTTTAGAACATGATCCACAAAATGAAACTTGTACTCTTGAAAAAACGGATCGTGGCCCTCGATTAGCTCACACTAGAATTTTAAATGATTAGATAAATGAAAAAAATAATTTTAGCTGCAGTTATTCTCTTTTGGAATGTATCAATTCTTCAAGGCCAGGGATATTGGCAACAAGAAATTGAATATAACATAAATGTTGATTTAGATGATAAGGAGAATTTGTTAAATGGTGATTTAGAACTGAGTTACACCAACAACAGCTCCGAATCTTTAATTGATGTCTTTTTTAATTTATATTGGAATGCATTCCAGCCAGGGAGTATGCTCTCAAATATGGCCAATATACCATCTAGATTTAAGGATAATGCAATTGGTAATAATATTGAGGAATATAAGAATGATGAATGGGGATCTCAGGCTATATCGGAGATGACTATGAATGGTAAACTCGTCTCTTTTTACATTGATCAAACTATTTTACATGGCGTCTTACCGCAAGAAATAAAGCCTGGAGAGACTGTTGTTTTTAGATTAAAGTATATCACTAATATTCCAAAGTTAGTGGAGAGGGCAGGAAGAAAAGGTCCTGAAGGTGTTGCTTATACTTTTACCCAGTGGTATCCAAAAATTTGCGTTTTTGATCAAGATGGTTGGCATCCTGATATATATGTCGCCAGAGAATTCTACGGAGACTATGGTACATTTAATGTCAATATCACAGCTGATTCAGATTATTTATTAGGGGGAACAGGGATACTAATGAATGCCGATAATATTGGTCACGGGTATTCTTATAAAAAGTTAAATCATAAAAAAGGGACTCGATTAACTTGGAATTTCCGGGCAGAAAAAGTTCATGATTTCGCATGGGTAGCAGACAAAAATTTTATTCATGAAAAGAGAAAATCGTTAACCGGAATTGATTTACATTTTATTTATAAAAAAGATAAAAAATCATCAAAGCACCTTAGTAAGGAGAAATTCAAGGAAGATGTAAAGAATTATTTTCAATTCATGGAACAAAAATTTGGAAGTTATGAGTGGCCTCAATTCACTATAATCCAAGGGGGTGAAGGAGCAATGGAGTATCCAATGGCAACTGTAATGCAAGTACAAGGAGACTCATATGATGATCTTTTATCTACTGTCATTCATGAAGCTTCTCACATGTGGTTTTATGGAATGCTTGGAACTGATGAGCAACAATACTCTTGGATGGATGAAGGGTTTACAAGTTTTGCTGAAGATGAAGCAATGAATGTATTACTTGCTAAAAATGTTTTAAATCCACATGGCACCTATCTATCAAGATTCTCAAAATTAGCTAAGGAGTCATGGATTGAACCGACACGAACACTTGCTAACTATTTTGATGGAAAATTCCCTTATCAATTAGCAGCATATATGAAGGGTTCTTTGTTTTTAGTTCAACTTCGAGGAATTATAGGCGAAGGTCCATTTTGGTCTGCTATGTCTCGATATAAAAATGAATGGGCATTTAAGCATCCCACCCCAAAAGATTTTTTACGGATTGCTGAAAAAGAGTCGGGTATGATTTTAGACTGGTATTTAAATCTTTGGATTTCAACTAATAAATACCCAGATATTGCCATTGAATCTGTTTATGGTATTGATAACAAAATGACTCGTATATCTTTGAAGAGAATAGGCACAATGGCAATTCCGGTGGATATGAGAATTATTTTAAAATCAGGATCTATTTTAGACTATACAATACCACTTAGTTCAATGTTTGGCCATAAAAAAGGGTTTAATGTTTTGGGCCCATGGAATTACACTCAGCTTGAGCGGATATTCACATTAGATGTAACTTTTGAGAATATTGAAAGAATACTTATTGACCCAGAAAATTGGACTGCAGATGTCAATAGAAAGGATAATGTTTGGGAGCCAAGAGATTAACGGCGTTTCTTTTTAGCCTTAGTTGTTTTAGGCCCTTTTGCTTTAAAGGTTGAATTGCCCCGATTTGAAAATTTTCTTGAATCTGAATCCCTAGGAATGAAATAGTCGTTTTTTGCTTTTAACTCTTGCGGCTTGGACTCGTGGAAGCGACCTTTAAATTTGCTGGAATATTGCTTGCCACTGGTTGCTTCTTTTCGGGGTATCCCAAAATCAATTGTCTTTTTTACCAAGTCTACGTCTTTGACAAAAATTCGTAAAGGATCTCCAAGATTATAGCTATTCCCGTTTCTTTCTCCAACTATTCGATAATTGTTTTTGTCTATTAAATAATAGTCATCATTGAATTCACTTAAACGAACAAGACCTTCGCATCCCATTTTTTGTATTTCCACAAAGACTCCCCAATCAGTTACTCCAGATATAATACCATCAAATTCTTCTCCTAGGTATTTATCCATGTATTTCGCTTGCATAAATTTTATTGAAGTTCGCTCCGCATCGCTTGCATTTTGTTCGCGATTTGAACAATAGTCACACATGTCATTATACTCTTCAATGTTGTGGGTATGTTTCCCCTCTAAAAAATCTTGAAGGAGACGGTGAACCATCATGTCTGGATACCTTCTAATAGGCGATGTGAAGTGGGTATAATCATCAAATGCTAAACCATAATGACCTATATTTTGAGTTGAATAAATGGCCTTAGCCATGGTTCTTATCGTTAAGGTCTCAAGCATATTAGCCTCTGGAGTTCCCTTGACAGTTGAGAGAATGGTGTTTATTGATTTGCGCACCGCTTGTAACCCTTGAGTTGCCAAATTATATCCCAATGGTTTAACGAATTTGGAAAGGGTTTCAAGCTTCGCCGGATCTGGATGATCATGTACCCGATATACCATTGTTTTGGTATTACGTTTTCCATTGGCTTGCCGGCCAATAATATTAGCAACATGTTTGTTAGCTAAGAGCATAAACTCTTCGATAAGTTTATTGGAATCTTGAGCAACTTTCAAGGAGGCCCCAATGGGTTCGTTCTCTGAATCTAATTTAAACTTCACCTCTGCGCGATCAAAAGCAATTGCTCCATCAGTCATTCTTTTTTTTCGAAGATCTTGAGCTATTGAATTCATGATTCGAATTTCCTTTCCAAGGAGATCGTCGGCTTCACCTTGAATGATTAATTCAGCTTCTTCATAAGTGAGCCTCTTGTCGGAGTGAATAACAGTTCTACCAAACCAGCGGTTTCGGATATTGCCATTTGAGTTGATTTCAAATACTGCGGAAAATGTGAACTTATCTTCATTGGGACGCAATGAGCACACCTTATTTGATAAAACTTCTGGCAGCATAGGAACAACCCTATCCACTAAATAGACTGATGTTGCTCTTTTTTGAGCTTCCTCTTCAAGTTTGCTGCCAGGGGTTACATAGTGGGTGACATCGGCAATATGAACTCCAATTTCCCAGTATTGATCATCAATTTTCTGAATACTTAAGGCATCATCAAAATCTTTTGCATCATAGGGATCAATAGTGAATGTTTTGACACTTCGCATGTCTTTCCTATTCAATATTTCTTTTGAATTAATTTCTAATGGGATATTATTCGCTTCTGCTTCTACTTCTTTAGGGAATGAATAGGGTAGTGCATATTCATTTAATATCGCATGAATTTCAGTATCATGATTACCACGTTCACCCAGCACTTCTTCAATTTCCCCCTGTGGGTTTTGTTCTGGATTATCCCACGAAATCAGCGAGGCAACAACAATTTGCCCATTTTTTCCACCACTTAATTTATTCTGCGGGATATAGAAGTCTGGGCCTATTTTTCGTTTATCTGTGACTAAAAAAGCATGATTTTCGGAAACTTGTAGCTCACCAACAAATCTATTTCTTGCTCTTTTTATCACCTCTGTTATTTGGCCTTCTTTTTTCCTCCTTCCCTTTTGAGGATGAAGTAAAACTTTCACTTCATCGCCTCCAAAAGCTAGACCTAAATTATTTTCCCTTATAAAAATATCATCCTCTTCTCCTCCCGGTATTACATAGCCAGTGCCTGAAGAAGTTAGTTGTAAAACACCTTGCACATGAGTTTCATCTATTTTGTATTGATATTTCTCTGGACTTATTTCTCTGATTTGACCGGTTCCCTTTAAAATATCTATTGCAGCTTTAGCTAATATTTTTCCGGAGCGTTCAAACATATTCATTTCTATGGCTATATCCTCAAGAGGGAATATGCTGAATGGTTTTTTTTGAAGAAGTCGAAGAATTCTTGAGGCTAATGAAGCAGCATCCATCGAACGATGTGCTTTATTCTTTTTCGGGCCTTTTTTTGGCATATTCAAAGGTCGGGTAAATTTTTCTGAAAAAACCTATCTAATCTTTTGTTATCGTATACACTGGAATTCATATGTCTTTAAATTGTCGATCTGGCATAAATGTTGCTATTTTTGCTATCTATCATCCTATTTGACACTTATGAAATATTTAGTTTACACGCTCTCAATGATTTTTCTTTTAACCCTTAATTTGAAAGGGCAAGATGCTTTAGGTGAAGTAAATTCTGTGGAATTGACAAAAAAGGAAAAAAGAGATTTAAAGAAAGAAACTAAGAAGAAAGAAAAAGAGTTAAAAAAAGAACAAAAAAAGAGTAAAAAGAATAAAGCCATTAAAATCGGTGAGCTTCCTCCCGAAGAACAAGACGAAGAGACTAATTCCATAAAAATTGATGTCAATTTATCCGGTTTACAAAGTAAAAAGAGTGCCGAGAAAGTCAAAATACATCGTGGAATGTCATTTGCATATGGGATTATTGAACTAGCAGATATCTCGGGTGGAGGTTTGAGCTTTGCTGATTTTGAGTGGGCTCAAAATAGATCGGGCCGTTTTCTCAATTCCTCCTCTCAATCATGGGATGTCTTTTTTAATCAATATCGATTATCAAAATCACCTTTTTGGTTTCGAACGGGAGTGTCAGTATTCTGGAGTGTACTTGATTTTGGTGATTTATCTTATGTGACTACAGATTTATCTCCTTCTACAGAGAGAGGGATTGATGTCACCTTAGATCCGGACAGCGCGAATATTAGAACTAAGTCAAGTTTAACAACATCATACTTGGAAGTTCCATTAGAATTAGTATTCAATAGTAGTAATGATGGTAATAGGGGAATGACTATTGGAATTGGCGGGTATATTGGTATGCGATTGCAAACAACACGGAAACAAAATTATACAGATTTATCAGGCTCTGTCCGGGATAGAAGAGTAAACCAATTTTATAATAACCCTTTGTCTTATGGAGTAAGCGCTCGTTTAGGTTATGGCTCAATATATTTAAAAGGCCGGTTTGCATTATCTAAATATTTTCAGCAAGGGGCCGATATTACATCCCGCCCTTATCAACTCACCGCAATAACGTTAGGGATAGATTTTTTATAAAAAGATCTTCACAAAACTGACCTCCTTCTTAAATAATTATTTTAAGGGGATTCTTTCTGTTACTGTACTCTAATTAAATCAAAACATGGAGTCCCATGAATTATTTTGGTTACATTATTCCTTGATCTAACATGGCATCTGCAACTTTTACAAAACCAGCGAGGTTAGCTCCCTTCACGTAATCCACAAAACCATTTTCTTGTGTTCCATATTCTACGCATGAGGCATGAATGTTAATCATAATATCATGAAGCTTTTGGTCAACTTCTTTACTGCTCCAACTCATTCTTAGGCTGTTCTGTGACATTTCTAATCCAGATGTGGCTACTCCACCTGCATTAGCTGCTTTTCCCGGGCTAAATAAAAGTTGAGCTGAGTGAAAAACTTCAATAGCTTCAGGGGTAGAGGGCATATTTGCTCCTTCAGCTATACATATCACCCCATTTTTTATTAAGGTTAACGCATCATTTTTATCAAGTTCATTTTGAGTGGCGCAAGGGAGCGCTACATGACATGGAATATCCCAGGGGGTCTTACCAGCGAAAAATTTTGCTTTTGAATACTCTTCCAAATAATCCGATATTCTACCACGCTTTACATTTTTTAAATTCATTATGAATTTTAGTTTTTCAGAATCAATACCTTCATCATCAAGAATATATCCTGAGGAATCAGACATAGTAAGGACTTTGGCTCCTAAATGAATTGCTTTTTGAGCAGCATATTGAGCAACATTACCTGATCCTGAAATAACTACTTTTTTACTTTTGAAGGTTTCTTTTTTTGTTTTTAGCATTTCTTCGGCGAAATAGACGGTGCCGTAACCAGTAGCTTCAGGACGAACAAGGGAGCCACCCCAATTTCTGCCTTTACCGGTTAATACCCCTGTGAATTCATTTCGAATACGTTTGTATTGCCCGAACATGTATCCGATTTCTCTACCTCCAACTCCTATATCGCCAGCAGGAACATCCGTATTAGGCCCTATGTGTCGAGCAAGTTCTGTCATAAATGCTTGACAAAACCTCATGACTTCAGCATCTGATTTACCTTTAGGATCAAAGTCCGACCCGCCTTTACCTCCTCCAAGAGGTAGAGTAGTCAAACTGTTTTTAAATATCTGTTCAAACCCTAGAAATTTAAGAACACTAAGGTTTACGGATCGATGAAATCTTAATCCGCCCTTATAGGGCCCGAGAGCACTATTGAATTCGACACGATAGCCTCTATTTAATTCAACACTTCCATCATCTTTTGTCCATGAAACACGAAACATTATGGTACGTTCGGCTTCGGCGATTCGTTCTAGTATCTTCGCAGCTTTATACTTAGGGTTTTGCTCAATAAATGGGATAACAGATTCTGCGACTTCCTGAACAGCTTGTATGAATTCAGGCTCATTAGGATTTCGCGATTGAATGCCAACCATAAACGCATCGATTTGCGTATTGAAATTCTGGGTCATAGGAATGTAATTTTAACAAAGGTATTTTAACAAAGGTATACCGAAATTTGCATCATGCTTGATACACCGAACCAACAAAAAACACAATTGTCAGAATTGGGCGAGTTTGCTTTAATAGATCGTCTGACATCTTCAATCAAATTAACGAATAAATCTTCTTTAAAAGGGGCAGGAGATGATGCCGCTATAATTGATCATGGTGATCATGAAACACTAATTTCCAAGGATTTACTTGTTGAAGGAGTTCATTTCGATTTGGCTTATGTTCCCCTGAAGCATTTAGGCTATAAGTCCGTGGTAGTCAATATATCTGATATTTATGCGATGAATGGCATTCCTACACAGATTTTAGTGGGATTAGCGGTTTCAAGCCGATTTCCTGTTGAAGCTTTGGATGAGATTTATGAAGGAATGCTTTTAGCTTGTAAAACATATGGTATCGACTTAATTGGAGGAGATACAACCTCGAGTAAATCAGGTTTAATGTTGAGTATTACGGCTATTGGTCATGTTAAAAAAGGTAAAGCAGTAAAAAGATCGGGAGCAAGACCTACAGACTTACTGGTGGTCTCAGGTGACTTGGGATCAGCTTACATGGGGCTTCAAATTCTTGAGCGTGAAAAAGCAGCATTTAAATCTAATCCAAATCTTCAACCGGAACTTCAGGGACATGAATATGTTCTAGAGCGGCAATTAAAGCCGGAGGCAAGAAAAGATGTTGCAGATTTATTGAAAAAACTAAAAGTGACTCCATCTAGTATGATAGATATATCAGATGGATTGAGTTCGGAAATAATGCATATTTGTAAATCATCCGACTTGGGATGTACCATCTATGAGGATAAAATACCCATGGATCCACAAATGATCCGCTTGGCGGAAGAGTTCGGAATAAACCCTATCACTGCAGTTCTTAATGGAGGAGAGGACTATGAATTGCTTTTTACTGTTTCAATCGATGATTATGATAAGATCAAACACAATCCAAGTTTAACTACGATTGGACATATCACTCAGAGCAGAGAAATTCAGCTAATAACGAATGGAGGTCAAGCAGTTGAGTTAGAAGCCCAAGGATGGATATCGTTTAAATGAAAATCTAATCTGGATTACATTATATTTTTGCAAAACCAAATTCGGTCAACATATTAACGTTAGACCCCATAAACTCAACTGATAAATTTGTTCGAAGCGTTACAGATGTCTCAAGAAGACCTAAAACCTCGTATTTAACTGTTGTTCCATCAGTATTATTTAAGAATACAGAATCTGGAGCTGTACCATTGCCGGGCTTTGTGGTCCATGTCCCCGAACCAGACTCTTTGAATGGAAGATCTATCGTTGTTCCTAAATTAGCGCTTATCACAGCATCTACTGAATAAGTCACAGAATTAGGGTCTTGAGTTAATGAAAATTGTGAACTGTCAGGATTAATGTATGAGTCTTCTGCAACCACTGGAACAGTTGAGCCAAGAATATCGACGGTTCCAGTTGCAGTTACTTTATTAACTAGCCAAACCCCTTCTAATTTGTCACCAAGAGTGGGTTCTTTGGTACAGGAGGCTAAAATCAATAAGGTTAAAGAAATTATATATATTTTTTTCATGATGTGGTTTTTCTTTAGAGATTTAAAAGGTACTGATTATTTCGAGGTAATGGATGCGCTCAAATATTCTCTGTTCATTCTAGCTATATTTTCAATACTAATTCCTTTTGGACATTCTACCTCACATGCACCTGTATTAGTGCAATTACCGAAACCTTCAAGGTCCATTTGTTTCACCATATTCATCACCCGCTCACTGGCTTCAATTTTACCCTGGGGAAGAAGAGATAGTTGACTAACTTTTGCTGAAGTGAATAACATTGCAGAGGCATTTTTACATGTAGCTACGCACGCTCCGCAGCCAATGCAAGTTGCTGAATCAAAAGCAGCATCAGCATCTTGTTTTTCAATTGGTGTAGCATTCGCATCTGGAAGATTTCCAGACGTATTTACCGATACATAGCCCCCGGCTTGAATGATTCTATCAAATGAGCCTCGATCGACCATTAGGTCTTTAATCACAGGAAAAGCTTTTGCTCTAAATGGTTCAATAGTTATAGTATCTCCATCTTTGAATTCTCTCATATGAAGTTGACATGTTGTGACTCCTCGTCCAGGGCCGTGAGCTTCTCCATTGATGAACATAGAACACATACCGCAAATTCCCTCTCTACAATCATGATCAAAAACTACTGGATCTATATCTTGAATAATCAATTGTTCGTTCAAAACATCAATCATTTCTAAAAAAGACATATCATCGGAAATATTACTCACTTTATAAGTTGCAATTCCACCTTTTTCTTTTGGCCCATTTTGACGCCAAACGTTTATTGTAAAATTCATTTGTAAGAACGTGTATTAAGTTCGACATTTTCAAAAGAGAGCTCTTCTTTATGAAGCTTTGATTTTCCAGGATCACTTTCTGCAAACTCCCAGGCTGCAACGAAGGCGAATTCATCGTCTTTTCTTACAGCCTCTCCCTCTTTGGACTGAAATTCTTCACGAAAATGACCGCCACATGATTCTTCTCTGGCTAATGCATCCATACACATTAACTCTCCTAGTTCAAGGAAATCTGCAACCCGACCTGCTTTATCAAGCTCTGGGTTCATCTCTCCAATTTTCCCAAGAACTTTAACATCCGAGTAGAATTTGTCTCGAAGTATTCGGATATCGGCAATTGCCTTTTTTAGGCCCTCTTCATTTCTTGCCATTCCGCATTGTGACCACATGATTTTTCCCAAATCGCGGTGAAACGCTTCAACAGGAGTATTCCCTTTACTATTTAAAAAACCTTCCATTCGATTTCTCGCAGTTGCTTCAGCTTCATCAAATTCGGTTGATTCAGTAGATATTTGCCCTGTTGTGATATCCTGGGAAAGATATGTGCCTACAGTGTAAGGTGCTACAAAATAACCATCAGCTAAACCTTGCATCAGGGCGGAGGCACCTAATCGGTTTGCCCCGTGATCAGAAAAATTAGCTTCCCCTAAGGCAAAAAGACCAGGAACCGTTGTCATAAGATTATAATCGACCCAGATTCCTCCCATTGTATAATGAACAGCTGGATAAATCATCATAGGAGTCTGGTAAGGATTTTGAGCGGTAATTTTTTCATACATCTGAAAAAGGTTACCATATTTTGATTCAACTATTCTTTCCCCTAGCTTTTTGATTTGATCTTCACTAGGATTTTTAATTCCTTTCACATGGGCGGCTTCGCTACCAAACCTTTCTATTGCAGATGAGAAATCTAGATAGACCGCTTCACCTGTTTTATTGACGCCATAACCAGCATCACAGCGTTCTTTTGCAGCACGCGAGGCTACATCTCTTGGAACAAGATTTCCAAAAGCAGGATATCGTCTTTCCAGGTAGTAATCTCTATTTTCTTCAGAAAGGTCTGTGGGCTTTAGCTTTCCTTCTCTTATTGCCAATGCGTCTTCTGCTTTTTTAGGAACCCATATCCGGCCGTCATTTCGCAGAGATTCAGACATTAAGGTTAGTTTAGACTGCGAGTCTCCACTGACCGGGATACAGGTCGGATGAATTTGAGTGAAACATGGGTTTGCCATATACGCCCCTTTCCTATGCGCTTTCCATGCCGCAGTTACATTTGATCCCATTGCATTGGTGCTTAAATAAAATACATTACCATAACCTCCGGTACACAGGAGCACAGCATGAGCAGAGTGCCTCTCTAGCTCACCAGTTACTAAATTTCTAGCAATAATTCCTCGAGCTTTTCCATCAACAACAACGAGCTCAACCATCTCATGACGAGAAAGTAATTCCACTCTCCCCTTTGCCACTTGTCTCGAAAGTGCAGAATAGGCACCCAATAAAAGTTGTTGTCCTGTTTGACCTTTAGCATAAAAGGTTCTACTCACTTGCACTCCCCCAAAAGACCGATTATCTAGAAGCCCACCATACTCACGGGCAAAGGGCACTCCTTGCGCGACGCATTGATCGATAATGCTGGCACTTACCTCTGCTAAACGGTGAACATTGGCTTCCCTACTTCTGTAGTCCCCACCTTTAATTGTATCGTAGAAAAGACGAAAGGTGGAGTCACCATCATTTTGATAGTTTTTTGCTGCATTTATTCCTCCTTGCGCAGCGATGGAGTGAGCTCTTCTTGGGGAGTCCTGAAAACAAAAAGCCTTAACATTGTATCCGAGCTCCGCGAGTGATGCTGCCGCAGAACTACCCGCTAATCCTGTCCCGACAACAATAACATCAATTTGTCTTTTATTTGCTGGACTGACCAATGGAATTTTTGATTTGTGGTTGGTCCATTTTTCAGCTAAAGAACCCTCTGGAATATTGGCGTTTAATTTTGACATTTATTTAATGAGGTTGATTCAGGACAATAAAAGATAAATAGGGATACTTGCAAAAGCTAAAGAAATGATCACCGAAAATGCCTTGCCAACTATTTCAATTATTGGTGTGTATTTCGCATGATTGATACCTAAAGTTTGAAATGAGCTAGAGAAACCATGCCAAAGGTGAAAACCAAGTCCCATCATTGAGATAACATAAAAAACAGCATACCAGGGTTGTTGAAAAGCTGCAACAGTAATCGAATATAAATCTTTTAATTCATCACCGTCACTAGTTATGTAAGTAGGGATATTGCCGAAGTGCATTTCATACCAAAAACTCTTCATGTGAATAATGAGAAATACAAGTGTTAGGGTACCTAAAACAGCCATATTTCTTGATGACCATGACGCATTTGCCTTTCCATTATATTTCACATATCTCGTTTCCCTAGCAGCTTTATTACTGCGTGCTAATAATAAGCCATCAACGGAATGTAGAAGTATACTTATATAAAGTAAGTAACTGACGATCTTTATTAATGGAAAGGTGGTCATAAAATGAGCATAGCTATTAAACATTTCTTTGCTACCAGTCAATAATGGAAGATTCCCAAGTAAATGCACCACTAAAAATGAGCACAAAAAGAGACCAGTTAGGGCCATCCAATATTTTCGAGCCAATGATGATCTGATGAGTCCTCCGGATAGATCCATAATAAATTGAGATAGAAGTATTTTATACAAAAGTAAGTCCAAAAGGCAAAAGAAAGTTCAAGACATATACCTTTTAAAGGAAGACACTAAAAGGTGTTATCTTCGTTAACTATGAAATATCACCCCTTAAATCCTGAGATTTTTAATAAAAATCGGCAACGTTTTTCAAACTTGATGGAGTCTGATTCATTGGCTGTTTTTCATTCGAATGATATTTACCCTACAAGCGCAGATGGGACAATGCCGTTCAAACAAGCCACAGATATTTTATGGCTTTCAGGAATTGATCAAGAAGACTCTGTTTTAATTGTTTTTCCAGACGCAAAAAGAAAAGAACATAAAGAGATACTTTTTTTAACTGAAACAAATGAACTTATCGCTGTTTGGGAAGGGGCTAAACTTTCTAAAGAAGAGGCTTACAAAGTCAGTGGTATCAAAACAGTTTATTGGTTGAGTGAATTTGACCGAGTCACCAAAGAGTTGATGAGTCAGGCCAAAAACGTATATCTACTAACTCAGGAACACCTGAGGCGAAGTACCCCTGTTGAAACTCGAGAAATGAGGATGAACAAGAGCTTTAGATCCTCTCATCCAGTTCACAATTATTTAAGATCTGCACCGCTATTAAATTCTTTAAGAGCCGTAAAAAGTGATTTAGAAATTGATGTAATGCAAATAGCCGCGAATATAACTGCTGCTGGATTTAATCGAGTTTTGAATTTTTTAAAGCCTGGATGCTGGGAGCATGAAATAGAAGCCGAGTTCATACATGAATTTGTAAAAAGTCGCTCAAGAGGTTTTGCATATTCTCCCATAATTGGTAGTGGTTCAAATGCATGTGTTTTGCATTATTTAGAGAACAATAAGGAGTGCAAGAAAGGGGATTTAGTATTGATTGATGTCGGCGCGGAGTATGCAAATTATGCATGCGATGTTACGCGATGCTTTCCTGTTAGTGGTAAATTTAGCGACCGTCAAAAAGAAGTTTATGAGGCTGTCTTACGAGTGGAAAAAGCTTCAATAGAACTACTAAGGCCCGGTGTTATTTTATCTGAATATCATATTCAAGTTGGAGAATTGATGACAAAAGAACTCTTAGGATTAGGTCTAATTTCAAAAAATGACATAGAAAATCAAAATCCTCTATGGCCAGCATATAAGAAATACTTTATGCATGGAACTTCACATTATTTGGGTTTAGATGTGCATGATTATGGTTTATGGGATGGCACACCAATAAAGGAAGGAATGGTTTTCACATGCGAACCAGGCATTTATATTCCTGAGGAGGGTATTGGTATTCGAATTGAAGATGATATAGTTATTACATCTGAAGGTCATATTAACCTCACAAAACATATCCCAAAAGAAATATTGGATATTGAGGCTTCGATGGCTAAAATGTGATGAAAAAGCATCTCCGTTCTTTTTTTTATGCATTAAGCCCCCAGGGCAGAAGATTATTCCGGCGTTTTGTTTATTTCCCCCTTGATACATATCTCAAATTAAGAGGTAAAAATTATTATAATGGAATAGAATTGCCATTACCTGGAGAAATATTTACTGGTGGAGGGGACTTTTTGAAAAACGGATTGATATTCAAAAAATATTTTATTAAACTGGGAAAGTTATCAAAGAATAACGATGTTTTAGATGTGGGTTCAGGGCTAGGAAGAATGGCAATCCCATTAACAGATTTCATAAATGAAAATAATAGATATGAAGGTTTTGATGTTGTTAAAACTGCTGTAATCGATTGTCAACATAGAATTAGTTCAAAATTTCCGAATTTCTCATTCCACCATGCTTCTCTAGAAAATGATCTATATACAAGTAGCGGGAAATCAGCACAAGGATATTCTTTCCCATTTGAGAAAAATACTTTTGATTTTGCTTGGGCGACCAGTGTTTTTACTCATATGGATCCAGATGGAGTAATGAACTATTTAAATGAGGCAAGAAGAGTAATTCGCCCCGGGGGAAGGTTTTTAGCAACTTTTTTTCTTATGGATCATGAATCAAAAAAGTGTTCATTAAATTCTAAATACCCCTTTAGGTATAAAATCAATGATACTTGGTATATGAGTAAAAAAACAAAAGGCGCTAATGTTGCATTTGATAGTCAAATAATACTTAACTGGGCCAAGGATGCTGGTTGGAAGAATACAAGTATCTATTTTGGGAGATGGTCAGGCAGGCCAGAAGAGACGACTGATTTTCAAGATATAATTGTATTTCATTAATAAAATAAACCCTTTATTACCTTCACAAAATGGAAAGTACACTAATTGGAAAGATAGCCCTTGTTGGAGGAAGTACTCAAGGCATTGGAAAAGCAACTGCGAAATTGCTGGCAGATAAAGGAGCTTCTATTATTCTTTTAGCAAGAAACATAGGGAAATTAAAGAAAACGATACTTGAATTAAATACAGAAATGGGCCAAAGCCATTCTTTTTTAGTTGCTGATTTTGATGACCCTGATAAGGTTAATGACGTTGTCAAAGAATATATCGAAAAAGAAAATGACATTAATATTCTTGTTAATAATACAGGAGGACCGCCAGCTGGATCTATAATAAATTCCTCTTCTGACAATTTCAACGATGCGTTTTCAAATCATCTAATAAACAATCATAATTTAGCGAAGTTATTAATTCCTGGAATGAAAAAATCAGGATATGGGAGAATAATAAACATCATTAGTACTTCTGTTAAGGCTCCTTTAAATGGCTTGGGTGTAAGTAATACTGTTCGTGCTGCAGTAGCAAATTGGTCAAAAACATTATCAAATGAACTAGCGCCAGATGAAATAACAGTAAATAATGTTCTCCCTGGAGCAACTTTGACAGAAAGGTTGACAAACATTATTGCTAATAGAGCTTTAAAAGATAGATTGGATGAATCTATTATTGAAGAAAAGATGTTAGATGAAATTCCGATGAATAGATTTGCGCAACCAAAAGAAATAGCAGCAGCTATTGCATTTCTGGCTTCACATGAAGCTGCTTATGTTACGGGAATTAATCTACCTGTAGATGGCGGGAGAACTCCAAATTTATAGTCTATGAAAATCGAGAATTATATTAATGGAATATTTGTTAAGCCATTCAGTGGAGAATATTTAGATAACATCGATCCTTCTATTGGAAAAAAATACGGTCAAATACCAAAAAGCAGTGATAAGGATGTTACTGATGCAATTAGATCAGCAAAAAAGGCCTTTCCTGTATGGTCTAAATTAAGTTCTTCAGATAGATCTAATCATCTCATGCGAGTTGCTGACAGAATAGAACATAGATTAGAGGAATTGGCTTTAGCAGAATCAAAAGACAATGGTAAACCATTAAAAGTAGCCAGAACAGTTGATATTCCCAGAGCAGTAGATAATTTTCGGTTTTTCGCTTCTGCAATTCTGCATGAGAGTAGCGAAATACATGATTTAGGAGATAATGGATTTAATTATACACTTCGTCGTCCTGTTGGTGTAGTTGCTTGTATTTCACCTTGGAATCTACCATTGTACTTGTTTACATGGAAAATAGCTCCCGCTCTGGCAGCTGGAAATACGGTTGTTGCAAAGCCATCAGAAATAACCCCTGCAACTGCTTTTCTATTGAGTAAAATCCTAGATGAAGTCAATTTCCCAAAAGGTGTATTGAATATCATCCATGGGACAGGGTTAGAGGTAGGGGAACCTTTGGTTAGTCACCCTGATATTCCCATAATCTCTTTTACTGGCGGAACTGTAACAGGTGAGAGAATTAATAAAATTGCCGCTTCATCATTCAAAAAAATTAGTCTCGAGTTGGGAGGTAAAAACCCGAATGTTATTTTTTCAGACTGTGATTTTGAGCATATGTTAAAAACGACTCTTAAATCTTCATTCTCTAATCAAGGTCAGATCTGTCTCTGTGGAAGTAGAATTATCGTGGAGAGGTCAATTTATGATCGTTTTTTAACGTCTTTTATTGAAAAAACGAAAAAATTAATAATTGGACCTCCATCCAATTCAAGCACTCAAATTGGAGCAATTGTATCTGCCGATCATAAAGAAAAAATATTATCGTATATCAAATTAGCAAAGAGCGAAGGAGGAAAAGTAGAATGTGGTGGAGAATCTGTTATTCTCGACGGTGAGAATTCAGGTGGGTATTATATATCTCCAACTATAATAACTGGACTTGACATGAATTGCAAGACTAATCAGGAAGAAATTTTTGGACCGGTGGTTACCGTAATGCCATTTGATTCTGAAAATGAAGCCTTGGAGCTTGCTAATAATTCTAAATATGGTTTGGCATCAACAGTGTGGACTAATGATTTGAAAAAGGCTCACCGAGTTTCAAATAACATTTATACTGGAATTGTATGGGTAAATAGCTGGCTCGTTCGTGATCTTCGCACTCCATTTGGAGGCGTAAAAAATAGCGGAGTTGGTCGGGAAGGTGGAGTTGAATCCTTGCGATTTTTCACAGAGCCAAAAAATATATATATCGATTTAAAATAAAAAACCCCAGCAAAGTGGGGTTTTTCGAGAGAGATTTGATCAACAAAATTCTGTTAACTCTTAATCACCTAAACACACAATCTCTCATACTATTCTGTGTTTCAAATTGTATGCCAAAGTTTATAAAATATCAAAATTTATACCCTAGAGTCAATAAAAATTGTGAATTTGCATTGCTTAAAGGAATGCCATTAAATATTCCAAGAGTTGGGTCAAATGATGCGTTATATGCTAAATCAGCAGTTAGCTTGAATATATCTAACCCTAAACCTAATCGATATCCTAATTTAAAACTGTTGAAGCTTTCTTGAAATGTGTTATTTAACTGAAAAACACCATTTAATCCGGCTTGACCTCTTAAAAGTTTGAAAATTCTAAATCCGGGAGATATAGCTAATTGTATTGTTTGAGAAGATAATGTCTGAAACGTTGGAAGGCTCAATGAATCGCTAGGTCCAATTATTAATTCAGTTTTGTTGAATGCATAAATTGATTCAAAGGACAAATATTGTGTTGAGTTTCTATATTCACGAATTGTGATGCCCGCATGCCAGCCATTAAATGAATTTATATCTTCAATTATTTGGCCTGCATTTGATAGGGCGCTGTCAACGCCAATAGTCCCGGTATTATAATTAACTCCGCCTTGTAGATAAAATTTTAATCCCTCAGACTGTGCTTTGCATGTTATGCCAAGCGTCATTAGTAAGGTGGTCCAAATTAAATATGGCATTGCTGCATTTAAGTGTTAAAACGATGAATAAAACACCAAATCCATGCCAAAAGCCCTGTTTAGTGCGAAATATTGATCTTTTCCTGGAATTTCTGTCCGTTTTCTAGGACTAAATGAATATGGTACCAACCGTTAGGTAACTCTGATACATTTAATAATTTACCAACTTGATCAATAGGGCTCCATACCGATTCTAAAATATTTTGACCTGAAAGGTTTCGAAGGATAATTGTTCCTTTTTGATTTGCCTTTGGATTTACAATTTTTATATAATTATTAGCTGGATTGGGATAAATATTTAAAGGGTTTATTGACTGCTCGCCAACATTTAAAGTGTTCTTTTTTAACGTTTTAGTGTTGAGAAGTAAAATGTCACCGCTGGGAGCATTATTTCCATTTGCAAAAATTCCGGCAGCATACAATATGACACTGTCTGGAGATGACCCTGAATTCCAAATGAAACTCCAAGATTTTTCTCCTGCGTTTGGAGAGTTACTTCCACTCGTATGAGTTATAAAATTAGTTGATTTAACTTGACTAACTCCGCTAACACCTGAGATAATTCCTTGATGTTGACCTAAGCTTTCAATGGATGATTCAAAACCCATTATAGGAATGCTAGATCCATTAGATTTAGAAGTTACGGTAATAGAGTAATCCGTATTTGCGATAAATCCGTCTGACGGAATATTTGAGCTTATCGAAATAGTTTCTGAAGAAGCTGAAGGACCATTATGACAATAAGAAGTAAAGCAAGTGTTATTATTACTTTTAGGTGAACCTGTTTTGCCAGCAGGAGCACCATTCTTATATGTTAAAGCAGGAAATGAAAATACTAGAATTGAAATAATAATAAGAACTCTAGTTTTCATAAACAATTTTTTTTAGTTGTCGTGTTAATTCAAAAGTACATTATAATTATAGTTAAGTATGGTGATAGAATTTTAATTAATGATTATAACGAGAATTTATTTTAACTAATGGGTAATATTACTGTCGGCAGAATTACCAAATAATTATGATTTTCTCAAGTTATGAATGGTTATCTCTGGCCATATTCCAACTCTTCCGGGGAATGCTAGATATCCAAACCCTCTATTCACATAAAGACTTTTTTTTGTTTCTTCGTCTATATAGCTGCCAGCCCATTTTGGATATTTAAATTTAACCGGACTCCATTTTATCCATCCGGGGATTTCAATGCCAAACTGCATTCCATGGGTATGACCACTTAATGTCAAAGGAATATTTGATTCATGATTAATTACTTCAGCATCAAAATGAGAAGGGTCATGGCTCAACAATATTTTAGGTGTTTTTAGATCTAAACCTTTTAAGGCCATGTCTAAGTTTCCATATTTAGGGAAAGGCGGATTACCCCAATTTTCAACACCGACAATATCAATACTTCTTCCATTTTTTGAAATTTTGAAATTTTCATTTCTTAAAAGTTTCCACCCCAATTTTTTATGCGTTTCAAATAGGTTTTCCATATTTTTATTTTTATCCTCTGCACTATCCCATTTGACATAGTCGCCGTAATCATGGTTCCCCAAAATGCTAAAAACACCATACGGAGCATTAATTTTTTTAAATAAATCTATCCAAGGAGTCATTTCAGAATAAACATTGTTAACAAGATCTCCTGTAAAGACTATTGCATCGACATCTTGATCTAAAATCATATTAATCCCAATTTCAACTTCTTTAAAGTTTACAAAGCTTCCAGAGTGGATATCGCTGATTTGAAGAATTTTAAATCCATTAAATTCATCTGGAAGATTTTTTATTGCCACAGAATTATTTAATACCCGATATTGGGACCTCCCAAGAAATATTCCATGAAGAATTCCAATAAATGGAACTGCCGCCGCCCCCCATCCAATTAAGGCAATAAATCGACGTCTACTTGACCATTCTCCAGAAATAAACCTATTGCCAATTCTAAATAAATCTTCAGCTGTCCCCAGTAAAATGGGTATAAGTTTTGGCACACCAAGCAGTATGGTGTAGCCAATGATAAAAGGCAATATTTTAGTTTTATGACCTTGCGGGTCATAAAACATTACTGAGTATATAATTAACAGGTATCCGATAATATTAAATATCCAGTATACATTTTCAAAAGCTTTAGACAACTTGAGGGCCTTAAAAATTTGAAAGGCATAAAGGTCAAAAGCAAAAAAAATTAATAGGATAATTAGAAAAATAAATTTCATTTTTTTTTCTGAACATTTTAAATGATCTGCAAAAATGATCATATTATCGATAATGCAGACATATTATTATCAATAATATTTTAATTTTTTTTCGGAAAAAATTATTGGATAAAAAAGACCGACTAACTTAGCATATATGAGTAGCTGGAATTCATATTTCTGGAAATCGTTATGGAAGGGTGGGTTGTTATCAATTGCTATAGGAATTGGAATTTTGACTCTTATTTATACTGAGCAGTTCACAAATCAATTAAGGATTCAAGAGAATAAAAGAATTGAACTATGGGGTGAAGCTATTTCTGTAATCGTTAATTCAGATGAAACTTCAGATTTAACTATGGCTACTAGAATCATAGAATTTAATACAAGTATTCCACTTATTCTGACTGATAATAATAATAAAATTTTAACCTATCGAAATCTATCAGTAAAAGACACCTCATATTCTTCAATTGAAAGGGAATTAAAAAAGATGATTGCTTATTCTGAGCCAATCATTGTTAATCTTTCACCTGGTGTTAATCAATTCATTTATAGAAATGAATCCATTAGTTTAAAAAGATTAAGATTTTTCCCTCGTTTTTTATTAGGCATTATTGGTCTTTATATTTTTTTAGCCTACTTGGCATTTAGTCGAGCTAGAAAATCAGAGCAAGATTTAGTTTGGAACGGAATGGCAAAGGAAACTGCGCATCAACTTGGAACTCCGCTATCTGCCCTATTTGGATGGGTAACGATTCTTGAAGAAGAAGGGGTCAATTCTTTAGCATTACAAGAAATTAAAAAAGATTTGGAGAGACTGCAGACCGTAGCTTTCCGGTTTTCTAAAATTGGATCAGACTTAGAGCCTAAGTCGATTGATATATTAGCATTACTTAATGAGACGATAGAATATCTGCAAAGAAGAAGTCCAAAATCATTGAAAATAAAAATTGAAGCCCCAAATCGAGCGCCTAAAATTAATATCGAACCAGTTTTGATTGGATGGGTAATTGAAAACTTGGTTCGAAATGCAATAGACGCAATGGAAGGGAAAGGCGTCGTAGGTATTTCCTTGGGGGTTGTGGAATCTACCGTTTACATTGATATTTCAGATTCAGGAAAAGGTATCAGTTCTAAAGATCGAAGAGCTATATTTAAACCAGGATATACTACGAAAAGTAGAGGCTGGGGACTAGGGTTATCCTTAGCAAAAAGAATAATTGAAACAAGCCACAGGGGGAAACTTTATTTACTTAATTCACAATTAAAAAAAGGAAGTATTTTCAGGATAGAATTAAACTCAATATAATTGGGATTATATATTCATATTCCCTTTTGTCGTAAAGCATGTAACTATTGCGACTTTCATTTTTCAACCCAACTTTTGGGAATAAAAGATGTGATGTCATCAATGAAAAAAGAATTGAAACTTAGATTTAAAGAAGGTCCTTTAGAACAAGAAACCTATTATTGGGGTGGGGGTACTCCTTCGATATTGCCCAATATTGAAATGTCCTCATTAGCCCAAGTAGCATTTGAAAATGCCCCTTTAAAAGAGGGTGGTGAATTTACACTTGAGGTTAATCCTGATGATGTGACTCCGCAATCTTTGAAATTCTGGAGGAATATTGGAGTTAATCGTTTAAGTATTGGTGTTCAATCTTTTATGAATGATAAACTTCAATGGATGAATCGGACTCATGATTCTGATCAAGCTCATGCTGCTATAAAGCGCACTCAAGACGCGGGCTTTGAAAATATAAGTGTTGATTTAATTTATGGGATTCCAGATTCATCACTAGGGGAATGGCAGAATAACGTTGGTATTGCAATAGAGACAGGGGTAGTTCATCTCTCTACTTATGCTCTTACCGTTGAAGAAAAAACAAAACTTTTTTATCAAATAAAGAAGGGAGAATCACGCTTACCAAAAGGAGAGAGAGCAGAGGAGGATTTTCGATGGTATCGAAATCAACTAAATGGATTAGGATGGGATCTATATGAGATAAGTAATTCATGTGTGCCGGGATATAGATCAGTTCATAATTCCATGTATTGGTCTGGAGAACCGTATTTTGGTATCGGTCCAGGAGCTCATTCATATGATGGAGAACAGGCTCGGCGTTGGAATGTCAGTAATAATGGGAAATATAGGAGAGCAATAGGGGTTGATAATTCATGGTTTGAGGAAGAACTACTTGGCCCTAAGGATATCATTAATGAAAAAATTATGACCAGTTTAAGAACTAAGGAGGGTTTAGATTTTAGGGATCTGGGTAAATGGGCAAATGGAGTTGAGAAATCATGGGAGCCACATGTTAATTCCAAAAGAATATTAAAAAATGAATTAGGAATATGGAAACTATTGGACTCGGGACTTTTTTGGGCTGATCGTATTGCATCAGATGGATTTATAACTTAAGTTAATTTAGATGGAGAACCCAGATTTAGTATATGATATAAGTACAGTAATTGAAGAGGGCCGCTCGCGTGCTTGGTATATACCAGGAATGAAAAGAGACCCAGTTGAATTAGATGGATGGATTGGGTCTGTAGATTTAGGTGGTGATGTTAATTTTTTCAACTTAAATATAAATCCGCATGCCCATGGAAGTCACACAGAAACCCTTGGGCATGTTTGTAAAGGCTGGCACCCAATAAGTGAGATTGAAATACCATTTATTCAGTCCGCCCTTTTAATTACTGTTAGTTATAAGGATCTCGGAAAAGATGGGAAGATCATAAATTTAGATGAGGTAAAAAATGCGTGGAAAAAATGGAAACCATCGGCTGGCTTAACAGCCTTAGTCGTGAGAACATACCCTAATCCCAAGGAAAAAAAATACATGAACTTTTCATCAAAAGACGCACCTTTTTTTTCTGAAGAAGTGGGTGGGTTTTTAAGAGAAAACGGAATTACGCATTGGCTTGTTGACTTACCAAGTGTTGATAGAGAAGAAGACGGTGGTGCGCTGCTAACTCATAGAAATTTTTGGGGTCTTGATCCATTTGAAAAAAAAGTTAGTGATAAAACTCGTTCCAATGCGACGATATCAGAGCTTCTTTTTATTGATGATTGCATAGAAGACGGTTATTGGTCTTTAGCAATGCAAGTTGCATCAATTGCAAATGATGCCGCTCCTTCTCGACCGCTTTTGATGAGATAAAAATATTTTCAATGGAATTTATTATCTTAAATCTTTCCATTTGTCTGACCTTACCTTTGTAAGTCTATGTGGGAGAATTTAGGTCATTTCATACTAAATAATCGTAAAGGAGTTCTACTCTTCTGGATTTTCTATGTTCTATTCATGGGATTTGCAGGAAGGAATGTAGATATCAGCTATCATTTTGCAAAAATGTTGCCCTCAGATGATTCTGTCTTTACTACTTACATAAAATTCCAAGAAGATTTTACTGGATCTGGTAATTCAATAGTCTTAGGAGCTAAAGACAACGCTTTTTTCACCCCATCTGTTTTAAATGCATGGCAGAATATGGCTGAAAGATTGGAGAAAGAAGATGAGGTTACCGGAGTATTCTCTCTTCATAATGCAGTGGATATTGTTTTAGGTGATGAGGAAGGAGAAAAAATGCAATCTCTTGCAATTATGCAAGGGAAAGTTGATAGCCCTCAGAAAGCATTTAATATAAGGGATCATTATGACGCTCTTCCTATTTATCATGGGCTATTAAGTAGCCGGGATAATGAAACACACTTGATGGCAATTTCAATAACTGAAAAGGCAAATTATAGCGAAATAATTTATGATTTATTTGACCGAATTCATGTAGAAACAAAGAGATTTGAAAGAAGAACAGGAATTCCGATTGAGGTTTCGGGGCTTCCTTATTTGCGGCTAAATAATGCCAGATCAATAAAAAGTGAGATAAATCTTTTTATGATACTTACAGCTCTGGTAACAGTATTAATAATGCTTATTCTTTTGAGAAGTATGCGTGCAGCAATTATTGCTTTAGTGGTGGTTGCCGTCGGGGTTGTTGGTTCTTTCGGAATAATGGGCTTACTGGGATTCAAGATTACATTATTTTCGGCCCTGTTACCTCCATTGTTGATTGTCATTGTTGTTCCAAACTGTATATTTTTCATAAATAAATATCATCAAGAATATTCAAAGGATAAAAAAGTAAAAGCTGCATTGCTTCATACTGTAAAAAAAATTGGAGGTGTAGCTTTTTTGACAAATACCACAACAGCACTTGGTTTTGCCACTTTTGCTTTGACGTCAAGTGATGCTCTAGTACATTTTGGAGTGGCGGCAACTTTAAATATTCTTGTGGTTTATGTTCTTTCATTGACTATGATTCCCGTTTTATACAGTTGGCTTTCAGAGCCTAAGGAAAGGCACTACAGTCATTTGAACCAAAAGTGGATTACAAAATGGATTGAATGGTTGGTGCGTATCTCAGAATATCATCGAAAGAAAGTATACCTAGGTGCTCTGCTAGTTGCTTTTTTTGGGATTTTTGGAATGACATTAATGGAGACCACAGGAAATCTTACTACTGATATAAACCCCAATGATCCCTTGGTTACTCAAATGAGATTTTTTGAGAAAGAGATGGGTGGAGTAATTCCTCTTGATATTGTAATTGATTCCCGCTCAGAAAATGGTATTGAAAAATCAAAAATATTAAGAAGGGTAGACGCTTTTCAAACTAGACTTGATACTTTCCCTCACCTTTCAAGGTCTTTATCATTAGTTGATATGTTGAAATTTGGTCGTCAAGCTTATTATGGTGGCGATCCATTATTCTTTGCTTTACCAAATAGTCAAGAGAGAACACTTATTGCATCTTCATTACCGAATTTAAATAGTAAAAATTTGGACTTCCTTACCAACGGGTTTACTGATGAAAAAAATCAAAAGATGAGAGTTTCGGTTCAAGCTAAAGATTTGCCTAGGCCTGAAATGATAGAATTGATAAAAAAGGTTCAGAAATTAGCGGATAGGATATTTAGTAAAGAGGATTATGATATTCAATATACCGGCGCCAGTGTGATATTTCTCAGAAGTACAAAGTTTCTAATAAATAATCTAGTTCTTAGTTTGTTATTAGCAATTGGCTTGATATCATTGATTATGGCATTTCTATTTAAAACACCAAGAATGGTAATTGTTGCTATTATTCCAAATCTTTTGCCATTATTAATGACAGCTGGATTAATGGGTTGGTTTGGGATCCCTGTAAAGCCATCAACAGTTCTAATATTTTCTATTTCTTTCGGTATTTCCATAGATGATACTTTACATTATTTAGCTAGATATAGACAAGAATTAATAGGCAACGGCCACAATATATCTCGTGCGGCTATTACAGCTATCAGAGAGACAGGAATCAGCATGTTCTATACTAGTATAGTTTTATTTTCAGGTTTTTTTATTTTCTTAGCCTCTGATTTTGGAGGGACTCAAGCTCTTGGACTTTTAGTTTCCATTACTTTAGTCTTTGCGATGTTTTCGAATTTAATTTTATTGCCGAGTCTTTTGATATCGCTTGATAAAGTAATGACTGGATCCGAGATGGAGAATATATTAATTGATTTAGCAGAGGACGAATGAGAGGAATAATACTTGCCGGTGGTTCAGGGACTAGACTGCACCCGCTAACTAAGGTCATAAGTAAACAACTGATGCCTGTGTATGATAAGCCTATGATTTATTATCCTTTGGCAACATTAATGGAAGCTGGAATTCAAGAAGTACTAATAATAAGCACTCCAGAAGATTTGCCTTTATTTGAAAAGCTCCTCGGTGATGGGAAAAGTTTAGGTTGTTCTTTTTCTTATGCGGTTCAAGAAAAGCCTAATGGACTTGCTCAGGCTTTTGTAATCGGAAAAAAATTCATTGGAGATGATTCAGTTGCTCTTATTTTAGGCGATAATATTTTTTATGGGGGAGGCCTAAAGAAAGTATTAAGTTCAGCAAAGAATCATAAAGGGGCAAAGGTTTTTGCATATCAAGTAAGTGATCCTGAGAGATATGGGGTTGTTGATTTTGACCAAAATGGTAAAGCTATTTCGCTTGAAGAAAAACCAAAAAACCCTGCTAGTAATTTTGCTGTTCCTGGTCTATATTTTTACGATAATAGCGTTGTGGATATTGCAGCAAAACTGAAGCCAAGCCTCAGGGGCGAGTATGAGATAACAGATGTGAATTTAGAATACTTAAGCAAAGGCAATCTGCATGTAACTATTCTAGAGAGGGGCACTGCATGGCTTGACACAGGTACATTTGATAGTTTAATGGAAGCTGGGCAATTTGTGCAAATCATGGAAAGTCGTCGTGGAATTAAAGTTGCATGTATCGAAGAGGTCGCCTATCGAATGGGATACATAGACGCTTATCAGCTTTCCAAGTTATCAAAACCATTGATGAAAAGTGGCTATGGTAAATATCTCGAAGGGATTTTGTCATGAATTCTATAGATCGATTAAGGAAAATATTTTTAAGGTCTTTAGAATCTGACTTTAGCGAGCCAGAATGGAATAGGCAGCCGGATTCTCTTTATGCTCCTCAGAGATATATTTTAGGAATAGGTGGAAAGAGGTTGCGGCCAATTTTAGCTTTAATGGCTGCTGAATCTATGGGTAGAAATGCCCTGGAAGCTTTGCCTGTGGCTCATGCAGTAGAAAGATTCCATAACTTCTCGCTTATTCATGATGATATTATGGATGAAGCCCCTATCCGGAGAGGTAAATCTACGGTTCATGAAAATTGGGGTCTAAACACAGGGATACTATCTGGAGATGCATTAATGGTAATGGCATATAAGTCATTACTTAAGGCCCCTAAAAGTATGATTCATGATCTTTTTGAAACATTTAATCAAACAGCGCTTGAGGTTTGTGAGGGTCAACAAATGGATATGGATTTTGAGTCTCTTGACCGAATTGAAGAAGGCCAGTACTTAAATATGATAAGAAATAAAACAGCTGTTTTAATTGGCTGTTCTTTGCAAATGGGCTCATTAATTGCTGGCGCATCGAAAGAAGTTTCAAAATCATTATTCAACTTTGGAATTGAATTAGGGATTAGCTTTCAAATTCATGATGACTTGTTAGATGCATTTGGAACATTAGAGACTTTTGGAAAGCAAATTGGTGGCGATATTCGTTCTCAAAAGAAAACACTGCTTTGGATACATTTTTCAAATCATCAACCAGAAACACTAAAATCAATTATTAATTCTGGATCTAAGAATAAGGTTAAGGAGATTCTTTATGCAATGGAGTCCACTGGAAGTCGCGCTTATGTTGAAGCTCAGAGAAAAAAACATTTTGACTCAGCGATTACATCATTACATAATGTAAAAAGGAACAATTGCGATACAAAAGATTTAGAGAGTTTGGCAAATTGGATTTTCGATAGAGAGGTTTAGTTTTTTTTATAGAAAACATGCATGCACAACACATGTGGGAAACTAATAGCTGATAGGAAAATGAAGAAGTAAGCCAAACATTCTTCAACACTCAGTTTAAAAACATAAATGGATATTATATACAAAAAAATTGCTCCTAAATTAAAAGGGAGTGCCTCTATAAACATCTCAGAATTCGAATTCTTTAATTTGGACTTAAGGTGTGTCCAGCCAATTCTACTATGTTGAAAAATAAAATAAAGTCCAAAGGTTAAGAGAAGACTTTCGTAATTTGATAAAAAAAGAAAGAGTAAAATCATTAACCATTCTACATGTCTTTTTGATATTGCATAAACTGAAGGGAGGATCAATAGTAAATTACCAATGAGAGGATAGTCAATCAAAGAGTTCTCATTTAAATTGATCCCAAGTATTGATATAATCTCTTTAAATTCATCAAAATGGATCAAGAATAGAGAGCTGAATAAAGTTAGCCCCCAAGCAGAAGCAATAAAATTAGAATTAATATTCCAATTTTTAGTTTCAGCTTGCCCAAAATGCCATGCGGAGTAAAGTATAAACAATAATAGACCGAGGGCAGGTGAATAAATCCAAATCAATAAAATTATTAGCATTAAAAATAAATAAGAGAGAACAAATTTCAATGTGATCTTCTTTTCTCCAGGGAATACACCGATTAAGTGATCCAAGGCACCATGAGGAATTCCTACAATTAGTAGACCCACTGAAATAATAATGAGATTGCTTTGGGATAAATTCAGTAATTCACTTGAGGGAGGTGTTTTGTCTATGAGAAAGTAAACTATCATTAAAATTGGAACTATTATTTTCTTTAATTCCCAGTAAGACCAGAATATCACTGACTTAATGAATATCCATATTTGTAGTTTAGAAAACATCGATAGATCCTCTGTTAGAGTTGTTTTCTCGTCAAGAAATTTTAGGATAAAATTGGAGGATTTTATCTTAAATAATCTCTCAAATATCGGCTTTCCTTGTAAAGGCCAAATTGTTAATATGATCAATAATAATTGATCATAAAAAAGAAACCTCTTATTTAGCTTGACTTTTTTTGGTCTTAACTGTCCATCATTACATATCAACTTAGAGTGATTATACATGTTTTTGAAAGCATAACCGGTGCTAGGTTTTACATTGCCTGCTCGAGTACCAATATTTACAAGTTTTTTATGAGATTTTTGATATGGTAGTCTTGAGCTCATAGGAATTACTCCTTTTTCCGAGTCGATAATTTTGTATGATCCAAAATATTTTTTTATAAAATGATGAAGAGTTTTTTTTGCTTCGTCTTCAAGAATTATTTTTTTTCCGAATCGAGTTAATTCTATTAGAGCAGTTTTAGATGAGTAGGGTAAAATGTAAACAAACTGAGTTGATTTATCTTGAGGCACACGGAAATCCATCATATGATAGACATCAGTTTCTAATTGAATTTGTTCTAACTCAACTTTTAAACCAAAAAATGATTGTGAAATATTAAATCTGTCATCTTCAAAGTTTTTCCAATCCGGAGGTCTACTGTCAAAGGCCCATTCTGCAGAGTATTTGTTTTTTGATGTTTTGATCAAAATCGAATTATCATTTTCAATATTTAAAACTTTTTCTCTTCGATGTTCAATCTTGTATTCGGAGAAGAGTTTTCGCGACCAATCATATAGGTCACTACTGACTATATGAAAGTACTCTATCGGTTTTATTGAGGAACTTGTCTGATTATTAATTTTGATTTTATTCCAACGATGGGATACGATGGATTCGTAATCACGGTAAATCTGATCTTTTGGATTTGCCCAAAAACAGAATGTTTTGTCATTCTCAAGTTTCTCACTTGGTTCTAGAATTAGGACTTTTTTGTTATCAAGTAAAAATTGTTTAGACATTTCAATCAGAAGGATACATGTGCTGGCTCCCCAGCCAACAAAAATTATATCATAAAGAGTTTTTTTTTCTGACAAAATATTCTGTTCTAATAGTGGCAATATAGTACAATTAAAATTTAATGTTTTTCTTTTTAGTATCGTATAAATTCAATTCCATATGCTTCCTTAGAAAGGATTAAATTGATGTAATTTTGATACTCTGAATAAAAACAACTTTATGGATCGTTTTTCCTTCTTAGGAACTTCACATATTGGCTTTATCGAAGACTTGTATAAGCAATACTTGTCTAGTCCGGATCTTGTCGAGCCCTCATGGCGAGCCTTTTTCCAAGGGTATGATTTCTCTAAATCTGACTTTGGAGATATTTTAAATGATGAAAATGTTGCTCTTCCTGATGAGGTTCGAAAAGAGTTTTCGGTATTAAATCTTGTTCAGGGATACAGAACACGCGGACACCTTTTTACTCAAACTAATCCAGTGCGCAGTAGAAGAAAATATAGCCCAGATCTTGCTCTGAAGAATTTTGGATTATCTGAATCTGACTTGGAGTTAAAATTTCAAGCCGCTTCCCAGCTTGGTATGGAATCTCCAGCTAAACTGAGTGATATTGTTACTCATCTAGAAAATACATACTGCCGATCAATTGGTGTTGAATACATGTATGTTAGAGAACCTGATGTGATAAGCTGGATCCAGCATTTTATTCATCCTAATGGAAATGCACCCATTTTAAATGCTGATGATAAATTGTACATTTTGCACAAATTAAATGAAGCCGTAGCATTTGAAAGTTTTCTAAACACAAAATTTGTGGGGCAGAAGAGATTCTCGATTGAAGGAGCTGAAAATTTAATTCCTGGACTTGATTTCATGCTTCAAAAAGGAGCTGATTTAGGTGTTAAAGAGGTGGTATTAGGAATGGCTCATCGAGGGCGATTAAATGTATTAACAAATATCTTTGGTAAGCCAGCTTCTCAAATTTTTTCTGAATTCGAGGGAAAAGAATTTGAGGAAGCAGACTTTGATGGTGATGTTAAATACCATTTGGGCTATACCGCAGAAAGGTTATTGGACAATGGCAAAAAAATCAAATTAAATATCGCTCCAAACCCCTCACATTTGGAAGCTGTAGACCCAATTGTTGCAGGCATTTCTAGAGCTAAAGGACGCTCTAATTTTCCTGAAGATCCAAGTAAGGTTTTGCCGATAATGATTCATGGAGATGCAGCAATAGCAGGCCAAGGTGTGGTTTATGAAGTGATACAAATGGAACGATTGTCTGGATATGGCACAGAGGGGACCATTCATTTGGTCATAAATAATCAAGTTGGGTTCACTACTAATTTCATTGATGGTCGATCATCTACATATTGCACTGATGTTGCCAAAGTAGTGCTTGCTCCAGTTTTGCATGTCAATGGTGATGATGCGGAGGCTGTTATTCATGCGATGCGCTTTGCAATTGAATATAGGCAAAAGTGGAAACGAGACGTTTTTATTGATCTGTTATGTTACAGAAAATATGGCCATAATGAAGGAGATGAACCGAGATTCACTCAACCATTATTATATCAAGTGATTTCAAAACACCCTAATCCAAGAAAAATCTATTTTGATAAACTCGTCGCAAATGGTGAGGTGAACTCAAACCTAGTTGTCGAAATGGAGAGGGAATTTAAGGAAATGTTGGAGGGATTGTTTGATGATTCAAAAAAAATAGAAAAGAATAAAATTGTTCCATTTATGCTTGATGAATGGAATGGTTATCCTCGAGCAAGTAATGGCGATGTTTACAATATTCCTGACACCAGTGTTTCAAGACCCCGCCTGGATGAGGTTGCGAGAACCTTAACGACATTACCAAAAGATAAAAAGTTCTTTAAAAAGATTGTAAGGTTAATAGGAGACAGGGCTCAGATGGCTTTTGAGAAGAATGCTCTTGACTGGGGAATGTCTGAAATGATGGCTTACGGAACTTTGCTTCAAGAAGGTTTTAGTGTAAGAATATCGGGCGAGGATGTGGAGAGAGGAACTTTTTCACACCGACACGCAATCATAAAATTAGAGGATTCTGAAGAAGAGTTGTCGTTATTAGATAACTTACCTAATTCAAAGGGTCGGTTTGCAATTTACAATTCCCACCTTTCAGAGTATGCGGTTTTAGGTTATGATTATGGTTATGCCATGGCAAGTCCTACAACTTTAGTAATTTGGGAAGCTCAATTTGGGGATTTTTCTAATGGAGCCCAGATTATAATTGATCAATTTATAGCTGCTGCAGAGGACAAATGGAAAGTTCAAAATGGAATGGTTTTGTTACTTCCCCACGGGTATGAGGGTCAGGGTGCTGAACATTCTTCTGCTCGTTTAGAAAGGTTTCTACAATTATGTGCTCAAGAAAATATGTTCGTTTGTAATCCATCAACGCCAGCGAATCATTTTCACTTACTTCGCCGTCAAATGCATCAGAAATTCAGAAAACCATTAGTTATTATGAGTCCTAAAAGCTTATTGCGTCATCCAATGGCAACATCAAAAATGGAAGACTTAAGTAAAGGTGATTTTATGCCACTGATAGGCGACGATCTGGATAAAAGGAAAATAAGAAAACTGGTGTTTTGTTCTGGGAAATTATTTTATGAACTATTAGAGGAGCGCAATAAAAGAGGGGATAATAAAACAGCCCTTATTCGTTTAGAGCAACTCTACCCTTTGCCGGAGAAGGAAATAAATAAGGAGTTAGCAATGTATGCAGAGAATATAAAGTTGATTTGGGTTCAAGAAGAGCCTGCCAATATGGGAGCGTGGAGCTACCTTAGAGTAAATACAGAATATCCATTTAAATGCATTTCTCCAAAAATATCAGCTTCCACGGCTCCAGGTTCAAAGCAGTCAGCTAACCAAATTCAAAGTACTTTAATAACTCAAACATTTGATAGTTAATATTCAATTCTATGATTCTTGATATGAAAGTGCCCTCTCCGGGTGAATCCATAAGTGAAGTTGAAATCGCAAATTGGCTGGTTAATACAGGCGACTATGTGGAAAAAGATGAGGCTATAGCTGAAGTTGATTCCGATAAAGCTACTTTGGAGTTGCCTGCAGAAATGAGCGGTGTAATTGAAATACTTTTTGAACCGGGAAGCATTGTCGGAGTTGGAGAAGTTGTTTGCAAAATTGACACAGCCGCAAAAGCTCCCAATAAATCTAATAAATCAATAAGACCTAGTGAGGCAATTTTATCTCAAGAGGTTAATAATTCTTCTGAAAATACGTATGCTACAGGGACTCCAAGTCCTGCTGCGAAGAAAATATTAGATGAGAAGGGTATATCTATATCGTCAATAAATGGAAGCGGGAAAGATGGTCGAATTACAAAAGAAGATGCGATCAACGCCAAAGCTTCAATGGGAACAACAGAATCAGGAAAAGAGCGTGGATCTAATCGTCAAAGGATGAGCTCATTGCGCCGAAAACTTGCAAAAAGACTGGTTTCAGTGAAAAATGAAACGGCTATGCTCACAACTTTCAATGAAGTTGACATGAAACCTATCATGGATTTGCGTAAAAAATATAAAGAAGATTTTGCAAAAAAACACGAAGTTGGCCTCGGTTTCATGAGTTTTTTTACGCTTGCCGTCGTTAGAGCGCTTAAAGAATATCCGACAGTTGCAAGTATGATTGACGGGGATGATATGGTCAGCTTTGACTCCATAGATATCTCTGTCGCTGTAAGTGGGCCAAAAGGTTTGATGGTTCCCGTTGTTAGGAATGCGGACAAATTAGGTTTTGCCGGGGTTGAGTCTGAGATAAAAAGTTTGGCAATAAAAGTTCGCGATGGTAAAATAACTGTGGACGAAATGACAGGGGGATGCTTTACTATTACAAATGGTGGTGTTTTTGGGTCTATGCTAAGTACTCCTATCATAAACCCACCGCAGTCGGCTATTCTTGGAATGCACAATATTATAGAAAGACCTGTTGTTGTTGATGGTAAAATTGTCGTCCGTCCTATTATGTATGTTGCTATGAGCTATGATCATAGGATTATTGATGGTAAAGAATCAGTTGGCACATTGGTAGCAATCAAAGAAGCTTTAGAAAATCCTGTTGATATTTTAATGCAAGGAGATGTAAAAAAGACTCTGGGTTTGTAATGATTGGAAAATTTTGATAGATACACATGCGCATTTAGATAGTTCAAAGTTTTCAGAAGACATAGATGAAGTAATGAAAAGAGCTTTATCTGCAGGGGTAACAAGTATGTATTTACCCAATGTTGATGATGAAAGTCTTGTTCGTATGAATTGTCTTCAAGAAAGATATCCAAATCATATTGAGCTTATGCTAGGGTTACATCCATGCGATATTAAGGGTGAGTGGGAAAAAATTCTTGACCGATACGATAAATTATGGGAAGTGAACCCATCAGCCTTTATTGCAGTAGGGGAAATTGGGCTGGATCTATACTGGGATAAATCAAATATAGGTGAGCAGATACAAGCTTTGAATCGTCAATTAGATTGGTGCCTAAAATATGACAAACCCTTTAGCATGCATGTTCGAGATGCCTGGGAGCCCACATTAAAGGTCCTAAGAGAGAGAAAGTGTCCTGAGCTTAACGGGGTTTTACATTGTTTTACTGGGTCCCTGGAAATTGCAAGTGAACTAATAGACATGGGTCATTATCTTGGTATCGGTGGTGTTGCAACATTTAAGAATTCTAATGTTGTAAATGTGCTCTCTGAAATAGGTCTTGATCGAATCGTATTGGAGACTGACAGTCCGTATTTAGCTCCTGTCCCTTATCGAGGCAAGAGAAATGAAAGTTCATATCTGCAAAATATAGCGATTTTTCTTTCTGATAAATTGGATTACTCCTTTGAATATGTAGACCAGGTCACATCTGATAATGCAAATCGTATATTTCAACGGTGAAACTTCTACTTATATACACAGGAGGAACAATAGGAATGATCCAAAGTCCTGAGGGAGACTTGTCCCCATTTAATTTTGATGAAGTATTAAGACAAGTCCCAGAGTTAAATCAGCTTGATTGCGATATCGAAACAATTCAAGCTTGGGAGCCTCTGGACTCTAGCGACATAAATCATAATCACTGGATCAAATTGGCTGATATTCTCAATGAGAACCGCGATCAATATGATGGTTTCGTTATTCTTCATGGAACAGACACAATGGCCTTTACAGCTTCAGCTTTGAGTTTCATATTAAAGGATTTTTCTAAACCTATTATTTTAACTGGAAGTCAATTGCCAATTGGAGTTTTGAGAAGTGATGGGCGTGAAAACTTAATAACCTCTATTGAATTAGTTCTATGCCGATTGGATAATGAGGCTCCTGCAATTAGGGAAGTATGCGTTTATTTTGAGAACAAGTTATTTAGAGGGAATAGAGTTTTCAAGAGAAGTTCTCAGGCATTTGAGGCATTTTCAAGTCCTAATTATCCTATTTTAGTCGATGTGGGTGTGCATCTTGATATTCATCATGAATATACTTTGAAACCAAGAGACCATTACTTTTTTGACCCTAAAATGAATTCTCAGATTGCCGTTTTGAAATTCTTTCCAGGAATTGATGAGTCTTTTTTAAGAAATGTGATCCTGAATTCAGGTAGAAACGCAATTATTCTTCAAACTTATGGTAGCGGTAATGTCCCTAAATTGGAATTCTTATCTGATATTTTAGATGATGCGCGTGATAAAGGTGTATTAATAATTAATGCCTCTCAATGCCCAGGTGGCGGAGTTTCTCAGCCAGCATATGCATCTTCAAGGATGCTGCGGCATGCAGGAGTGCTATCAGCAGGCGATATGACACTTGAAGCTACGATAACAAAAACCATGTGGCTTTTGGGTCAAGGAAAGCAAGGAAAGGTATTTGAGAATCTTTTCATGGAAAACATAGTTGGGGAAAGAACCATTTAACCTTTACAACAATCAAGATGAAAGAGGTTTTATCCAATGCCAATGAGAATAAAAATAGAGAATTTTTAGGCAATGAAAATCAGGGTTGTAAAGATATTTCAGCCTTTACTTTTTGTTTATATTTGCCGCCTCAAAGCCATTGGAGAGGTGTCCGAGTGGCTTAAGGAGCACGCTTGGAAAGCGTGTGTGCGGGAAACTGTACCGAGGGTTCGAATCCCTCTCTCTCCGCTCTCGACTATCTGACATACAGAAAGTTTTTTTAAGACGTCGACATATAAAAATATGTCGGCGTTTTAATATAAAAATGATATCACATTATAGAAGCGACTGTTGATTTAATTTATTTTCAGGACCACACTAATTGGGCAATGATCGCTGAGCATATCGTCTTGAACCATCTGCTCACCAGATTTTGGAAAGTAGTGAACTAATTCACTTCCTTCCTTTTGAAGCTTTGCAGCAAAAGGCCCCATGAGAATATGATCTATTGGTACTGGATATTTGGGATGACAACCTTTCAAGTATTGCATACTGTTTTTAAGGAGAATAGGCTCTCCATTCATCTCGTTAAGAACTGACCAGAGTTTGTTGTTTTTTGTTGTCAGCCTATGGTTAAAATCGCCAAGAATAACAAATTTCCTTTTTTCTTTAATATGACTCTCTATCCATTTATCCAGAATTGGGACTTGTTTTTCTAGTACCTCACAAGCACTTCTATCGGACGTAGTGTAATCGTTTACAAAGCAGCCGCTTTTCATATGTATTGCCATAACATCCATGGTGTCCTCTGTGCCAAGAAGACGGATCATAACCCCGTAACGTAGGCCGCTCCTATCTATGGCGAGTTCTTTGTAGCTTCCAAGGTCTTGAAACACTATTCCCTTACGTATAGCAATGGCCACGCGCTGCTGTGTGCTTTCTTGATTATTTCCACGACAGCTATAGGTTCGGCTGGTTGGACGCTGAGAAAGTATAATTGTCCAATCTGATTCTGGAAATACCCTAGAAACTGCCGCCAGATTTTCTACTTCCTGAAGTGATACAATATCTGCTTGGAGTGATTCTGTGAAATCTTTGAGCTTAGTGTAATCCGAATCATTACGCGGTACGCATCCTTTACCATTTTGTTCAGCTAAGTGTTCCATGTTCCAAGCTACAAATCGAAGTTCTTTAGATTGAGCTAAGACATTGCTTACGGAAAGAATAGAGAAGCTGAAGAATGTTGCGATAGAAAGAATGAAGCTCTTTTTCATAAGAGTGTATTTAGTTTTATTAAAATTAGCCTAGAATAATTGAATTTTCTTTTAGTTTTAAGCTTTTATATTTTTATTCTGAATCAATTCATTGATAATATTTTTCATTGTGAAATGGGGGTATTAATTTAGGTTCAGATATGAGCTTCAAAAGACATTACTTGTTGCACCCTGTTGTTTGGCTCGCAGCACTCGGATACTTTGTGGATATTTATGACTTGCTTCTTTTTAGCATCATTCGTATTCCGTCTTTAAATGATATCGGAGTAGATAATGTTACTGGGACAGGGTTGCTCATTCTGAATACTCAAATGTTTGGACTGCTTCTTGGAGGTATTCTTTGGGGAGTTCTCGGGGATAAGTGGGGTCGTACAAGAGTTCTATTTTATTCCATTGCTCTATATTCTATTGGAAACCTGCTTAATGGTTTTGTTCAAACCGGGACACAGTACGCGATCATTCGCTTTATTGCTGGGATCGGTCTTGCTGGAGAGTTAGGCGCTGGAATCACCTTAGTTTCGGAACTGCTTCCAAAAAATAAACGTGGATTGGGGACTGCATTGGTTGCGGGGTTTGGATTGACAGGTGCTGTTTTTGCTTTTTTCATATCTCAGTGGTTTTCTTGGCGTACTTGTTATTTCATAGGAGGTGGTATGGGGTTATTGCTTTTAACTCTTCGCATGAGTGTTTTTGAAAGTGGTTTGTACAAACAATTAGCTGAAAAAACTCACTTAGCCAAGGGGAATTTCCTGATGCTTTTTAATAAAAGAGAGAGGTTCATTCGGTATCTTAGGAGTATCCTAATCGGACTGCCTACTTGGTTTGTTGTTGGCATCTTGATTTCTTTTTCTCCGGAGTTTGCTCACCACTTAGGGATAAAGCAACCTATTGATCCTGGTAAAGGGATAATGATAAGTTATTCAGCTATTGCTTTTGGGGATATAGTCATAGGTCTTTTGTCTCAGCAATTAAAATCACGCAAGAAAGCTCTGCATATATTTTATCTTATAACCATCTCAGGTATGGCCGTTTTCTTCACTGCCTCAAGCCCGTGGCAGCTATACCTTTCCATGGGAATTATGGGATTCGGAACAGGTTTTTGGGCTGTATTCGTAACTATCGGAGCTGAAAATTTTGGAACTAACTTAAGAGCAACTGCTGCCACAACTATTCCAAATATGGTGCGTGGATCATTAAATCTGATTTCTGCATTATTCTTATTTTTGACAAGTCAAATTTCATATGTCAATAGTGGAATTCTCACAGGTGTTATTGTCATGCTAATAACCTATTGGGCGATTTCCGGTCTTCAGGAAACCTTTGGGCGAGATCTTGATTTTATCGAGGAATAAAAAGTTTGATTAAAACTATAAAATGACAAAAGAAAATATCACGGCTTTTTTCCCAACTCTTCAAATGACAGTTAAGGTTGTTCACAATATGTCTATTCCCGAAAATCGCCGGGAAATATTAAAATATTTGATCATATATATTCAGGAAAGACTTGATTTGGGACTAGAAGTCAACTTGACTTTTGTGTGCACCCACAATTCAAGAAGAAGTCAATTTTCTCAGGTTTGGGCCCAAGCAGCAGCTAATTTTTATGGTGTTAAGGTTAATTCTTTTTCGGGAGGAGTCGAAGTCACTACTTTTAATAATTCAGCTATAACTACTCTTAAAAATAATGGATTTGATATTAATTTATCTGGAATAGATAACCCTAAATGTGAAGTGTTAATGTCTCATGATCTTGAGCCGCTTATTATGTTCTCAAAATTTTTTAATGATCCTATTAATCCGGTAAATAATTTTGCTTCGGTAATGACTTGCTCTGATGCTGATGAAAACTGTCCAGTAATTCCAGGATCCCAAAAACGATTCTCAATTCCCTATCAGGATCCAAAAATGTTCGATGGTTTGAGAATTGCGCCAACTAAATATCATGAATGCTCGATTCAGGTCGCTAGTGAAATGTTTTACATATTCTCTAAACTCAAAAATAAGTAATGAAAAGAAAGACAAGGAAACTCTCATTTCTCGATCAATATCTAACTCTTTGGATATTTTTTGCGATGGCATTAGGTGTTAGTATTGGATATTTTATTCCCTCTACTCCTATTTTTATCGATTCATTTAGCTCAGGGAGCACAAATATCCCAATTGCCATTGGACTGATCTTGATGATGTATCCCCCATTGGCAAAAGTGAACTATAAATTATTGCCTCGGGTATTTAGAAATGTTAAAGTCTTATCTCTATCATTGGTTTTAAATTGGATCGTTGGCCCCATATTGATGTTTTTTCTTGCTTTGCTATTCCTTCAGGACTATCCAGAGTACATGGTTGGCCTCATACTCATAGGTCTCGCTCGTTGCATAGCGATGGTTTTGGTTTGGAATGACTTGGCTGAGGGGAGCACTGAATACGGTGCAGGCTTGGTTGCTTTAAATAGTATTTTTCAAGTGTTTGCTTACTCTTTTTATGCTTGGCTATTTATAACTGTTTTGCCTCCCTATTTTGGTTTTGACGGCGCTATCGTTGACATATCTATCTCTACTATTGCAGAGAGTGTTGCAATCTACCTGGGGATACCTTTTTTTGCAGGGTTTCTGACCAGAGTCATTTTGACTAAAGCCAAAGGTGAAGACTGGTATAAAACTCAATTTATTCCTTTAATCTCACCATTGACTTTAATAGCTCTATTATTTACAATAATGGTTATGTTTTCTCTAAAAGGGGAATTGATTGTTCAAATACCAATGGACGTGTTTAGAATAGCTATTCCTTTATTGATTTATTTCGCATTGATGTTCCTTATTGGTTTCTTTTTAAGCAAGGCAATGGGTGCGGAGTATGACAAAAATGCTGCTATCTCTTTCACAGCTGCTGGAAATAATTTTGAATTAGCTATTGCTGTCGCTATAGGCGTATTTGGGATTAATTCCGATCAGGCATTTGCAGGAGTTGTGGGGCCATTAGTAGAGGTTCCTGCTTTGATTCTGCTGGTAAGAGTTGCTTTTTGGTTTAAAAAGAAATATTATTCTAATGAGAAATTAAAAATCTAGAATATGAATTTCTAAAACTTAACATTAAGTTAACAATTAGAAAACACTTGGGTTAAAGTGCAATTATATTTTTGCTGAAATTAATAGATAAATTTTAATGTTTTCAACAAAAATAAAGATCACAATAGTTACAATTTGCACTTCTCTAGTGACTTTTGGTCAGCAAGGTGTAAATCAAATCAGTTTTGGTAAAGGGTTGTTAAATTATGTTGCTGCAGATAGTAGTTTCAGTGTAAAATTTGCTCCACGTATTCAAGTGCGTTATTATGGAAATACGGATTTCACTGATGACGGTTTAAGTCCATTAGAACATGAGTTTTTGGTGAGACGATCACGATTTAAGTTTGATGGATGGGTCTTGAACCCGAGTATAGGCTATAAAATGGAATTTGGACTTTCAAATAATGACATGTCAGGTGCAAGTGCTTTTACAAAAAACTCGCCGAGATATATTTTAGATGCAATTATTAAATGGAGATTTGCGCCCAACTTTGAATTGTGGGCAGGCCAAACAAAACTGCCTGGCAATGTTGAACGTGTAGTGTCATCAGCAAATCTGCAATTAGTAGACCGTTCTTTACTAAATAGTAGGTTTAATATTGATCGTGATTTAGGTATTCAAATTCGTCATACCTCCAGAATTGGTCGCCATTTTGTGAGCAAAGAGAAATTTGCAATTTCTCAGGGTGAAGGACGAAACATCGCTACTGGTAATGAAGGTGGGCTTCAATATACGGGGAGAGTGGAATTATTCCCAATGGGAAGCTTTATGAAAAAAGGAGAGTATAAGGGAAGCTCAACACTTAGAGAGTCCAAGCCAAAGTTGATGCTAGCATATACTTATGATTTTAATAATGATGCTTCTAAGACTAGATCCAATATGGGCGATTATATGTATCTCGCTGACGGGAGTCTTTACCAGACAAATATTACAACTCAGTTTATAGATGCGGTGTTTAAATATGAGGGCTACTCTTTAATGACCGAATATTCATCTCGAAGTGCTACAAATCCAATAGCAAAAGAAACTGACGGAATGGAAACAGGTGATATAGTTTTAACAGGAAGTGCCATTAATGTGGCAATGGGATATTTTTTTTCAGAAAAAATAGAAATTGCTGGACGTTGGACATCTTTAAGCTTCGATGATCTAACTGGTGCTGAATCTGTCACAATGTATACCCTGGGGTTAAACAATTTTATAGTGGGTCATAAGCTTAAGGTGCAGAGTGATTTAAGTTATACCCTAACTGATGGATCTGGAGATGCTCTTATGTTTAGAACTGGTTTTGAATTACATTTTTAATTTAACACACAGGTAACATTTCACATGTAAATTTGATCATGAAAATAAAATACTATGGATAATATATTCTTTTTGATGATAATTGCACTCGCTGTTTTGGCTGTCGCAGATCTTATTGTTGGTGTCAGTAATGATGCCGTGAATTTTTTAAATTCTGCAATTGGATCAAAAGTTATTTCATTTCAGAAAATAATGATCATTGCCAGCTTGGGTGTTTTTGTTGGTGCGGTATTTTCCAGCGGAATGATGGAAGTGGCTAGAAAAGGCATTTTCATGCCCTCGGAATTTTATTTTGATGAAATCATGTTCATTTTTATGGCAGTAATGATTGGGGATATACTATTACTAGATTTCTTTAATACCCTTGGAATGCCAACTTCTACTACTGTTTCCATAGTTTTTAATTTATTAGGAGCCGCAGTGGTAATGGCTCTTATCAAGATTGGGGTGTCTGATACTGAGACATATGCTGACCTTACTCGTTATATTAACACGGAAAAAGCAAAGCAGATTGTTTCAGGCATTCTTTTATCCGTAGTTATTTCATTTACTGTAGGAATGGCCGTACAATGGATTTCACGGTTGGTTTTTACTTTTCAATATGAAAAGAAAGTAAAAAACTTTGGATTTGTCTTTGCTGGAATATGTCTAACAGCAATTGGTTATTTCATTTTTTTTAAAGGTCTAAAAGGGACACCATTTTATGGGGATATCAAACAATTTTTAGCAGATTATTCAATATTATTAATTGGTTTAATGCTTGCTTTTTGGACAACTTTGATGTTCTTGATTGATAAGATTTTTAAAATCAATGTCCTGATAATCGTTATCGGTGTTGGTACGTTTGGTCTCGCTCTTGCTTTTGCTGGGAATGACCTTGTGAATTTTATTGGAGTGCCCATGGCTGCCTATCATAGTTACGAAGCTTGGTCAGCATCAGGATTGCCCGCATCTGAATTCTCAATGGGAATTCTCTCTAAAAAAGTGCCGACTGAATCGGGTCTTCTAATATTAGCAGGAGCAATTATGGTAGTTACCCTCGCTTTTTCAAAAAAAGCACGAACTGTTGCAGATACCTCTATAGATCTTTCTCGTCAAAGAGATGGACTTGAGCGGTTCCAACCAAATATACTTTCAAAGATGATTGTAAGGGGATCTACAAAGTTGGTAAATGCATTTAGTGCAATATTACCAAGTGCTTTTCAAGCTAAAATTTCCAATAGTTTCCAAACGCCAGCAATAGAAATTTCAGAGGCAAAAGCAAAAGAGCTTCCCGCATTTGACATGATTCGTGCTTCTATTAATCTTGCTGTTGCAGGAATTCTAATTTCGATCGCAACTAGTATGAAATTACCATTATCCACAACTTATGTAACATTCATGGTTGCTATGGGCACATCGCTGGCTGATCGCGCATGGGGAAGGGAGAGTGCTGTTTATAGAGTTGCTGGAGTTGTTAATGTTATTGGAGGTTGGTTTTTTACGGCTTTCAGCGCATTTACTTTTGCTGGGGTTTTAACATATATTATTTATATGGGTCGTGGTTCTGCGATAGCAGTTTTACTTCTACTTGCTGCTATACTCGTAGTGCGTAATTATTTGAGTCATTTGAAGAAGTCAAATGCACAATCGGACCATAATTCATTGAAGAAATCTGCAAGTCAAACAGTTCAGGGGATTATTGTGGAAAGTGCAGATAATGTAGCTAAATCGATGTACCGCTCTTCCAAAATATTTAATGGTGTAGTAGAGGGATTGGCAAATCAAGATTCGAATGCTTTGAAAAAAATGCGTAAAAGCGTTTCAAAATTTGAAGATGAAGTTGAGACTTTACGGAATCATTTATTTTACTTTATCAAGAACTTAGATGATACGAGTGTTCGTGGAAGTAATTTCTATATAATGGTATTGGCAAATTTGACAGATGTAGTTCAATCTTTAGAATTTATAGCTAAAAAAAGCTATAAGCATATTGACAACAATCACAGTAGTTTAAGTAAAGGTCAAATCAAAGATTTAAAAGAAATTCAAACTGAACTATCTAGTATTGTTTTAGGCATTGAGCAAGCATTTGTGAATAAAGAATTTGGTGATCTTGGGAAATGCCTTGAGCAAGAAACCGGGATTTTAAATATTATTTCTGAAAAAATTGATATTCAGATCGTTAGAACAAGAAAAGATGAAGTGAGCCCAAAAAACACGACTCTTTACTTCAATCTATTGCTGGAGACAAAAGACTTGGTGAAATCAATAATGAAACTGGTAGATGAATATCACAACAGTAGTTCAAATAAATAATCTATTTAAGTGTTGTTTGACACTATAAATTGGAATAATCTTACCTGAATCATGCATGGATAAAACTACAGCTAACTCCGCAGTTCAATATCATTGGGTTTTAGGCGCTACGGGATTTGTAGGTAGAAATTTGATTCAAGAATTATTAGATCATTATCGTGAGAATCCTTTAGTTCAAATTGTGGCCGTAGGTCATCATCGGATAGATCCGATGGTAATGGAGCGAACACATTTTTTAATGATGCCATTAAACAAAATTGAGAAAAGGTGGATCGAACGGTTTCCGCCAAGCTATTTATATCATTGTGCTCGCATGGCAGGAAGTGATGATTTTCAGCGTCGTGTGGCATCAGCTAGAGGTGAGCAGGCCAATATTCGTCTAAAAAAGATGCTCGAGAGCTTGACTTCGCCCCCTGTGGTAATCTATTGTAGTGGAACATTGATGTACGGAAACAATAAGGCCCCCGTAGATGAAAGCGCTCCAATAAGACCTATTTCATATGCCCGTAAATACGAAAGGGCAGAAAGGCCTTGGTATAAAAAGTCCGAAAAAATGGATATTCGCATGGCTTTCCCTGCATGGATTTTTGGAGGAGACTCTTGGTTTATGAACTTTTACCTAAAGCCTGCGAAAGCT
>CAJWKU010000010.1 GCA_913043005.1 uncultured Cryomorphaceae bacterium
TTTTTCACAGAATCAACAATGAAAAACTTAGGGCCATGAGTTTATCCTTAACAATGGCATGGAGGAACCTAGGAAGGAATAGAAGGCGCACTGCAATTACTGGATCTGCAGTAGCCTTTGCGCTTTTTTTTGCGATCTCATTAAGGTCTTTTCAATTGGGCATCTACGAGCATATGGTTGACACCCTTGTTGGAGGAATATCAGGATATATCCAAGTCTCTGATAGTGCTTATTGGCCTGCTCAAAATATAGATTTAGCGATCCCCGAGAATCCTCAATGGAAGAAAACTCTTGAAAATGACAACAGAATCAAAAGTGTAAGACCAAGGCTCAGTGGGTTCGCTCTATTAAGCTCCGAAAAAGAAAGCTCTGTTGCCCGATGGATAGGAGTTGACTTTGAACTAGAGGATACTGCCTTTTGGAAAAATAGATTGAGATCAGGAAATTTTAATCCCAACTTAAAAAAAAATATACCTGTGTGGCTTGGTAAAAGATTAGCAGAGGGATTAAATGTCCATGTTGGTGATACAATTGTTGGACTGGGGAAAGGGTATCAAGGAGGCATGGCCAATGATCTACTAATTGTTGCAGGAACTTTGGCTCTTGGGAATCCCGAAATGGAAAAAAGAGCAGCAATTCTGAAGTTCAAAGATGCGCAAGAGTTCAGCGGAGCCTATGGCATGTGGGGATCTGTTTTAATCACACCTTATCAAAAAGAAAAAACCTTAAGCTTAAGTTCGCAATTGTCTTCAGAGCTCAAGCTAGAAGGTGCCAGCTGGAGTTCATGGGAAGAACGAATGCCTGAGATTAAACAAATTATTCAAGCAGATTCTGCAGGTGGAGTCGTAGTCCTTTTTATTTTATACACTGTCATTTCATTTGGTCTTTTGGGGACTATGATTATGCTTGCAAGTGAGCGCCGAAGAGAATTTACTATGCAGATTGCTCTTGGTGTCAAAAGAAGTGTGCTGGCAAAAGTTGTATTAATTGAGGCTATTTTAGTCGGAGCTTTGGGTTCTGTTTTCGGAATCATACTGGGTAGAAGCTTAGCTTATTATTTGCATTTAAATCCACCACGGTTAATCGGTGATGCGGCATTAGCCATGGAAAATATGGGTTGGGAACCCGTACTTCCGCCATCATTAGATTGGTCTATAACATTTACTCACACAGTAATAGTAATTTGTATAGTTCTTTTAGTCAGTTTATGGCCAGTATTAACAGTTTATAAATCTTCAGCAATAAACCGATGAAAATAATAATTATGGCTTGGAGAAATATATGGAGGACTCCATGGCGCTCATTGGTAGTAATTGGGGCCATGTCGCTTGGTGTCTGGTCAGGAATTTTCATGATGGGGTGGATAAACGGGATAAATGATCAACGAACGATCAGTATGTTAGACGATAATGTTGGACACGGACGTATTTGCTCCAAAGATTTTCTTGAAAAACCAGAAGTGTTTTCAACCATTAATAACCTTGAAGCACTCTCAAATAGGCTAGTTGCAGATTCCAATATAACAACGTTTTCATCAAGAGTCATTTGTAATTCAATGATACAAGCAGGCTCTGGATCTGCTCCTATCATCGCATATGGTGTTAACCCAAACAACGAAAAAAAAGTCTTCAAATCAGTACAAAATATTTCGAGTGGGGAATTTTTAAAAGGACAAGTTGGAGATGAAGTTGTTTTGGGTGAAGCTTTGGCCCGAAAACTTGAAATTGATATCGATGATAGGGTTGTTTTGACTTTCCAAGACATAAACGGAGATGTGCGAAGTGCCTTGTTTTGGCTAGTTGGAATCTATGATGGGGCATCAAGCATGATTGAAGAATCCATAATCTATGTTCCTTCAAAAACTATTTCTTTTCAAATGGGATTGATAGATTCAATTGAGTTATCTAATGAGAGTCAAATAATAGCTCATGAAATCAATTACAGGGTGAGAAACCCTTATGAGATTGAAAAAGTAAACAATGCTCTTGAGTCAAGCTTTTTGAAAAATAAAAAATCCGAATCTCAATCAATAGTATTTCGGACATGGAAAGAGGTTAGTCCTGATTTAGGGGTAGCTGATGCTATACTGGCTCAAAGTTTACTTCTTTTCATGATGATCATTTTACTTGCTATGTCTTTTGGGATTTTGAATACCATGCTCATGGCTATTTTAGAGAGGACAAGAGAGTTGGGTATGTTGATGGCTATTGGAATGAATAAGAAAAAAATATTTAAACTAATTGTCTCAGAAACCATTTTATTGAGCTTTGTAGGGCTCCCTTTTGGGCTTTTTTTAGGACATATTTCTCTTTTAGTAACTTCTAAAACTGGCATCACCCTTAAGTCAGTTGAACAAGGTTTTGAACAAATGGGTCTGGAGGCTACCGTCTACCCTTCCGTTGTTCCAGAATATTATTTGCCTATTGTAGGACTAGTTTTGATTTTATCCTTCTTATCCTCAATATATCCAGCTATAAAAGCACTAAAACTAAATCCAATTGAGAGCATGAGAGTTCTTTAAATATTATTTGATATGTCACTTATTCGTCTAGAAAATTTAAATAAAATATATGCGTCCCAAGCAGGAAATGTGCATGCAATAAATAATATTAGCAGTGACTTTAAAGCAGGAGAGTTCACATCTATTGTAGGGCCTTCGGGATGCGGTAAAACAACATTGTTGAATGCGATTGGCGGTTTAGATAAACCAAACTCTGGAAAAATATGGATTGATAATACGGACATTACTTCAATGGGAGATAAAGTATTAATAGACTTTCGCTTAAGAAATATTGGATTTGTATTTCAAGCATATAATCTAATTCCTGTACTCACCGCATTAGAAAACACAACTTTCATTTTAGAACTCCAGGGGGTAGAAAAAAAAGTGCGTAATGAAAGAGGTATGGAGCTTCTCAAAGCTGTGGGGCTTGAGGATAAAGCCAATAGCAGACCCAATCAACTATCTGGTGGACAGCAGCAGAGAGTAGCTGTTGCAAGAGCTCTTGCAAGCCGACCTCGTTTTGTTTTAGCTGATGAGCCCACGGCGAACTTGGACTCTAAGTCTACAGAAACACTCCTAGACATAATGGCTGAACTTAATATCAAAGAAGGCACTACGTTTATTTTTTCAACACATGATCAGCGCGTTATTGAACGAGCAAGAAGAATTATTAACCTTGAAGACGGTCAAATTAAGTAATTTACCCTGCTTAATATTTCATTTACCGGCTTCTTCCTGAATCCACGACCAGATTAATTTAGCTTTTGCTTTACCAATCAGGGATTGAATTGATTTAAAGTCGGATTTTTTTAATCTGGCCAGTGACTTAAAAGAGCTTAACAAAATCTTCTGAGTAGATGGACCTATCCCTTTAAGCGAATCTAATTTTGACTTAATACTTGATTTGCTTCTCTTTTTTCTGTGAAAAGTAATACCAAACCTATGGGCCTCATTTCTTGCTTGCTGCAATATTTTCAATGACTCGGATCGCTTATCGATGTATAAAGGAATAGGGTCATTCGGGAAATATATTTCTTCCAAGCGTTTTGCGATTCCAACTATTGATATTTTGCTGGTTAACCCTAAATCATTTAATGCCTTAACAGCCGAACTCAATTGCCCTTTACCCCCATCAATAACTATCAAATTGGGAAGAGATGAATTTTCATCAAGTATTCGACTATATCTTCTGAAAACAACCTCTTCCATTGAGGCATAATCGTCAGCTCCAATAACTGTTTTCACATTAAAATGACGGTATTCATTTCTTGACGGCTTTCCATCTCTAAAAACAACACATGCACTCACGGGAAACTCTCCTTGAATATTGGAATTATCAAAGCACTCTATATGACGAGGCTCTGTGGGCATTCTTAAATCCTGTTTCATTTGAGCCATTATACGATTTACATGTCTATCTGGATCTACAATTTGGATATTTTTTAACCGCTCTATTCGGTAGGCTTTGGCATTTCGCATACTCATTTGAATGGCAGAAAATTTGTCTCCTCGAATTGGTATCTGAAATTTCACTCCAGGTAGCTCATATTCAATGGTATGCGAAAGAAGAATGAGCTTAACATTCGATTCGAACATAATTCTAATTTCAGGAATTGCCAATTCTAATAATTGTTCTGGACTCTCTTGCATTTTCTTCTTTAACTCAAGCGTAAATGAGTGAACTAATGAGCCTTCCCTGATCATCATAAAATTAACATACCCATATTCAGCGTCATCAATGACAGAATATAAATCTATCTCTCCAAGTGCTGGATTTAAAACTGTGCTTTTTGATTGATATTTTTCTAAATGTTCTAGTTTTTCTTTAAACTGATGTGCTAACTCAAATTGACTTTTTTCAGAATAGAGCATCATATCTTCATAAAGATTTTTTCTCATCGCTTTTAATTCTCCTTTGAGTAAACTTCGAACTGATTTAATATCTTCATTATATGAATTTTCGGTTTGTTTATCTTCGCATGGGCCCTTGCAGTTTCCCATATGATACTCCAAGCAAACCTTATGCTTACCTGAGTCAATAGAAATTTGAGTGAGAGATAATGAACAGGTTCTGAAACTATAAAGTTGTCGTATTAATTCTAATAAAGTTTTTAGCATTCTTGATGAGGGGTATGGACCAAAATACTCAGAACCATCGTTAATCCTATTTCTGGTGCTAAAAACCCTTGGGAACCTTTCCTTTTTTATACATATCCATGGATAAGTTTTCCCATCTTTTAGATTTATGTTATACCATGGCTGAAATTTCTTTATTAAGGTATTTTCCAGTAAAAGAGCATCAAACTCTGTATTCGTTATTATTATTTCAATGTTTGCTATTCTTCTTGCTAACATTCGGAGCCTTTCTTCAGTATGCTTTTTTGAAAAATAACTACTGACACGCTTTTTTAAATTTTTTGCCTTACCAACGTATAAAATTTGACCCTCAGCATCTAAATGTTTGTAAACTCCAGGTTTATCCGGTAGTGTCTTTAAGATGATTTTTATTTTTCTTAGTCGGTCTGCGTTTTCCATTTATCTAACGATCAAGGCCGCCCTGAATTTACAGAGCGGCCTTGATTAAAAAAATATTAATAGATGACTATTGAGTCAGTAATGTAACATCACCAGTATAATCATTTTCAAAAGCATTTGCATTATCCGCTACTCTAAGGACATAGTAATAAACACCATCAGATAATTTAGTACCACTCTTGTCTGTCCCTTTCCATGGATTTGCATTATCATATGCTAAGTTTTTATAGACAATACGTCCAAATCTATTCATAATGGTCAATTCTCGCCTAGTCTGATAACTCATTAGCCCTTGAATTACAAAGTCATCATTAACTCCATCATTATTAGCAGTTAGTACATTTGGAATTACTATACTGTCTAGTGGGGGAATGGGTGGAACAGGAGTCCCATATTCAATCCAATTTGAATAAGCCGTATCCTGTAAATAGTATACACTATTCGAGTCTGTTACATGAGTTCTTGTTCGGATAGAAAACTGACCAGGGTCATTGCCATATGGACTTGCAACAACTAATGCGGTATCCGATGTGACCTTGTAATCCTGCCAGGTATATTCTCCAGGGACTCCGGGTATGCCTTTACCAAACTGAACTGTGTATTCTGGATTAACCCATCCATTATAGCTGTTCCAAACTACAGGCATGCTCATTGGATCCGTAAGGTCTCCTCGAAGCCAAATACTATGTACAACGTTTGAAGGAGGTTGAGGTAAGCCATTAATTATTGTTTCTACATAATATCTATGACTTTGTGCGTCAACACTCGCCCCACCAATAGTATTATCCTCCCAATCACGAATTGTAGAATCTGATAGCGATGTTATCTGGTTGTATGTTGCTCCATTATCGTCAGATCTCCAAATCCGGAAATTATTAAATAAATATGAAGGGAAGGTCGATGGATCAATATCCCAATAAATATGCGGTCGCTCATCCTCGTCAATTGTGACATTTGTCAACTTTAAATCTAGATTAACGCAATCATTTACTAATAAAACAATGGTATCAAACTCATTCATGTCTTTACCACACTTATTTAGCAGAGTATTTCCATCATTACCAATTTTTGAATACAAAAAGTATTCTCCATTCATTGAAAGAGGTGCAAAAAGCTTAACACGAATAGAGTCTGTTTCTCCATTTACGTTACAAAAAGGAACGAGTTGATCAATAGGAATTGGTTGGCCATTAGGGGCAGTTAATCGAAAGTCAGAGCCATCAGGTGAGATAGAAACACATTCAACGGAAAGCGTAAAGTAAAGCATCACATTTGAATCCAAGCAGTTATAATCTACCTGCTGCTTGCCATCAGCTCGGAGTGATACTCCTGGCGCATTTTGATCTAATTTAACTCCTGCATTGACAATTGCATTGCACGCCGAAGCAACTGAAACTTGTATCTCTCTATTCGACGATCCTACTTTTTCCCAAAATCCATAAGTACTGTCAAAACGATACTCATTAACCCTTAAAGCAATAACAGAAGTTTCCTGCGTGGTGGCCATAAAAGTTATATTTCCAGATTGAGGATCTAAAGCAAAGGGACTCAATGGAGATGTATTAATTGGGTTTGTAAAAGTATACCCTGCTGAGTAAGGCACTGAATTACCCCCGCCAGCAGCAAAAGCAAATTCTCTTGCTGGAACTAATTCATATTGAATTGAATCATTGTCTTTCTCATATGCATTCTGAAGATAATTTATATATCCTCCCGTACAGATATAACTTATTGGAATAGATACAAAAGTTGGAGAAGAATTGTAGCCTTGCGTATTATTCAATTCAGCTTCAAAGTAGAAGCCAACTCCACCAGAATTTGTAATAGCTGTTATCCCTCCGGGCCTGCAACAAGATTGCCAATACATTTTATAATCGTTACATACCTGAGTCAGAGTAACATAACCGATATAAATATTTACCATTGGACTGAAATATGATCCAGATGCACCTTGAGGAATACAATCATATGCTCCTAAACTTGCTGCGCTAAATTCTGGTTGAGACAGTGTGCATGTAACATTAGTATTGAAACTACATTGTGTAGACTGCACAGTCACATTCGCCGTAGTTCCCAATCCAACCCCGGTTTGTTCCCTGTATATAACTACTTTAATCCTATATTGACCTGGGATACCTGTCGAGTCTCCAACGTACTTATATTGAATGTCTCCACCTAAAATATGAGTAGCTTCTGACTCAATTGGAGCAAGAAATGCACCAAGAAGAAAAATAAGAATAAATCTTTTCATAATTTTTTAAACCTTTTTACGAAAATAATGGAAACTATCGAAGTAACCATTTTAAAATTGTAGAATGATCGTTGGGAATGAGCGTTCGATAAATTCAAAGGGTTTTTCGCAACCTTGCTACTGGAATATTTAACTGCTCGCGATACTTTGCAATTGTTCTTCTGGCTATTGGGTAGCCTTTTTTCTTGAGTAATTTCGCCAGTGAGTCATCAGTTAATGGATTTCGCTTTTCTTCATCACGGATACTTTCTTCAAGTATTTTTTTTATTTCTCGAGTAGAAACTTCTTCGCCTTCAGAATTCAGCATAGATTCAGAAAAGAATTTTTTAATTAAAAAGGTTCCAAAAGGAGTTTGAACGTATTTATTACTAGCCACTCGGGAAACTGTTGAAATATCCATATCTATATTTTCTGCTATATCCTTAAGAATCATAGGCTTTAAATTTTTTTCATCTCCCGTTAGAAAATACTCTTCCTGAAATCTCATTATTGATGACATGGTGAGAATTAAAGTTTGCTGTCTCTGCTTTATGGCATCCACAAACCATTTTGCAGCTTCAAGCTTTTGCTTTACAAAAGCAAAAGCTTCTTTTTCTTTTTCAGAATTAAATGATTTTGACTTCTTGTAATGACTGAGCATCTCTTTATACTCGCGTGAAATATTTAACTCTGGAGCATTTCTTCCATTTAGTTGTAATTCGAGTTTGTTATCAATGATCTGAATAGTATAGTCTGGGACTATTGTTTGAGAATTCTGTGCACTTAGTGTTGCATTATTTCCTGGCTTTGGACTTAATCGGCTAATCTCTTCAATAGCTTCTTTTAATTTTCTCTCCTCAATCCCAAGAGCAGTAGTCATTTTGGCAAAATGCCTTTTTGATAATTCCTCAAAAAATTCTGAAACGATACGCTTTGATAACTTATTAATTTCATTGGGTGATTTTTGACTTATTTGAATTAATAAGCACTCTCTTAAATTTCTTGCACCAACCCCAGGAGGATCCATAGATTGAATTATTTCTAATGCCTGCATTAGCTCGGATTCCTCCACAATAATTCCCAAGCTAAAGGCAAGATCATCAATAATATCTTTTAATTCTCGACGCATATAACCGTCATCTTCAATAGTGCCAATAATGTATTTACATAATGCCTCTTTTTGAGGACTCAATGAGCGCATTGAAAGCTGATCATTAAGCATATCGCTTAGATCCTTGGTTACAAGAACAGGGACAGAATATAATTCATCATCAGAGGAAAAATTATTAGACTGAAGTTTATAATCAGGAGTATCATCATCTGACATGTAATCATCCATTGGGTCATATTCGGAAGATTCCTGATCTGGACTTATTTCTTGATCCCATTCATTTTCTGGTTCCTTATTATCATCTCGGTCTATTCCTTCTTCAAGAGCAGGATTGACCTCTAATTCCTCCTGAATACGATCCTCTAATGATTGCGTAGGAAGCTGAATTAGCTTCATTAGCTGAATCTGTTGAGGAGATAACTTTTGCTGAAGTCTTTGACTAAGAGTCTGTTTTAGCATACTTAATTAATTCAAAATTCAGCATTACCTGGAGTTCTCGGAAACGGAATCACGTCGCGAATATTACTCATTCCTGTTACAAATTGAACCATTCTTTCAAAGCCAAGTCCAAAACCTGAATGAACACAGGTACCAAACCTCCTTGTGTCTAAATACCAATCCAGATGCTCCGGATCAATTCCAACGTTCTTCATCTTCTCGATAAGTATATCATGCCTTTCCTCCCTCTGACTTCCTCCGGCAATTTCTCCAATTCCTGGGAATAATACGTCCATTGCTCTAACCGTCTTCCCATCTTCATTTAAGCGCATGTAGAATGCCTTGATATTTGCCGGGTAGTCAAATAGTATGACTGGACTTTTAAAGTGTTTTTCAACCAAATATCTTTCATGTTCACTCTGCAAATCCAAACCCCAATCCGTAATTGGGAATTTAAATTTTCCTTTTCTATTAGGCTTACTTTTTAACAAAATGTCAATAGCCTCTGAATATGAACAGCGAACAAATGGATTATCTAGGACAAATTTTAATTTCTCAATTAACTCCATCTCGCCACGCTTTTCTTTTGGCTTATTTTTTTCTTCATTGAGCAGTCTCATATTTAAAAAATCTAAATCATCTTTAGATTTTTCTAAAACATTTTGAATAATGAATTTGCACAAATCTTGAGCTAAGTCCATATTATCGGAGAGGTCATGAAATGCCATTTCTGGCTCAATCATCCAAAATTCAGAAAGGTGTCTTGTCGTATTAGAATTCTCAGCCCTGAAGGTGGGGCCAAATGTATATATTTTACCAAGGGCTAAAGCTCCAAGCTCTCCCTCAAGTTGACCACTCACAGTCAAATTAGTTGGCTTGGCAAAAAAATCTAACTCATAATTAACTGAACCATCTTCATTTCTAGGAGTTTGATCAAAAGGCAACGTTGTTACTCGGAAAAGCTCTCCAGCACCCTCTGCGTCACTTGTTGTAATGATAGGCGTGTTTAGATAAAAGAATCCGTTTTTATTAAAAAAATCATGTACCGCAAAAGCTGCAACATGTCTAATCCGCATTACCGCCGAAAATGTACTTGTTCGCATCCTCAAATTTGCCTTCTCCCTTAAAAATTCTAAAGAATGCCGTTTTGGTTGAATTGGATACGTTTCTGAAGGGCAATCGCCAATTATCTCAAGTTCGTTTACTTTAAGCTCGACAGACTGTCCGCTTCCTAGACTTTGGACAAGCTCACCACTAACAGATATACTGCTACCAGTTGTTATTCTTCTTAATTTCTCATCACTAAAATCATTGAAGTCAACAACACATTGAATAGACGATTGACATGAACCGTCATTTAAAGCTATAAATCGGTTAGATCGGAAAGTCCTTACCCAACCCTTTAAAACGATAACCTCTCCAATTTTATGATTCTTTAAAGTGTCCGAAATTGTATTTTTTGGCATAATAAATGATGACCTTCTGATTTTGTACAAAAATGGGCAAAATTCATCAGATATTTTATGCTAAACTCGACATTCTATAAAAATTAGTGAAGAAACATTTTTTTCACAAAATGTTTCCACAGTATATTTGCAACTTATTTAGAGATAATTATGTTATTAAAATCTTCTTTTGAATAGCACCATGGGGGAAAATTCCTGTTCAACAATTTGCGAAAGAGCAATGAAACTTTTCCAGCGCTGTGGCCTGAAGGCTGTGACAATGGATGATGTATCAAAAGAAATGTCCATTAGTAAAAAAACCCTTTATACTTTTTTCCAGAACAAATCAGATCTTGTTGACCAGGCTATTCGAAAAAAAATGAAATCCCATAAAAGTGAGCTGGATTCCATTAAAAAATCAAAAGAAAATGCAATTGAAGAATTAATGGCCAATCATTCCATGTTGATTAACATTTTGGAACAATTTGGTAAGAATTTTTTTGCACTTCGTAAGTACTATCCCTCAACTTTTGATTGGGCCTCTCATCAGCGAAAAAATACGATTATAAAATCCTGCAAGGCTAATCTTGAGCGTGGAATATCAGAAGGCATTTATAAAAGTGATATTGATGTCGAAAAAATAAGTCTTTTAAGGTATTTCTCCCTTACTGGAATTACAGAAGACGAGACCTTATCTGAATCCCCAGAATTAAGGAATTCTTTGTTGAATAAAAGTCTTGTGATGCATGTTCAATACATAGCCACAAAAAGAGGTGTCACATGCCTAAATGACACTTTACAGTCAAATAAAAATGCCAAATCTTTTCTCATATGAAGAAAATAATTTTATCTATCCTCTTTTTACCATTAATATGTTTAGGACAAACTGAAACATCCGGAACCTATATTGGCAAGTCCATTAAAAATCTAAGCTTTCAAAATGCTCTAGGCCTTGCATTAGAAAATAATGCCAATGTAAAAGTTCAATCTTTAGAACGAAAAGCTGCAAAAAAAATTATATATCAGAATTTAGCTCTGGGCCTTCCTAGCGTATCAATTGGGCAAAACTATACTGACAATATTGAACTCCCAGCTCAATTTTTTGATATTGATGGAGATGGCACTAATGAGAAATTTCAATTTGGGAATCGTTACAATGCTGTCGGAGGAATAGGTGTGAATCAACTGGTCTTTGACGGATCTTATATTGTAGCTGTTTTGGCTTCCAAAGTTTTGACTGACAAAGCTCAAGAAAATTTTGAAAAGTCTCTACTCGAGGCGAGAAGAGATGTTTCTCAAGCATATCATTTAGGTATTGTTCTCAAGCGAAACCAAAAAGCTCTTAAAGAAACTTTAACAAGCACTGAAGAGAGCTTGAAGAGCTTGACTGCTTTGTATGAAGAGGGGTTCATTGAAAAGCAAGAAGTAGATCAACTTGATTTGATTGTTAAGAATATTCAAATCAATTCTGTCAACCTAGAAAGCCAAATTTTTATAACTCATCAACTCTTAATACTTCATTGTGGACTGCCTCCGGAATCTAAACTAGAGCTAACCTCATCAATCGAGTCTCTTTTAATTTCAGCGGATGCAAGTGAAGCTCTACTTACCCAAAGTTTTGATGCGGGAGATCATGTAGACTTCCGATTAATGGAAACAAATCGCCAAGGGCAATCTCTCAATGTTCAAAACGAAAAAATCAAATTTCTTCCTAAAGTTTACGCTGGATATAATTTGAATCGTCAATTTGTGAGTGAAGCGGCAAATGTTTTTGACCCCAATGGGTTACAAGCTAATAATGTAAATTTTTCATCATGGAATTTATCTGCATCTCTCCCAATATTCAATTCTGGTGGACGCATAGCTAAAATTCAAGAAGAGCAGATAAAACTTAAGGAGTTAGACATTCTTCTTGACAATACTAAATTGGCATTGGTCTTAAATCACAATCAAGCTCGGTCTGAATATTCAAATGCTTTAAAAATATTTCAGCTTCAATTAAAAAATGTAGAGGTATCAAAACGGATATTAAATAACTCAGAGGCGAAATTGATTGAAGGCACGATTTCATCAATGGATTTTGCCCAGGCTTCTAATCAATATCAGGAGTCAATAACATCAATGTTGCAAGCTGCAAATAACACCTTAAACAAGAAGGTGTCTCTTGAAATCTCTCTGGGCAAATACCGGTTAAAAAATTAAAAAATATCACTATCAAATTCGAATAATTTCAAACATGACAAAACAATTCCTCCCAATAATCCTTCTGGCTATAGCAGCTGCTTCATGCTCTACAAAATCAGCTGAAACGCCAATTGAATCTTTGACACAAAAACGAGACTCACTATCAGCAATTATGGAAATTGTTAGGGCAGAAATGCGCGAGATAGATGATGAGTTAGCTATTCTAGATACTACGAGATCATTTTCCAGTGTTACAGTAGTTGATGTTATTCAAGACACATTCACCCATTCATTTAAAGTTTATGGAAATATTAAGTCTGACCAGTCTGTGAAAATATATCCAGAAACTGCAGGTAAAATCGAGGATATATATGTACGTGGAGGTGATAAAGTAAAATCTGGTCAGTTATTAGCTTCATTAGATGCTGATGTTTTCAAGGCAACAATAAATGAAGTCGATACTCAATTAAAACTTGCCGAGACAATGTTTGAAAAACAATCTCGGCTTTGGAGCCAAAAAGTAGGAAGTGAAATGGATTTTCTGCAATCGAAAATGCAATTTGAATCCTTACAAAATCGTCTTCAAACTATTAAAAAGCAATTAGAAATGACTGAAATTCGCGCACCTTTCTCTGGTGTCATCGATAGAGTTTATGCTAAAGTTGGGGAATATGGAGCTCCTGGAATGCAAATGCTAAGACTCGTAGGGAATGGGCCTCTAAGTTTAGAGATGCAAGTGCCTGAGAATTACATTACAAGTATACAGAAAGGTCAAAAAGTTAATATGGACTTCACTGCGATAAAAATGAAAAAAGACGGGTGGATTTCCCAGGTAGGTGATTATATAGATCCAAGTAGTAGAACGTTTAGCGTATCTGTAAATCTCACTCAAAACAAGAGTAATAATATTATAAAAGACAATATGATGGCTTCTGTTGAACTTCGAGATTATGTCGCTAATGACGCTGTTATGATCCCAAATAGATTAATCCTACAAGACACTAAAGGAGTCAGTTATACATACGTTTTTATATTAAAAAACGAAGAACTTGGAACTGTTGAACGTCGTAATCTACGAATAGGGAAATCAAATGATAATATGACAGAAATTCTTGAAGGACTTTCAAGATCTGATAAAATTATAAATCGTGGAATTCGTTCTGTACAGTCCGGAGAAAATGTAAAGATTTACTAATAGTATGGCTGAAGAAAATAATAGTCTAATGAGAAGATTCGCAATAACGGATTGGGCAGTAAATAATAGAGTTACAGTTGGTGTATTAACTATTATTATTCTTATTGCAGGTTTGATGTCATACCGGGCTATGCCAGCTGAAAGCTTTCCTGAGATTACTCAACCAACAATATATATTGGAACCCCTTATCCGGGTAACTCTCCAGTTGATATTGAGAGATTAATAACTCGTCCCTTGGAAAAGGAATTAAATAGTGTTTCGGGCATAGATAAAATCACCTCGACTTCGGTTCAAGGTTATTCTTCAATTCAAGTGGAATTTGATTTTAGCGTTGAAGTATCGCAGGCACTTCAAAAGGTTAAAGATAAAGTAGATGCAGCTAGATCATCACCCGATTTTCCAAATGATTTGCCAGCTGACCCTAATGTTTTTGAATTCAATATAAGCGAGTTAATGCCTATTATGAATATCAATTTATCAGGAGAATACACAAGTGATCAACTCGAGAATTATGCTAAATATTTAAAAGATGAAATTGAAGATCTTTCCTCTATCTCTGCTGTTGATATAAGAGGCATTGATAAAAAAGAGGTTCGGATTTTAGTTGACCTCTCTACTATGGAGTCTGTAGATATTTCATTTAATGATATTGCAGGAGCAATTCAAAATGAAAATATTTCTATCTCTGGTGGAGACCTCCTAGTTGATGGCTACAGGCGCAATGTAAGAGTTATCGGCGAATTTGGATCTTTAACTGACATTGAGGACATCATAATAAAACATGAAAAAGGAGCGATAGTGTATTTGCGTGATATCGCTACTGTAGAATTTGATGAAATTGAACGTGAGTCTTATGCCCGTCAATACAATGATCCAGTAGTTACTTTAGACATAAAAAAGAGATCTGGAGAAAATCTAATTTTAGCATCAAGAGACATCAATGAAATTGTCTCTGCAGCTCAACAAGACTATTTCCCAAGTAACCTTCTTTTATCAATAACAAATAACCAATCCACCCAAACTAAAAATCAAGTAAGCGAATTAGAAAATTCCATCATTTTTGGTGTTTTACTAGTAGTCCTAGTTTTAACTTTCTTCTTAGGTTTAAGAAATGCTTTATTTGTGGGAATTGCGATTCCTTTGAGTATGCTTTTGAGTTTTTTCATACTAAACTCAATGGGAGTTACTCTAAATTTCATGGTTCTATTTGCCTTGGTTTTGGCATTAGGAATGCTTGTAGACAATGGGATTGTAACCGTAGAAAATATATACAGATTTCTTAGCCAGGGATATACTCCTGTTCAAGCAGCAAAACTAGGGGCTGCAGAAGTTGCCATGCCCATAATAACATCTACAGCAACCACTCTAGCAGCCTTCATTCCTTTGGCTCTTTGGCCAGGAATAATCGGTGAATTCATGAAATTCCTCCCCTATACTTTAATCGTTGTTCTTTCCTCTTCTCTTTTTGTTGCGCTTGTTATAAATCCATCTTTAGCGGCAAGATTCATGAAGGTTAGCGAGAATAAAATTGGTCGACGAAAATGGACATCTATTGGACTTATCCTAGTTATTTTAGGGTTTGTTTTTAATTTTCTAATAGGGGCTACCATTTTTGGTAATATCCAGTTTTACTCAGGACTACTCATTTTAAGTTTTTTATATGTTTTTGAACCGGGGACACAATATTTTCAAACAAAACTATTACCTTCCGTAGAGAGAAAATATACTAGATTAATTGAATTTTCCCTACGTGGCAAAAATGCAAGATCTACGTTCTTTGGCACGGTTGGTCTACTTTTTTTCTCGATAGTTCTTCTCTCTGTATTACCTCCAAAGGTTCTATTCTTCCCAGATTCACAACCCAATTTGGCAAATATTTTTATTGAGTTACCTGTTGGTACAGATATTCAAGAAACTAATATTGTAACATTGGAATTGGAGAAAGAGATTTCCAATATACTAGAGTCCTACACCTACAGTAAAGATGGAGAAAACTATAATTATATGGTTGAATCCATTATTGCGCAAGTAGGTAAAGGAACCAGTGATCCGAATCAAGGGCCAGATAATGCGGCGACTCCGCATAAATCTAAAATTGTTGTGGCTTTTCGTGAAACGAAATATCGCCTAGACGCTGCAGGGAATCCTGTATTAAGCTCTGATGTTTTAAATCTTCTAAGAGATAAAGTTTCAAATATCCCCGGAGCATTAGTCGTTATTGCAAAAGATGAGCAAGGGCCACCTCAAGGGCCACCTATCAACATTGAACTATCAGGAGTAGACTACGTTGAGGTTTTAGCTGTAGCCCAGGATGTCAAAAGATATATCAAAAGTTCGGCTATAAAGGGATACGACGAACTAAAAGTAGATGTAGAATCGGGAAAGCCGGAATTGCCTATTTACGTAGATCGCGCTAAAGCGAGAAGTTTGGGTGTGTCTACAGGTCAAATTGGCGATGCGCTGAGAACGGCCTTATTTGGTAAGGAGATAAGTCGCTTCAAAAATGATGAAGATGAATACCCTATAAATATTCGTCTCTCAGATAACTACAGGTACAATCTTGAGAGTTTAATGAATCAAAAAATTACATTTAGGGATCAGAGCGATGGAAAAATCAAACAGGTTCCTATTAGCTCAATTGCATCTGCAACTAAATCCTCAACTTTTTCAGCTGTTAAACGCATAGATTTGGATAGAGTGATTACTGTATACTCTGGCTTGAAAGAGGGCGCTAATGCAAATCAAATTGTTGCAGAGATGAAAGCTTTGCTATTAAATTATGATCTTCCTGAGAGTGTTTCACTTTCATTTACAGGACAACAGGAAGAACAAGCCAAAGAGTTTAGTTTTCTCTCAAAAGCATTGTTGGGGGCAGTTTTTATGATCTTCTTAATTATCGTGGGTCAGTTTAACTCCGCTCGGATACCATTTTTGATATTAACCACAGTAATTCTCTCATTAATTGGTGTATTACTTGGGCTTGTTATTTTCCGAATGGACTTTGTGATAATTATGACAATGATTGGTATCATCTCTCTTGCTGGAGTTGTTGTAAATAATGCTATAGTTTTAGCTGATTATGCCAATCAAGTTATTGACCGAAAAAAAGCAGATTTAAAATTAGATTTAGGCGCATACTTGCCAGTAGATGATTTAGCCGCAGCTCTTGTTCTTGCGGGAAAAACAAGACTTCGACCCGTATTATTAACAGCAATTACAACTATTTTAGGCCTATTGCCTTTGGCTACGGGGATGAATTTAAACTTCTACACTCTGATATCTCAGAATGATCTTCAAATTTATTTTGGAGGAGATAATGTTGCCTTTTGGGGCCCCATATGTTGGACAGTTATATATGGATTAACTTTTGCCACTTTCTTAACTTTAGTTATAGTTCCGGTAATGCTCTATTTATCTGAAGTTGGCAAATCCAGACGTTATTGGTCAAAAATTGAAAAAGAAGTCTAATTAAATTTTAGTTTTGAAACTAACCCGGAACTTATTCATTTAATTCCATTTAGGGATAGGCAGACATTACTTTTGATATATGCAAGCCATTCCTTCACTTCCTGAATTGAGAAAAATGAATATTGAGTCTCTTAAAAAGGCTTGCATTGAAATCCGTGAATTCATTCTTAATTCAACTTCAGAAAAAGCAGGGCATTTAGCCTCTAGTCTTGGCGTAACTGAATTGACAGTGGCGTTACACATAATCCTGGACACCCCTGAAGATGTTTTAATATGGGATGTTGGCCATCAAGCGTATGTGCATAAAGTAATAACAGATCGTGCAGATGTCTTTAAATCTAATCGAAAAAAAAATGGCCCAAGTGGATTCCCAAATAGGAATGAATCCAATTTTGATTCTTTTGGAGTAGGGCACTCAAGTACTGCGCTTTCAGCATTGATTGGATTTGCTAGAGCTGATGTATTAATAAATAGGAATCGTCATAAAGTTGCAGTTGTAGGTGATGGGGCATTTACGGGAGGAATGGTATATGAAGCCATGAATGATGCCGGCTCCAAGGGTGATGACATATTATTGATTATTAATGATAATGGTTTTGCTATTGAAGAAAATGTAGGTGCTCTTCATGATTCTGGAGAGTATAAAGAATTTTGTACATCTTTAGGATGGAATTTTATAGATGGTCATATAAATGGAAATAATATTGCTGAACTTATTCCTAGGATTAAACAAGCATTAAAACTTAAAGGACCGAGAGTTTTACATGTTAAAACCAATCGACCAACTCTTGAAGATCTTGGGCTTTCAGAAAGTTTTCCTGATCAATTCAATTTCCAAACTCATTTTGCTGAAAAGTTAATAGCTCTAGCTCTTAAAGACAATCGAATAATTGCACTGACTGCTGCGATGGCTCAGGGATGCAGTTTAGACCTGTTTAGAGATAAGTTCCCTGAACGTTTCTTTGATGTTGGGATAGCAGAACAGCATGTTATAACTCAGGCCGCAGGGATGGCAGCAACGGGAATGAAACCCATAGTTAATCTGTATTCGACATTTTCTCAAAGAGCTGTGGACCAATGGATACATGATGTTGCGCTGCAAAACTTACCTGTATTACTATGTCTCGATAGATCTGGAATAGTCGGTGAAGATGGAGCTACTCATCATGGTGTTTTTGACTTAGCCCTATATAGCAGTATCCCAAATACTCATATTTGGGCACCAAGAAATAATTCAGAACTCAGAAATGCAATTGATGAAGCCATACAATATGGTGGCCCCTCAATAATCAGGTATCCTAAAGGCAAGGAGACAAAATTACCCAACGCACTTAAACGAAAAGGAGGAATGGATATCATACGATTAGGCCGTGAGACTGTTCATTGGTGCTTGGGACCAACAATTGAAGAAGCGATAATTCATTCAAACCCGTCGGATGTGATAATTGACTTAAGAAAAGCAAAACCCATTAACTCAGATATGTTACAAGCCTTTTCTAAAACTTATTCTAAATGGGTTGTTTGGGAAGACGCCCAATCTATCGGAGGAGTGGGGGCACAATTAGCATCATGGATTGCAGAAAATAACCCTAATATCCAGTTAATACATAAAGGTTATAAAGATCAATTCATTGGGCATGGGGACTCAAAAGAATTAAAAAAACAAAATAGGCCTGAAGTTTAATTATCTGTAACCCAAGCTTTTTTTGACTTTATTCAGAGTCTCTTGTGCAATGATTCTAGCTTTTTTTGCACCTGAATCTAAAGCACGATAAATCTCATCGGGATTTTTCATTAGCTCATCAAACCTTATTCTTTCAAAGTAAAACTTTGAAAGAATAGTCTCGTATAAAGCCAGTTTTGCATGACCATAGCCATATCCTCCAGCTCTATATTCATTCTCCATGTTTTCAATAGCTTCTCGCTCAGCAATAAGTCTGAATATCTTGATGACATTACAAGACTCAGGGTTTTTAGGTTCCTCTATTGGTAATGAATCGGTAACTATTGACATTACTTGTTTTTTGAGTTGCTTTTCAGGAAGAAAAATATCAATTACATTTCCATATGATTTTGACATTTTTTGCCCGTCAGTACCTGGAATTGTCATAATTGACTCATCAATTTTCGCCTCAGGTATAATTAAAACATCTTCTTTAACATTACGATTAAAGGCTTCTGCAATATCTCTTGTCATCTCTAAGTGCTGCTTTTGATCTTTTCCTACCGGCACTTGCGTTGCATTGTAAAGTAAAATATCTGCTGCCATCAAAACAGGATAATCAAAAAGGCCTGCATTAACATCTGAAAGACGATCTGATTTATCCTTGAAACTATGAGCATTAGCTAACATCGGGTAAGGAGTGAAACAATTTAAATACCAAGTCAATTCGGTACATTCAGGGACATCACTTTGAGCATAAAAAACAACTTTTTCAGTATCTAGTCCACAAGCAAGCCAAGCGGCGGCGGTAGATAATAAGTTTTCCTTTCTTTTCGCTTTATCTTTTATTGAAGTTAAAGAATGTAAATCTGCAATAAATAAATACGCATCATTTTTTTGATCATTTGATAATGTTATCGCAGGTTTTATAGCACCTAATATATTCCCTAAATGCTGACGACCGGAAGTTTGAATGCCTGTTAGAACTCTACCCATAAAGCTAAGGTAGGAAAGCCAAATGGACCTGTGATAATAAACCCCTCTGATTAGCGGGGTTTATTATTTACATGGTTAAATATTCTAATGCATTTTAATAGGTAGGTTGGGTTTTTGTATCCACCCCACTAACCAAGCTGTAACATTATAAGCGACACTGTAAATTGATAGAATAACATAATAAGAAGCCAATAATAATATAGCATTTACAAACATTCCTAATGTGGCCATAATACTATTCCAAGTCCAAGACCCTGAAATACTCGCATTCCAATCTGCAGGGTTTGCAAAAGATGTTGCAGCTCCCATAAAATCAAATGGAATATTATCTCTTGCCACTCCAGTAAACCATGAATATATGCCACTGAACATCGAGGCAATCTCTTCCCCCCCTGCTAATGGGGCATAAACCGTAGTATTAAATAATGTCGCAGTAGCCATACACAAGGCCTGAGTGAAAACCACTAAAGCACTTAATTCACCCATTAACCTGATATTCGTCTTCATTACATCATGTGCCAAAAATTGAACCATGCCTGTGTGCTTCCCTGCTAATTCTTCGCCTCGAATTCTAATGACGTTCGGAATAGCCAAAGCCGCAATTAGACAAATAAAAGTAGTAATGATACTAGCTATAATTCCCATCGAGTCAGCAGAACTAAAATGATCATTTATTCCGCTAACCAATTCCCAAATCATTAAAATGGTCATTCCTAGGGCTAACCAGGAATATATCATCTGAAAATAACTTCTAATCCCTTTGCCAGAATTAAACTTATTTAGAGTTTCGCTAACTCGTGTCCCCAGAACACGAGCTGCAATTTGGCCTGGTAAATCCAGAGCTCTTTGAATTATTTCATTCATATTAAGTTTGTTTTGATTTATTAAAAATTACGATAAATTCTCAAATATCACAAAATCAAGTAGTTACATAAGTGTTCATATCTTCTATTCTACTAACTGCATGTCGTTCTATGACTGAAAATTTTGAAGTATTTCTAACCCCATTTAAGTTCAAAACTTTTTAGAGTGTCTCAGTGACAAAAGTAATTTTTTACCCAAAAAGAATGTTTTATATGAATCCACAACTATCTAATGTGTTGTTAATCAGAACTTAAGTCATATTTTGATATTAGGAATTTGGAATATACTTTTACAATTGATTAATCAAAACCTGCGATTACTTGTTGTAGAAATATACTAATCGCATACATTCACCTAAATTTAAATTTATACATATGAGCTTTTTAGACATTTTTTTATCAACTGATTTAGCAACCTTTAGACCGGATGACTATGTTGGATTCACATTCTTCACAGGCTACATGGCTATGTTTGCTGCTTCTGTTTTCTTCTTGTTCGAGCGCGGTCGCGTTGCAGACGAGTGGAAATTATCTCTTTTAGTTTCTGCTTTGATCACTGGTATCGCAGCAGTTCACTATTATTACATGCGTGATTTTTACATGGGCACAGGAGAAACACCTGTAGTACTAAGATACATTGACTGGACATTGACTGTTCCTTTGATGTGTGTAGAATTCTATCTTTTAACTAAGAAAGCTGGTGCTAAGATTGGCTTACTTTACAAATTACTTGTTGCTTCAGTAGCTATGCTTGTTCTCGGTTATATCGGAGAAGCATTTTATGCTGGTAGCTCTACTTCTTGGTTATATGGAGCTCTTTCAGGTGCTGCATACTTCTATATTGTATGGTTAGTTTGGAAAGGTGAAGTTGCAGAATTAGCTGCTTCTGCTGGCGGAAAAGTTCAAAGAGCTGTAGGACACCTTACTAAGTTTGTCGTTATCGGTTGGGCGATATATCCAATTGGTTACATCCTTGGAACTGAAGGTGGTCTTTTCGGAATGGACGTTGCAGAGATGGTTGGATACAATGGTGGAGTAGATATTTTCTACAACATTGCTGATGCAATTAACAAAATTGGTTTTGGTCTTGTTGTTTACGCTTTAGCGGTTAGCAAAGAAGACTAATTACATAATTCAATAGAAAAATAAAAGGGCTCCATACCGGAGCCCTTTTTTTATGTAAAAACTATTTTCTTAATTCAATATCAAGCTTTGCCTGAATATCTTGTCCCAAAGAAGGATCATCAATTACAACATTAGAATGCCAAAGCTGTAAAGTATCTGCATCGTAATCCACAACAAATGTTAGCGTATCAGGATAATCATAAAACCATAATGTCTGGATAGATGAATCAAAAGCCCAAATACCCTCACCCTGATTAACATAATTTATTGGAGCTAGCCCCAACATTAGATTTAAATAAAAGTCAATACGATAATCAACGATAGCAGAATCATTACGATCTTCAAAACTAAATTCTCCTTGAACTGCATCGGCATCTCCCTTGAACACAGCCTGGGTTGTAGTATCAAAAGGATTATCCATTTCACCTTCAAATGAAACGGAGAAAACTTTCCATCCATTTGTCAGTCTCTGCTCAAATGGTCCAGAAGCACGAGGGGGCAAATTGTTATTATTTGAATCCCCATTACAACCAGAAACGACAAGAAGCGCCGCTAAGGATAAAACACTAAATATTGTCTTGTTATCCATTAATATCTATAAATCGTTCTACATCGTGAGTCAATCCAAAAACAACTAAGACATAATTCTCTTTTATTATTTCATCATCCTCGATAACCCCCTTTATGTGGAGTTCTACATTTCCTGAACTTTCAATTAACGTAACAAGATTAAGACGATACTTGGATAATAACCCAAGATCTTTTATCGTTCTCCCTACAACAGATTTTGGAGCAGTTATTTCTACAATTTCATAATTATCTGGAAGAGGCATGCACATCAACATGGATGGATTCATTAATCTTTCCGCGACATTTATTCCGACCTCTTCTTCCGGAGATAAGATCTCCGTTACTCCCATTTTTTCCAATATTTTTCTTTGAGTATCTCCTTGTGTTCGAGCTACTAAACGCTTAACCCCTATCTCAAGAAGCTTTACTGTAGTTAACAGCATACCTTCAAAATTATGCCCAATAGATACAATCACTGCATCCATTTCGCTTATATTTTGAGACTCAAGAGCGCGCTTATCTGTCGAATCTAACTGAACCGCATAAGACACATGATCTTTTATCTCGTCAACTCTATCTTCATCTATATCAATTGCAATAACCTCAGCCCCTTTTGCTGAAAGTTTTTTGCAAATTGCTCGACCAAATTGGCCTAGCCCAATTACTGCAAATTTTTCCGCCATAATTTATAAAATTAATAAAAGTGCTGCTTCAATATCAGCTTTCAAATCACGAATATCCTCTATTCCAACACTTAAGCGAATTAAGCCATCTGAGATTCCATTAACTTCACGCTGGTCTTTTGGAATAGAGGCATGTGTCATTGATGCCGGGTGACCTGACAAAGACTCCACCCCACCAAGAGACTCAGCTAAAGTGAATATTTTCATTGAGCTCACTACTTTACTTGCGTCTTTAGCAAGATCACTTTTAACTGTAAATGATATCATCCCACCAAAATCTCTCATTTGTTTCTTGGCAACCAAATGACCTGGGTGTTCCGTGAAGCCTGGATATATAACTCGACCGACTGCCGGATGTGATTTTAAAAAATGTGCAATTTCCTTTGCATTGTGGCAATGCCTTTCCATTCGAATATGAAGTGTTTTTATACCCCTTAGCGCCAAAAAGCTATCCATTGGTCCGCATACTGCTCCTGTCGAATTTTGGATAAAATATAATCGATCTGCTAAATCTTTATCCTTAACAATTAATGCTCCAAGAACAAGATCACTGTGACCCCCGAGATATTTTGTGCCAGAATGCAAAACAATGTCCGCTCCTAAATTTATAGGCTGTTGAAGATATGGGGTAGCAAAAGTATTATCAACGACTAATAAAGCTTTTGCTGCTTCTGCGATTTTTGAGACCTTCTCAATATCCACAACATTCAACATTGGATTTGTAGGACTCTCTATCCAAATCATTTTTGTTTTGCTATTGACTTTGGCTTCAATAACAGATTCATCAGACATCGGAACAAAATGAAATTTAATTCCATACTTCTCATAAATATGAACAAATTGTCGATAAGTCCCTCCGTACAAATCATTTGTAGAAATAACTTCATCTCCAGGAGAAAGTAATTTCATGCAAGCATCAACTGCAGCTAAACCACTACCGAAACCCATAGCGTGAGTGCCATTTTCAATTGACGCTAGAGACGCCTCTAAAGCACTTCGGGTTGGGTTTTGAGTTCTACTATACTCATACCCTTTATGTTCTCCTGGAGAGCTCTGGGCGTATGTAGATGTCTGATAAATTGGGGGCATGACTGCACCTGTTGACGGGTCGTGTTTCTGACCTCCGTGAATAGCCCGCGTTCCAAAATGTTTTAATTCCATACAACGAAGGTACCTAAAGCTTAACCTTCTTGAATACCTATGTTGTATTTTCACAATATGACTGGAAGATTTGCCCCTTCTCCCTCAGGCCATATGCACATTGGCAATGCTTCAACAGCATTGCTCTGTTGGTTGCAGGTTAAAAGTTATGGTGGTAAAATCCTTTTACGCATTGAGGATATTGATCACGAAAGATGCAAAAAACAATATGTAGACTCAGTTTTTGAAGATTTGATTAAATTAGGATTAGACTGGGATGAACAACCTCTATTTCAGTCTAACAGAGAAAATGATTATGAAGCTGCATTAGAATTTTTAATTAAAAAAAACTTGATTTTTCCATGCTCCTGCAGTAGGAAAGATATCCGAGAATCCATTCATGATCAAGGTAAATCACATCAGTCTTATCCAGGAACTTGCTTAAATAAAAAATTACCATTTGATGGGCCATACTGCTTACGACTTAAAAACTGGGATGGATATCCAGTTGTCAGACGTTCAGATAATACCTGGTCATACAATTTTGCCGTCGTGATAGATGATGCATATCAGGAAATAAGTCATATCGTTAGAGGACAGGATTTAAAAGAATGTGACCCGTTGCAGAACCACTTAAGAAAATTATTAAGCTATAGTTTTCCTAAAATATCTCATGCACCATTATGGTTAGGTCCCAACAAGAAAAAATTAACTAAAACTGATGGAGCGGTATCCTTGAAGGACTATTACGACAAAGGGTGGTCTCCAGAGTCCATACTTGGCCATATAGCTCGAGGAATTGGTTTAAATAAAGATCTGGCCCCTATTAATGCTAAAGATTTAATACATAAATATGAATCATATAATTGGGATAAACATTCCGTAAGTTCCCGTGAGGTTTTACCTTTGTGGCTATGATCAAATCCATGACAGGTTTTGGGAAAGGGCAAACAAAAAGCTCATCAACTCAAATCAAAGTAGAAATTCGTTCTCTAAATAGTAAAAATTTAGATATATCATTTAGATGCCCCAGTGATTTTCGTGAACGCGAAATGTTGTGGCGCAAACGAATTGCAGATAAGCTCCAACGCGGGAAAGTTGACATTAATATTAATCGTGAAATAAACAATGAATTAAAGTCTGGAGTAGACTTGAATTGGATTAAAACCGTTATGTCAGAACTACAGTCTGTAAGCTCTGAAACAATATCTCAATCAGATTTACTCATGATGGCACTTAAAATTCCTGTAAAAAATGATCATCCGGATATTTTAGAAAAAGAATGGAAAGATGTTGATTTAGCAATTGATAATGCTATTACTTCTTTGGATGAGTTTAGAGTAAACGAAGGGGTTGTCTTGCAATCTGACTTAGAAAAAAACCTTTTGTCTATTGAATCTGAACTTTCATCTATTGAACCATTCGAAGAAGAACGCATTACAAACATAAAAAATAAGCTGATTAGGGGATTAGGCGAAGTTCAACTCGATAAGAATAGGTTTGAACAAGAGTTAATTTATTATTTAGAAAAGCTAGATATTAATGAAGAAAAAATTCGCCTTAAATTTCATATTGACCATTTCAGACAATCAATGATAGATGGAGATGGTAGAAGACTAGGATTTATAAGTCAAGAAATTGGCAGAGAGGTAAATACACTCGGTAGCAAATCTAATCATGCGGGTATGCAAAAAATTGTTGTTGGGATGAAAGAATCTCTTGAAAAAATAAAAGAGCAAGTACTAAATATTTTATGAAACTTTTAGTCCTAGCTGCGCCGTCTGGATCGGGGAAAACAACACTAGTTCATCGATTGCTTAAAGAATTCCCAAAATTGGCGTTTAGTGTCTCTGCAACGACAAGAAAACCGAGGTTGAATGAGCAAGATGGTATAGACTATCACTTTTTGTCACTAACAGAATTTAAGAGAAAAATAAAGTCTGATTTTTTTTTAGAATGGGAAGAGGTATATGAGGATAATTTTTATGGATCACTTAAGTCTGATGTTCAAAGACTTTGGGACAAAGGACAAACTGTAGTTTTTGACATAGACGTTTATGGAGGAATTCGACTGAAAGAAAAGTATGATCTCAATACTTTATCTATTTTCATTATGCCTCCTTCGATAGAAGTGCTTGAAGATCGTTTAAGAAAAAGAGGGACCGATAATGAAGAACGTATTCATGATCGATTGGCTAAAGCAAAAGAAGAAATAAGTTTCGCGACAAATTTTGATCATGTAATAGTCAACGATCAAATAGAAACTGCTTTCAAGCAAATCCAACACCTTGTTACAAAATTTATAAACCGATGAAAGTTGGACTTTTTTTTGGCAGCTTTAATCCCATTCACAAAAGTCATCTAAAAATTGCTAAGTCCATGATAAAATGGAAAAAATTAGATGAGATTTGGTTTGTCATCACTCCTCAAAATCCACAAAAAGACCCCTCTCTTTTAGCTCCTAGTGAAAATAGAGTGAGAATGGTAGAATTAGCCGTTAAGCAGTATGGGGAATTTCGGGTGGAAGAAATTGAACTAGAATTAGCCGCCCCTAACTATACTGTTAATACCATCGAAGCCTTAGTTAATAGAGACCCGGAAAATCAATTTTACTTAATTATTGGAGGTGATAATTTCAGGAGTTTAAATAGCTGGAAAAGCCCTGGGAGAATTTTAGAACTTGTCCATATCTTGGTATACCCGAGAGGTTCAAATGAATTCGATAGTTCCCATTTGTTTTTAGCAAATCCAAAAATTGATTTCATCGAAGCTCCACTACTTAATGATAGCAGTAGTGCAATAAGAGAATCTATTAAACAAGCAAATAAATTGACCGAGATCAATGATCTTACAAAAGAAGTAAAATTGTATATTGAATCTCAAGAATTATATCGCCCTCAATAACTCTTAATATGAAAGCTTTTTTAACCCGAGTATCGATTGCGCTTTTAGAGCAATACTCGGAGATCCATCGAGTTGGCATAATAGTGCCTTCAAAAAGAGCTGAGAGAGTTTTAAGACAAGCTATTCTCGAAGAAATTTCATCTCCAGTTCTTTCACCTGCAATTTTTACGATTGAAGAAATAATGGCAGAATTATCAGGTCTAGAGATGGTAAATAATATGGACCAATTGATAATTTTATATGATTCATATGAGAGGCTCAATGAAGGGTTTTCAGATAGTCTTGACGAATTTCTTAAATGGGCCCCTACGGTTTTACGAGACTTTGATGAAATTCATCGATTTGGCGTCGACAACAAAAATATCTTTAGAGAGATGCAAGAAATTGAATCCCTTGCTCAGTGGGGGCTTGACAAGCCAACTGATCTTATGACTAGTCGCCTAAACTTATGGAAACAATTACCAAATTTATTTAGTCTGTATCATAAAAACCTAAATGAAAAAAAATTAGGTTCTGCAGGTCAAATTTTCAATCAAGCTAGTCCAAGTAAAACAGGACCAACTAAAGCACATTTTGATAACTGGATGTTACAAAAGGAAATTGACCATTTGGCTTTTGTTGGCTTTAATGCCCTTACTCCACCGGAGGTTAGTCTATTTAAATCTGCCTATGAATATTATGGTGCCAATGCCTTTTGGGATATTGATGCTCATTATGTCAATAATTTAAGTTCTGAAGCAGGACAAAATCTGCGTAAAAACATAAAGAATTTACCAGCAAAAATGGTTTCAGAAATCCTGAATCCCCCAGCAAATTTTTTAACATCCCAAATTTCATTTTCAATAATCCGTGCTAATGGTAATATTGCAATAGCAAAAGCAATTGGTGATATTCTTAGTCATAAAGATGTATTAGCCACAAATTTTAATAAATGCGCTTTAGTACTAGTTGATGAGGAATTATTAATCCCTACTCTACAAGCTCTTCCCCCAGAAATTCAAGAAGCTAACGTTACTATGGGAATGGCTTTAAACTCCACTGTGGCTTACTCCAGTATTGATCTTCTTTTTCAACTTCAAGAAGCCAAAGAAATAAGTGGCAAGTATCCATTAAAATTATTAGAGGCAACTTTTGCTAATCCGATTTGCTGTGCTATGCGAAATGCAAATGACGGACTTAACATGGAATCCCAAATTAATAATCTTAGAGATTCAAAAAGAAGTTATTGGTCGGTAAGTGATACAATTGATCTAATTGGTGAGAATTCTGACTTATGGGAAGAATATCCCAACTATATATATTTTATAAAAAACCTTAGAAAAAGATTATTTGATTATTCTGAAAAAATCAAATCTGCATGGGAGATAGAGCCTGCCAAACTTTGTATACATGCACTAGATCGGCTTATAAATTGGACAGAAAGAAAAAATTTAAAATTTAGAACTGTAAGACAATTATTTCGACATTTCTCAAAAGAAAGCCCGGTTAATTTTTATGGAGAACCTTTTGAAGGATTACAAATCATGGGGCTATTAGAAACTAGAAATCTTGATTTCGATACTGTAATTGTTGCACCTTGCAATGAGGGCCTATTGCCTGGCAGAAGAAGTAGCACCTCATTCCTTTCTAATGATCTGCGTAAAACTTTTGGGATTCCGCTTTTAAGAGAACAAGAGGCAATTATTGCCTACCATACATACAGGCTTGTTCAGAGAGCAAAAAAAGTCATTTTTCTGGTAAATAGTGGATCTGATGGACTTAATTCTAGTGAGGCAAGTAGATTTTTACAACAAATGGAAATTGAATTATCACGTTATTCCGGTATTAAATGGAGAGATTTTGATCTTGAATTGAAACTTGATGAAAAAACAATAAAAAGTGAAAGAAGCATATGTAAACACCCTTTAATAATTGAGCGAACACTTAAAAGGCTTAAAGAAAAAGGAATAAGCCCATCAGCGGGATCAACTTATATAAAAAATCCATATAAATTTTACCTTCAATATGTTCTTGGTATAAGAGAAGAAGAAACTCATAGTGACCGATTACCTGCTAATATTCGAGGAAATATATTACATGATTTACATCAAGATTTGTATATATACTATAAGTCTAATAATAATTGGGATTTGTCAAAAATTGATAAATACATAAACTCAAGTATTTCAATACACTTCCCCATTCAAAGTGACTCAGGCCCCTTTCATTTAGAAAGAAAAGTGATTGAGAAAATTGGATATGATTGGTCCCGGGAAGAAGGAAAACGTATAAAGGAAAACAATAATGAAGATAGCGAATGGGAAGTTCATTTGGTAGAGGAGTATTTAGAAAGCCCCTTGACACTAAATAATGGAAATACTGTTAAAATCAGAGGTAAAGCGGACAGAGTTGAAAAATGGAAAAACTATTGGGTAATTATCGACTTAAAAACTGGAGCGTTTCAAAGCGATCAGATGAATTTCAAAGAATGGAATGACCTTTTAGATTCAAAGAAAAAAAAAGAAAAAGCCTTTCAGCTTATGATATATGCATGGCTTCTTAGTAAACAAGAAAAAATAAGCCCTGCAATGAAATTTAAAGCAGGAATATCAAGTATGAGACATCCATCGAAACCGGTAACTTATATTCAATGGCAAAAACGGGACAGCTTAACTTTTCAAGAGTTAGAGGATTTTGAAAAATTAGTCTTAATTCCCTTATTGGAGGAAATATTGAATCCTGAAGTTCCTTTTGTAGATACGTTAGAGATTTGAAACCTACTATCTATTTACCTTCTAAAATTTTGGATACATACTTTCCAATAATATCAAACTCTATATTGACTTGATCTCCAATTTTAAGAAGATGAAAACTAGTATTATTCCAGGTATAGGGAATAATTGCTACTGAAAAGTAATCAGCCCCGGATTCAACAACCGTCAAACTTATTCCATTAATAGTAATTGACCCTTTATTAACAGTTTGATATTGTGGGCTCAGCTCATGCTTTATTTTAATCTCCCAGCTTCCATTTTGATCAACCATATCAGAAACCACTGCAGTACAGTCAATATGGCCTTGAACTATATGTCCATCAAGGCGACTTCCTACTTTAGTACATCTCTCTATATTTATTAAACTACCTGGCCTCCAGTGTTGTAATGTTGTTTTCTGCAAAGTTTCGTCTATTGCTGTTACCCTGTAGCCTGATATTTTTTGATTTTCATCTCTATTCAAAGCAATTACAGTCAGGCAGCAGCCGTCATGAGCAATACTTTGATCGATTTTAAACTCTTTTGCCAGAGAACTATCAATATCAAAATGAATATTTGATTTTTCATTTGAAACTGCAACGATAGTCGCCAAATTTTCTACTATTCCTGTAAACATATTTCAAAGGTACGATGACTAACTTAGCCCTATGAAATTGACTTTTAATTCCTCAACATCTGATGGCTATTGTATGGCTGTTGTCAGACCTAATGAAAAATCTCTGAATAAAGCCAATATTGACGTAAATCAGTCAAAAATAATAATTAGTCGTTTGTCAAGAAAGCTTGAGAATTGGACTCATTTTGCTTCATCTGATATTGATGTTTTCGCATGTATAAGCAACAGCGACAATAGTAAAAATTCTGGAAAACATACTCTTAGAAATTTGGGGAAAGAGCTTGCCCATGAATTAATTAGAAATAAAATCAATGTCTTGAGTCTTGATGCCAGTGAAGATGCTTTTTGGATAGCTGAAGGATTAATATTAGCCTCTTATAGATATAATAAACTTCTAAGTAAAAATGCAAATACGGCTTGGTCCTTAAAAGAGATAGAAATAATTGGATTAAGTCACGAGAGATCTCAAAAATTGTCTTCTATCTGTATCGCGGTGAATGAGGCCCGAGATTTAGTCAATGCGCCGTTATTAAGCCTAAGTGCTGAAAATCTGAGTGAAAGAATCCAAGATCTCGGAAAAATATTTGGTTTCTCAACGACTATTTTAAATCAAGCTAAAATAGAATCATTAAAAATGGGTGGACTTCTCGGAGTTAATAAAGGATCTGTTGATCCTGCTACATTTAGTATCCTAGAACACAAGCCAGAAAACGCAGTAAATAAAAGACCATATGTAATTATAGGAAAAGGAGTTGTTTATGACACCGGCGGTCTTAGTCTTAAGCCAAGTAATTTCATGGATACAATGAAATGTGATATGGCTGGAGCGGCATCTGTTGTGGGAACATTATGTGCATTAGCCAATGATAAAATTCCTACTTGGGTAATAGGGTTGATACCTGCAACTGACAATAGGCCAGGCGGAAATGCCATTACTCCAGGAGATGTTATTAAAATATCAGATGGAACAACTGTCGAGGTTCTAAATACAGATGCAGAAGGTCGACTAATACTAGCAGATGCTCTACATTATGCAAAAAAATTTAACCCCAAATTGGTTATTGATTTGGCTACTCTTACAGGGGCTGCAGCTAAAGCCATTGGTCCTAATGCAATTGTAGCAATGGGGAATGCAGGAAAAGAGTTTTGGGAGCAATTAATCCATAGTGGTGAAAAAACCCATGAACGGTTGGTTCAATTCCCGTTTTGGGATGAATACAATGACCTCTTAAAAAGTGAAATTGCTGATCTTAAAAACATTGGCGGACCAGACGCAGGCATGATAACCGCGGGTAAATTTCTTGAACATTTCACCGACTACCCTTATATTCATTTGGATATTGCGGGGCCTGCTTTTTTAGACCGCCCTCATGGTTATTTTCATAAAGGGGGAACCGGAATTGGTGTTCGCCTTTTACATGATTTTTTCGATAATATTAAGTCATGAATAAATTAAAGATTGGTATTACGTCTGGAGATACAAATGGCATCGGACTTGAAGTTATTCTCAAAGTGCTGTCTTCAGAAGATATCCGCTTAAAAGCTGATTTCTATATTTTTTCCTCTCGCGAGATAATTGCAATTCACCAAAAAATTCTAAAAAACTCAGTAATACCGCTATTTAAAGTCCAACCGGGAGATAAACTTGAACCAGGAACTATAGGCCTGTGTGACCCATGGGATCGTTCATTTGATATTCAATTTGGGGTTCAGAATGATGTAGGAGGAATTGCAGCTTTTGACTCACTCGATTCTGCTTGTGATTCAATTGAAAATAAAAAAATAGATACTCTAGTAACTGCTCCACTGTGTAAGTCAAATATTCCTCAATCAAAATATAAAGACTTTAAAGGCCACACTGCGTATTTAGCAAATCGATTTAATTCAAATACAATAATGATTATGGCTGCAGATCAAACCAGAGTTGCCTTGGCGAGTGATCATATTCCTTTGAGCGAAATTTCAAAAACCATTGACGCGTCATATTTAAATAAAAAAATTGATGAGTTTAATATTGCGCTCAAATTTGATTTTGGCATTTCCAATCCAAAAATTGCCATCTTAGGATTGAACCCTCACGCGGGAGATGAAGGCATCATAGGTTTAGAGGAAATAAATACTATCCACCCGATTATTGAAGCAAAAAAAAAGGAAGGAATAAATGCTTTTGGTCCATTTCCTTCAGATAGCTTTTTTGGCAAAAAACTTTATTTGAACTTTGATGGAGTTCTGGCCATTTATCATGATCAAGGGTTGATCCCATTCAAAATGCTTTATTTTGAAAGTGGCGTGAATAATACTTGCGGATTGCCTTTTGTGAGAACGTCTCCTGATCATGGAGTAGCCTTTGATATAGCTGGTCAAAATTTGGCAGATGAAACAAGTTTTAGAGAATCTATATTTCATGCCATAAAAAGAACTCAACTACGACAATTAAATACAATTTAATATCACCGGAATTATTTCACGTTAATAACTACTAAGAACATGAAGTCTAAAAATGTCAAACTTTAAATTACTATTGTTGGGCTATTAATAAAATGAATGTACATTTGCGAGCGCTAATGAGAGTTTACCCATGAGAAATCGTGAAAATATTTTAGAATTTTCTGGTTTAGCCTTGGGTGAGCATCATTTAGAGTACAAAGTAAACGAAACGTTCTTTTCTTCTTTTGATCTCATTGAACTCCAAGGAATTCATCCAACTACGGTATATGTAATTCTAAAGAAAGCAAATCATATGATGGAATTAGCTATTTCCTTTAAAGGGAAAAAAGATACTGTTTGTGATTTAACGAATGATCCGTTTACCCTTGATATTTCCAATAGTTTTTCATTAATCGTGAAATTTGGAGATGAATTCAACGATGAAGACCCTGAAATTCTGGTTTTATCCCAAGGTGAATATGAAATAAATCTAAAGCAATTATTTTTTGAACTAATTGCTCTTTCCATTCCAATTCAAAAAATCAAACCGGGTAATGAGATTATTAAAGATCAATAGAGTTTGAAAATTGAAATAATAAAAAAGTAACGCACAATGGCACATCCTAAACGCAGACAATCGAGCACTCGGAGAGATAAACGCCGAACTCATGACAAGGCTGTTTTGCCTCAATTGACTTTATGCCCAACCACTGGTGAAGCACATTTAATGCATCGAGCATATTGGCATGATGATAAGATGTATTACAAAGGGAAAGTTGTTATCGACAAAAATGAAGTAGCATAATTTCTGAAAATTAATTTAACATTCTTTAAATTATTAGCTATTTCAATTCCGAATTCTATTTTTTTATCTGCACATTTGTTAGACTAAATTGTTAAACTATGGATTTCAAAGAAGTACAGAACTTTATAAAATTTGTCACTAAATCAGGCGCCTCTGAAGTCTCTCTGGAAACAGAAGATTATAAGATAACTGTGAAAAGTGGCAGCGAACAAACTGCCGTTTACACAGCACCGCCGGTTGCCTCACGAATTCCAATAAGTCCTTCTCAGGAAAAAGTTGTGAATGAGGAAAAAGAAACTGAAGATGAGTTTGCTCATTGTTCAACGATAACATCACCTATGATTGGGACTTTTTACAGGAAGCCGAGTCCCGATAAACCATCTTTTGCTGAAATCGGTTCCCATATTAATGTTGGAGATACTATCTGCATTATTGAAGCAATGAAGCTTTTTAATGAAATTGAAAGTGAGGTGTCAGGTAAAATCGTCAAGGTACTTGCCGATGACATGACTCCTGTTGAATTTGGACAACCGCTATTTCTAGTTGATCCTTCTTAATTTCCTGCTGTGAAAAAGATACTGATCGCTAATCGCGGAGAAATTGCTATGAGAATAATCCGCACATGCAAGGAGATGGGGATTGAAACTGTTGCTGTGTATTCAGAAGCTGATAAAGAAAGTTTGCACGTGCGCTTTGCAGATGAAGCTGTTTGCATCGGTCCTCCGGCATCCAAAGATTCCTATCTAAAAATATCAAGCATAATTTCTGCTGCAGAAATCACTAATTCAGATGCAATCCATCCTGGATTTGGTTTTCTTTCAGAAAATGCCAAATTTTCAAAAATCTGTTCGGATCACGGAATAAAATTCATTGGTGCGTTACCTGACCATATTGAAAAAATGGGAGATAAGGCGACAGCAAAGTTAACTATGAAGCTTGCCGGTGTTCCATGCGTACCGGGATCAGAAGGTTTGCTGGAGTCTCTTGAAGATGCTGGAAAAATCGCAGCAGAAATTGGATATCCTGTGATGATGAAAGCTACAGCTGGTGGTGGCGGTAAAGGTATGAGAGCAATATGGGTTCCATCAGAACTGGAAAAAGCCTGGGAGTCTGCAAGGCAAGAGGCTTTAGCTTCTTTTGGAAATGATGGTATGTATATGGAAAAGCTTATTGAAGAACCGCGTCACATAGAAATTCAAATAATCGGAGATCAATCAGGAAAAGCAAGTCATCTAAGCGAACGTGACTGTTCTATCCAACGCAGGCATCAAAAGCTTACTGAAGAGACCCCTTCTCCATTTATGACCGATAAATTGAGAAATTTAATGGGCGAAGCTGCTATCAAAGCAGCAGAATTTATTAAATATGAAGGGGCGGGCACAGTAGAATTTCTTGTCGACAAGAATCGAAATTTTTATTTCATGGAGATGAATACTCGAATACAAGTTGAACATCCAATAACTGAAGAGGTTACCGATTATGATTTGATTCGAGAACAAATTAAAATTGCTTCAGGTACAAGTATTTCTGGTAGAAATCATGAACCTAAACAATTTGCTATTGAGTGTCGGATAAATGCTGAAGACCCCTACAATAATTTTAGACCAAGTCCTGGAAAAATTTCTGCCTTTCATGCTCCTGGTGGTCACGGAGTTAGAATTGATACTCATGTCTATGCTGGATATACTATTCCTTCTCATTACGATAGCATGATTGCCAAATTGATAGTTACAGGCAGAACTCGCAAGCAAGCCATTGAGAGAATGAAAAGAGCATTAGATGAATTTATTATCGAAGGTATAAATACAACGATCCCTTTTCATAGACAATTAATGGACCACCCCGAATATGTCTCTGGCAATTACACTACAAAATTCATGGAAGACTTTATCCTTTCATAGGATTAGTTAAATTAAAAATTTGCCAAATCACAAAAGACTAATTTTGTGATTAGATGAAACGGTTTATAATTTTTGATAAAATCAAAATAGCCTTAGGCTGTTTATACCACATTTGGTATTACATACTAATGCTGTTTAGTATAATTATACTATCACCGTGGCTTTATTATTTCTCAAAAAAATTTAACCAATTTCCCAGATTTTATGAATTTGCTAGGTTATGGAGTGCTTGGATATTAAATGGTATGATTTTAATCAGGAAAGTTAAATATCAATCACAGATTTCTTGGGACAAACCTTATGTAGTCGTTGCTAATCATACGAGTGAACTAGATGTTATGTTTTGCTATCGATTAGTAAAGTCTCCAACAGTATTTATTGGGAAAAAAGAATTAGCTAGTATTCCCCTTTTTGGCTTTTTCTTTCGTAGGTCTAGTATTATTGTAGATAGAAAATCATTGGCTAGTAAAAGACGAGTCATGGAACTAGCAACAAATCAATTAAATAAAGGTGTAGGCGTTTGTATTTATCCCGAGGGGGGTATTCCAAAAGACGGAACAGTTATTCTTGAGAAATTTAAATCTGGGGCCTTTAAACTAGCAATAGAAAATGGAGTTGACATATTACCTATTTCTTTTGCCAATAATAGGAAACACCTACCGGATTTTCTTCAAGGAGGTTCCCCCGGAACTATTTATGCAACAGTTCACAATCCAATTAGTGTGAGTGGTATGACAAAAAAAGACATTGCTCCATTGAGTGATATCGTTCATGACGTACTTTTGAAGGAACTAAAATCTTATCAAAAAAAGATATGAAAATAACTGATGACGATATTCAAAATCTAGCTCACCTATCCAGGCTTGAATTAAGTGCTTCTGAATCTATTAGCATGAAACAAGATCTTGGTAAGATTTTAGATTTCGTTGCAAACATTGAGAAACTTGATTTAAAAAACATAAAGCCTCTTATCTACATGACTAATGCTGAAAACGTTCTAAGAGAGGATCATGCTAATTCTAGTATTGACCATGAACAAGCTATGAAAAATGGACCTGATGCTGATTCAGATTATTTCAAAGTACCAAAGGTTGTCGACAAATGATGACTCTTTTTCTATCTCTCAATTTTGTATCTTCTTAACCTTAATTTTTAAATTTAAACTCCATGTTTCAAAGCCTCATAATCTTATCCTTTCTTTCGGTTTTCGTTATTTTCCTTCTGGCAAAAGGAATTCGTATTGTGAAACAATCTGAAGCGATGATTGTAGAACGCCTAGGCAAATACCATAAAACTTTAGAATCTGGGATTAACATTATAATCCCAATAATTGATCAGCCAAGGCAGATTTCCTGGCGATACAGCGAGAGCGGATTTAATGGTGAAATTATTCCGGTTTTTAAAATGCAAGATCGCATTGATTTACGCGAAAATGTATATGATTTTCCTAAACAAAATGTTATCACAAAAGACAATGTCGTAACGGAAATTAATGCTTTGATCTATTTTCAAATAATGGACCCAATAAAGTCAGTTTACGAGATTGGCAATTTGCCCAGCGCTATTGAGAAGCTTACCCAAACAACATTAAGAAATGTAGTCGGTGAATTAGATTTAGATCAGTCTCTATCTAGTCGTGATACCATTAATACTAAGTTAAGAACCATTCTTGATGATGCCACAAATAAATGGGGTGTCAAAGTTAACCGCGTAGAATTACAAGATATAAACCCTCCTCAAGGCATTCGTGAAGCAATGGAGAAACAGATGCGAGCTGAACGTGATCGTCGTGCTACAATCCTAGAAGCAGAAGGAGAAAAAACAAGTCAAATTCTTACAGCAGAAGGACAACGTGAATCAGATATTCAAAGAGCTGAAGGAGAAAAAAGAGCTGCCATACTTGAAGCTGAAGGAGCGGCTGAATCCCGAATTAAAATTGCTCAAGGAGAAGCCCAAGCAATAAAATTAGTTTCTGATGAAATCAAGACGTTTTCAGGTGATCCGGTGCAATATCTAATAGCTCAAAGATATTTAGAGACTCTTCAAGAAATGACGTCAGGCAAAGACAATAAAACTGTATATCTGCCATATGAAGCCTCTGGGGTTTTAAGTTCATTAGGTGGGATAAAAAACATCCTTGGGGGTAATTCGTAAATTGAAAGAAATAATTTTTGGTTTTTCTCAGTATCCAGAGTCGACACTAATAAGGAATTTTTCATTTGAAAAACCGTAAAGCCGCAGTAGGCTTCATATTCATTACACTTTTATTAGACGTAATTGGTCTTGGAATTATTATTCCGGTAATTCCGGCCCTGATCCAAGAATTAACGGGTGGTAGTATTTCGGAAGCCTCAAGATATGGTGGGTGGCTAATCGCATCGTATGCTCTTGTGCAATTTCTATGTGCTCCAATTGTGGGAGCATTAAGTGATAAATATGGACGAAGGCCCATCTTATTATTATCGTTACTGGGTTTCGGGTTGGACTATTTAGTTTTAGCAGTCGCACCGACAATAGGCTGGTTATTTTTGGCAAGGATAATAGCAGGAGTTTTTGGTGCGTCTTTTACAACTGGCGCCGCATATATAGCAGATGTTAGTTCTGCAGAAAAAAGGGCTCAGAATTTTGGGTTGCTTGGCGCTGCATTTGGTTTAGGGTTTATAATCGGCCCTGTTACAGGAGGGCTATTGGGTGAAATAGGACCTCGTGTGCCTTTTTATGCAGCAGCACTGGTAACTTTTTTAAATCTAATATATGGTTATTTTATTTTACCTGAGTCTCTCCTTAAAGAAAACAGAAGAGAATTTGAATGGTCAAGAGCCAATCCTTTAGGTGCGCTATTCGCATTAAAACGATATCCAAGTGTTGCCGGACTCATAGGAGCTTTAACTTTTATTTATCTTGCATCGCACGCCATCCAAGGTACTTGGACATATTTTTCAATGGAAAAATTTAATTGGTCTGAAAGTATGGTCGGATACTCTTTGGGACTAGTTGGGATCATGAGTGCCCTTGTCCAGGGATTACTCATTCGAATAATTATTCCGAAAATAGGAGAATACAATACTATGATAACTGGAATAATCTTTAATATTTGTGGCTGCTTATTGTTTTCGATGGCAAGCGAAGGGTGGATGTTACTCTGCTTTATAATACCATATTCTCTCGGTGGTATTGCAGGGCCTGCAATACAGGGAATTCTCTCTAATCAAATACCCGATAATGAGCAAGGGCAACTTCAAGGAGCCCTAACCAGTATGATGGCAGCAACAGGAATAATTGGCCCACTAATGATGACTTCTATTTTTGCATATTTTACAGCCGAAAATGCACCTATATACTTTCCCGGAGCGCCGTTTGTAACTGGAGCAGTTCTAGTGACGATATGCTTATTCTTGATTTTAAGAAAAGGATCAATGAATACAACTGGGAAGAATCCCATATAATCCTTAAATTTAACTCATGATGGAATCTATTTCCCCCGTTACAATCTGGTTCGCAGTTGGAGTGATCCTTTTAGTCCTTGAAATGTTTACCCCAGGATTTTTCCTTGCTAGCGTTGCTGTAGGAGCATTTTTAGCTTCCGCTACAGCTCGACTCGGCGGGGAACCAATCTATCAACTTTTAGCGTTTATAATCGGTGGCGGAATTTCATTGATATCCATTCGACCTGTATTTAAAAAATATTTGCAAGCTAATGGAGCCAAAACAAATGCTGATGGTATGATTGGGAAATATAGTGTTGTCCAAAATAATGTAAATTCAAACGAACATTTTTATTCTAAAATTGATGGGGTTTCTTGGGATTGTTTATGCCCCGATTCATTATCAAAGGGGGATAAAATAAGAGTGATATCTCTGGATAGTACAGTCTTAATTACAGAGAAAATGGAGTCTAAATAGAGTTTAAAAGAGTTATTTTAAAAATTTATTAGTGTCAATTCCGAAAAAAGACTTTTCTTTGCACCCATTAATTTCTCAGATCTCCAAATAAAATGAAAAACGGAACAGTAAAATTCTTCGATGCAACCAAAGGTTTTGGTTTTATAAAGGATAACGATGGCGAAGGCGATTTCTTCGTTCACATCACAGGAACACTCGAACCAATTGCTGATGGCGATGAAGTAGAGTTTGAATTAAAAGAAGGTAAACGCGGCCTGCAAGCATCTAATGTTCGCAAGCTCTAAGTTAATCTTTTGAATTAGAACAAAAAGGGCGCTTCTATTAAGCGCCCTTTTTTATGTTATTTAACCACGAATTGCCTTTTCTTCGGTAATCCACATTGTCGATGCTGCTGCCAAAATCAGACAAATACCTGCCAAAATCATAGCATGTATTGCTCCTGGTCCTAAAATACTATAGATAGGATTCAATGCCTTTGCAGCTAAAATTTGCGGAAGCACAATGAACATATTAAATATTCCCATGAACAGACCCATTTTGTTTGAGTCAATAAACGAGCTAAGCATTGCATATGGCATGCTTAGAACTGATCCCCAAGACAAGCCAATTAAACCAAAACTAAATAAAAGAAATCTCGAATCATTTATCCAATACATGCTCAAAAAGCCTATTGAACCAGCTATTAAAGAGAAAACATGTAATAATTTCCTATTAATTCCATTTCTCGAGGTATAAAAAGTTAAAGCAAGAGCAAATAACATTGAGCTTAACCCATAGTAACCCATATATGCTCCGACTTGATCTGCAGCATCATTGTATGCCTTGTCTGCAACTTCATAAGTTGTTTTTTGTGATTCAGTTGCGATACTATATTCGATTTTATCAGGTCTTGGTGAATTGAAGACGTGATCTGTTAAAGCTGGAGTTGCTAAAGACCACATACTAAAAAAAGCAAACCAAGAAAAAAACTGAACCAACCCAAGTTTTCTCATGGTGATTGGCATTGTTCTAATATTATTAAGTAATTCTAATATCAACTTTCCGAACTTCAATTTCTCCGTTCTCCTTCTATTAAATTCTTTAAGATCATCTGGAGGGTACTCGTCTGTAGTGAATACAGTATAAAGAATCGTGATTAAAAAAATCGATGCGCCAATTGCAAAAGCTACTTTGACCGACATGGGAACTTCCCCTGGAGCAGAAACATTACTAATCCCTATTTTACTGACAATAAGGGGTAAACTGGAGGCTGCCCATGTACCTATTCCAATTATCAATGTTTGCATTACAAAACCAAAACTTCTTTGAGAATCAGGGAGTTTATCAGCAACTAGAGCTCGAAAAGGCTCCATAGAAATATTAATTGATGCATCTAAAACCCAAAGCCCTCCCGCGGCAATCCATAAAGTCGGACTATTAGGGATGAAAAATAATGTTATACTAGCAAGTATAGCCCCAATTAAAAAAAATGGTCTTCGCCTACCCCATCGAACGCTCCATGTATTATCACTTAAGTAACCTATAATCGGTTGAATAATTAAACCTGTTAGTGGTGCTGCAATCCAAAGCATAGGGATTTCTTGTTCCGTAGCTCCTAAATTTTGAAATATTCTGCTCATGAATCCACCTTGCAAGGCAAATCCAAATTGGATGCCTAAGAATCCAAAGCTCATATTCCAAATTTGGAAAAACGGAAGCCTCGGTTTTTTTATGGCTGATTTCATTTTAACTTAAATAGTTAATCGATCCTTGTTCCACGAATAAAGTCTAGCTGGCTTATGAAACACTCCTGTTTGCTTCTCATCTAATGGAATGACCCAAGAATCATTTAGTGCTTTCTTTCTAAAATTTCTTTTGTCAAAAGACGAGTTTAATATCGACTCATGTAAGGATTGAACCTGGGTCAAAGTGAATTTCTCAGGAAGTAACTCATGACCTACTCTTAACTCACTAACTTCTTGTCTCAGAGTACTAAGAGCGGTTTTAACAATTTTAGAGTGATCAAATGCAAGTTCGGGAATGTTATGGACGCCCTGCCAAAAAACTCGCTCTGCAAAACTTGAAGCTGAAGGATTAAAGTCCTCCATCTTAACAAGTGCATAATAAGCAATTGTAATAACCCGCGCTTCAGGGTTGCTTCTATTACTTTGAAGCCATGGCAAGTCTTTGATGTTTTTCACTCTATCTGGGTCGCCAAATGCTCCGCTTTGTCTCAAATAAAGTCCACTTAAGCTTGTTATTTCTTTTAATACTCGCTGAGCTGCAGTATCTAAATCTTCATCTTCATCTAAATGATCACCAGGAAGTGCAAATCTCCTCATTTGGCCCACATCTTTTTGCTCAATCAAAAGAACATTTAAATTTTGGCCATCAAAACCGAAAACAACGCAGTCAACAGAAATATTAGGATTTATCATAGGTTGTTACAAATGTAATTAATACACTTACTATTCCACCTTTTCAGTTAGGGTAAATTATACACTATCTTTGGCTACTAATTTTTTTTTATGTCCATAAAAAATATAGCTGTTTTAACTTCTGGTGGGGATGCTCCGGGAATGAATGCGGCAATTAGAGCGGTTGTGAGAACCGCCCTATTTTACAAGAAAAAAATTTATGGGGTGTCTCGTGGCTATGATGGACTAATAGAAAACTCATTTGCTGAATTAGATTCTAAAAGTGTTAAAGGTATACTTGCTCAAGGAGGAACCGTATTAAAGTCAGCCCGAAGTAATTTATTCAAAACAAAAGAAGGTAGAGAAAAAGCAGCAAAAAATCTCAAATCTCTTGGGATTAACGGTCTCATTGTTATTGGAGGAGATGGAACATTTACCGGGGCGCATCTTTTACATGAAGAATTCGGGATTCCAGTAATAGGGATTCCAGGGACAATAGATAATGATCTTTTTGGAACTGACTTTACTATTGGTTATGATACAGCAACTAATACCGTAATTAACTGTATCGACAAGATCAGAGATACTGCAAATAGTCATAATAGATTATTTATAGTCGAAGTCATGGGTCGAGATGCTGGATTTATTGCTTTAAGCGCAGGTGTTGCCACAGGTGCGTTAGAAATAATTCTACCTGAAATGAATACTTCGAAAGATGAACTCCTTGATTCTGTTAAACGCGGTGCAGAAAACAAAAAAACAAGCAACATAATTGTTGTCGCTGAAGGGAATAAATTAGGAACTCCGTTTGAAATCTCTGAAGAGATTATTTCTAAATATCCAAATATGGATATTAAAGTCACAATTTTAGGCCATGTTCAACGTGGAGGCTCACCAACAACAATAGACAGGGTAAATGCCAGTATTATGGGGGTTGCCGCAGTGGAGGGGCTACTTAATGATAAGTCAGATGTTATGGTTGGTCTGCTAAATAATAAACTTGAATATACATTTTTGCAACAAGCCATTTATAATAAAGCGCCGATAAACATTGAGCTTAGAAGAATAGCAAAGATTTTAGCAACTTAATAATTTAAATTATAAATCAAGACATGAAAAAAATTGCAATTAATGGATTTGGTCGTATTGGTCGCTTAACTTTTCGTAATATCTTAAATAAATCATCACTTGATGTTATAGCCATAAATGACTTAACAGATACTGCAACTCTTGCGCATCTTTTAAAATATGACAGTGCCCATGGAGTGTTCCCAGGTTCAGTAGATTACACTCCAAATAGTCTAATTGTTAATGGTAAAGAAATTATAATTACTGCAGTTAGAAATCCATCCGAGCTCCCTTGGGGCAAATTAGGGATTGACATGGTTATTGAATCTACAGGCCTATTTACTTCTAAAGAACAGCTTGAAATGCATATCACCGCAGGAGCAAAAAAAGTAGGCCTATCTGCTCCCGCAAAGGAGAATGTTAAAACTATTGTTCTCGGCGTTAACGATCATCTATTGACAAATACTGATAAAAGCTTTAGTAATGCCTCATGCACTACAAATTGTCTCGCTCCAATGATGAAAGTCCTAAATGATAATTTTGGAGTGAAAAAAGGTTATATGCTTACTGTTCATGCTTATACGAATGATCAAAGTATTCAAGATGCTCCGCATAAAGATTTGCGCCGAGCTAGAGCCGCCGCAGTCAATATGATTCCAACAACTACAGGTGCGGCAAAAGCCGTTGGTTTAGTACTTCCAGAGCTAAAAGGTAAGTTAGATGGATATGCCATTCGCGTTCCTGTAATTACTGGCTCCGCAACAGATATTACAGTAGAATTGAATCATAATGTAACAAAAGAAGAAGTAAATTTAGCTATGGAAACTGCTGCTGATTCTTATTTAAAAGGAGTTATGGAATATACAGAAGACCCTATAGTCTCTTCCGATATAATCGGGAATCCTCATTCATGTATTTTTGATTCTGGGATAACCTCAGCAAACGAAAATCTAATAAAAATTATGGGCTGGTATGATAATGAAGCTGGATACTCTGCAAGAATGGCGGATATGACAGAACGTTTTGCAAACCTTTGATATAATCTAGATGATATTAATTATTGAAAGCGGCTCAACAAAAGCTGATTGGATATGCATAGATCAAAAGGGCGCAGAAGTCTCAAGGTGGTCTTTAATGGGATTTAATCCCTATTTCCATTCAGCTGATTTTATAGGAAAAATTCTCAAAAATCATTCTGAAATTTCTAAAATATCAGAAAGCGTTGAGCAAGTATGGTTCTACGGTGCGGGATGTAGTTCCAAAAAATTAAACAAAATAATTTTTAATGGCTTACGGTCTGTGTTTAGAAATTCTATAATCAATATTGACCACGATCTTAAAGCCGCAGCATTTGCCACTTATGACAATTGCCCTCATGTCGCATGTATATTGGGTACGGGATCTAATTCGTGCTATTTTGATGGTAAAAAAATTATCGAAAGAGTGCCTGCTTTAGCCTATATTCTTGGGGATGAGGGATCCGCTAGTTCTATCGGGAAGAGACTGTGTGCAGATTGGATTTATGGTATAATGCCTAACAATTTAAGCATTGACTTTACAAACTCATATAAAACTTCAAAAGAAGAAATTTTAGATAAAGTATACAATCAAAAACACGCAAATGTTTATCTAGCTTCATTCTCAAGATTTGCTGGTGAGCATTCCAAACACCCATATATAAAGCAGATAATAAGTGATGGCTTTAAAAAATTCTTAGAAATTCATGTGTTATGCTTCAGTGAAGTAAAAAAAGGTGCTCCTGTTAACTTTGTGGGCTCTGTTGCAAAAGCCTTTGAATCGTTATTACGAGAGCAATGTTTAGAGCTTAATATAAATTATGGTCGTACCCAAGCTAAGCCAGTGAATTTATTAGTAGAGTATCACTTAAAGACATTGAGAATTCTTAATAAAGAATTAAAAGTTTGATTCGTGCGCTAATTTTTGATCTAGATGGTGTCATCGTAGATACTGCAAGGTATCATTTCATCGCTTGGAAGAAAATAGCTGAAAGCCTTAAAATACCATTTGGGGAAATTGAAAACGAAAAGTTAAAAGGAGTTTCTCGAATTGATTCCTTAGAGAAAATTTTAAATTGGGGAGGAATTACTTTATCTAAAAAAGAAAAAAAATATTGGTTAGATATTAAAAATGAATTTTATCTGGATTGTATATCCCAAATAAGTCCTAATGAACTTCTCCCTGGAGTTTCAAAATTAATTGAAGAATCCAAACAATGTGGTTTTAAAATAGCCCTTGGTTCAGCGTCTAAAAATGCAATTCCAATTCTTAAAAAAGTAAACCTGATAAATTCATTTGATGAAATAGTAGATGGAACTATTGTTTCTTTGTCCAAGCCTAATCCTGAAGTTTTTTTACGAGGAGCTGAGCTGCTAAACTTATTGCCTGAGCAGTGTCTGGTATTTGAAGATGCCCAATCTGGAATATTTGCGGCAAAAAATGCGCAAATGAAGTGCGTAGCTATAGGTAATACTTTTAATTTAGAGGGTGCTGAAATAGTTATTGAATCTTTGGAAGAGATTTCAGATATCAAATTATTTATATCAGAATATATATTAAAAGAATAATGTGAACTATTATGAAGCCCAATATTGATATTAACGAATGGAAAATAATTGAGTCAAAATGGGATCCGGCACAGCAGATTAATTCAGAAAGTTTATTTTCCCTTGGTAACGGCCGAATGGGACAGCGCGCTAATAATGAAGAATATTTTGGGGGAGATTCTTTACAGGGGACATATGTCGGTGGTGTTTATTATCCAGATAAAACTCGAGTAGGTTGGTGGAAAAATGGCTACCCTGATTACTTTGCAAAAGTTATAAATGCTGTCAACTTCACAGGCATTGATATTTCTATCAACTCAGAACAACTAGACCTAAATATTGCATCGGTCAAAACTTTTCATCGTGAATTAAATATGAAGGAAGGGGTTCTGAAAAGAGAATTCGAAGCCACGCTTAAAAATGGCATTACGACTCAAGTGTGCACTCAAAGGTTTTTAAGTATTTCACAAGATGATTTGGCAGTAATAAAATATGAAATTCAACTAGAGCAAGATGCAAGTATCGAGATCACCCCTTTTCTAGATTTTAATGTTACCAACTCTGATTCTAATTGGAACGAGACATTTTGGAAATGTATTAATCAAGGTAGTAATGACGAGAGTGGTTTTGTGCACAGCCAAACAAAAAAACTCAACTTTCATGTAGCATGCGCTATGGAGTGTCGAATTAATGGACATAAAGGGCTTTCTTCAAATAAAGAATCCTATTCAAAAACAAATTATAAGATCTCCGCGAAAAAGAATAGAAAATATACATTATATAAATATGTATCTGTTATTAGTTCTCAAAATACAGAAATACATAATTTAGAAATTCATGCAAAAAATAGAGCCATTAGCGCAGTAAATCAGGGATTTAATTCATTACTTACCGAGCATAATAACGCATGGCTCAAAAAATGGGAATTCGCTGATATCATAATCAAAGGGGATCTCCCTGCTCAGCAAGCAATACGATATAATATATTTCAATTACTACAAACTTTTACTGGTGTAGATTCGCGATTAAATATTGGTCCTAAAGGCTTTACTGGAGAAAAGTATGGGGGTTCAACTTATTGGGATACGGAAGCATTCTGTCTTCCCTTTTTCTTAGCTTCTTCAGAAGCTAGAATTTCAAAAAATCTCATTGTATATCGATATAAACAACTTGGAAAAGCCATTGAAAACGCCGAGAAGTTAGGGTTTAAAAATGGTGCTGCTCTTTATCCAATGGTTACAATGAATGGAGAAGAGTGTCATAATGAATGGGAAATTACTTTTGAAGAAATTCATCGAAACGGCGCTATTGTTTATGGGATATACAATTATATCAGGCATACACAAGATTATAATTATTTGAAAGAAGGAGGGCTTGAAGTAATAGTAGCAATTTGCCGATTTTGGGCTCAAAGAGTGAATTGGAGCAATGAACGCAGCAAATATGTGATTCTCGGGGTAACGGGGCCAAATGAATATGAAAACAATGTCAATAATAACTACTACACAAATTATATTGCGTCATGGTGTTTATCCTTTGCCATTCAATCTCTCAATAGATGGGAAGAAGAGGATCTTGTCAATTATTCGGAATTTTCTAAAAAAATAAAATTAAGTTTACCAGAATTAAAGAATTGGCAGAAAATTTCTGAAAATATCTATTTCCCTTTCAGCAAAAAGCTAGACGTATTTCTTCAGCAGGACGGTTTTCTTGATAAGGAGATTATACCAGCAAAAAATATCCCACAAGATGATATCCCGATAAATCAAAAATGGAGCTGGGATCGTATTCTTAGATCATGTTTTATAAAGCAAGCCGATACCCTTCAAGGGATGTTTTTTTTCGAAGATCAAACTTCCTTAGAGGTGCTCAGGAAAAATTTTGATTTCTATGAACCTCTTACTGTGCATGAAAGCTCCTTAAGCCCCAGTGTTCATAGTGTTCTTGCAAATCGTCTTGGATATCAAGAAATGGCTTATGACCTTTATTTGCGTACTTCTCGTCTTGATTTAGATGATTACAATAATGAAGTTCAAGAAGGCCTCCATATCACGGCAATGGGAGGAACATGGATGTCAATCGTTTATGGATTTGGAGGCATGAAAATCATCAGAGATAATTTACATTTTGAACCAAAATTACCGAAAAAATGGTCTCGATTAATATTTAACTTGCGGTGGCGTGATGCCGTTTTACGAATTGTCATTAAACAAAATGATTTTAACATTTCAAATATTAAAGGGGATTCGGTAGATTTCTTCGTTTCCGAAAAGAAAATCAGTCTAAAAAATGGCGAGAATTACAACAGTAATACGATTCTTTAGGTTAGTACTATTTTAAACATTTAGATTTGATTTTTACACAATATTTTTAAAATGCGAATTATCGCTCTTACTTCATTCCTGACTTGCCTTGCTCTTAACAGTTGCACTGATGTTAAAACAATTGACAGTTCTTATGTCAATGATCTAGGATATCGTCCTTTAAGAATTCAGGGAGAAGTCACAAAACTATATACTCAAGACTACATAAGCACAGATATAAATAGGATCACCTGGCCAAATGGTTTAAAGGCAACTTTTCAAAAAGACTCTTCACTATACCTAATAAAAGGAAGAATGAAACAGCCCCTTGGTCATGTTACATTTCATACAGATGATGGCGACTTCTCATTGATAATCAGACAAGATTATTTGCAAGAAATTCAAATTGAGTATGACGGTAAAGAGAAGAATGACTCTATTTATGTTTTTGGGAGTTTTAATAATTGGAATAGAACATCCATGCCCATGAGTTATTCGAAACTAACGGACTCTTCTAAGGGTAGGCATGTATTAAATTTAAACCTATCTGCCGGTCAATTTGAATTCAAATTTTATGTCAATGGACGTGAAGAGATCATTCCAAAAAATTCCTACGACATAGTCAGCAATGGCATGGGTGGCTATAATCATCAATTAATAGTCAAAGAGGAAACCAAACCATGTCAACCTCTAAGAGCACTGAGTGTTATTGATCGACAGATCAGCGGTTTAAAGAGACAAAATGTAAAGATTGATAGCTTGCCAGAAGATCAGATTGTTCACGCATTATGGAACACGAGTTTAATCCCAAAAAAGTCAATACAAAGAAATAAAAATGGAGAATTATGGATAGAGCTTCCCGAAAAAGATAATTGGGGAGATCGAAACCATCTTCATTTATACTCACAAAATGAATCACAAATAAGTAATGATATTCTAATTCCTTTTGATAAGCGTGATGTTATTCGGTCAACTACAAAATTAAACCGCCAAGACTGGGAGGCATCAACATTATATTTTTTAATGGTCGATCGTTTCTCAAATGGAAATTATATGAATGATAGGCCATTAAACCAAAGTGATGTTATTCCAATAGCTGATTACATGGGGGGGGACTTAGAAGGTTTGATCAACATACTTGATAGTGGGTATTTCGAAAATTTTGGCTTTAATACCGTTTGGCTTTCTCCCATTGGGAGAAATCCTGAAGGAGCATGGGGCTTATGGGATAAAGGAGGGGTTAAAAGTAAATTTTCAGGTTATCACGGCTATTGGCCGATAAGTTCAGTTCTACCTGATAGTCGTTTCGCATCAAAAAAGTCTATAAAAAAATTGTTGAATTCCGCACATTCAAAAGATTTAAACGTTTTAGTAGATTATGTCGCTAATCATATTCATTTAGATCACCCTGTTTATAAAAAGCACCCGGAATGGACCACATCACTTTATCTAGAAGATGGAAGTCTAAATACTGAAAAATGGGACTCTCATAGATTAACAACATGGTTCGATACTCATTTACCCACCTTAGATTTGCGCCGACCTGAAGTTGTTAATCCAATGACTGACTCCGCATTGGTGTGGGTCCGAGACTATGGTTTTGATGGTTATCGTCATGATGCAACAAAGCATGTTGATGTCCTTTTTTGGAGAACTTTAACAAAAAAAATAAAAACAGAGGTAAATACTGATAAAAGAAAACGAATATTTCAAATTGGCGAGACTTATGGCTCTCCTGATTTAATATCTAGTTACATCGGTCCCGGATTGCTGGATGCACAATTTGACTTCAACCTTTATGATGCTGCTGTGAATTTTTTTGCTGATCTGAGTGGCGATGCGATGCAACTCATGGGAGTTTTAGAAACCAGTCTTAAGACTTATGGGTTTCACCATTTAATGGGAAATATTTCCGGGAATCAGGATAGGCCTCGATTCATCTCTATTGCCGGTAAAGAAATCAACCCTGAAGAAGACACAAAATTAGCTGGATATACCCGTAAAATAGGAGCTGGAGACTCTATTTCTTATTCTAAGCTTGCTTTATTACACGCATTCAATCACTCAATCCCCGGGGTCCCTGTGATCTATTATGGTGATGAGTATGGAATGCCTGGGGCAAATGATCCTGATAATCGTAGGATGATGAAATTCAATGGATATAATTCAAGCGAAATTGAGTTAAGAAATACAGTTCAGAATATTGTAAAAGCGCGAAGGCAAAATATGGCCTTAAATTTTGGGTTTACTGAAGTCCAAGCCCCAAGAAAAGATATATTATATATCATTAGGAGTTATTTAGATACTAAGGTTGAAATAATATTAAATAATGGACCAAATTCATTCACAAAAAAAATAACCTCTCCGAGAAAAATCATTGCCGGAAAAGGAGAATTAGGGATTAACCAAATTGTAATTCCACCTTATGGTTTCGTTTATCTCGCATCATAAATATAGATTAATAATAAAATGAAAAAGATATTTTTACCCCTTCTTATTCTCGGCTTCCTGTCCTGCAGCGAGCATTCTGAATTATCCCATTCCGATCACCCTTTTCATCCTAAATGGTCAAAAAACTCGAATATCTATGAAGTGAATATTCGACAATATACTGCTGAAGGTACATTTTCAGCCTTTCAAAATCACCTCCCAAGACTTAAAAAAATGGGAGTAGACATCCTTTGGCTAATGCCTATTCAGCCAATAGGGAAAATTAAACGAAAAGGTATATTAGGCTCCTACTATTCCATAAGTGATTATACCGCTATAAATCCTGAATTTGGATCAGAACAAGACTTCCTAAAGCTAGTTTCAAATGCCCATGAATTAGGATTAAAGCTCATTCTCGATTGGGTCCCAAATCATACCGCATGGGATCATAATTGGTTAAATGAGCATCCGGACTACTATTATAAAGATGAATCCACTGGAGTTATTTCAAATGGCCGTGACGACCATAATAACCCTACAGACTGGACAGATGTGGCAGAATTAGATTATAAAAATATTGCCATGCAGGAAGAAATGAAACAAGAAATGTTATGGTGGATAACTAATTTTCAAATAGACGGTTTCCGATGTGATATGGCAGGAGGGCAAACTGATAAATTTTGGAAAGAAACCAATACATTTCTCAGAGGTGAAAAAAAAGACATCTTTATGCTTGCTGAATCTGAGCATATCCCTTTACATAATTCTAATTTTGATATGACTTATGGGTGGGAATTCCATCATATAATAAACAAAGTTGCAGGAGAAGGGCAAGATGTTCAAATAATAGACGAATATTTACAGAAACAAAAAAGTACATTCCCTTCAGATGGTTACAGAATGTACTTTATCGATAATCACGATGAGAATTCTTGGAACGGCACAGTGGAAAGTAGAATTGGAGCAAATGCACAACCCGCATTTATATTATGTTCGACAATGTCTCAAAGTATGCCCCTCATCTACTCGGGTCAGGAGGTTGGTTTAAATAAAAGCTTACGATTTTTTTCCCGCGATACTATTGACTGGGAAACACCTTCACAAACTGAATTTTATTCCAAAGCTCTAGCTTTGAAAAAAAGTCAAATCAGCCTTGCAAATGGCGGTTGGGGAGGAGATCAAACACGTATTGAAACAGGCAATAAATCCGTATATGCTTTTAGCCGCGAAAAGGGAAGAAATAATGTTATTGTTTTCTTAAACTTCGATAGCGAACAAGCTCAAATAACATACACAAATGCGCCCAAAGGTGAGTATACAAATTGGTTCAATGGGGAAGACTTAATAATTAAAAAAACTGGTGATTTATCTCTGGCCCCCAATAGTTTTTTAGTGCTTACCCGAGACTAATCAAAGTACTTTTAAGTCTCTTCCTACATCTATAAATGCGCTTATGCATTGATCAATCTGTTCAGGTTCATGTGCCGCACTCAATTGTACTCTAATCCTCGCCTGTCCTTTCGGAACAACGGGGAAAAAGAATCCGATAACATAAATGCCTTTCTTTAAAAGAGCATCTGCAAACTTTTGGGACAGTTCAGCATCATATAACATTACCGGAACAATTGCCGATTCTCCATCTTTTAGGTCAAAACCAGCAGATTTAATCCCATTCTTAAAATGAGTCACATTTTTTTGAAGCTTATCTCTAAGTATCGTTGAACTACTTATTAAATCTAGAACTGCAATAGAGGCTCCAACAATAGATGGCGCCAAAGAATTACTAAATAAATAAGGTCTAGATCGTTGGCGAAGCATACTTATTAATTCACTTCTTCCTGTTGTAAAGCCTCCCATTGCTCCACCTAGTGCCTTTCCAAGAGTCCCCGTAATAATATCCACTCTACCTAAAACATCTCTGAGCTCAATAGAACCACGGCCAGTTTTCCCTATAAGACCTGTTGCATGGCATTCATCAACTAAAACCAATGCATTGTACTTATCAGCCAAATCACAAATTTTATCTAATTGAGCCACGTAGCCATCCATTGAAAAAACGCCATCAGTAACTATCAATTTTGTTTTTGCCTTATTATTGTCAGCTGCCACCAATTGTTCTTCCAAATCACTCATATCGTTATTTTTGTAACGAAACCTCATTGATTTGCAAAGCCGAACACCATCAATAATTGATGCATGATTTAGACTATCACTAATAATAGCATCATTTTCCCCTAGCAACGGTTCAAAAACTCCGCCATTTGCATCAAATGCTGCTGCATATAATATTGTGTCTTCAGTATGTAAAAACTCTGCAAGTTTAAGTTCCAAGGTCCTATGAATATCCTGAGTCCCACATATAAATCGAACCGAACTCATTCCAAACCCATGGGTGGTTAATGTGTTACTCGCTGCTGCTAAAACACTCGGATGACTGCTGAGCCCTAAATAATTATTTGAACAGAAGTTGAGTACTTCAGAGCCATCATCAAGCGTAATTAAAGCATCTTGAGTAGATGAAATAATCCGCTCCGTTTTAAAAAGCCCCTGGTCCTTTAAGCTCTCCAGCTCTACTCTCAATTTAGAATAAAATTCTTCTTTAGTTCTCATATATTTCAATTTTATCACGAAGGTAAAGCAGCATCGTTTTCGGCAGTGAACCTAAAGTTGGTTCTAACTCCTTTGCGTAATCTTTTATTTTAATCCCATATTTTTCATTGTATTCTCCGGTTTTGTAATCAACTACAACCCAAGATTCATCTCGACACTTTACAAGCCTATCGGGACGGTAGATCCCCTTTCCAGGAACAATTAGTGGTCTTTCCGAATATATCTGATTCGCTTCAAATAATTCCTTAAGTCTTGGATCTGTCAAAACTTTATTAACTCGATTAAAAATAAAATCATATTCTTCTTTATTCCAAAGAAATTCCTTCTGAGTAATGTCCATGGCTTTAGATAAGTCTTGAGGATTGCGAATTCTCTCTAGCACTCGATGTACTGAATTACCAATTCTCTGTTCAGGGCCCAAATCATTTTTTTTAGCAAGTCTTACTCGGTCTGTCCAGTCTTTACTGAAATTCGTTTCTAATTTAAATGAAGCATCGGTGATTTTTCTCTGCGGCTTCGATGGCCACTTACCAATAATAAGTTCATCATCAAAATTATATTTTTCTTTCAATTGAGATATGATGATATCACCATATGTAGATGGTGTTAAATATATAGTTAGCCCATCTTTAGCTCTCGTAAAAGCTACATATAATAAGTTCATATCATCAAAAATTCTTTCTTCTGTAGAACCTATTGAGCGTTTTACATATTCAGGATGAACGTTTTCCATAGCTGACTTTAATACAGGAAACTTATTAAAGGATTTTAAAGAAAGCAATGTAGAAGGAGGCGAATCCTGATCTAAACCAAAAATCGAATCATACTTTATATTGAACCAGATTTTTTCGTCATTTTTTACTGGGAAAGATGTGAATGGTACAAATACCAGAGGAAATTCGAGTCCCTTTGACTTATGAATGGTCATTACATTAATCGCATCAATCCCTTCAGTAGAGGATAAGCTCCATTTATTTTTGTTTCTTGAATATTCCAAAAGAAAAGCATTTATGTAATTCCCCTTTTTTCTTGAAAAATCATGAAGTTTATCTAGCAATGAAAGAACAAATGGATCGGGATTCACATCTATTTTTAAAGCGCGAACGATATACTCGCCTAATTCATAAAGGCTCAGTTGCCTTGCAATATGGATATTAAACCCTGGTAATATTTCTTTCAACAAAATATTAAACTCATGTGCCTTTCCGTCTGAAATACGCTCTCCGCAACGATGTAATAGTTCTATATTAATTTTCCAAATTCCAGCCTCATGAATTGAGAGTAATAATTCCCATTGTCTCGATTTTTCATTTGGTAAGGCCATCCATTCCATTAGAGCGATAACCGATAAAACATATTTAGAGCCCGAAAGAGAAAGTAACTCCGGGGAAATTATATTTATTGATTCTTTTGCCATCTTTTGAGCAACCTCTCTTCCCTCTTTTTTAGTCCTTACTAATATTGCCATATCACTAAGAAGCCAATTCTCTTGCAAGGCTATATTAATATCTCGAACAAGCATTTCCAGTTGGTTCGATAATTTATCGGATCCATATATTACTGGAGATATTCTAGCATGAACTCTTCCTCCGTCTGGACCTTTTGGTTCTTGATATGAATCTAAATATGCCTTGCCATGGATTTCGCTTGGAAATTCTTTCGCCTGCGCTATTCCTGAAAATAAATCATTATTAAACTCTACAATATTTCTTCTACTCCTCCAATTTTCAGAAAGCTTAATATGCTCAGTTCGTCCCTCTAAAGAGGGTAAATAATTATTAGGAGCACTTTTCAATTCTGATCTGGAAATTAGATTGAGAAATTCTTCAGCATTTGAACCTCTCCACCTGTAAATCGATTGCTTGGCGTCTCCTACTATCATGGCACTGCCATTATTTGTTCCATCTGAAATCCCATTTTCTAATAAAGGCCATAAATTTTTCCATTGCAATTGTGATGTATCCTGAGCTTCATCAATGAAAAAATGACTATATCGGTCTCCTATTCTTTCGAAAATATAAGCCGCTGGTTGAGAATTTAATTCATCATTAATTAATTGATTGAACTTCCATAAGGGTTGAATATTAGACTCCTCAAAAATTGATTCCAATTTTTTTGATAGCTCTGCTAATACCGATGTTGTTCGATCGTTTCTTCTAATCTCATTCAATAAAATTGCCTTAGCGCTTATATCCTGTATTCTGAGCAATTGGATCTTAATCTCTTCCAAAGCTTCAACATAAACTATTATCTCTTTTGAAAATTTTTTTTTGATGATTTTTCCAGGGTCGTATGTTATTTCCAACAAGCTCTTACTAAGAACCCAACCATTGGGGTCATCAAGATTTAATCGGTTCATCAACTTGACCCACCAGTCATAGTGAGAAATGAATTCATCTGGTATTTGATTGAAAATATTTGAAATAGTAAGGCTTATGTCATGCGATATTTCCTGAAAATGCTTTTCAAGTTTTCTTAATGATCCTTGGGCCTCTTTATGTTGTTTTAGAGACCATTTATTAAGGCTTTTCAGGGCATTAATAGAATTCTCTTTTGTTAATTGCTGCGACATTTCAAGTAACGCGGGGAATATATCAGCATTTTTCTCATTATCAACATTTGACTTTGCAAATTGAACTAAAAGTTCAGTCAAAGAGGGTTGTTTCCCAATGTCTTGAAGTAGCCTGTTTACTGCCAAATCTAAAAGAACGTCCTGTTCAATTTCTACTTCAAATTTCCCGGGAAGACCCAACTCTATTGCAAATGTGCGAACCAACCGATACGTAAACTGGTCTAATGTCCCAATTGCAATTGAACCATAGTCATGAAGCATCTCTTGAAGTACCATTCGAGACCTATGAGCAAGTTCATTTTTCGAAATTCCTAAAATATCTTTTATTGTTGTAGCTATATCCGAAGAAGTCCCAAGTTTTGGGTTTTCAGAGAATTCCTTGAGTGTTTCCAGGATTCTTCTTTTCATCTCATTGGCGGCTTTATTAGTAAATGTTAAAGCCAATATTGATGAGAATTTTTTCGGGTTATTTATGTCACTTAGAGCTGTAGCAATATATTCGGCAACAAGCCGATATGTTTTTCCAGCTCCAGCGCTTGCGCTAAAAACAGAAACCGATGCTTTACGCAATTCTAAGCCACCCATAGTTTAAAGATAACCAAGCTCCACGATGGTTTTGTACCTTTATGTCACAATCATTTTAAAATATATACAAAAATGTTTACGCTCCCCAATCTTCCTTTCGCATATAGTGCACTTGAACCACATATAGATGCTCTAACAATGGAAATTCATCATTCCAAGCATCATCAGGCATATATTAATAAAGTCAATGCCGCAATTGATGGTACAGCTTTGGCAGAAAAATCAATTGAAGAGCTAATAGTGCAAAACAGCGATACCCCTGCAGTACGTAATAATGGAGGAGGTCATTTTAATCACTCATTATTTTGGACAATTTTAAGTCCTAATGGAGGTGGTTCTCCAACAGGAGAACTATCGGATGCAATAAATGCTTCATTCGGCTCTCTTTCGGAATTTAAAACTGCCTTTTCAAATGCTGCAGCAACCAGATTTGGATCAGGATGGGCTTGGCTTTGTGTTCAATCAGGAGGTCGCCTAGAAGTATGCAGTACTGCTAACCAAGATAATCCTTTGATGCCAAATGTTGGTTGCGAAGGATCGCCTATTTTAGGATTAGATGTATGGGAACATGCGTATTATTTGAAATATCAGAATCGTCGACCAGATTATGTTAATGCCTTTTTTGAAGTCATTAATTGGGACGAGGTTTCAAGACTATATTCTGAAAATAAATGAGGAAATAAAACTTTATTTCCAATTTTTTTATTTAAAGCCCCTGGTATTGATCCGGGGGCTTTTTCTATCTATGTAAAACCGCTCCGGTTTTTTCCGAAAAAGAAGCCCAAGTATTGTGGTTGATCCAATCCCCTAGATTAATAAATTGCTTGCCATTTGGTAGTTCTTCTGCCATAGGAAAATGTCGGTGCCCAAAAACCCATGTGTCAATTTCAAGCTCTTCTGATTTCATTAAAGCATATTGGTAAAGAAGCTCTTTCTCCTTTGGTAATTGAATTATGTCCTTCCCCCCAGTTCTAGCTCTTGAATTATTCGATAGCCATGATGCTAAGCCTATTCCCAAGTCGGGATGAATTAAGCGATACGCCCACTGAAATGGCTTGAATAGAAATACCTTTTTCAAAATCTTGTATCCATAGTCTCCCGGACCTAATCCATCTCCATGGCCGATATAAAAACGATGCTTATTCCAGGAGTGAATAACAGGCTTATGACACACTTCAAATCCTATTTCCTCTACTAAATATTCCCTAACCCAAAGATCATGGTTCCCCGGGAAAAAATAGAGTTTTATGCCAGAGTCAGAAATATCTGCCAGTTTTCCTAAAATTCGAACAAACCCTTTTGGCACAGCATATTTATATTCAAACCAAAAATCAAATAGGTCACCAACAATATAGATTGCTTGAGCATCAAGCTTGATTTTATCCAGCCAATTGCAAAACAAACGCTCTCTTTTCAATGATGATTGAAGATTTGGAGCTCCTAAATGCAAGTCACTTGCAAAATAGATTTGTTTACCTGGGTCGAGATTGTAATAGCTTACCATACAAGACAAAGATAGTAGCCTTATCCTAGTCCATAAACTTCAAATTCAAAGAGTTTGATATTAAAGTTAGGAATGTCTAACTTGTCATTGTTTTTAATCTTATAAATAAAATCTACATGGAGCAGTTCGCATCTGAAAATCCTGTTCTCCTAGCGCTAATGGCCACGACATTCACATGGCTTCTTACCGCATTGGGTGCAGCCCTAGTGTTTTTATTCAAAGAGATGCCAAGAAAATGGCTTGATGGAATGCTAGGGTTTACTGGAGGGGTTATGATAGCTGCGAGCTATTGGAGCTTGCTTGCCCCTTCGATAGAACTATCGGAAAACTTAGGATATATACCATGGTTGCCTCCTGCAATTGGATTTTTCTGTGGAGCCATGTTTCTTTTTGGTTTAGACAAACTTATCCCGCATCTCCATATTAATTTCAATAAAGAAGAAGCAGAAGGAGTAAAAACAGATTGGAAATCAACTACTTTATTAGTGCTAGCGATAACAATCCATAATATTCCCGAAGGCCTTGCTGTAGGTGTGGCATTTGGAGCATTTGCTGCTGGAATTGATGGTGCAACACTCGGTGCTGCAATAGCATTGACTATAGGTATTGGAATTCAAAACTTCCCCGAAGGTATAGCCGTTAGTTTTCCTCTACGCCGCAAGGGAGTTTCGAGATTTAAAAGTTTCTGGTATGGGCAATTAAGTGCAATTGTTGAACCGATAGCTGGTGTTCTTGGTGCTGTTGCCGTATTCTACATGCAACCGATGTTACCATTTGCATTGGCATTTGCAGCCGGAGCTATGATTTATGTGGTTATCGAAGAAGTGATTCCCGAAACACAACGGGATAGATATACTGATGTTGCAGCATTAGGCTTTATCGCTGGTTTTATTGTGATGATGTGTCTTGATGTAGGGCTAGGTTAATCGAAACTACTGGAAAAGCTTATAAATATCGTTTCCGTTTACCAGTAAGAATAATCCAAAAAGGAGATAAAATCCAATCATTTGGGCGGTCTCCATAACTTTAGTCGACGGAACTTTACCCGTAATCATTTCAATTAAGACAAAGACCACATGCCCTCCATCAAGAGCCGGAATAGGTAAAATATTCAAAAACCCAAGTGCAAGGCTCAAAAACGCTGTAAACCCCCAGAAATACTGCCAATCCCATCCAGTTGGATATTGCTGAAGTATTGCAATGAACCCTCCTGCTTCTTTATACGCTCCAGTTTTAGGTTGAAATATGAGTTTTACCTGACGTATATAAAAACCCAATTTAGTCACTCCTTGATTCCATCCTTCTTTGATGGCTCCGAAACCACTATACTTGACGGTTGTTAGGGGAAATAATTCTGATAAATTACGTTTGTAATAAACCCCCATCTGGCCATTGTCTCCAATGCTAAAAGTATACGATAGTTTACTGTCCGCTCTAAGAACTCCAATAGTTACTTCTTCCCCAGCAAAATTTGGAATTTCACTTATATATTGATCAAAATATGGCATGCTCTGACCGTTCAAAGAAATAATTTTATCTCCAGGAAGAATACCTGCTTTTTCTGCAGGCGATTCTTCCACAAAAGCTTTGACAAAATAAGGGATTCTTGGTGTCATCCATGGAGCTTTAGACTCTATTGCTTTTGCCACAAAATCAGTAGTTATCGGTAGGGTTATGATTTTATTTTCTCGAGATATTTGCATCGTTGAACCTGAACCTAAAAGCATTTCAATACTTATGTCAGAAAATCGATCCAAATTATTTCCATCGATAGCAATTATTCTGTCCCCTGTTTCTAAGCCTAGTTCACGCCCCAACTCATTGACCCAAATACCATCTTTTAAGCTTTCATTAGAGACATAAGTATCTCCATAGTAGGCCATCATTCCAGAGTATATAACTATCGCAACAATAAAATTAACTGTGACACCACCCAAAAGAATGATTAGCCTCTGCCATGCAGGTTTAGAGCGAAATTCGTAAGGCTCAGGGGGCTTGGACATTTGGTCCTTATCCATTGATTCGTCAACCATACCTGAAATTTTTACATATCCTCCTAGAGGAAGCCAGCCAATGCCGACTTCGGTTCCCCTTATTTTAGTTTTAACTAATGAAAACCACGGATCAAAAAAGAGATAGAACTTTTCGACCCTAGTTTTAAAGGCAATGGCAGGAATAAAATGGCCTAGTTCGTGAAGAACAATCAATAAGGAAAGGCCAAGAATAAATTGAAGAATTTGTATAATCATAATAAAAGTGCGACGAAGGTACAATGCCTTCTTAACTTCGGCAATACAATGAAG
>CAJWKU010000011.1 GCA_913043005.1 uncultured Cryomorphaceae bacterium
ATGAGGTTCGTGAGATCTGCGCAGTAGGAGATACTGGAGCATGGTCAGGTCCAGGTTTTGCAACAACTAATTTCTGTGCTCCGCAATTCCAATGTGCTGTAACAATGACTATGTTAGATTCATACGGTGACGGATGGAACGGCGGTATAATGGGTATTGAGCAAAAGAATGCTGCCGGCCAATGGGTTGGAGTCGCTTCTTTCGGTTCAACATTTACCAGTGGTTCATCAGCTACTGAGACAGGAACTGTATGTGATGGAGACTCTGCCAGATTGGTTTGTTTCCAACCGGGATCATACTCTTCAGAAATGGGCTGGTTATTGATGGACGCTAGTGGAGATACAATTGACTACAAAGCAGCAACTACCTCAACTCCTGGCTTTACGGCAGGAACGGTTTTTGGCAGCGGTTTAGCTACTTGCCCATCGACATGTCCAAATACAGACACACTGGTTATTGATGATGAAACCTCTTGTGGTGTTTCTTCAGTGGAGTTTTATGCTTCAGGAGCAGGTGCAGATAATGAAGTGATCTGGCTTGACGCTAACGGTGCGGCGATCGCATATGGCGAGGACTTTGAGACAGATCCTATTTCTGCTACCACGACTGTTCAAGCAGCATCTATGGCTGTGAACAATTTAGCTGCACCTCATCACTTTGGTGCACCAGCTACCTTAACAGGTGGTTTTGGAAACTATACAAACGGAATGTGGTTTAGCGCTGCTTCAGCATTTGTCTTAGATTCAATTACTGTTATTTCTGACGGTCCGATTGAATTCCAGGTACGAATTTCTGAACCCGGAGCTACTACGGCCGGTGCTGAGCTTATGTTGAGTGACACAATCTTTATTAGTGCTGCTGGAACACATCAAGTTGCGGTTGAGCTTCCAATTATGCCTGGTTCTTATTTCATAAACATGAGATTTGCTACTGGAACGACAGGAAAGCTGCATCGTGCGACAGGTGGGGGAATATATCCTTACACGGTTGCTAATGTGGTCAGCATTGACTCAGTAAACTGTTGTGGCTCTTCAGGCTATGGCGCAATGACAAGAGTGTATTACGCATACGATTGGGTTGTCCGCGAGGCTTGCACAGGACCAGTAACCACGGCTTCAGCTATTTATGCTGCAGTTCCAGATTCGGATCTTCCATACTTGGTTGACTTTGACAATGGATTACCATGTAACTGGGATGATGATAGCAACACCAACCAAGGTTGGGAAGAAGTAGTGTCGTTTGGCGGTCTTTCTCTTGATAGTTCAGCGTTCATGTTTATCAACGATGATGCTGCAGGATCTGCTGCACCCCCGGTTGATGCGTCTATTACATCTCCTGAGATGTATGCGATAGGATATGATTCATTGTGGTTAGAATTTGATCACTACTATCGTCATTCAGGTACCGCAGGTATTGTAGAAGTATATGACGGAAGTAACTGGGTACAAATTGACTCAATTGCTGGAACGGTCGGATCATGGACAGCTCCAATGCATGAGATGTATGACATCACGATGTATCAAAACCCAGAGCTTATGGCTCGCCTGCGCTACACTGATGGTGCTGGATCATGGGGTTGGTATTGGGCAGTGGATAACTTCGAAGTTTCAGGAGTATTAACGCCATGTACTGATGTTCGCATAGAGTTAAATAATGACACTTGGGGATCTGAGATCACCATGAGCATAGTAGACATAAACACAGGCTTTGTTTATTATGATGAAGGGCCATATCCAAATATCTCGTCAGCTGTATGGCCAGCAGGAAATACTTACGTTGACACTATTTGTCTACCCGATAATGGAATCTATGAGTTCCGTATCGAAGACACCTATGGAGATGGACTTATTTCTGGAGCAGCAACAGGCTATTATACTGTAGATATTCTTTGCCCATGGGGATTGAATAACGTGATGTCGCTTGATACTGCTACTAGTTTCAACTTCTCTAACGGTGGTACTGTAGCTAATGGATTTACAGGCGGGTCTTGGGACTCAACAGTATTCGACATTAGCTGTGTTCAGTATTCAAATGTCACCTTCCAGGTGGATATGAATAAAGTTGATGCAAGTACGTTTACTACTCCTGAATTGAACTCTACGTTCAACAACTGGTGTGGTAATTGTAACGCGATGAGCGATGCAGATGGTGACAATGTTTGGGACGTAACCGTTTCCTTGGCAGAAGGCGATACAATAGAGTACAAGTACTCTGCTGATGGCTGGACTATCCAAGAGATGAATGATCCAAATGCATCATGTACAAATGGTAACGTTACTTACACGAATCGTGTATTGACGATCCCTGCGGCAGACACTGTTCTTCCGGTAGTTTGCTGGAGTTCATGTGATGCTTGTGCTATAGATGTTACGCTTAGCGTGAATATGGCATGGGAGGTCGCTAACGGCGCAATTGACTCCAATGGTGTTCATGTAGCTGGTACTTGGCAGTCTTGGAACCCAATGGGATCTGAGATGTTAGATACTAACGGCGATGGTATTTACCACATTACATTTGAGTCAGCTCTTGGCGAGAGTCTTCAGTACAAGTTCTTGAATGGAACGGACTGGACAAATGCTGAGCCAACAACTGATCTTGCTAGCTGTGGTGTCTCTGACGGATTTGGAGGCTATAACCGAACAGCGACATTAGGTAATGCAGATACTGTGTTTGCTCCTGTATGTTTTGGTAAGTGTTACGACTGTGCTGTAAGCATAGACGAGGCATTGGGAAGCATTAGCTTATTCCCGAACCCGACTACTGGTGCATTCTCATTAGAGCGCACTAACCTAACCGGTGAGGTAGAAGTTAGCATCATAGGTCTCCGTGGAGAGTTATTAAATGCAACCAAGTGGGATGCTGGATCAAGTGAGCTCAAGATTGACTTGAGTGACCTAGCTTCAGGTATCTACATGGTACGCTTAACTGCTGAAGAAGGAACACGTACTATGCGTGTGGCTGTTCAGCGCTAAGCAAATAGAAATTTCTATTTGACAATAGTCTTTTAGAGTTCTTTAAAATTGACCGCCCCTTTTCGGGGCGGTCTTTTTTTTGGGATATCTTTACATGGTATTGAAAAAAATAAAAACATGAAGCGGGATATTCAGAATTACATACTTGGGCAATGGACTTCTGCCAGCGATACAGAATATGATGCCATTCATGCAATTACTGGGGAGCACATAGGGCGTGTCTCAAGCTTGGGTCTCAACTATGATGATATTCTTCAGTATGGAAGAGATAAAGGAGGTAAGTCATTACGGGAAATGACTTTTCCTATGCGTGGCTTGATGCTAAAAAGGTTGGCCCTTTTCTTACAAGAAAAAAAAGAGACATATTATGCGGTCTCATATGCGACAGGAGCTACTCGATCGGACTCTTGGATCGACATTGAAGGCGGAATTGGAAATTTATTTACGTACGCTTCGTTGCGACGTGAATTTTCAGATCAATCATTTCATATTGACGGAAGCCCAATTAAATTATCGCAAGCAGGTACTTTTTCAGGGCAGCATATAATGGTTCCAAAACAAGGAGTTGCTGTGCATATCAATTCATTCAATTTTCCTGTATGGGGAATGTTAGAAAAAATCGCAGTCAATTTACTCGCCGGAGTTCCGGCAGTAGTAAAACCGTCAGAATATACCAGCTTTTTAACAGAGGCTGTAGTCCGAGATATTATCGAGAGTCGAATCTTGCCTGAAGGAGCCTTGCAGCTAGTATCGGGAAAAGGTATTGGGATTCTTGACTCGGTCCAACGGGGGGACACGGTAACATTTACAGGTTCAGCGAAAACGGGGCTCTCCCTTAAGTCTTCTGCTCATTATTTAGAAAGAGGGGTTCCTTTTAATTTAGAAGCAGACTCCCTTAACGCTATGGTTATGGGTGAGGATGTAAAACCTGAATCTCCAGAATTTAAAATATTCATCAAAGAGGTCTGCAGGGAAATCACGGTAAAGGCTGGTCAAAAATGTACGGCGGTGAGAAGGATATTGGTTCAAAAAGAATCTATTGAAGCCGTAGGTGAGGCGATAAAAAACAGATTAGCTACCACTAAGTATGGAGACCCCATGCTAGAGGGTGTCAGGATGGGTTCTTTGGCGACGAAAACACAAGTGGAAAGAGTTCAAGAAGCTGTATCAATTTTATCTAAGGAGAATGATATTTTGTTTGGCAGCCTATCCGGTGAGAGCCAAGCGATTGCTGAGAATCCTAAAAATGGAGCTTATTTTGCCCCCTTATTATTTTTAAATAATGATCCCGTAAATAAGCTATTGTGTCATGATATAGAGGCATTTGGTCCCGTATCTACCTTGATGCCATACAATTCCGCTAGCGATGCAGCAGACATAGTTGCATTAGGAAAAGGATCATTGGTAACAACGATTGTTAGCTCCGAAAAAGAAATCTATAAGAGTTACGCTTTAGCTGCGGCTCATTCAAATGGACGAGTGCTTGTTTTGGACTCTTCAAGTGCCAAAGAAAGCACTGGGCACGGATCACCTATGCCATTGCTTACTCACGGAGGTCCAGGGAGGGCTGGAGATGGTGAAGAGATGGGAGGAATGAGAGGAGTAAAACATTATTTACAACGCACAGCTCTTCAAGGCCATCCTGATGTCCTTACCGAAATAACAGGGAGGTTTATTCCTGGAGCAAGCCGCCGTGAAGCGAATCCACATTTGTTTCGACAGTATTTTGAGGACTTGGTTATTGGCGATACGGTTACTACCGATAAGCACAGGGTTACAATGGAAGATATTGACAACTTTGCTGAGCTAAGTGGAGATAAGTTTTATGCTCACATGGACCCAGATTCATTAGATGGGACCATTTTTACAGGACGTGTGGCTCATGGGTATTTTATTTTAAGTCGAGCTGCGGGTCTATTTGTAGACCCACCAAAGGGACCTGTATTACTTAATTATGGTATCGAAACGTGCCGATTCACAAAGCCTGTTTATCCTGGGACAATTATAGGCGTGCAGTTAACTGTTCAGGAGAAAATAGATCAAGAGAAACGCGATGCAGAAGACATATCTAAAGGGATAGTCAAGTATTATGTAGAAGTTTCAGATGATATCGGTGAAGTTGTTGCAATTGCAACAATATTGACCATGGTAAAAAAGAGAGATCAGAATTAGCGTTATTTATACCAAGTTCTGAAAAGACAAAAGAAATATAAGATGGATGTAGATTTTAAAAACAAAGGAACAGTTGAAGTAATCGTAGAGGCTGGGGTTTCGTGTATTGAGTTTTCTCACCCTCAAAGTAATTCATTGCCCAGCGCGTTATTAAAAAAATTAACCCAAGCGATCGAACAGGAGTCATCAAACCCTGAAAGTCAAATTATTCTTCTTGGGAGTTCAGGCGATAGAGTTTTTTGTGGTGGCGCAAGTTTTGATGAGCTAGCTTCAATTTCAAACGAAAAGGAGGGCTTAAGTTTTTTTAGTGGTTTTGCCAACGTTATAAACGCAATGAGGAAGTCGCCCAAGATAATCGTTGGAAGAATTCAAGGTAAGGCTGTAGGCGGAGGTGTTGGACTTGCTTCTGCTGTTGATTATTGTTTCGCGACAGACTACGCTGGTGTTAAGTTAAGTGAATTAGCCGTGGGAATTGGCCCTTTTGTTGTTGGACCCGCTGTCGAACGTAAAATAGGAAAAAGCGCCATGAGCCAATTAGCGATTGATGCGACTCAATTTAGAACAGCAGAATGGGCTTTTAACAAAGGCTTATATTCACAAGTCTACCCTACAATAGAATCAATGGACCAAGGGATTTCAGAACTGCTCAAATCATTAACATATCAGAGTGCTTCTGCTCAAACAGCATTGAAAAAAATCCTTTGGGAGGACTTTGATCATTGGGACGAACTATTGGGATCACGTGCGCTTATCAGTGGGAAACTAGTCTTGACAGAAGAAAGCAAAGCTTCTATTCAGTTGATTTTAGAGAAAAAAAATCAAATTGATAAATAAAAGATGAGTACATCAATAAGCAAAACTCTTATTAAAGCGTATGAGTTGATGTGTACTGCTGAGCAGATGACCCATTGTTTTGAGAAAAATAAGGAAATTACACAGACATATGTTCACGCAACGTCGAGAGGGCATGAGGCAATCCAGTTAGCTTGCTCAATGCAGCTTGAACCTACAGATTTTTTATACCCTTATTACAGAGATGATGCGATGCTTTTGGGCATAGGAATGACTCCGTTTGATTTGATGCTTCAACTACTCGCCAAGCGTGAGGATCCATTTTCTGGAGGGAGAACATATTACAGCCATGCCAGTTTACGAGTGTCAGATAAGCCAAAGATTCCACATCAGTCTTCAGCCACCGGAATGCAAGCAATTCCCGCTTCTGGTACAGCAATGGGAATTCAATACAAAGAGAAAGTGGGCCTTACAGAAGAATGGGGCACCGCAAAACCTATATCTATGTGCTCAATCGGAGATGCTGCTATGACGGAGGGAGAAGTCTCAGAGGCTCTTCAAATGGCCGCTCTAAAGCAATATCCTTTGCTTGTTATTGTCCAAGACAATGGTTGGGATATTTCAGCGAGTGCTTCAGAAGTGAGATCTGGAGATGCCGCCGATTACGCAAAGGGGTTTCCTGGAATTAATATTGTTCAGCTCGATGGAAGTGATTTTTCATCATGTTTTCATGCTGTCAGAGAGGTTCTAAGTAAAATGCGGAAAACCAGAGAACCATATTTAATTCATGCCCGGGTGCCACTTCTGAATCACCATACATCCGGGGTTCGAATGGAGTGGTACCGGGATGACCTTGAAGATCACAAAAAAAGAGACCCCTTACCTAAACTGAGAAATTTCTTACTGGATCAGGGGGTGAATAAGAAAGAAATCGAAAAAATCGAAGAAGCGGCAGCAAAAAATGTAGAGAAAGATTTTGCAAGGGCATTATTAGCGGAGGATCCAAAACCCGAAGACCTTTATACTCATAGATATGCGCCAACTCCAATAAATTCTGAATCAGGGGTTAGAGAGCCTAATAATAGAGACGCAACAGTTATGGTAGACAGCGCATTGTTTGCTATTCGTGAAATTCTTGACGCTCATCCAGAATCCTTATTATATGGACAAGACGTAGGGGCTAGGCTTGGAGGTGTATTTAGGGAAGCTGCAACTTTAGCTCAGCAATTTGGTGATCATAGGGTGTTTAACACTCCTATTCAAGAAGCATTTATTATTGGTAGTACCGTAGGAATGTCTGCTGTTGGATTAAAGCCGATAGTTGAAGTTCAGTTTGCTGATTATATCTGGCCCGGATTAAACCAGCTGTTTACAGAGCTCTCAAGGTCATATTATCTATCAAATGGCAAATGGCCAGCGAGCGCCATTATAAGGGTGCCTACAGGGGCATATGGGAGTGGTGGCCCATATCATTCATCTAGCGTGGAGTCGGTATTGACAAACATTAGGGGAATAAAAATTGCTTATCCCTCAACAGGAGCAGATCTAAAAGGTTTAATGAAATCAGCTTATGCCGACCCGAATCCTGTTATCATGTTAGAGCACAAGGGGCTTTATTGGTCGAAAATATCAGGAACGAGCGGCGCAAAAACTATTGAGCCATCTGAAGATTATGTGATCCCGTTTGGAAAAGGAAGGATTGTCCTTGAAGCCAAACCAGAAGCTGCATCTTCTGTATGTATTATAACATACGGAATGGGAGTTTATTGGGCCCTTGAGGCAGAAAAAGCTTTTTCAGGAATGATTGAAATTATAGACCTACGATCACTTCAACCGTGGGATGAAGAGCTTGTCATGACTTCAGTTTCACGCCATGGTCGGGTATTAATTTTAACCGAAGAACCAACAAAAAATTCATTTGCAAAAGCGATATCTGGAGAAATTCAGAATCAATGTTTTAGCAAATTAGATGCTCCAATATTGGTGTTAGGGTCTGAAGACACTCCCGCAATACCTTTAAATAAGACATTAGAAGCTACATTATTACCCAATCCGAAAAAAGTGGAAAAATCACTGGAGTATTTATTTAATTATTGACTTTTTTTGATGGGCTTGAGCCTCATCCATCGGTGAGGTATGCCATCTTCTAGAAACTCATCTTTTTCAACTTCAAAATTAAATTCATGGTAAAAATCAACCAGATAGGATTGAGCCATTATTAAAATGTCATTATTTGGATAACGCTTCCAGCATTCATTTATAGATAGTTTCATTAATTTCTTTCCGTAACCTTTTCCTCTAGCTTTTGAACAGGTCACAACTCTTCCGATACTAGAATCGGGATAAGCCAATCCAGGCGGAATAATTCTGCAGTAGGCCCACAACTCATCATCTATGGACAAGCATGCATGTAGAGAGCCTTGATCTTTTCCATCAAGATCTTGATAAGGACAGTTTTGTTCAACAACGAAAACTTCTGCTCTCAAGGCTAATATTTCGTATAATCCTGATAATGTTAAATCAGAAAAAGGTATAATTTTTAAAAAACTCATAGAGGCACCAATTTCGTATTTTTGTTTGAACACTGCAAAAAATATTGAACGAGATATCTGGAGCCTCAATATTGTTCATCGAACTGAAAACTTATAATTAATTGGAAGAATTCAAATCTGTTATTTTTAAAGACTTGGGCCGAATAAACTATAAAGAGGCCTGGGATTTTCAGGAGAATATTTTTTCTGGAGTGTTGAATAGTAAATCCGAAAATCGAAATCGATCTGATGACAATCAGGTTAGGACAACCGATTATTTACTTTTCGCCGAGCATAATCCCGTATATACAATAGGTAAAAGCGGAGATATGAAGAACTTACTTGCTAATAAAAACCAATTAGAGGAATTAGGGATTGAGTTTTTTAAGATTAACAGAGGTGGGGACATAACATATCATGGGCCGGGTCAACTTGTTGGTTACCCTATTTTGAATCTTGATCACTTTTTTACAGATATACATCGATATCTCCGCACACTGGAAGATGTGATAATTGACACGTTATTTGATTATGGACTGAAAGGAGGGCGAATTTCTGGAGAAACAGGCGTATGGTTGGATCCAGAGACTCCATTTGCCAGAAAAATCTGCGCGATGGGAGTGCGGGCCAGTAGGTGGGTTACAATGCATGGATGGGCATTTAATATTAATACGGATTTAAAATATTTTCAACATATTATACCTTGTGGCATCACCGATAAATCAGTAACTAGTTTAAATATTGAATTAGGTAAAGAGATTGATATGCTGGACTTAAAACAAAAAGTGAAATATCATTTTGAAAAACGATTTGAGGTATCATTATTAAATTTTCCCCAAAAAAATCATATTTAAAAGGCAAAAATGATAAATCAAAGCCTTAACTTTTAGAGCATGAAGCGAATTTTAAAGTCGATTTTAACGCTAGCTTTGCTTGTGTTGCTTGTCAAGGCATCATGGTTTAGCTATCTATTTAAGGGGGTATACGCTACTTATCTTAAAGGAAATACAACAGCAAATATTTTTGATGGGGAAAGTTTTGCAAAAGGTGAAATTAACTCTACGTCTCCATCCCCATGGCCAGTGGACTTAGATATTACTTATGCACCTTCTTTGGAGTTAGAGATGGCTTTATCAGAGATTGAAACAGGAGCTTTTTTAGTTTTTGAAAATGACACGTTACGCCATGAAGAATATAAAAACGAGGTTGCCCTAGATTCAAAAACAAATTCATTTTCAATGGCAAAATCGATAGTTACAATTCTTGTGCAAATTGCTATTCAAAACGGTGAAATATCGGGGTGGGATGAGCTCGTTGTAAATCTGATTCCAGAACTTAAGGGACCTGGAAGATCGATGTTAACATTAGCTAATTTATCTAGTATGACTGCAGATATGGATTGGGATGAGGATTATTATAACCCTTTTGGGATTCAGGCGAAGGCATATTACGGAAGCGACTTATATAAAACGATAACTTCTCGCTCCATCGGAGCAGAAGTTGGGGTAAAATTTGAATACCAATCAGCAGCTACTGCTCTTTTAGGGTTTTGCTTGGAAGCGGCGACAGAGACAAAAATATATGATTACGCCTCTGAAAATTTATGGTCTCCACTTGGTGCTGTTTCTGATGCTTTTTGGCATTTAGATGAAAGCGGAAATGCCTTAAGCTATTGCTGTTATAATGCAACAGCTAGGGATTACGGAAGGTTAGGAAAGTTGATTCTTCAAAATGGAATTTGGGAGGGTCAGAGACTGGTAGACAGTTCTTTTTTGAAGGGAGCAACTTCTCCGGGAACTGATCAATACTATGGTTTGTCATTTTGGCTGGGTCAAGTTCCGGATTCTCCTATTATGAACTCAGGAATTGAGAATAGATATATAGCTTTTCATGGTCATTTAGGACAATGGATAATTGTGCTTCCAGCCGTGAATCGTGTTATTGTAAGAACAGGCCATCAAGGGGGTAAGTCATTTTCTGACCCAGATAAACTATCTCCTTATATGTTGACAATTCAAGAATATGGTAAACCATCAGAATTAATCTTGGAAACAAATAAACCTGATGTTCAAAACTCGTTAGATACACTGGGTTCAGATATTAATGAGACGAGCTTAGAATCAGACGCGTTGCCACTGCATAATGGCAATTTAGAAGGCTAATGCAGAAAAATAGAGTTTTGCTTGAAATAAATGGGCTTAATATTGAGGGGCCCTCAGGTCCACTTGTAAAGAATATTTCATTTAAAGTTCAAGAAGGAAAATGCTTAGCTTTTGTTGGCGAGTCTGGATCAGGAAAATCTATGATCGCATTGACAATTATGGGCCTGCTACCGTCTAACTTAAAAGTTAAGGATTTAAAAAGCATTGATGGTATTTTCGGACTAAATAGGGCAATGATATTTCAAGAGCCCATGTCTGCTTTAAATCCAACGATGAGAGTTGGAGACCAAATATCGGAGGGTGCCGTTTCGGCGTTGAAAATATCTAAATCTCAGGCTAAAGAAAAAGCTATTAGCTGGATTAATAAAGTGAAAATTAATGAACCGAGGAGGTCTTATGGAAAGTACCCGCATCAATTAAGCGGTGGTGAACGCCAGAGAGTTATGATAGCAATGGCAATGATAATGGAGCCAAAATTGCTTATTGCTGACGAACCTACTACGGCATTGGATAATAAAGTTGCAGTTGAAATACTTAGCTTGCTCAGAGATTTACAAGCTGAAAATAAAATGTCTTTGATCTTTATAAGCCATGATATTGAATCGGTAGCCCAGATTGCAGATACTATTATGGTAATTCAAGACGGAAATGAAGTTGAGAGCGGAAAGTCAAATGATGTTTTATTATCTCCAAAAGAGCCATATACCAAAGGACTTTTAGCGGCAAGGCCTCCGGAAGAAAGCAAACCTCGGAGGCTGTCTACCGTTAGTGATTTTTTAAAAAACAAAATCCCAGATTTAACAGAAGAAAATCCTCCTGAGTTAGGATCAATAATTTTAGAAATCAAAAACCTGTCAAAATACTATTCAGATAAATTGATTTTAAATGACATTTCTTTAGAATTAAGAGAAGGGGAAACCCTTGGCCTTATCGGTTCCTCTGGAAGTGGTAAATCAACACTTGCAAAGTGTATTATCGGCCTTCAATCAATAGCAGGTGGAGAGATTAGATACAGAGGAGAGCCAATTGAAAATATTAGTAGATTGAATAGGATTAAATTAGCTAGGGAAATACAATATATCTTCCAAGATCCATTTTCAAGCCTTAGTCCTAGAATGTCAATAGGAGAAGCTTTAATGGAGCCTATGGTTGTTCACAAGCTATATGAAAACGAGAATCTTCGTTCAAAAAAAATAAATGAATTATTAATATCTGTTGGGCTTGATTTAACTGTAAAAGAAAAATACCCACATGAATTTAGTGGAGGTCAGCGCCAGAGAATAGGAATTGCTAGGGCATTAGTTTTGGCGCCAAAGGTTTTGATTTGCGATGAAAGTGTTTCGGCATTGGATTTAAGTGTTCAAGCTCAAGTATTAAATCTACTTAATGATTTAAAAGAAAAATTTGGCTTTAGTTATATTTTTATTAGCCATGACGCTCGAGTAGTAAAGTATATGAGCAATAAAATTATTAGTTTGGAAAAAATATAGGGTCTAAATTCATATGGACATTTCAGGGACATTATCTGGAACAAATAATTTACCTATTGTCTTTGAAACAATTTCTTCTACGGAAACGCCAGGAGCCCTTTCTCTCAAGACAAAACCTAATTCTGAGTGAACCTCTAAAACGGCTAGATCAGTGACGATTTTTTTTACACAGTTTAAACCTGTAATTGGCAATGTGCATTTTTCCAGTAGCTTGGAGTCTCCTTTTCTATTTGTATGCTGCATAGCTACAATTATATTTTCCGCACTAGCAACTAGATCCATAGCGCCACCCATTCCTTTAACCATTTTCCCAGGTATTTTCCAATTTGCAATATCTCCTTGATCTGAAACTTCCATCGCCCCTAGGACTGTAAGCTGTATTTTTTTTGATCGAATCATGGCAAAGCTCATGGAGCTGTCAAAAAAAGAAGATCCAGGCAATGAGGTTATCGTCTGCTTTCCAGCATTAATGAGATCAGCATCCTCTTCCCCTTCAAGCGGGAATGGCCCCATTCCAAGAATTCCGTTTTCTGATTGGAATTCAACCTTGATATCATCTTGAACATAATTGGCAACAAGAGTAGGTATTCCTATTCCTAGATTTACATACCAACCATCTTTTAGTTCCTTAGCAATTCTTTTTGCAATTCCATTTTTATCTAATGCCATGATTATTCTGTTTAGTTATGCTTGGAAACAGTTCGTTGTTCTATTCTTTTTTCAAAGACACTCCCTTTGAAAATTCTGTGAATAAAAACACCTGGTATATGTATTGCGTTTGGCTCTAAGCTACCGGCGGGAAGAAGTTCCTCTACTTCAGCAACAGTTATTTTCCCGGCCATAGCCATAGACGGATTGAAATTTCTGGCAGTGCCTTTAAAAATAAGATTTCCTGTTTCGTCACCTTTCCAAGCCTTTACAAAAGCAAATGATGCGTTAAAGGCATGCTCTAGGATATGTGGTTTCCCATTAAAAACTCGAACTTCTTTGTCTTTTGCGACTTCAGTACCATGACCAGCTGGGGTAAAAAATGCAGGGATTCCTGAGCCCGCAGCACGACAACGCTCAGCTAGTGTTCCTTGAGGAATGAGTTCAACTTCTAGCTCGCCGGAAAGCATCTGACGTTCAAATTCGTCGTTTTCTCCGACATACGAGCTAATCATTTTTTTGATTTGATGATTTTCAAGCAGCAGACCAAGCCCAAAACCGTCAATGCCAGCGTTATTTGAGATGCATGTTAAATTTTTGGTGCCTTTTTTCCTTATTGCAGCAATTGAATTTTCAGGAATACCACAAAGCCCAAACCCTCCAAACATTACTGTCATATTGTCTTCAAGCCCATCAAGGGCTTCATCTAAATTATGAATTACTTTACTTATCATATTTCTAAATCTTAATTATATTCTGAATTTTCTTCATATTGTTCTGTTTTTTGACCCAAGTATGAATTGCAATCCAACGCAATACTTATTGCTCCAGGCGGTTTGTCAAACTCATCGTCACGTATACCGATTTTAGGTTGGGCATATAGGTCTTTCATATAGATTGCCCAAATTGGGAGTGCAGTCGTTGCTCCTTGCCCAAATTCTGTTGTTCCAAAATGAGCGGATCTATCTTGACATCCAGTCCAGATGCCAGTGACTAAATTGGGGACCATACCAACAAACCATCCGTCAGAGTTATTTTGGGTAGTTCCGGTTTTTCCTGCTATCGGATTTGTAAAGCTATAGGGATAGTCTGTGACAACATTATAACGATAACGCCCTCCAGTGTGCCTTAGCCTAATACCAGTTCCGCTTTCAGTAACTCCTTGAAGCAGATTAACCATGGTATAGGCCACCTCGGGAGAAAATACCTCTCGTGTTATGGGAGTAAAATCATCTAAAACAACACCATTTTTATCTTCTATTCTAAGGACTACTAATGGCTGAGTATATAGTCCATTATTACCAAATGCAGTATAGGCTCCAACCAATTCATAAATCGACAAATCGACAGTTCCTAAAGCAATAGATGGCACTGCAGGAATTCGAGATGTTACTCCCAAAGACTTAGCCATATTAGAAACTGGATTTGGCCCAATTTGTTTCATTAAAAAAGTAGTTACAGTATTAATGGAACCAGCAATAGCCTCTTTAAGAGTTAAAACCCCACCATATTTTTCACTAGAATTTTTTGGACACCAGGGCTCGAGTAAACCGAATTGACCGGAGTCTATACATGTCTGAATATTAGGAACCTCCATACATGGGGAGTATTTTTTATCAGCAATTGCTGCCGCATATACAAAGGGTTTAAACGTTGAACCAACTTGTCTTCTTCCTTGCTTTACTGCATCGTATTTAAAATGTTTAAAGTCAACTCCTCCAACCCAAGCTTTTATAAATCCTGTTTGAGGCTCGATACTTATTAAGCCTGCTTGATATATGCTTTTGTAGTATTCAATGGAATCAAGTGGGCTCATGAGAGTGTCTAAATCACCATTATGTGAAAAAATATTCATTTTAATAGGTGATTTGAACATCTTGATTATCTCTTTTTCAGACAAGCCAGCCTTCTTTGAGTTTTTATAGCGTCCAGTTTGTCGCATAGCACGCATTAAAATTTTTTGGCCTTCGCTAAAGGAAAGGTCTTCTGGAAAGTAAAAAGGCCCTGCCTTACGATTCTTAATTTGCGAAAAAAATACACGTTGCAAATTTTTCATGTGTTTCTTGACTGCTGTTTCAGCTGAAACTTGCATTCGGCTGTCTATAGAAGTGTAAATTTTTAAGCCATCTGTATACAAATTGTAACGTCCTCCATTGGCTTTGGGATTATTTGATATCCAATTTTTCATGTAAGCTCGAATGTTTTCTCTTAGATGCGGAGCCAAACCCTTGTCATGCCCTTGACGATTAAAATTTAAAACTAAAGGAAGAGAGACTAAAGAGTCTAATGTATTTTTTGATATATAATTATTACGCTCCATTTGTCTTAGGACTGTATTGCGACGATTTAAGGCTAGTTTGAACCTCTTTTCTCTAGCAGGGTTGTAATAAGAAGGGTTTTTACACATTCCGATTAGCATCGCAGACTCCTCTATATTTAATTCATCTGGTGTTTTACCAAAGTAGACATTGCTTGCGCTATATATTCCAACGGCCTGATAAAGAAAATCGAATTTATTGAGATACATCGTGATTATTTCCTGCTTTGTGTAACTGCTTTCAATCTGCAATGCAATAACCCATTCCTTAAGTTTTTGGAGAACACGAAGAATAAAACCTCTTGCGGGATCTGGAGTAAACATTAATTTCGCCAATTGCTGTGTAATAGTAGAACCTCCGCCATTGGAGCCAAGGGTAATAAATGCCCTGCCAAGGCTCCTAAAGTCTATTCCTGAATGTTCTAGAAATCGCTCGTCTTCTGTCGCAATAAGTGCCTTGATAAGATTGCTTGGAAGGTCATGATATTCGACATGAACTCGGTTTTCGTGGAAAAAAGTTCCAATTTGATTCCCGTCGCTTGAGAGAATCTCAGTCGCGAGATATGATTTGGGATTTACAATTTCTTCGGTTGAAGGGAGCTCTCCAAAAGTCTCCATCTTTACTAATAATAGAATAATTATTATCGATACAGGAATCGATAAGATGAATACCCAAAAAAACTTAACATAATTCCTAAAATCTTTTTTATCCAGGTTTTTTGAAGCCATCAGTAATTATTTTTTTCACTTGATATAATTAGAGCAAGATCCTTTATCCCTCTTAGCGGCTCATCCCTCATTCCATGGTAGAATCTAAATCGATAATCGCCTGGCCTAGGAAATTTAACACCATTTTTATGATAGGGAAGGTTAATCGTTTTAAGCGCTCCTACTCCCTTCCCTAACCAAGCGCCCTCTGAGTTATTTAATGTTATTTCTATTGTGTCTTGGTATTCAGTTTGAGTTTCGGAAAGGACATCACGAAATAGATATAAATTGCTATATGGATAATTTGTAGTATGCCGTATTCTGAGTGAAACTCGATAGATAGCAGATGTGTCAGAAATAGAAATATCAGCACTAAGTACACTGTCTTGCCACCATAAATCGTCATTGTTAGTTCGTAATTCTTGAACAATCGGCTTTTTGCCACATGAAATAACTAACAGAACAAATAATAAAATGGATGTTTTTTTCAGCTTAGACACTTGTTGAATTTGATATTATGAAGGCCATAAAACGAAGATAGTGCATCTTTGTCTCGTGAAGTTGGACTTTATATCTACTCTTACCCTATGTTTTTTCGCACAGGCCCTTTGTGCTCAAGGAGTTCCTGTTGGGCAATGGCGTTCACACCTTCCCTTCAATGAAACGCATTCAATAGCAATTTTAAACGATGAAATTATGGCTGCCAGTAATTATGGATTATTGAGATTCAACTCATCCGAAAATATAATATCTGACTTCACGAAAGTTGACGGGCTAAATGGTGTGGAATTGACAGAAATAGAATCATCTCCAAATGGTATTGACGTTCTTTTAGGCTATGAGGACGGCCTAATGGAATTGTGGAATAGTGATATTATAAGAGAAATACCAGATATTCCTCAAAGCGGAAAATATCCAGGTAGGTCTTCGATCAATGCATTTGTTTTCGATGGAGAAGATAGAGCATTTGCCGCTACCGGGTTTGGAGTCGTTGAATTGGATTTGTTATATGGTGTAGTAAAAGGAACATACTTATTAAAAGACGATGGGAATACCACGGAGACATATAATGTTGATATTGATAATGATAGTTTATATGTTGCTGCTGAAACGGGATTATGGTCAGCATCGTTGGGTGATCCATTGTATCTTTTTTCATCTTGGAACCAGTGCCAAAGATGGGCAGATACAGCTGTAAATGACATTTCTATTTCAGGAGCAGACTATTTGGTTTCAAAAAATGAAAGTGGTGCTATTTGGTTAAAAAAAGATGGCATATGGCTGGAGATGTATTTAAATAACTCAGACAAATTTGAAGTAAGAAGAATTTCAAAGACAGATAATGGGTATTTAGTTATCAGAGATTTTGACATAATATATATTGACACACTTGGAATTCAAAGACAAGTATACAGCTCAGGATTAAGTAATAATGATAATTTCAGCCCTCGAGATGCAAAAATTTCATCAAATGGCGTTCTCTGGATTGCAAACGCAGGTAAAGGAATTTCCTTTATAGATAATCCAGATTATGTTCAGCATCGAAAAATATCAGGCCCTCCATCTTCTTCAGTTTTTGAGGTTTCTTCGAGCTTACATGGGATAGAGGTATTTAGCGGAGCTATTGATCCAACATGGACTGCCACATACTGCAATGAGGGAGTATTCCTTTTTAATCAAGAGAATTGGTCTGTTTTGAGTAGTGAAAAACTTAATGACGCAAAAGATATATTAGCTAAGGTTGTGGACCCCAGTGATACTTCTCATTGGTTTGTTTCGAGCTGGGGTAAAGGTGTACTGGAGTTTAAAGATGGTGAGCTTGAAACTGTTTGGGACAATACTAATTCATCTCTTATGAGCGCATCTGGAAGTACAACAAACGACGTTAGAACTGGCGGTCTTTGCTGGGGTGAAGATGGAGCTCTTTGGGTAACAAATGCCCTATCAAATTCCCCTCTTCACAGATTTAATCCTACAACCGGGCAATGGAAGGCCTTTGGTCTTGGCGCATTTAATGGATTGAGTATAAAAAATATTATTCAAGGGTCAGATGGAGTATTTTGGATACAAAGTCGAACCAATGGATTAATGGCAGTAAAGATTCAAGAGAGTACTGTTAACTTAAGAAGATTAACAACAGGGGTTGACAACGGAAATCTCCCAAGTAGCTCCGTAAACTCTTATGTATTTGATAAAGATGATGAACTTTGGATTGGCACTAGCGATGGTTTGGTTGTATCGTTTACACCTGGTAACGCAATGAATGGAAATAGTATTGATGCACAGGCACTTTTGGTGGAGGAAAATGGCATTGTTCAGAAGGTGCTTAGTGGTGAAAATGTTCTTGCTATCGCAGTTGACGGAGCTAATAGAAAGTGGATTGGAACATCGGATGGTGGACTTTTCTTGCTTTCCTATGATGGATTAGAGACGCTAGCTCACTTCACTCAAAGTAATTCACCTTTATTATCAAATAGAATTAATTCACTTGCTATCGATCCTTTAACTGGAGAGCTGTTTATAGGGACAAGCCAGGGATTAATTTCCTATCGAAGTGATGCGGTCGATCCTTTTGATGATTTTTCAAATATTCAGGTTTTTCCGAATCCATATGAACCAAAAGACTTTGGTGCAATGTCAATAAAAGGTTTGATTGACGGTTCCTATGTCAAAGTGACAAATACTTCGGGGAGATTAATTTTTGAGGGCCCCGCAACCGGTGGACAGTTTAGTTGGACAACTAATGGGTTGGATGGCTCCCCAGCCCCAAGCGGTATATATCTGTTTTGGGTGACTAATCCATTAGGAACTTTAAATACTGTTGTTCAAGGAGTAATTGTTCGCGGCGAGTAAAAAAATGAAAGACACAACAAAGGCTCTTGTTTTGGGTAAGATAGCTGTTGGTGAAAAGGGCCATATTCTAAGATTGTGGACAAGAAAATATGGACCTCAGGCATATATTATTCATTCTATTAGAAGCAATAAAAATGGAATTAGGCCGGCAGTTTTGCTTCCTATGACTTTTATAAATGCAACAGTGCATCATAGTAATAATGGTGGTTTAGAAAAAATAAAAGAAGTTGATGTAGCTAAAATTTGGCATAGATTAACAACGAATCACATAAGACAGACTCTTTGTCTTTTTTCCGCAGAAATTTTGCAAAAAACTCTCCAAAATGGAGATGCTAGCTTTGCTTTTTTTGATGATTTCATGGTTATGTTAGAGAGGTGGGACACAAGTAATGTGAACCTAGCGATGTCTGCAAATGAGATGCTTTTATTGGTCTGGAAACACCTTGGCTTTAATATTGACTCTAGAGATTATGGGGATGGTTATGTTTTAGACCTGCGCGAGGGAGTATTCGTTTCTAACCCCCCTACCAATAGTGATTGTATATCTCCAGAAACATCAAAAGAACTTGTTGACTGGTTTAGAGATAGGAATAAATTGGTTTCTAAAATAGCACGTCTAGAAATAACTGATGGTTTGGTTCTGGGCTTAAAATGGCATTACCCTAGCTTAGGGAAAATTAATTCTTTAGAGATATTGAGAGCAATTACCTTTTAGTTATCAACTGCCAGATCAATGAATAAACTAATTTATGCGAATAGAGCTTAGCGCAGCTTCAAGCTCTAGCATCATTTTTCTTTTTTTGGAGCTTGGAGCATATACCAAACTGGTCATTGATATTCTTTTGTTTTGTTTTTCGTCAAAAAAAGTATATGTAACAAATGGCCCCCCCCCAAAACCCCCCTCAGTTCTGAAGAGCCCCCGTTGCTCTATGACATACTTCCCATCTATATTACTATAGTTTAAATCAATAGAAACATCCGTTTCAATTTTTAAAAAGCTTTTATTTTCAGCTCCCTCGAAATATTTTTTTAATAATTTATTTTGTTCTGACAAGATAACCGCTTCAGTATCATATATACTATCGAAATAAGGCGCAGACCACGCTATTAAGTATTGAATACTTTTTTTGGTATCAGCTCTGAGGATTTTAATATCCTTTTTATCCAATGTTGTCTTATATCCTTTTGGTATAAGCATATGCTTAATTCCCACTTTTTTTAGGGATTCTGGAAGGTTCTTTTGAGAATTTCTAGAAATACGACTAAGTAAAATAGAATTATCATGTCTCTCAAACTGCTTAATGAGTCTAGTCGCATTTGATTTAAATAATTGAGTTACTCTTTTGGCTGATGGAGCAATAATTTGAATAACTAATTGAGGCTCTGACCAAACATTTTTTTTCACAATAATCGAGCTAGAGTCGGGTATAACAATTATTGAAAGAATACTCTTTGATCTTCTTGTGATTTGGGAAATACTCTTAATAGGCAGCCTCGAAAGATCAAATTTTGATTCATTTTGTGGCAGCCCAAGCACAGGGCGAGCGAGCTCTTCCACAAATGATCGCCCACAAAGTTTCCAAAGGTCATCATCGCAAAATATAGTTAATTCATTATGTGTTCCATTTGATGATGGAAGGCTATACTTTGAAATCGAATTGGATCCGCCATCAATATCAACAGAGCTATTACAACTCGGTTGGAAAAAAATAGAAAATATTAAGACAACTTTGATCGTTTTCAAGATATTATATTTTTAATTTTTGACCAATTCGAATTCTTGTGCTTCTTAGATTATTCCAACGCTTAATATCCCTAACTTTTAAATTATATTTTTCAGCTATCTCACCGAGAGTGTCGCCACTTCTGACAATATGAACTCTTCCTGAAGCCAATTTCCAAGGAGGAGGTAAAGGAGTCTTTTGTAATCTTATGGATGTCATTCTATAAAGAGAGTCAGCGACAAAAGAAAGTTCCATCATTTTATTTTTTGGAATATAAAAAATATACGGAATATTATTTTTTGGAGGAGGTACATACTGATGTTTGTATTGGGGGTTTAAATCTTTAATAATGGACGAATCAATTGATAGCAAATATGCAATATCGAATAAGTGTATTCCTTTTTCTGCTTTAATAGTGTCCACTTGAAAATAGTTAATTTTTTGATCTGTGCTGACAACCCCATGTGTGCCGGAATAGTTCATCACATATATGGCAGAAATCAAAGAAGGAATATAATTAGCCGTTTCTCTGGGTAAATAGGGACGAATCTCCCAAAAGTTTTTCCCCCCACCGGAATTTCGAATGGCTTTAGTCACATTTCCAGGCCCAGCATTATAGGCGGCAATAGCTAATCCCCAGTCACCAAATAAGTCATATAATTTCTTAAAGTATCGACATGCCGCATCTGTGGATAGAAATGGATCCATCCGTTGATCAACATAAGAGCTAATCTCAAGACCCTGCATTTTTCCGGTAGCATACATGAATTGCCAAAGACCCGTCGCGCCAGCTTTACTCTTTGCTTTTGGGTTAAGTGCGCTTTCGATTATTGGTATAAATTTTAATTCTAATGGCAATCCATATTGGTCTAAAACAGATTCAAATAATGGGAAATAGAATTCAGAACGGGATTTAAGATTTTTAACAAAATCAAAGTTTTGCCCAAGATAATATTTGATAATATTTCGAACTTCATCCGTTAACCTGAGATCTAAAGGGGTATTATCATCTAATTTCTTTATTCTTTGGGCAAGAATAGAATCATGTAATTGACGGATTCCTAAACTGTTATTACTGGGCTGATCAAATTCGTGTAACAAATAATTTTCAACCCATTTATTAAGAACAAAATGGATGTAAGCAGAATCGATTTTTTCCGGAGTTGCATCTTTTTGGATACTGTCGACATTTCTATTTTGCCCATTTACTGGCAGTGAAAAAATTACAAAAAAAACAAAATATAACCGAATCATTTAATTTACTGATTCAATAACTTTTGCGATCGCAAAAATAGACTGTTCGTCAAAATTAGATCCCATGATTTGCATTCCATACGGCAATCCATTGCTGTGAGTGCCTATTGGAATTGAAATAGCGGGTATGCCAGAAAGGGGAGCCTGAACGGTAAACATATCTTCCAAATAAAGTATCGTAGGATCAGCATACTCTTGACCCAGGGGAAATGCTGTGCTTGGTGTTGTTGGGCCAATTATTCCATCTAGACCGTCAAGATCCTTGATGGTTGAGTCTCTTACTACTCTTCTCGCTTTTTGAGCTTTTCCATAAAATGCGTCATAATATCCGCTGCTTAAAACAAATGTGCCTAGCATGATTCTGCGTTTCACTTCTTCTCCAAAACCGTCACTTCGGGACTTTTTATAAAGAGACTCGAGATCTGTAAAATTTGAATTTCTGTGACCTATATGAATCCCATCATACCGCGCTAAGTTTGAACTTGCCTCTGCTGTTGTTAAAATATAATATATCGGGATTAAGCTGTCGAAAAACGGGAATTCTAATTCTACAATTTTGTTACCGGAGAGCTTTAATTTCTCTACTGTCTCTATAAATTTTTGACGAATTTCAGGATCAAGAGCTGGTGAATCTATCATGCTTTTATAGTACCCAAGCCTTAGCGTCTTTTTTTTATTTTTTACATCAAGCATTTTAGGTACTTCCAACTCAGAACATGTTGTATCATAGTCATCTTTACCAGAAATAACTTCTGTTATGATGGCTAAATCTTCCAAAGAAGATGCTATCGGTCCAACTTGATCAAAAGATGAGGCATATGCAATAACACCATGTCTTGAGACTCTACCATAAGTGGGCTTTATTCCATAAACACCACAGAAAGCTGCTGGTTGCCGAATTGAACCCCCGGTATCAGAACCGAGAGAGGCGTGACAGAGCCCTGCTGCAACTGCAGCAGCTGAACCCCCGGAGGACCCTCCTGGTGTCATTAAAGGGTTTAAAGGGTTTTTGACAGGCCCGTAAAAAGAGGTTTCGCTAGAAGATCCCATTGCGAATTCATCTCCCCCGGTTCGTCCTATAATGATGGCATCAGCATCTAATAGTTTTTGCACCACAGTGGAATTAAATTGTGATTCAAAATCTTTTAACATTTTAGAACTTGCACTGACTTTATGACCAGCATAGCATAAATTATCTTTGATTGCTATTATCATTCCAGCCAACTTACCTGAATTCCCATTCATAAATTTTCTATCTACCTCCACGGCTTTAGAAATGGCAGAATCCTCAAAAAGTTCGATAAAAATGTTTAGATCAGATTTTTCATGAGCTAGATCAATAAAATATTTTACCTCTTGAACACAAGAGGTTTTTCCGGCAGTTATTGCCGACTGAAGCTCACTTAGATTAATTTGAGTCACGCTTTTTTTTCCGCCGAATCGTTTTCGTCGTCGTCCTCTTCTTTGACGGCTTTTTTAAATTCCTTAAGTCCTCCACCAAGCCCTTTCATCAATTCAGGGATCTTACGACCTCCGAATAATAATAAGACTATAGCGAGAATCAAGACAATTTGCCATGGGCCGATCATTCCTAAAAAAATGCTTAAAGTCATTTTAATTTTATTTAATAATGGTAAAAGTACAAATCCATAATTGGTTAGCTCAGCTTTTCAGATAACTCTTGAAGTACTTTTTTAGGAGATTTCTCGTCATAAAGTATTTTATATACAGCTGAAGCAATCGGCATTTTGACATTTTTGGATTTTTTTATTCCTCGAATGTGCTTTGTGGCGAAGTATCCTTCAGCGACCATACTCATTTCTAATATTGCGGAACGAACGGTATATCCTTTACCAATTAATCCACCCAGTGTTCGATTTCTGCTAAAAGGAGAATACATAGTTACAAATAAGTCACCAGAGTATGCGGTTTTGGAAATGTCCCTTTTTAATGGACTGACTGCTTTTATAAAACGCTTCATTTCTCTTATAGAATTTGATACGAGTACGGCTTGAAAATTGTCTCCGTAGCCCAGACTTTGAGAAATACCGGCGGCAAGAGCGTAAATATTTTTAAGAATTGAGGCATACTCGGCCCCGTGAATGTCTTCAGTGCGGTTGGTTTGGATATTAGCTGATCCAAGTTTTTTTGAGATTAACTTAGAGAGCCCTTTATTTTGAGATGCTACGGTTAAATATGAAAGCCTTTCAAGCGCAACTTCTTCAGCATGGCACGGCCCTAAAATCGCTCCAAAATCATTGTAAGTTAAATTGAATTCTGAATGAAGATAATCCCCAACTGTTTGATGAGTTTCAGGAACAATTCCTTTAATTGCTGAAATGACTAATTTATCTTTAATTATTTTCTTTAAAGGAGAGATAGCGTCTACAACATATGCCGAGGGAATAGCTAATATTAATATGTCAGCATTCATTGCAATCTTTAGTATGTCGCTGTCTATGTTGATTTTATCAACATCAAGTTCTGCATCTGTAAGATACTTAGGGTTATGCTGATGAAGTTCAATATGAATAATGGAAGCTTCGTCTCGAATCCACCAACCTAAACTATCACAGTTTTGACTAATAAGTTTGACCAGAGCAGTTGCCCATGAACCACTTCCTAAAATTGCTATCGAACTGTTTTTCTTCATAGACGATATTTTATTTTAGAGTAGGCTTGATTGGTATTTGAAGTGAGGGAATTTATTTAAGTTTTGTAATATCTGGAGAACAACTTCTGTTATTTTCACAAGGCCTGGGCCATCAATTTTCTCAAAATCATCACTTGGGGAATGATAATCCTTGTGAATTCCAGTATGTAACATTATAGCTGGAATGCCAGCATCGATAAATGCATAGTGATCAGATCTTGGAAATATCTCTGGCACATTTTTAATATTGATTTCTGTTTTAGGTAAATCATTAATAATGGTTCTCCATTCTAATGCACTTGATGTTGCATAAATTGTCAGTGAATCAGAATTATTTAACCGACCAACCATATCAATATTTATCATCTGTGAAATTGTATTAGGGTCGAGAGGACAGTTTTTAACAAAGTGCTTTGAACCAATTAACCCGTCTTCTTCTCCTGAAAAAGCAAGAAATATCACATTACTCTTTTGCAAGTCAGAATTAAGACTTAATTGATTTAGTACTTCCAGCATAACACTAACACCACTTGCATTATCGTCGGCACCATTATAGATTCGACCGGAGAGCTCCTTGCTACCATGGTACTCTCCTTTTCCAAGGTGGTCATAATGTGCTCCAATAAGAACAGTATTCTCCGCACCCAAGTCAAGCATTCCACCTATATTAAACCCTTCATCATTACGCTTCGAAATTTTGGTCACCATAATTATCGGTTTTTTACTTCTATGAATTTTATTTGACCACTTTTTCCCAAAAATCATAGAGACATTGGCACCGGCTTCTTTCAGCTTTAAAAAAGTATACTTTGAGATTTCATCTCTTCTATTATTTCTCTTTGAAAGCAGAATAATATCTTTCGCGCCTCTTTTTTTTGCTTCTTTAATACGGCTTAAAATTTTTGATTGATTTCCAGCTCTTTTCTTTTTATTCTTGGGAACATTTAATTCTATTAAGACTAATTTGCCATCCAATGAGATTTCTGAAATGCTTTTATAATCATTAATTGAATCACTGTGAATTCCGTGTGAAACATAAACGACTTCTCCAATAAAATCCTTTGTCAAGGAGTAAGGAGAAATGTATAGTTTTTTGCCTAAATAGAGAGTGTCTTTAGCGATTACTATATAATTTCTGTTCTTTTGAATTTCCGTTGGTCTTGGGATATCAAATGCTTGCTTATAACCCTCATTAAATAATGGTTTTAAACCAACCCGCTGGAAAGCGTCCTGTATATGTTCTGAAGCTAAATTTGCACCAGGCGTACCAGGAAGCCTGCCAGAAAGATCATCAGAGGACAAGAACTCAATGTCCTTCATCAAACGAATTTCAACTTCTTTATGAATAAAATTGAAAGGTTCAATTTGACCTTTTACACATATGCTTAGACAGGAGAAAAAAGTTATAATTAGGTATTTCATTACGAATGAACTTCTATATTTCTATTTAGAATTTCCCCAATTTTCAGCTTTTCTTGAACTTAAATACAAAAGAATCACGCCAATAGTCACGCATGAATCAGCCACATTAAAAATAGGGCGAAAAAAAACAAAGTATTCACCGCCCCATATAGGAATCCATGAGGGTAGGACCCCTTTCCAAAGCGGGAAGTAAAGCATATCTACAACATTACCTAAAAGCATTGGAGCATAACCAATAGTATTGAACTCTGCAACTCCAGAATACATTACCCATTGATTATAATGTTCATTATAAACCAAACCTTTATCAAATATTAAACCGTAAAATAAGCTATCTAAAACGTTACCAAGTGCGCCAGCCAGAACAACACCGAATGAGATTAGAACAAATTGCCTAGCGCCTCCTTTGGCAAGTCGAAACATGTACCAAAGAATTCCAAGTATTGCAATAACTCTAAACGAACTTAGAATATATTTCCCAATAATGCCTCCCCACTCAATACCGAAAGCCATTCCCGGGTTTTCTGTAAAATGGAGTTGGAACCATTCAGTTAATACAATACTTTCCCCTAATGCAAGGTTTGATTTGATCCATAATTTCGATGCCTGGTCTAGAAAAACCAGACAAATTGAAATGATAAATGGAAGGCGTAGAGCCTTATTCACCTTTGTTTTAACTTGGCTTCCATGCTCATAGTTGCATGAGGAACAAGCTTGAGGCGTTCTTTTTCAACAAGCTTACCAGTAACCTTACAAATTCCATATGTTTTGTTTGAAATTCTAGTTAAAGCAGCTCTTAGGTCACGTAAAAATTTTTCTTGACGAGATGCTAACTGAGCGTTAGCTTCTTTACTCATGGTTTCAGACCCTTCTTCAAAGCTCTTAAAGCTAGGAGCAGTGTCTTCTGTTCCATTATCCATATTATTTGTAAACTGCTCACGAAGAATGTGTAAATCTTCTTCAGCTTTGTCAATTTTACTTTGAATAAGAACTCGAAACTCTTCAAGCTCTTTATCACTATATCTTATTTTTTCTTTTTCCATAATTGTATTGAAAAACTACTTGTCGCCGAATATAATCAAATAAGCTTAAGGTATTCAGAAATAATACATACTTGAAATTTAAATATACGCTGAAATGATCATTTTTTAAGTCCGAAAATCATATCGTGTCCATCAAGCTCTACTTGAGAAACAATTACGTCATTCGGAATAGAAGAGCTGTAATTTAGCGAAATAGCGAGAACCTCACTCGAGACATAATTCGAGTGTGCTTTAATGGCGTTAATAATTTTTAAATCACCATTTACCCACAAATTAATTCTATCAGTTATATCAAAGTTTTGCTCTTTTCGGATTGTCTGAATACGATTTACAGCTTCTCTAGCTAATCCTTCTTGAATGAGTTCTGGACTTAATTTTAGATCTACCGCTATAGTGACACCTTGCTCTGAGGCAACAGCCATTCCCGGTATATCATCTGTGGTTATGTCAACATCTTCATTAGTTATTTTAAACACTGAAGCGGATAATTTCAAGTCTAGATTATGGTTTTCTTCAAGGGTTTTTAATTCTTTTGGAGAAAGAATTCTTATTGCTTCAGCAACTTCATTCATTGCCTTTCCTGCTTTGCGTCCGAGTGTTTTAAAATTCGGCTTACCACGTTTTACAAAAATTCCCGAATCTTCTTTTATCAATTTAATTTCTTTTGCATTTACTTCTGAGAGAATTAGGGACTTTATGGCCAAAATATCATTTTCTTGAGAGCCACTAAATACAGGAATAATTATTCTTGATATGGGTTGACGAACTCGGATGCCTTCTTTTTTTCTGATGCTTAAAACCAAGGAACTCATTAATTGAGCTAGCGACATTCTCCTCTCTAAATCTTTACGAATTTTTAGTTCGTTAGAAACAGGAAAATCAGATAAATGAACAGAACGCGAGGTTTTTGTCAAATCTTGATAAAGTTGATCGGCATAAAAGGGCGCAACTGGGGCAATAAGCTTTGCGATAGTAGTTAAGCATGAGTAAAGAGTTTGATAAGCCCCCAGTTTATCTTGCCCCATTTCGCCTTTCCAAAATCTTCGTCTGCAAAGACGAACATACCAATTACTCAACTCGTTTTGAACAAAATCACTGATAGGACGAAATGCTTTAGTTGGCTCAAAATCATCTAATTTCTCAGTAACCTCTTTGATTAGACTATTTAATTTCGATAAAATCCAATGATCTATTTCTAAAAGGTTGTTCTGCGAAACTGCCTCAGCTAAAGGGTCGAATCTATCAACATTTGCATAAAGAGAAAAGAAGCTGTAGGAATTATGAAGTGTGCCAAAAAATTTTCTTTGAATTTCTTTTACGCCAGCAAAATCAAACTTTAGGTTATCCCAAGGTTGAGAATTGGTAATCATATACCATCTTAAAGCATCAGCACCATAATCATTTATTGCTTGAAATGGATCAATAGCGTTACCTAATCTTTTAGACATTTTTTGTCCATTTTTATCCAACACCAGACCATTAGAGATTACAGCTTTGTAGGCCACAGAATCAAAAGCTAAACCAGCAATAGCATGCATTGTAAAAAACCACCCGCGCGTTTGATCTACGCCTTCAGCGATGAAGCTAGCCGGAAATTCTTTTTTTGAATCAATCAGGTCTTTATTTTCAAATGGATAATGTATTTGCGCATAAGGCATTGCGCCAGAGTCAAACCAAACGTCAATGAGATCCGTTTCTCGATACATTGCTTCTCCAACTGAAGAGGTTAATATCCAATTATCAACATGTGGTCGATGGAGATCTATTTGTGAATAATTTTCATCACTAAAATCACCCGCTACAAATAATTCTAATGGGTTTGAGTTCATATGTCCGGCAACTACACTTTTCTGCAATTCTTGTTTTAATGTATGAATTGAGTCTATTATTTTTTCTTCGCTACCATCTTCTGTTCTCCATATAGGTAATGGGATTCCCCAATATCTACTCCTACTTAAATTCCAATCGTTCAAGTTTTCTAACCAATTTCCAAATCGGCCTGTTCCTGTTGATTCCGGCTTCCATAGAATTTCCTTATTCAAATCTTGCAGTTGCTTCTTAATTGCTGTTGTTTTTATGAACCAACTATCCATGGGGTAGTAAAGAATTGGCTTATCAGTTCTCCAACAATGCGGATAGCTATGAGAATATTTCTGAATTTTAAATGCTTTTCCTTCTTTTTTTAGTTGAATACTTATTTGCTCATCTACGCTCAGTTTTGGCCGTTCATCATCTAAATAATATTCTATTTTGACATATTGACCAGCTAAATCTCCCATGCAGTCAATAAAACGGCCTTGTAAATCAACGAGAGGAACAGGGTTTCCAGAATTATCTATAACGAGCATTGGTGGAACACCAAATTCTTTGGCAACTCGAGCGTCATCGGCACCAAATGTTGGAGCCGTATGAACAATACCGGTTCCATCAGAAGTTGTTACAAAATCACCTGGAATAATTTTAAAGGCATTCTCAGGGTTTTCATATGGCTCTGCATAAGGCAATAAGGGCTCATATCTGAATCCAATAAATTCTTTACCAAGATGCTCGGATAGTTTTTGCCACGGCAACACTTTGCCTTCTGGAAGATCAGAAATATTCTCGTCTTCTTTTCGGAAGTAATGAAATATCAAATCACTTGCAATTATTACCTCTTGAGGTTCTTTGGTGTAAGGATTGTAGGTGGAAATTCTGCTGTATTTGATTTTTTTGCCTATTGTTAAAGCGGTATTTGAGGGCAATGTCCAAGGAGTAGTTGTCCATGCCATAAAATGAACGCTAGAATCACCAAAAAGAGATAAGCTTTTTTTAGATGAAATTATTTTAAATAGAGCTGTTGCACTTACGTCTTTAACTTCTCGATAACAACCAGGCTGATTCAGTTCATGTGAACTTAATCCGGTTCCCGCTTTAGGTGAATAAGGCTGAATAGTATAACCCTTATATAGAAAACCTTTTTTATGAATTTCGGATAGAAGCCACCAAACCGACTCCATGTATTTAGACCTGTAAGTGATATATGCGTCTTCAGTATTAACCCAATAACCCATTTTCTCGGTCAGATCATTCCAAATGTCTGTATATTTCATAACAGCATCCTTACAAGCTGCATTATATTCTTCAATAGTGAGCTTTACACCAATATCTTCTTTAGTAATTCCTAGAGATTTTTCAACACCAAGTTCGATAGGTAATCCATGAGTATCCCAGCCAGCTCGTCTTTCAACTTTAAACCCTTTTTGAGTTTTATATCTGCAGAAAACATCTTTGATGGCACGGGCCATTACGTGATGTATCCCAGGAAGTCCATTAGCTGAAGGAGGACCTTCGTAAAAAACAAAATTTGGAGAATCTTTGCGTATTGACGTTTTAAACACATCGTTATCTTTCCAAAACTTCAATATGTTTTGTTGAGTTTCAGAAAGATTTAAAGGGCCACGTTCAGAAAATAATATGCTCATAGTGAGGCTATACACTTTAGTTCGATTGCTATTGGCGTTGGAAGTGAAAGGACTTCTACTGTAGTCCTACATGGTCTATTGTCCGTTTTTTCAAAGTACTCCGAATAAATTTTATTGAATTCAGCGAAGTCACGCTTCATATCTGTTAGATAAACTGTTATATCCACAAGGTCCGACCATTTACACCCGGACTCTTTTAGTATGGTCTTGATATTAGCAAAAACGCTATGAACCTGTTGTGTGAAATCGTAATCGATAATTTCTCCATGAGAATTAATAACTAAACCTGGCACAGAGGATTGGTCTGTTCCACTTTTAGGTTTTCGCGGACCGACACCAGACATAAAAATCAGATTTCCCACTCGCCGTGTCATCGGATATGAACCAACCGGCAACGGCGCATTGGATTCAATTTTTTTATTTGTAGAGCTCATTACCAACAAAAGTACCGAATTTGCTGCTTGACTTAAAGCATATTGGTCTATAAACTCAATATTTTCATGAGATGAATTTAAAATTGTTAGATCAAATGGAAATCATTTCAAATAGATTATCAAAATTCAATCTAAAAAAACTTAAGGTGATTTATACAATAAGTCAATTTTTTAAATATATTTGTGGTGAATTCTAACAATAAGAAGGATTCATCAAGGGTTGTAAAACGTCGCTGAAAATGCGGCGTTTTCTATTTTTCAGATTCTAATTCATGATTTTAATTAGCTACCCCAGGAATTATTTCTTAAATCAATATTTCCACCGGATAGAATTATACCAATAGTCTTATTATTAAATATTTGAGGCTTTTTATACACAGCAGAAAACGGTGGGGAACAATTAGTTTCTATAATCAATTTTAGCCTCTCTGCTAACTTTAATTGTCCCTCAAGAATTTCGGTATCTGAAACTAAATAAATGGCATCAATTGTTTTTTGGATAATTGGAAAATTTATATTTCCTAATTCTGTTCTTAATCCATCAGCGACAGTTTTAGGATCCTTATTATGTTCTATTTTACCTGAGTAAAAACTTCGATATGCATCATTTGCTCCCTCAGGTTCACCGGCAAAAACTTTGATTGAAGTGCCATGAGTTTTATTCCAAATTGAGACAGCAAATCCTGTTCCCGCAGCTAGCCCTCCCCCGCCAATGGGGATGCCTACATGGCTTAATTTAATATTGTTTTTATGACATTCAGTCATTAACTCCCATGCTGCGGAACCTTGACCTAATATTACTGAAGGTTGATTGCTTGGATGAATTTCTATAAATCCGGAAGTTTCACAAAATTTTTTTACTGTATTTATTCGAGAGGATATGTTAGAATCACACTCTATGATCTCTCCTCCAGCAGCTAAAACTGCTTTTTTCTTAAATTTAGAAGCATTTCGCGGCATCACTACTACGCATTCGATATTATTATGCTTTGCTGCCCAAGCTAAAGCCTGGCCATGATTACCGGATGAATGAGCAATGACACCTTTTGGTTTATTTTTCATCTTTAGTAATTCATAAATAGCATTGCTTACTCCCCTCATCTTAAAGGCTCCAGATTTTTGAAAATTCTCACATTTGAAAAATAGAGAAGCCCCGCATTCTGAGTTTATCGAATTAGACGTTAATATTGGAGTTTTGTGAAGGAATTCAGAGAGTTTAGAATAACGATCTTCTAGTGTCTTTGCATTTAAAAAAGGGATAAAGTATGGATCCAAGCTATAAAGGTATTACTTAATTATTTCCGCACACACCTAAATAGACCTCGTATCTTTGATTTATGGCAACTATGAAAAGACTCCTTAGCGATACAGCTCTTTATGGATTGAGTAGCATTATTGCCCGGTTATTAAATTTTGCTTTAACCCCTCTTTTGACAATAGTTTTATCTAAGAGCGAGTACGGGGTGAATTCACTTCTTTATGTTTCAATCGCTTTTTTAATGGTCATCTTAACATATGGTTTTGAGACAGCATATTTTCGGATAAGTGAAAAAAATGGAAATGAGGAGCGCAGAGTTTATTCGACAGCAATGTGGTCTTTACTCATAACTACAATTATTTTCTTGACAATATTTTCCATTTTCTATATCCCTATTTCGGAACTGATACACATGCCTAATAGACCTTACCTAGTTCTTTGGATGTCTTGGATTGTTGCCATGGATGCAATCTCTGCAGTTCCTTTTGCTCGTCTTCGGTCCCAAAGAAGGGCAAAACGGTTTGTTTTTATAAAGATTAGTCAGATTGCAGTAAATTTTATTTTGTGCTACGCCATTTTTTTAATCCTGCCGAATATGGGATATAAGCTACCTGATTGGCAAGTTGGTTGGGTGCTATTTGCAAATCTTATTGCCAGTGGCTTTATGATACTACTTTTATTACCTGAATTTTTCGCTGTAAAAAGAATATTTGATTTTGGTATTTGGAAGACAATGATGGCATTTGGAATTCCATTATTACTTGCTGGTCTTCCAGGAATTGCAAATGAAATGGCAGATCGTTTTTTTATTGAATACCTCATGCCTGTTTCATCAGCTAAGCAGGAAGTTGGAACCTATTCGGCAGTATACAAACTTTCCATTTTTATAATTTTATTTAATCAAGCTTTTCGATACGCAGCTGAACCTTTTTTCTTCAAAGAATCAAAGAATAGAAAAGAACAATTAGCCGAAGTATTAAGATTATTTACAGGTATTTTATGTATTGGCATGGTATCGGTACTTGCATCCCTTGATGGAATTAAATTTTTTATTGATTCAAAATATTGGGAGGCTTTACCACTCTTATACATACTGTTATTAGCAAATGTTTTCCTATCGATGAATACACAAATATCTATGTGGTATAAATTAACCGACAAAACCCAAATCGGTTTCTACATTACCATTATAGGCTTTGCAATAACAGTAATTGGCAATATTACTTTAATACCAATTATTGGAATTGAGGGCGCGGCATGGACTACGTTAATTAGCTACATGTTAATGACTATAATGTCATTAACATTAGGGCAGTTATCATATAAAGTTCCTTATGATTTTGGGAAAATACTATTGTATTTGACTTCAGCAATTATTTTAGGCTGGATAGCTTCAGAAAATATGAGCAATTATATTTATTCCTATGGCGCAATGTTGATTATGATCTCCATTGTTCTTTTTTCAGAAAGAAAATTTCTGATGAGAAGTTTAAATTAAACATCCAATTATGAAAATCAAAGTTGTTAATAGTTCACCTAATGAATTGCCAAAATTTGCTACAGAGGATAGCGCAGGAATGGACCTTCGGGCAGACTTAGCAGAAGAGATATCAATAAATCCAGGTCAAAGATGTATTGTGTCGACAGGAATTAAAATTGCAATTCCACCAGGCTATGAGGCTCAGATTCGACCTCGTTCGGGACTTGCTATTAAACATGGTGTTACAGTACTAAACTCTCCCGGGACAATTGATGCAGACTATAGAGGGGATATAGGCGTAATATTAATAAATCTCGGGCAGGAACCTTTTTTGATTAAATCTGGGGATCGTATTGCCCAAATGATAATTAATAAATTTGAGCGATTTGAATGGAATCAATCAGAGACTTTAGATGAAACTTTGCGCGGAGAAGGTGGCTTTGGCCATAGTGGACGGTATTGATTTAACTTAACAATTGTTGGACTATCTAAATTTTAAAAAATGAACATTATAATTCCTATGGCCGGTCGAGGCTCAAGGTTAAGGCCACATACTTTATCTACTCCTAAGCCTTTAATCCCAATTGCTGGTAAGCCTATAGTTAAAAGATTGGTGGAAGATATAGCTGAAACATTAGGTGCGGAATTAAATCAAATAGCCTTTATTATCGGTGATTTTGGTAATGATATTGAAGAAATGCTACTAAATGTCGCTAAAGATGTGGGTGCAGAAGGGGTGATTTGTCATCAAAAAGAGGCACTCGGAACCGCACACGCAATTTATTGCGCAAAAGAGGTTCTAGACGGTCCGGTTGTAGTTGCATTTGCTGACACGTTATTTCGTGCAAAATTCCAATTTGACTTAACTTCAGATGTTGCTATTTGGGTGAAAAAAGTAAAAAGCCCAGATGCTTATGGTGTAATTAAGCTCGATAATAAGGGAATAATTACTGATTTTGTTGAAAAACCAAAGAGTTTTGTAAGTGATTTGGCAATAATTGGCATTTATTATTTCAAAGATGGAGTTAAGCTGAAAAGAGAACTTCAATATCTGATTGAAAATAATATTAAACAAGGAGGCGAGTTTCAAATTACGGACGCACTTGAAAACATGAGAAAACAAGGTTTAAAAATGATTCCAGCAGAAGTGGATTCATGGATGGATTGCGGAAATAAAGACATTCTTATCAAGACGAATTCACAAATTATAGAATTTGTTAAAGACAAAGAAGATATTATATCCTCAGATGTCATTTTGCAAAATTCAAAAATCATTCATCCATGTTATATAGGCTCTGGAGTTAAGTTGATCAATTCAACAGTGGGCCCTCATGTAAGTATTTCATCAGGAGTAATTTTAAACAATTGTAAAATTCGAGATTCGATAATTAGAGAGAATAGTGAATTAAAAGACATTAAACTAAATAATTCTATGATTGGACAAAATGCATTCGTTGATGGTGAGTTCAATTCTCTAAATCTTGGAGATTTCTGTAGAATGGAGATTAAAGTATGAAACCTCAATTGAAGTTAATTCTATTTCTAACTTTTTTCTTCGGTTCGATAAACGGATTTAGCCAAGGTTCAAACGTCAATATATGTGATGATTTTCTCGTTAATATTACAGAAGACACAAAATTTAATCGCCTTTTCGCAAAAGTTTCTTCTGCATTAAGTAAGGGAGAAAAAGAGACAGCGGACAAGTTTTTTTTAAGAATGGAATCTCGTGTTGAGTCTCAATTAAGTAAACGGGAATTAAATATTTCTTCACTTCAAAGGTTATTTTCTTTATACTCAACTGCTGGAAGTTCCGAAGCAGCCCTTTACATTGGCCGATTGCTAATATGTTCAGGAACAATAGACTATAGTATTTTGACAGAATGCATTAATATCTCGTGGAGAATAAATGATAAGCTGTCAGCATTATATTTTCTTAAAAAAAGTCAACTTTTCTTTGGAGACAATTATCAAACTACTAACGCTATAAGGAATGTGTTTTTACAACTGAGGCAAGTAGATAGTGCTTTAACTTATGTTGAAAATTACATGCACAAATCGGGAAATGAGATAAATGGATCATTATTATATATTAACACATTGAATAAAATTGGTCAGCAATATGAGTCATATATAGCTCTTAAAGGATTAGTTAATCAATACCCTGACGCCCTACCAATTAAAATAGCTTTTATAGAGGCCTCATTTGCACTTGGGAAAAAAGACACTGCTGGAATATATTTCAAGAGGTTGGCTAAGGATGCAGATGTTAAAATCGATGTTAAAGTTTCAGTAATCGCAAATGCAATGAAAGGACTAATAGGGAGCTCTTCGACTCAAGGGTGGGAATTACTTTTCAAATGGTCACAGTGGAACATAAAAGCCAATCCTAATGAACCTCAAGCTTATGCTATTTCTGGCGATATTGCCGCTCAACAATCAAGATGGATGAACGCACGAAATCTTTGGCGAAAGGCTGTAAGCTTGCCGGATGGAGATATGTGGGAGTTAAGGCAGGGTATACTTTTAGCTGATGAAAAACTAGACTCAATTCATTGGATGATAAATGACGCTCAAGAAGCTTCGATAAATCACTCTAAAAACCCTTTGTTTTCCTTGATGCTCGCTAACGCAGAATATAAAAATCAAAACTTGAAAATTGCAGTAGAGGAGGCGAAACACGGTATTTCCAAACTAAGAGGATTTAGTCCTGTCAAAAAAAGACAATTATACTTAGTTGATTATTACTATGCTTTGGGAAATATGAATTTTCAATTGGAAAACCAATTTGAAATGTCTAATTGCTTTGATACGGTATTGAAATGGAAGCCAAATGACGTTATAACATTAAATAATTATTCCTATTTTTTAGCTAAACTGAATTATAGATTAGATTATGCTTTGGAGATGATTGAAAAAGTAAATAAAGCATTTCCAAATGACCCAACATTTTTGGATACCTATGCTTTCATTTTATATAAAATGGAGAAATACCCTGAAGCCGAAGAGAGAATTAAATTTTGCTTAGAAAACGGAGGACAAAAAAATTCGGAAACATGTCTTCATGCTGCGGCTATTTTTAAACTAACAGGTCAAAGAGAACTGTATCAACTATATTACCAGCATGCATTGGATCATGGTATTAAGAAAGATCAAATTGAAAAAGTAATCAATGGCTCTACGAAGCAGTAAATTTGTAGTATTGTGAAGACCGTAAGATCATTCTTTATTCTTGGCTTTTTCATTTTTCTTGTCTCAGGATGTGGATTGGTAGGGAGAATAGAAAATAATACAGTAATGAAAGAGCCCGCAAGGAGAAAAATGATTGATGCTGTTTCAGAATTGAGACTTAGTTCAAAAATTAATTCTAGCAAACGAGCTTTTGTCAGATTAAAAGGAAGCGGAGAAATATCTAGTGATCAACAAAAAACCAAGGTTAGATTAGATTTCAGAATAAAGTTACTCGACCCATCCAAGCTGTGGCTTGATGTTTCGGATCAATTTATGGGAATAAAGCTTGCAAGAGTGTTGGCAACAAATGAAAGTGTTAAAGGATATGCTAATATTATTAATAAGTATACAGACGTTCCAACTTCAAGGATTAGACAATTAGGAATTCCATTGAATGTTGAGGATATTATAAATATTTTTTTAGGAGAGGCGATTGAATGGCCCGAAGATTTTTTATTGGCAAATATGGACTTTAGTTCCGAAGTTTGGTCCTTAAATTTTCCGGCAAAACGAGACAATTTATTAGGTGAAATCACCTTAGAATTTTCGTCAGAAAATGATCATAAATTATTAAGTCAAAAATTCGAAATACTGCATGAGTCTATAATCCTTCAGATTAAATACCGAGATGAGGGAAGTTTTGATTTAACGATTATGACTCCAAAAATTAATGGTAGTTTGAATTTCAAAGCGAAATCAAAAAAGAGTCTTGAGTCTTTAGAATTACCATTTAACATACCTTCTCATCATGCGCGGATGGACTTTTAGTTTTCTTTTTTTAATTTCTTTTTCTGGCTACTCTCAAAAGTCAAAGGAGGCTCTTGAGCAAAGGAAACTGCAACTGCAGGAAGATATTAATATTGCTAATATTCTTTTAAAAAAGACTCAAAAAGATAAAGTTCTCACCTTAAATGAGGTAAGAACTTTAGATAGAAAAGTTAATGCACGTGCTGAGCTGATAAAGACTGTCCAATTTCAGATCAAGAATACAGAACGTCAAATTTCTCAAATGCAAAAAGAGATTTTGAAGAATGAAAAAGAAATAAATATCCTTAAGAATGAATATGCCTCCGCGATAAGAGAGGCCCAAAAAAGAGGTAAGCCAATGCAATCGTGGGCATATATTTTCGCTTCTGATGGAATACAGCAGGCATTAAAAAGATTATATTTTCTAAAACAGTATGTGGGGTTCAGACAAACGCAAGTAGATGAGATTAATGATTTACAAGAAAAGAAGAAAAGAAATATAGCAAAGGAAGAGCAGGAAAAGCGTCTAAAAATAAATCTCCTTTCCCAAGAAATAGCACAAAAGAAAATTTTACTAAATGATAGAGAAGAACAAGCAAAAGCTGTTAAAGCATTAAAAAGAAAAGAAGGGCAGGTTATGTCCAGAATAAAGAAGAAGAGTAGCGAATTGCAAAAGCTAGAGAAACAGATTCAAAAAATCATCAAAGACGAATTGAAGCGGCAAAGAAACGCAGCTCGTCAAAAGAATTCAAGTACCGAAAACTCAAATATATCAGAATATGAATTAACGCCAGAAGGAGTTGCGTTAGCTCAAAATTTTTCCGACAATAAAGGAAATTTACCATGGCCAGTGAAAAGAGGAATTATCACTCAAAATTTTGGATTGAATACGGTTCCTGGGACATCAGGAGTTTCTATAAAAAACCCTGGGGTCGATATTGGCACACCAAAAGGTTCTTTAGTCAGATCAGTATTTAATGGTGAAGTCTCAACAGTGGTTAGGATTCCTGGCGCAAATCGAGTGGTATTAATAAGACATGGTAATTATTTCACAGTCTATTCTAACCTTGAGGATGTTTACGTGAAAATGGGAGATGAAGTTGACATTTTAGATGAGATTGGTTCAGTTGCATCTGATGCTGAGACTGGCGAGTCTACACTCCATTTTGAATTATGGAAAAACACAACAAATCAAGACCCTAAGCCTTGGCTAAATCGTTAAAGATTAATTAAGGATCACCCAACCTTGGGATAATAAGGTTTCAGCTACCTTGTATTTAAGACTTTTCTGTTCTCCAGATGCAACATTGGTAATGATCACAATATCATTGCGTCCATATTTTTTTGTGCTAGTAACTGGTTGAGGGCTTTCTTTTTTTCTTAATGAACTTCCTGAGCTTTGCTGCTCATTGTTTCCAGGCCCACTTGTTGTATAATTAACCTCAGCGGGTTTTTTATTCTGAGAAACACGTTGAACTCTTTGAGAATCAGGAGAATTGCTCTCAGTTGATTTAGGGAGATTTGCTTTGAAAAGAAAAGAAATAGATTTTCTATTAAGCTCTTCAAGCATTTCTTTAAAAAGGTTGAAGCTTTCGTGTTTGTAAATTAATAAAGGATCTTTTTGCTCATAAACGGCTCCTTGTACATTTTGACGGAGATCATCCATATTTCTCAAGTGCTCTTTCCAAGATTCATCTATCATCGAGAGAACAACACTTTTTTCTAAATCACGAATCAAACTTTTTCCCTTAGACAGCACTGAATCTTGAAGGTTTGTTGAAACTTGTAAACCTTTTATTCCATCAGTAAAGGGCACTAGAATCCGTTCAATTTCATTTCCTTGATCTCTTATTACATTTTCAAGAACAGGCAAAGCATGAGAAGCTACTTGAGAATTCCTAGAAGCGTAAGACTTCATTGCATCGTCAAATGTAGATTTTGATAACTCCTTAGAGGACACTTTTTCAAATGCATTTTCTGTCACAGACGGAGATATTCCAAAAAGAGTGAAAATATCAAGTTGGTATGAAGAAAAATCTCCTGCTGATTTAGAATTAGAAATAACATTTTCAGATAGGTCATAGGCCATATTAGCAATATCTACTTTTAACCTCTCTCCAGAGAGAGCATTTCTTCTTCTTCTGTAAATACCTTCCCTCTGAGCATTCATAACATCATCATACTCGAGCAGTCTTTTGCGCATACCAAAATTATTTTCTTCAACTTTCTTTTGAGCGCGTTCGATAGACTTAGAAACCATTCCATGCTGAATTACTTCACCATCTTTATGTCCCATTCGATCCATGAGTCCAGCAATTCTTTCAGAGCCAAATAGACGCATCAAATTGTCTTCAAGACTTACGAAAAATTGAGAGCTTCCAGGATCTCCTTGCCTTCCAGATCTACCTCTTAGCTGTCGATCTACGCGCCTGGAGTCATGACGTTCTGTTCCCACAATCGCTAGCCCTCCAGCCGCTATCGTTTCTTTGGATAATTTAATATCAGTTCCTCTTCCTGCCATGTTAGTGGCAATTGTAACGGTTCCAGGACGTCCAGCTTCTGCTACGACGTCTGCTTCTTTTTGATGCATTTTAGCATTAAGTACTTGGTGGGGTATTTTGCGCATATTAAGCGCTTTACTTAGTAGTTCACTAATCTCAACAGATGTTGTGCCAACCAGTATAGGCCTGCCTTTTTCACGAAGGATGATTATTTCATCTATAACCGCATTATATTTTTCACGCTTTGTTTTAAATACTAAGTCATTCCTATCGTCACGAAGAATGGGTCGATTCGTTGGAATAACAGTAACGTCAAGTTTATAAATCTCCCAAAACTCACCGGCTTCAGTTTCAGCAGTACCAGTCATTCCAGAAAGCTTATTATACATTCGGAAATAGTTTTGTAATGTGACAGTAGCATATGTTTGAGAAGCTGCTTCTATTTTCACATTTTCTTTAGCTTCGATTGCTTGATGAAGCCCGTCTGAATAGCGACGACCATCCATAATACGACCAGTTTGTTCATCAACAATTTTCACTTTGGAATCCATTACCACGTATTCGATATCTTTTTCGAATAAAGCATAAGCTTTTAAAAGTTGCCCCATAGAGTGAATTCGTTCACTTTTGATTCTGTAATCTCGAATCAATACTTGTTTTTCAGAAGCTTTATCTGATGGAGAATTATCAGATGATTTGATAATGTCTAATTCAGTAGACATGTCGGGCATGACAAAGAAATTTTGATCTGTGAGATCACTAAGTAGTTGAATTCCTTTATCTGTGAGATTTACCTGATTTTGCTTTTCTTCGATAGCAAAGAAAAGGGTCTCGTCAATAACTTTCATCTCTTTACCTTGATTCTGAAGGTAAAAACCTTCCGTCTTTTGAAGCAAAGCCTTATTCCCAGATTCAGATAATAATTTTATTAATGCTTTGCTTTTGGGAAGAGCTCTATGAGCTCTTAAAAGCTCAAATCCAGCGTCTTTATTGTTCCCTTCATTAAGGAGTCGTTTTGCAGATGTAAGCGCCTCATGAGAAATACTTTTTTGTTGGTTAAAAAGTTCAATTACAAATTTTTTCAGATCATTATATTCATGTTTATCCCCGTTAGGAGTCGGGCCAGAGATGATAAGAGGAGTCCTAGCATCATCGATTAAAACGGAATCTACTTCATCCACTATGGCATAATTATGACCCCGTTGAACTAGCTCATTCGCTTCTCTGGCCATGTTGTCTCTTAAGTAATCAAAACCAAATTCGTTATTAGTTCCAAATGTGATATCTGCCGCATATGCATTTCTTCGACCTTCGCTATTTGGTTGATGTTTATCAATACAGTCTACGCTTAATCCATGAAATTGATATAAAGGCCCCATCCACTCGGCATCTCTTTTGGATAAATAGTCATTAACAGTCACAACATGAACGCCTCTGCCAGAGAGGGCATTGAGATATACAGGTAAGGTTGCAACTAAGGTTTTACCCTCTCCTGTTGCCATTTCAGCAATTCTTCCTTTATGTAGAACTGCACCTCCAAAAAGTTGGACATCATAATGGACCATATTCCAAGAAACGGGAGTGCCAGCAGCTTCCCAATGATTATTCCAAGTGGCTTTTTCTCCATTAATAGTTATTGCATTGAATGATGAAGACAAGGAGCGATCTATTTCTGTACAATTTACGTTCATTGGGCCAGCTGTCCATTGACGAGCGGTTTCTCTTATTACAGCAAAAGCTTCGGGTAAAATTTCGTCTAATGCCTTATTTTCTGACACAATGGCTGCTTTGTTCAGTTCATCAATTTTTGCATAAATCTTTTCTTTTGCTTCAAAGTTCGGTTCTGTCTCAGCTTCGGATTTTAAAGCAATTATTTCTTCTTGCTCTTCTTTGGAAGACGCTTTGATGATAGACTTAAATTCTTGAGTTTTTAAACGTAGCTGATCGGGAGTAACCCCCTGAATGGATTGCTCGGCAGCGTGTATTTTTGTCACGTAAGGCTGTATTTCTTTTAAATCTTTTTCAGATTTATCGCCTAATATTTTTTGGAGAAGCTTTTGAATCATCTTAAAGGCAAAATTACAATCCTTGTGCCACTAGAAAAGGAGTAAATATTTTAATTAAGTTAATACTCTTCTTCATTCCAAAGAAAATCTTCATCAGAGGGGTAGTCTGGCCAGATTTCTTCTATAGATTCATATACATCTTGATCTTCCTCTTCAATGGCTTGAATATTTTCCACCACCTCTAATGGAGCTCCAGTTCGAATGGCATAATCGATTAATTCATCTTTGGTGGCAGGCCATGGCGCGTCACTGAGATATGATGCAAGTTCAAGTGTCCAATACATGTTTTTAAGTGCTTCTTATTTTTCGCAAATATATTCTTTTTGTGGACCTACACAAGCACTTTTTAAGACATTGGTTTCCAATGTATTTCTTCCGCCCCTAATTTCATTGCAAACCAGCGGGAAAGAGTGAAAAGATAATCACTTAATCTATTTAGCAAAGGAATACCATGCAATGGCAACCCAATTTCATCGGTCATCAAAGAGTTTTGTAATTCTGTGGTAAATCTTTCAGCACGACGGCATACAGCTCTAGCAACATGAATTTGGCTTACTAAAACATTACCTCCTGGAAGAACAAAGTTTTTCAGTGGACTTAATTCTGATGTCATTTTATCTATTTCATTTTCCAGAACATTTATCCAGTCATCTTGAACCTTGGGAAGGTTTTTGATCATTTCTTTGGAATCATTAGCTAGGTGGGAGCCTAATGAAAAAACCCAAGATTGAATAATAATTATATTTTTTTCTTTTTCAGGATAATGAATTAAAGCTGTGACCTGATCTCTCAATAAGCCCAAGTGAGAGTTAAGCTCATCAAGTGATCCATATGCGTGGAGCCTTATGTGGGATTTACTAACGCGTTTGCCACTATAAAGACCAGAATCTCCTTTATCTCCAGTTTTTGTATAAATTTTCACAATTGTGAAGATACATAATGCTTAAACCTAATTCAATCATAAAATCAAGGGAGTAAATAATTTTTTGCTAATACGCTCGTCCTGATACTCCCTCTACATAATTAACAAAGGATTGATTAGCTACCCTATTCCCTCCAGGTGTTGGATAATCCCCGGTAAAATACCAATCTCCAAGATTTTCGGGACAAGAAGCATGAAGATCTTTTACGGTTTGATATATTATTTGAACCTCAGATTTCACATCAGCTGGAGTTAGTAGTTGGGCAATTTTATTAGATATATCACTATCGTCAAAAGGCTCATAAATTGCTTTCACAACATTAATTTGATCATGCATGTCTTTTTTGAGCTCAGCTTTTGCTTGCTGATAAGTATTCTCTAAAATTGATGTCAACCCATTTTCTTTCAGCAATAATATGGTCGCTTGGAATGCTGCGAAATCATTCATTTTCGCCATATCTATTCCGTAGCAATCAGGAAAACGAATTTGCGGTGCGGAGCTAACAATAATTATTTTTTTTGGCCCTAATCTATCCAACATTTTCAATATGCTCTTTTTAAGTGTAGTCCCCCGAACAATGCTATCGTCTACAGCTACAATAGTATCATCATGATTCACAATATTATAAGTGCTGTCATAGACATGTGAAACCATATCATCTCTCACTACATCTTGAGCGATAAATGTTCTTAGCTTAATATCTTTCCAGGCAATTTTCTCTACTCTCGGCCTCCTGTTTAAAATTGGCAGAAGAATCTCTTTTGAAAAGTCATTCTTTAATTCTAAAACCTCGTCAATTTTTTGTTTATTCAGAGCACTCTCAACCCCTTTGACAAGACCATAAAATGAAATTTCAGCAGTATTTGGAATAAAGCTAAAAATAGTTTTTTCAAAATTATTATCAGCTGCTTTGAGTACACGTTTGGCTAATCTCCGCCCTAACTCGATTCGCTCATTATAAATAGCACCATCATTCCCTCGAGAAAAATAGATGCGTTCAAATGAACAGGCAAGATGTTTTTTAGGTTCTAATATTTTTTCTATCAAAACAGTACCATCTCTTTTGGTCCATATCATATGTCCTGGAGGAACTTCTTTTACATCATCGAATTTTAAGTTAAAAGCGGTTTGAATAACAGGTCTTTCTGAAGCAACTACTGCAATTTCGTCATCAAAATAATAATATGCTGGACGAATACCATTTGGGTCCCGCATTAAAAATGAATCTCCTTGACCCAGTATGCCCCCCATGGCATAGCCCCCATCCCACGCTTTAGCTGCTTTTTTCATTACTCTTGGAAGATCAATGTTGTCAATTTGAAATTGAGAACTTTCAATATTATTGAGCTCAATATTTTTTTCTGCTTCCGATTTAAGACGTTCGTTTTCTTGGTCTAAGAAATGACCAATTTTTTCCATTACAGTTACTGTATCTGCCTGTTCTTTTGGATGCTGACCTAAAGAGACTAACTCCTCGATTAATTCGCTTGTGTTGGTCATATTAAAATTACCTGCTAAAATCAAGTTTCGACTCATCCAATTACTTTGTCTTAAAAAGGGATGGCAGGACTCAATAGAGTTGGATCCAAAAGTCCCATAACGTAGATGGCCTAAATATGTTTCACAGGCAAACGCAAGATTATTTTTTACCCAATCAACGTCTTTAATCTTTTCCATTTGACCATCTAGCAACCCTTCAATTCGATGTTGAATTCGATTATAAATATCCTGCATTGGATTATTTTCTATGGAGCGATATCTACTTATATATCGCTGCCCGGGAGGCATATTTAACTTAACTCCAGCTAAGCCTGCGCCGTCTTGGCCACGGTTATGCTGTTTCTCCATCATGAGAATCATTTTATCAAGCCCATAAAGAGCTGACCCGTATTTATCAAGGTAAAAGTCAAGTGGCTTGCGAAGCCGCAGAAGGGCAATTCCGCATTCATGTTGGATAGCGTCGCTCATCTATAGATTTTCAAAGTCCAAAGGTAGCACTTCACTACCTTAGCTCAAATTGTTCAAAAAAAATAGATGAAACCTTTGGTCGTTGATATTCATACTCATATTCTCCCTAAGAACATACCTTCTTTCGCAAAGCAATTTGGTTACGGTGGCTTTATTAAACTGGATCATAATTGTAAAGGATGTGCTAGGATGTTAAAAGATGATGTGTTTTTTAGAGAGGTACAAGAGAATTGCTGGGACCCAGAAGTACGTTTAAATGAATCTAAACAGTTTGGAGTAGATATTCAGGTCCTTTCCACAGTACCAGTTATGTTTAGTTATTGGGCAAAATCAGAAGACGCACTTGTCGTCTCAAAATTTCTTAATGACCATCTCGGTGAGATAGTCGAGCGTTACCCGAAAAAATTTGAAGGACTTGGGACATTGCCTATGCAAGATCCAGATCTGGCGATACTGGAGCTTCAGAGATGTAGAAAAATTGGATTGAAGGGGGTCCAAATTGGGAGCCATGTAAATGAATGGAACTTAGATGCGCCTGAACTTTTCCCAATTTTTCAAGAATGCGAACGTCTTAATATGGCAGTGTTTATACACCCTTGGGATATGATGGGGGCGAATACTATGTCCAAATATTGGTTACCATGGCTGGTGGGGATGCCTGCAGAATCAAGTCGAGCAATTTGTTCTATGATTTTTGGTGGAGTATTTGAAAGATTACCACTTTTGAGAGTGGCAGTAGCTCATGGAGGTGGGAGCTTTACTTCTACAATTGGTAGGATTGAACATGGATTTAATGTTCGTCCTGACCTTTGCGCGATTGACAATCAATTTTCACCTTCTAGTTACTTGGGTAAATTTTGGATTGACAGCCTTGTTCACGATCAAAATATGTTAAACCATATTATAAATATGGTTGGCGACGACAAAGTATTAATGGGGTCTGACTATCCATTTCCTCTTGGAGAATTGAATCCTGGAAAATTAATTAAATCTATGGACTGGTCAGCTAATAAAAAAGAAAAAGTACTCGGATCCAATGCATTGAATTGGCTCAATGGGGTTTAGATTTTGGTCACGTATATTTTTTTCGCCCAATCTATGGGGATTTTAATTTCTAAAGAGTTGGAACATTTAAGATTTATAGTATGAGTTCCATTTGAAAGTATTTTAAGTTCCATTCCCAATTTTAGACCAATTTTATTTAAGTCTCGAAGAAATTTTGATGAATCATCTCTTACTGCTGAAAATTGACAAGATTGACCTAAAGAAATATCTATCAAAGCCGCCTCTTTAACAGGGGAAAAAACAAGATCAACAGATGGAATACGGTCACCATGGGGATCAAACTTTGGGAATCCTAGAAATTTATCTAACCGACTCATTAATTTTTCACTTTTCACATGCTCTAGCTCTTCAGCTACTTCATGGACTTCATCCCAACTAAAGTTTAAGGTTTGCGATAGAAAAACTTCCCAAAGCCTGTGTCTTCTGGTAAGAGAGATCGCTACTTTTTCTCCGGATGCCGTAAAATAGATTGCTCCGTATTTCTGGTATGTAATAAGCCCTTTTCCCATAAGTTTCTTAACCATTGATGTCACACTAGGTGGAGCAACATTCAGTCTAGACGCAAGAGAATTGGTAGCAACATTCTCCCCGGAAAGGATCATGTTAAGCATAGTTTTTAAATAATCTTCTTCGTTACGGGTAATTACGGGTTCTTCTCGCTTCATTTTGCGTATTTCGGATCAGCAGGCATTATTGTTCCACACTGATCGCATGTTCTATTTTTTTCTGAACTGTAGAAGTCATAAAAATGAGTCAAAAAGTCTTTTTCAATATTTTTTAAATTGAAGTAAACAGAGTGCAAAGGGTTATTACATGAGTCACAAAACCACATCAGTCCATCCTTAAAATTTTGCCCTTCTCTTTTCCTTTCTACCACTAATCCTATACTTCCCTCTTTTCTTATCGGAGAATGAGGAGTTTTGGCAGGAACTAAAAGCATATCGCCAGATTTGAGATTATGGTCTACAGGATGGCCATTTTCTTGAAGACGGACTGTTATCTCTCCTTCTAGCTGATAAAAAAACTCTTCTGTTTCGTTGTAATGATAATCTTTTCGGGCATTAGGTCCAGCAACTACCATGACAATATAATCTTCGGATTCAGGTGTCAAATTCTTATTCCCGACCGGAGGAACAAGCTTGTGACGATTGGCATTGAGCCAATGCTGAAAATTAAATGCTTTACCCATTCACTAAAGATAAATAATGAATTTTGATTTTAGAGAATTGATAATTTATTTGACTTACGGGTATGGAAACAATAATTATTTTTTTTTGTTTGTAATAAAGGGATCTTCCCTTTTAATTTCGGATTTTTGTAATAACATTTATCATCTGAGTCAATGAAACAACTTAATCTAAAACATGATTTTCCAATCTTGAATAAAAAAATCAATGGAAAACCTTTGGTTTATTTAGACAGTGCGGCGACTACCCAAAAACCTCAAGTTGTTATAGATGCGATGGTAGAATACTATAAATCTTCCAATAGCAATGTTCATAGAGGCGTTCATTTTTTGAGCGAGAGAGCTACAGACTCTTTTGAAGCTGTTCGCTCCAGTTTGCATCGGTACATTAATGCTGCTTATGAGCATGAAATTATTTTTACAAAGGGCACAACAGATTCGGTAAATCTAGTCGCTCATGGCTTTAGATCATTACTAAATCCTGGAGATGAAATACTCGTCAGTGAACTGGAGCATCATAGTAATCTTGTGCCATGGCAAATGCTTGCTCAAGTCAGCGGAGCGAAGTTGACTTTTATACCCATGCTTAAAAGTGGGGAGTTAGATATATCAATGCTCGATTCTTTAATTAACGTCAAAACGAAAATTGTCGCATTTAATCATATTAGCAATGCTCTAGGGACAGTTAATCCAGTTAAAAAAATAATATCTGCAGCTCATACAGTGGGAGCATGTGTTTTTATCGATGGAGCACAGGCATTTCCGCATACGGCTATTAATGTTCAAGAGTTAGATGTTGATTTTTACGCGGGATCTGCTCATAAAATGTATGGGCCAGCTGGTATAGGATTATTGTATGGTAAATCGGAGTGGTTGGAAAAATTACCGCCATATCAAGGAGGTGGGGAAATGATCGCTGAGGTCAAATTAAAGGAAAGCACTTATGCCGCCCTGCCTCACAAGTTTGAAGCCGGAACACCGAATATAGAAGGAGTAATTGGTTGGGGTGCAGCCCTTAAATGGATTGAGGATATTGGGATTGAAAATATTAGAATGCATGAAGATGACCTCTTATCATATGCGAGAGGATTACTTGCTGAAATTCCAGATGTTATATTTTATGGCACTGCAAAAGAAAGGGCGGCAGTAATTTCTTTTGGCATAAAGGGATCTCATCCTTATGATGTTGGTGTTCTTTTAGATCAAATGGGTATAGCTGTGCGAACTGGTCACCATTGTGCTCAGCCGATAATGACGTCATTGAAAATACCAGGAACAGTCCGAATTAGCCTAGCGGCTTATACCTCTAAAGAAGACATAGATATGTTTATTGTAGCACTTGAGAAAACAATTTCACTTCTCAACTGATGGAGACGATTATTGACCGCGAGGAGGATATAATTGAAGAATTTTCATTTTTTGATGATTGGATGGATAAATACACGCATCTTATTTCTTTAGGTAAAGAATTGGAACAAATGATTCCTGAAAACAAGACTTCCGAAAATCAAATTAAGGGTTGTCAAAGTCAAGTTTGGTTAAATGCCAAACTAACTGAAAACGGGATTCTTTTTGAAGCTGATTCTGACGCAATAATTACCAGGGGAATGATAGCTTTATTGTTGCGTGTTGTGCAGGGTCAAAAGCCTGAAAAAATCGCTTCTTATGAATTTAATTTTTTAGAGAAAATAGGATTAACTACGCACCTTTCTCCTTCTCGGGCAAATGGCCTAGTCAGTATGGTAAAACAAATACGTCTTTATGGCGTTGCATTTCAGGGAAAAAAGAAATGAAAAATGAAGATATGAATGATGATCAAATGCAAATATTGGGGGAGAAATCTGTGGAAGTTCTTCGTTCAATTTTTGATCCAGAAATCCCCGTAGATATTTACGAACTTGGGCTTATTTATGATGTTCAAGTGAGTGAAGATGCTGATATTCAAATACTCATGACTCTTACTTCTCCAAATTGTCCTGTTGCGGAATCGCTTCCATTAGAGGTAAAAGAAAAAGTCAGAGCAATTCCTGAAGCAAAAGAAGTTGAGGTGGAAATAACATTTGACCCACCATGGACAAAAGATATGATGAGTGAGGCAGCGCGTTTAGAATTGGGTATGCTATGAATACTGATTGCGGTATTGACGCCATGAATTTTTCTTTACCTCGTTTATCGAAATTATGAGATAGAATAAAGTCAATAAAAATGGATGAAATCAGAAATCGAGTTGCTGAGTCAACTTCTCTTGTTGTGTTTGATCTTGAAGATTATTTCCCCCCCGCAGGTGTTACGGAATTTGATTTAGCACCTTTAGTTGCGGATGGTGTAATGAGAGAGAATGTATGCAGAGATTTTTTTAAATCCATAAATTCCGAAGAGTTTAGAGATCAAGTAGTTGCATTTTATTGCTCAGTCGATGCAATTTTACCGCAATGGATATGGCCGATGGCTTCAAGCTCTATTGCAAAAGAGGCTCTTTACATAACTGCAGGGAGAAATTCTGATGCATTGCAGGCATATTATTCGCAGCGATTAGCTGGTATGAATTGGGCAGATTTTGCTGATAAAAAAGTTTTGCTCAAAGGGTGTGGTCAATACCCTGTGCCTGACTCAGCATATGTTCAAGCTGCAATGCACCTAAGTTTAAGTGCTCAGAAACTTATGTACGGAGAGGCGTGTAGCAATGTATTAATACATTTAAACAAGAAATAAATGGAGGGTATTAATACGGACTTTAGATTAATTAGCCTTAACCGGAATATTGATCCATTGCGTAAGGAAATTTTAAATCACCCTCTTTATTCATCAATGAAATCATTGGCGGAAGTACGAATTTTTATGGAACATCATATTTACGCAGTATGGGATTTTATGAGCTTGTTGAAGACTCTTCAGCGTAATTTGACAAGTACAGATTCGGCATGGATACCCACAAAGGATCGAGCTTCTCGAAAGCTGATAAATGAAATTGTATGTGCTGAGGAAAGTGATGTTGATTTAAATGGCAATCCTGCAAGTCACTATGAACTCTATCTAGACGCTATGAGGCAAGCTGGAGCTGAGACCCGGCCAATAATAAAATTTGTTCAAAAGTTAGAGGAAGGATTTAAACAGAGAGAAATTGTCCGTTTTAATATCTCAGAGGCTGATGAAGATTGTCTAAATTTTATTCGAAGCACTCAGAAAATCATCAACCGTGGCAAAACACATGAGATTGCTGCAGCATTTACTTTTGGTAGAGAGGATTTGATCCCGGACATGTTTACTTCACTTGTAAAAAAGCTTTATAAGGAGCACCCTTCGGAACTTTCAGCATTTGTATACTATCTAGACCGCCATATTGAGCTTGATGGTGATGAGCATGGCCCAATGGCTTTAAAAATGATACATAACCTTTGTAAAAATGATAATCAAAAATGGCAAGAGGTTGAAGACGTTAGTATTGAGGCTTTAAGGGCTAGGTTGACTTTTTGGGACAGTATTCATCGAAAATTATAGTATGTAAGAATATTTCTATTAGTTAATGAATTGAAATTTTAAGCAAGGAATTTTTATTCTCTCCTTCTTATCTTCGCGTTTCTATGAAAAAAATAATTATTCTTCTTCTGGCAGTTTTACTTATTCTGCCAACTTCTGTGAATGCCGGAGAGGGCATGTGGATTCCTTTATTAATGAAAAAACTCAATTATAAAGGAATGAAAAAAGCAGGGCTAAAGCTTTCTGCAAAGGACTTATATGATGTAAATAATGGCTCACTTAAAGATGCTATTGTCTCTTTTGGTGGCTTTTGTACCGGTGAAGTTATTTCAACACAAGGACTTATTTTAACAAACCACCATTGTGGCTATGATGCGATTCAAAAACATTCCACTCTAGAAAATAACTATTTAGAGGATGGTTTTTGGGCAATGACGCGTGCAGATGAAAAACCTAATCCAGGTCTTTTTGTAAATTTTTTAGTGAGAATAGATGATGTCTCTAAAGAAGTAAACAAAGTCTTAAGTGATACAATGTCTGAACGTGAGAGAGCTTCTGCTATATCTGAAGTTTCAAAAGGACTAACAAAAAAAGCTACAGAAAATACGGAGTTTGATGCTGCGGTTGAATCTTTTTACCACGGCAATGAATTTTATTTATTCGTTTACCAAAAATTTGGTGATGTACGCTTAGTGGGTGCTCCACCCAGTAGTGTTGGAAAATACGGAGGAGATACCGACAATTGGATGTGGCCTCGTCAAACTGGAGATTTTTCCATATTCCGGGTATACTCAAGTAAAGATGGATCAGGCTCAGATTATGATGAAGAGAATATTCCGTTGAAGCCTAAGCATTCATTACCTGTAAGCTTAAAAGGCGTAGAGGAGGGAGACTTTGCAATGGTATGGGGATATCCGGGTAGCACTGATCGTTATCTTTCAAGCTGGGGTGTAAAGCAGGCTATTGAGATCTACAATCCCTCTGTCGTTGAAGTGCGTGATGCAAAATTAGCAGTTATGAGAAAGTATATGAATGCCGACCCTGCTACAAAGATCATGTTGGCTTCTTCCTATGCCCAAACAGCGAATTATTGGAAATATTATATTGGCCAAACAGAGCAATTGATTAACAATAACGTTTTTGGCAAAAAAATTGATTTAGAGACAAAATTTTCCAGTTGGATTTCAAACGATAAAAAACGGAAAGCTAAATATGGTCAAACGCTTGATTATATTAAAGATTACTATGATGGCACAAATTCAACTGTAAAAAATAAAGTGTATTTGATCGAGGCCTTATATAGTGGCTCTTCTGCTGCTTCATTTGCCTACAGGGCTGTGTCTGGTTTGGAGCGGGTAATTCAAAACCCCAAAATGATGGAAAGAATCCGTCCGAGAATAATGGATGGGTCAAAAGCTCATTTTTCCGAATTTCATGCAGAATGCGACAGAGAGCTGATGACTGTGTTGTTTGAGATGTACTCAAAAAATATTGCTGAAGATCAACAACCTCAATTCATAAAGGAGGTATTAAAATCTGATAGTTCTTTTGAGGCCTATGCAAATCGTATTTATAAAACTTCCATCTTCATGTCAGAAGATCGATTTAATGCGTTTTTGGCAAACCCAGACAGCGCCATCCTTGCTCAGGATCCATTGACTAAAATTGTCAAAGATTTTAGGAAATCCTATTTTGGCTCTATGAGCCCCGATCTTGCTTCAAAAAAAGAAAAGGGATACCGATTGTGGACAGCAGGTGTTCGTGAAATGCTACCAGATCAGGATTGGTCAGCAGATGCAAACAGTACAATGAGAATGACTTATGGAAAGGTTGCTTCCTATGAGCCTAAAGACGGGATAACTTATAATTATTATACAACTCTTGATGGCGTAATGGAAAAGGAAGACTCTGAGAATCCAGAGTTTTTTGTCCCTCAAAAACTTAAAGAACTGCATAAGGCAAGAGATTATGGTCAATATGCAGATAAAAATGGAGATTTACCCGTTGGACTTATTTCGGCTAATGATATTACTGGTGGGAACTCAGGGTCTCCGTTAATAAATGCTAAAGGGGAATTGATTGGTGTTGCATTTGATGGAAACTGGGAAGCTATGTCAGGAGATATATTTTTTGAGGATAAGCTTCAACGTACCATTAGTGTAGATATCCGTTATGTTTTATTTATGATCGATAAATATGCAGGAGCAAAGCATTTAATCGATGAAATGATATTGCGTTGATAAGAAAAAAAATATTATTGAATTCTTAACGTATCCTGTTCAAGGCATTTGTTAATTCTTCGGGGTCTTTAAAACTTAGTATTACTTGACCTTCTCCATTTGATTTGATAATCACCTTGGAAGTAAGCCCAGTTTTATTACTAAAAACATTTGCTGCTTGAGCATCCTCAGTCAGGAGAGGAGACTTTATCCCTTTGCCAATAGCTCTAACTGCCGTCTCTAATTGTCGAACGCTCCATGAGCCTTTTATGCATCGGTGATAAAGCATATCGCTTTCAGAACTTTCGGATAGCCCAACAAGGGCACGAGCATGTCCCATAGAAATATCTCTATCACGCAAACCCGCTTGAACAAGTGGAGAAAGTTTGAGAAGACCAATATAGTTAGCGACTGTGGACCTATTTTTCCCAACCCTTTCAGAAACTTGTTGTTGAGTGAGATTACAATCCTCAATTAATCTATTGTAGGAAATAGCTATTTCCATAGGATCCAGATCTTGCCTTTGAATATTTTCTACCAAAGCCATCTCGAGAATTTCTTGGTCATCAGCTAAACGAACAAAAACTGGAATGGATTTAAGACCGACAATCTTAGCGGCCCTATACCTGCGCTCTCCGGATATGATTTGATATTTATCATGCTTAACACTTCTTACAGTTATGGGTTGAATAATCCCTAGGGCTTTGATGGAAATAGCTAAGTCATTAAGAGGATTATTCTCAAAATTGCTACGAGGTTGTGAGGGATTAGGTTCAATTTTATCAATTGCTAATTCAAAAGTTTCAGAAATAATTGCTTCTGAAGACAGCTCTTCTTGAACGTTATTAGTTTCTGATTTTAAAAGTGCGGAGAGTCCGCGGCCCATAGCTGGACGTTTAGATGAAGACATGTTCAAATATCGGAATTAATAGATATATAATTTTGATATTTTGAAGATGCAACCAAAGCTTACCTTTGCGGCCAGGAACTATGAAAGATATTCGGAATTTTTGCATTATAGCTCATATTGACCATGGTAAAAGTACTCTGGCCGACAGACTAATGGAGGTGACTCAAACTGTAAGTGCACGGGAGCAAAAAAATCAATTGCTCGATAACATGGATTTAGAGAGAGAGAGGGGGATAACAATAAAGAGCCATGCCATACAGATGGATTATATTCATGACGATCAACCATATCGATTTAATTTGATAGATACTCCTGGCCATGTTGATTTTAGTTATGAGGTAAGTCGATCAATTTCTGCCTGTGAGGGAGCATTATTGATTGTGGATGCGGCTCAAGGAATTCAGGCACAAACTATTTCCAATTTGTACCTAGCGATAGAAAATGATCTAGAGATTATTCCAATAATGAATAAAATCGATTTGCCAAGCGCAAACCCTGAAGATGTCGCAGACCAAATAATAGAATTAATTGGATGCAAAAGAGATGATATTTTAAGTGTTTCTGCAAAAACAGGAAAAGGAATCCCAGAGCTATTAGAAGCTATATTAAAACGTATCCCTGCACCGTCGGGGGATCTTAACGCTCCTTTACAGGCTGTTATATTTGATTCGACATTTAATCCTTTCAGAGGGATTGAGGCGATATTTCGAGTCACTAATGGTAAAATAAGAAAAGGAGAAAAAGTTAAGTTTATGGCTACGGGCAAAACTTATGAGGCTGATGAAATTGGCATTTTGCGTTTAAATAAAGATCCACAGATTGAACTTTTAGCTGGAGATGTCGGATATATTATTTCTGGCATAAAAGATGCCAAAGAGGTAAAAGTGGGTGATACAATAACAACAGTAGAGAACCCTGCAGAGACTGCTCTTTCTGGTTTTGAAGACGTAAAGCCAATGGTTTTTGCAGGAATATATCCAGTAGAAACTGAGGAGTTTGAAGAGCTCAGAACATCCTTAGAAAAATTGAGATTAAATGATGCATCACTATCATATGAAGCAGAGACCTCTGCTGCGTTGGGTTTTGGATTTCGTTGCGGATTTTTAGGGATGCTTCATCTTGAGATTATTCAAGAGCGTCTCGAGCGTGAATTTAATATGACAGTAATTACTACTGTCCCTAATGTATCATACCATGCGTTTAAAAAGTCAAGCCCTGATTCGATGTTTCTTGTTACAAACCCATCAGACTATCCTGACCCTTCGAGCTTGGATCGTATTGAGGAACCATTTATAAAGGCACAGATAATTACAAAATCTGAATTTGTAGGCGGAGTAATGAACCTTTGCATTGACAAAAGAGGAGTTATTACAGGTCAATCATATTTAACTACTGATCGAGTAGAATTATCATTTGATATGCCTTTAGCAGAGATAGTTTTTGATTTTTATGATCGGTTGAAAACGATTAGTAAGGGCTATGCAAGTTTTGATTACCACCCCATTGGATACCAAGCATCCACTTTGGTTAAAGTAGATATTTTGCTTAATGCAGAGCCAATTGATGCGCTAAGCGCTTTGATTCATAAAGACCATAGCCATAATATAGGAAAACGCCTTTGTGAAAAATTGAAAGAATTAATTCCTCGACAGCAATTTGTAATTGCAATTCAAGCGGCAATTGGGGCTAAAATTATTGCAAGAGAAACTTTAAGTGCCTTAAGAAAAGACGTTACGGCTAAATGTTATGGAGGAGATATTAGTCGTAAGCGGAAGTTATTAGAAAAACAGAAAAAAGGTAAGAAAAGAATGAGACAACTTGGGAATGTAGAAATTCCTCAAGATGCATTTTTAGCAGTTCTTAAGTTAAATGATTGATTTTTTCGCCTTTATCTATTCCGTCCTAACTTCGTTAACATGGCGAATAAAAAATCATTTGAGAAATTAGAATCCTTGAAGGAAGAAGCAAACCAAGGAGGTGGAGAAAAAAGAATTAAATCCCAACACGATAAAGGAAAGCTTACTGCTCGAGAAAGGCTGGAGCTACTTTTTGATGATGGAATTTTTGAGGAAATAGGTCAACTTGTTACTCATCGAAGCACTCTTTTTGGACTGGATAAAAAACGTTTTTTAGGAGATGGTGTCATCACAGGATATGGCAAAGTAGAAGGAAGACTTGTTTATGCATATGCTCAAGACTTTACTATTCTTGGAGGTTCATTGGCTGAGGCTCACGCTGAAAAAATATGTCGGATTATGGATTTGGCATTACAAAACGGAGTTCCAATAATTGGACTTAATGACTCTGGTGGTGCCCGAATTCAAGAGGGTGTTGTATCCTTGGGTGGCTATGCAGATATATTCTTTAGAAATACAAAAGCCTCAGGGGTAATTCCTCAATTGAGCTTAATATTAGGGCCATGCGCTGGAGGAGCAGTGTACTCGCCTGCACTTACTGATTTCATTGGAATGGTTGAGGGCAGTAGTTACATGTTTGTAACCGGACCCAACGTTGTTAAAACAGTGACACATGAAGAGGTCAACTCTGAAGACCTTGGAGGGGCTCAAACTCATGCGGTAAAAAGCGGTGTTACACATTTTTCATACAAGGATGAACCGTCTGCAATTATTGGTTTTAAAAAGCTTCTATCTTATTTGCCTCAAAATTGTGAAGACTCAGTGCCTTTTTTGAATTACGATTCTAGAGATGAAATCAGACCAGACCTTGATAAAATTATTCCATCCAGTTCTGAAAAGTCATACGATATAAGGGATGTTATTTTGGGTATTGTTGACTCAGATTCTTTCTTTGAGGTTCATCGAGATTTTGCGGAAAATATTGTCATTGGATTTTCTCGAATTGCGGGCCGATCAATAGGTATAATTGCAAATCAGCCGCTTTATTTAGCGGGAGTTCTAGATAATCACGCTAGTAGAAAAGGAGCGAGGTTTGTAAGGTTTTGTGATGCATTTAACATCCCGTTATTGGTTCTTGAGGATGTTCCAGGGTTTTTGCCAGGGACGGATCAAGAGTGGAATGGGATAATTTCAAATGGAGCTAAATTACTTTATGCTTTTTCAGAAGCTACCGTTCCAAGAATCACAGTTATTACAAGAAAAGCATACGGTGGTGCATACGATGTAATGAATTCAAAGCATATTGGTGCTGATATGAACTACGCATGGCCGAGTGCAGAAATCGCGGTAATGGGATCAAAAGGAGCAGCTGAAATCATTTTTAAAAATGAAATCGCAAATTCAAAAGATCCTGAATCAACCTGGTTAAATAAGGAAAAAGAATACGCTTTAGAGTTTGCAAACCCCTACAAAGCAGCTTCTAGAGGGTTTTTGGATGAGGTAATAGAGCCAAATGCGACGAGAATAAAGCTGATTAAGGCATTTGATATTTTAGAAAATAAAGTTGTAGATCCTCCTAAACGAAAACATGGAAATATTCCTTTATAAAAAGATCTTGCTTAGTAAGTCTAGCTGATTAACTTTGTCGACCGAAATACGGTGCCCCATCGTCTAAAGGCAGGACAGCGGTTTTTGGTACCGTCAGTCTAGGTTCG
>CAJWKU010000012.1 GCA_913043005.1 uncultured Cryomorphaceae bacterium
GAAGTCAGTGACATCATGGTTATAGCAATTATCGTTAGGACAAATGAATTAGTAAATTTCTTCATCGATTTAGGTGTATTTGATTTTAAAAATTATTCGCTGAAGGTGCAAAATAAGAATTTTCCTCTGAAAATAATGTTATTGTGAGTAATTTTTTCTGTAACGTTTAAATGTTCGATAAAAATTAAATGAAGAAGATTATTAAAACACAGAGTCATTTAAAATAATTGAAGTATTTTCGCGGCCTCAAGATTGGGTGGCTGACCTGATTTTGGGCACCGGGAAGTGGCGCAGGTGGTAGCGCACCTGGTTTGGGACCAGGGGGTCGCAGGTTCGAATCCTGTCTTCCCGACAAAAAAGCTCTGTATTACATGCAGGGCTTTTTTAGTTCAATACATAGCCGAGTGCCTTATTTTAAAGAGCATCATTTAGCAGATTGTTAAGTATATTTCAAAAAATTAATTCAAAACATTTTATGTTTTCGGTTTTTTAAAAAGAAAACATTTGAAGAAATTCATTCAGCCACAAAACAATGATAAATAAGAAAAGAATCGGTCTTTTACTAGGACCACTGTCCTTTTTACTGATTCGTTTTTTCTTTGAGCCAGAGGGTTTAACCCCAACAGGAAATGGAGTATTGGCAGCAACGGCATGGATTGCTATCTGGTGGATAACAGAGGCTATTCCGATTGAAGTCACGGCCCTGCTTCCCATTGTATTGTTCCCATTAATTGGAGCTCTGAGCTTGAAAGAAACAGGAGCAGCATACGGTCATAAATTTATATTCCTTTTCATAGGTGGTTTCATATTGGCTATCGCTATCGAAAAATGGCGGCTTCACAAACGTATTGCAGTCCATATTTTAAATATTGTTGGAACTAGCTTATCTAATATCATGCTTGGCTTTATGTTAAGCACTGCACTTCTCTCTATGTGGATTTCTAATACTGCAACCACAGTTATGATGCTTCCAATTGGAATGGCAGTCATTACTCAACTAAAGAATAAATCATCAGAGCTTGGCAGCTCTCACTTTGGAAAAGCTCTGATGTTATCAATTGCATATAGTGCGTCTATTGGAGGTATGGCAACCTTAATAGGAACTCCACCAAATCTAATTTTTGCCGGGGTTGTTCAAGAGCTTTATGGAATAGAAATTACTTTCTTTCAATGGCTCTCTTTTGGCCTTCCCATATCAATGGTATTGCTATTTGTTTGTTGGTATTATCTAGGAAGATTTGCCTTCCCATTGAAAGGGCTAAAATTGCCTGGGGGGAAAAAAATCATATCCAAACAGCTAGAAGAATTGGGGCCCATGTCAAGAGAAGAAAAGCTTGTATTGATCGTGTTTATCGCAACTGCAATAGCATGGATATGTCGATCGTTCTTATTGAAGCAATTTATCCCTGCTATAGATGATACAATTATTGCCATCATTGCAGCAATAACTTTATTTATTATTCCATCTAAAGCCAAAGGAAAAGCATTGTTAAATTGGCAAGATGCAGTTAAATTACCGTGGGGCATATTGATACTTTTTGGAGGAGGAATTGCTTTGGCTATTGGATTTGAATCTAGTGGCCTAGCCTTCTGGCTGGGTAATCAGTTGAATAGCCTGAAAGGAATACATCTATTTTTATTAATTCTCGCAACGGTAACTACCGTTAACTTTTTAACAGAAATAACATCTAATCTTGCAACGACGGCGATCCTTTTGCCAGTCTTAGCTACTTTGGCGTTGGTCATGGATGTCCATCCATTCCTGTTATTGGCTTCTGCCACTGTGGCTGCATCGTGTGCTTTCATGCTACCGGTGGCTACTGCTCCTAACGCTTTAGTTTTCGGCAGCGGATATGTCAAAATGACTGATATGATTCAAAAAGGTGTTTGGCTAAATATCTTTTCAATAATTATTCTCACCCTAATAATTTATTTCTTTTTACCCTTAATTTGGGACCTTAGACCACTTTAGCCATCATTGGAATAATTGCACAAAACTCTCCGATGAGAATGTCTTTTAAACCTTTTTCTTTACGAATTGTTCAAGAAATATAACCCACTTCAATTCGATGAAAATTTATTTAATCAAACCGGTCATGCCGATAGTGCTAGCCATTTTTCTAGGATGCGCTTGCAATGCATCACGAATTGTGAGCCCACTCGAATTAGATGAGTGGAGATTTGGCGCTGCCATTGGAGGGCCTCAAGTAAACTCTCAGAGACTCCCTTTGATGAGCATATATTCCGCAAAAGGGATCACAGAAGAAAAATCTTTTTACTCGGGGCTACAAATCGTCAATTTGGGATTTCAATCGTTACAATTAGATGCCGGCTTGCTTACGCGCTTGAAAAAACATGAAGGTTTTAGTCCAGAGGTGAATTTAAAAACAGGATTAAACGGCATGATAAGTTTTCGAGATGCTGCAACAAGAATCTATCCAGAAATCGGGATTCTAACCACATGGAAACTTAATCGGTTCATGCCTTATTTGGGAAGTGACTTATGGATTGACCCTACATATGGTCTGACGGAATTTAGTAAAGGTTCCTTGTTACATCCATCTTTACAAAGCGGAGTGAGATACCTGAGTAAATATTTTGAATTTGGAATAGAAGCAAAATGGCTCAATCCCACTAGAACCTTTATAATTCCTCAACAAGATGTTCCTTCATTTATGGGACTTGGCGCTAGAGGACTCTATTTCACAATAGCCTACCGAATGTTATGAGAAAAATTTCTATTATTCTGATTTTAATTTTTTCATGCTACTTGCAAATTAGCTGCGATGTTGACGCGGCCTTGTTGCAAGGAGAGAAAGTGGAATATAATTTTCCTCCTGGAGATAGCTCAGATCAATTTTATGTAGATACTGATAAAATCTTTCAAATTCCCCTATTATCGAAATCTGATAAGGAAAATGATATTGAGACTGCAATGATCTCCTCTCTATATGTCGGCGATACTTCTTTGATTTCGGCAGATACTGTTTTCCTATATCTTCACGGGAATTCAGGATCACTTAATGGATATTGGGGACCTATCCGTCAAATGGCTAATATCGGTGGGCATCATAGATATGGTGTTTTCGCAATAGATTATCGAGGTTTTGGAAATTCAGAGGGCAAATCAACAAGCATAGAAAGTATGAGACAAGATCTATATGCCGCTCTTGATTTTTTGGAATCTAAGGGGCTCAATGGAGATCGACTTATCGTCTATGGACTGAGCCTCGGGAGTTTACCCGGATGTCAAGAAGCGGGTGATCAAATGGGTTCCCTCAAAATTGAAAAATTAATTATTGAAGCCCCCCAAACTACTGCTGATGTGTTTTTTCAAGACGCAGTGGGTATTTCCGTACCTAGCTCAATGGTAACCGACTATAACTTTGATCTTGTTGAACGAATTTCTCAATATGAAAAAAGCCTTCTGTGGATGCATGGTGTCAATGATCAAATAGCGCTTTTTGAAAATGCCCAAGAGATATATGACGCGCATCAACCAGACACAATGAACGGAGAATTTAAACAAGCTCATATCCTCCCCTTGGGTGGACACTATTTCAGATGGGATTTCGGTTATGAAAATTGGGGGAAAGCAATATTAGATTTTGTCGCTAATTAATTGACCGCATTAGCATGAACAATATTTCTCCAAATCCAGATTTATTTTTGAAGTAATGAAAAAGGAGCTGCATTTTAAATACAGCTCCTTGACACAAGTGATTCCGGCGCGATTCGAACGCGCGACCGTCTGCTTAGAAGGCAGATGCTCTATCCAGCTGAGCTACGGAACCGAGGCCGCAAAAGTAATATTAAAATCTATTAATAATCAGAAAGAATAGCAATCTTGTTAAATCTTGCTGAAAATATATTTGACAGTAACTAAAAAAAATGATTGCTGAAAGCGAATCCCTATTTTAAATAACGTTAAGGAGCAAAAAGCAATAAGGCCCATAAACCACCTACAAAAACTGTTATAATAGAGGCAATTACCCAGTCTAAAGCCGAGCTTTTCTTTTCTATTTCTCTTTTTGAATCGTCACCTTGCTTATTGAGTTTAGCGATACTAGATTTTATCCTCTTAAAATCAAATTCCTTAGGCATATCCCTAACTTTAGATTTAACTATAAATCGACCATTTCGAAATTCGTATTCAAAGATTGTTTCAAAATTTCTTTTCCTTGGACATAATTGAATTATCTCGCCCTCCCCTTCTAATTCAATTAAAGGAATATCTATTATGTAGATCAAAAGATCTTCTTCAACATAGCTTTTACAAACAATTGGTAATGCCGAATCCGCTCCTCGATGCGCACATGCCAGGTCCATGCAATCAGGGCTTTCAAAATTGGTAACAAGCCAGATCATATTTGAAGCATAGTCGATTTCGAAATAGACACCTTTTGGCCCGAGATCAACCTGGGACATTGCGCTAAAAGCAAGTATTTGAAAAGAGAAATAAATTAGAACCTTTCTCACCAATTTTAAAATTTTAAATCTTCAAAAGAAAAATGATCTAGAGCCTAAAAGGATCTCTGAATAACTATATTAATTTAGTACTAATATCTAAAGAATTTTTATTTCTCAGACTTCATTAAGTTAAAAAAATATATTGAGATCTGAGCATAGACATATTTTAACGAAACAAGGTACTTTTACATAAGATTATGCGCAGTCTATTAAAAATTTGTTTCATTCACTTAAACCTTGTTTTTTTTAGCATTAACCTAAGTGGTCAGGATGTTTCTTCCGAGGTATCAGGCTTATCCAATGGTGAAATACAAATAAAAGCGCAAGAAATAAACAATAAAAAATACCAATCTCAACCCCAAAAAGCCCTTATCGCTTCAGCCGTTATTCCTGGATTAGGTCAGATATTGAATAAGCAGATCTGGAAATCACCAATAGCTCTTGGGGCGATTGGCGGAGTTGGCTTTGTCTTTTGGCAGAATCAAATGAATGTTTCAAAACTTAAAAATGCAATAAATATCAGATTTAATGGAGGTGCTGATGAATTTGCTGGAATATATACCGACAGCCAATTGTTTTCCTTAGAAAACGAATACACTAGGCGCAGAGATTACAGCTTTTTAGGCTTAATTGGCATTCATATGCTTCAATGTATTGATGCTTATGCAGCAGGCTTTTTAGTTGACTTTGATATAAGTCCAGACCTTAATATTGCAACTTCATATTATCCTTTACCGAATGCTCCTTTGGGTGCAAAAATTATATTGTCATGGCCTTGAAAATTGCAATTATAGGATATGGTAAAATGGGTCGAATGATTGAAAAAATTGCTCTTGAGCGAGAACATATTATTGTTGCTCGTATGGAAAGAGGTTGGGTTCCAGATGATTTCAATAATGCGGATGTAGCCATAGAATTCACCGAGCCAAACTCTGCATTTAATAATATTCAAAAAACTCTAAGTGCAGGAATATCTGTCGTTTCTGGCACAACAGGATGGTATGAGAAAATTTCTGATCTCAAAGAAGAATCGCAAAATGCAGGACTAGTATACTCGTCAAATTTTTCGTTGGGGGTCAATATATTTTTTGAACTTAATAACAAAATGGCTGAGCTTTTTTCGCATCATGATCAATATAAACCAAGTCTAAAAGAAACTCATCATAAAGAAAAAAAAGATATTCCAAGTGGAACCGCAATAACTTTAGCAGAAGATATATTGAAGAATAGCTCTTTAAACGGGTGGACCGTTAAAGATGAGTTTGGTAAGCTCCCGATTCAATCGATTCGAGAAAAAGACATACATGGAAACCATTCTATCACTTATGAATCAGAGATAGATAAAGTGACACTATCTCACTCTGCATTGAACAGAAAAGGCTTCGCTATAGGAGCAGTTATTGCAGCAGAAAAGATTTTCGGGAAGACAGGAATTCACAAGTTTAATTCACTTTTGTTCTAACGTTATGTCAACAACAAAATCTCAGGTTCAAATATTTACTGAGAGCGTAGGTCTAGATGTATTAGGAGTTGCTATTGTAATAATTGTTTCTCTAGCATTAGGTTTTCATAAAACAATTATAAACGAACTACCCATAGGGTTAATGTCTGTAATTGGCGCCGCATTTTCGATGCTCGCAACCCGACTTGTCACCAAAAGAAACAACATTGGGAATTTGATCGGAATCGTTGCCACAATTAATTCAGCAATTGTAGATTACTATCTAGGAAATCAGGCCGCTTTTCTGACATATCCTGTATCATTTTTTGGATTGATTGCCAGTTATTTGTTTTGGAAAAAGAAAGGAGATCGAACTCCTCGTCGCTTTGATAATTGGTATTTCATAAATATTATTATCGCCTTCTCATTAGCTTTTATTCTTAATTATATTGGATTTACAGGTTACCTTAACCATGACATGAATCCAGAAGATAGTCTCAAGTTTTGGATTACTGCAATTATAACTGGCCTTACTTTTTCAGGAACATTAAATATGCCAAGAATGTATGCTGATACTTGGGCATTTTACGAAGTTTATAATGGCTTAAAAATTTACCAGAATATTCTTTTTGGAAATGTTGCCTATGTGGCTAAGTATGTTTTTTATCTATTCAATGCTTTATTAGGATGGATCGTATGGCATCAAGTCAGAAAAAATGAAACTAGTTTAGACTGATTCCATATTCCTGTTAAAACTTTTCTGTATTCTCTGTTATGTCTAATTTGGACTCAGTGAGAATCATAAAAATTTTCTTTTTTCTTGTCTCAGTTTCTATACATGCTCAACCTATGTTGGAAAGCGGAAAGACCATCGGCTCTGGCAATGAATATATAGAATTGTCTATTTTGGGCTATCCTGTTAAACCGAATTCACAATGGCAATATTCTCAAAGTCAACTTCAAAAACAGATTGGAGTTAGTGATAAATGGGAAATGAGATATGCTATTGCAACAGGACAGAATTCTGAGGAGTTCCATTTATCTATTCTTGCTGGACTTCAATATCGTATTCATGAAAAAGGGAATTGGTCAGGAAGTCTATCGGCAACAGTTTCTTATCTTCAAGGAGATCAAATAATTCCCCAAAATAAATTTTGGTATTCAGCCAGTCATATCTCTAAAAATGAAATTGAGCTGAATATAAATTTAGGACTTTGTCAAAATACTCTTGAAGATCCTTTTCATCCACTAATTGCAGCGGGCTGGGTTTTCCCTACTCTTTATAAGTCAAAATTTATTCATCTTGAAATTTATTTGCAACCAGGAGCAAACTCAGCTCTTCAAATAGGATATGACTTTTCAAAAAATAATCATCAAACACTATTAATGATCGCTTATAACGCTCAAGGACCTCCGGCCTTTAGCATACTTCGATCCCTTTGAGCATATTTTATACTGAGAAACGACTCAATAATGACTCGTGCAAAAAATCTACCTGCCGATTCAACTCAATTAAGCTTTGATCGTTTTCAATTATAAAATCTTTTTCGGTAAGCATAGACCTTTTTTTCGCTTGAGACATCTGGCGAGACATTCTTTGCTTTATCTGCTTCTCATTTAACTTACTTCGATTTTTTATACGTTGCAGACGATTCTCCATTGAAGCTTCAACCAAAATTATTGAATCACAATTTTCATAGGTCCCGGACTCAAAAAGTATTGCCGCTTCTCGAATAACGTATACAGCTTGCTGATTACTGAGCCACCGGGTAAAGTCATCATGAACAGCAGGGTGAACAAGAGCATTAATTCTAGCAGTGGCTTCAGCTGTTGAGAAAGCACGTTTTGCAAGTTCCGCACGCTGAAGAACACCATCAATGTATACACCTTCACCGAATTCACTCGTTATAGCGTCCATTAATGCCAAATTTTCAATCATCAGACGTTTAGCTGAATCATCAGCAAAATAAACAGGAATACCCTTTTGCATTAGAATTTTCGCCACTGTAGATTTCCCGCTTCCAATAGATCCTGTTAAACCAATATGATAATTTTTCATAGTTATAAATGTAACATAGTCAAACGTTTACTTAGTCCTAAGTTGAATTTTATAATACCACGAATCTTGAGGTCATAATTCCTTTATTTCTGAACGCAATAGTTATGTGATAAACTCCAGGTTGAAAAAATAAATCATTCAATCGAACTAATTCATTTCGATTTGAATTAACATATCTATCGTATGAAAAAATGGTTCTTCCGCAGAAATCAGATATTTGTATCAAAGCATGCCCACCTTCTCGCAAAAACAGGTTAAAATTTTGATCCCCTGAGAAACCAGGATTAGGATAAACAACAATCTGAACAGTAGAATCTATAATTTCAATAGGATTGATAGAAGTGTCCTGCGCTGTGCAATTTATACCTACCGGTAAATTATTGTCTAACCATTCCCACCTGTCGACTATAAAGTCTCTCATTAAGTTGATCTCTTGCTGATAAGAGGTAGCGATTGGATCTGGATATACCCAAATTTGCTGACCAAATATTGGCCATCGATTAAAATGACGGCCTCTTGCTTCCTGGGTCTCACTAGCATAACTGAACATTTTTTGGAATATTTTAGACTCGCTCCAAACGGAACCCCGCAAATATTGCCATCTACATCCAACTTCATTTCTAAATAGGCTATCAGTCATCAATCGACTCCACCAAAATGGAACTGGCCATTGTCCAGCTGGGCATACAGTTTCTAATTCGTATGCAAAACCTTCGGTGGATTCTGCATCGCAAAAATTTGCATTACCAAATGCCAGATCAAAATCCCAAAGAGGTCCCGCATGAACTCTTCCGTCGAGATCGCTTCTATTTTTATGAAAATAAGAGGAAATTCTGTAAGCATCTACATTTCGATTGATTTCATTAACGAGCAAAAAATCAACAAAAGAAGAAGGCTCTAAAAATCTTCTATATCCATTAATTGTATCATCAAAGTTTTCTGAGGCAATTGCCATCTCCATGCTATCCACATAAGATGTAATATAACTTCTCTGTGAGTTGGTGATATCATCACTTTTCGGATAAACACCCTGAAAACTGACTGAGCTACCCGATCGAGATGGATAAAATAAATTTGAGGCATAACTCGATACCCAAGAAAAATCACTCGAACTTTGTTTATCAATTTTAAAAATATACCCCCCAGAAAGATTTATACCATCATTCTCGTCATTCTCCAACTTTTTTATAGCAACTCTTTGGGAATCTCTTTTGATCTTTTCAACCAAAACATATATTCCAAAATACTCGGTATTTATCCATACTTCTACAAATTTAGTTTTGGGAGACCAGCCTCCAGTTTCTCTTGCTAAATCGTAGGTTAGAACGTTTCTCATCAAAGATTTATCATAAAATGTAGAGTATAGCACCCAATCAGATTCCTCGGGCATACCCAGCAACTCTAGCTTCCGATCTGTTCCATCAAAATTTCTTGTTTCAACAGTCATGGATTTCATCGGGAACATCTGAGAACTCTGACCTCTATACTCCACGCCTATAAAACCCATGTCATGTGGAGATTGACTCAAGTCATTTCTCGATCCATCTGTATTCCAATAAACCGCCCATTGTGCTTGGATTTTAGGCTCATCTACAATAGCATTTCCCATCGTGAAAATACTAATAATCGGAAGATCGCTACTCCAGTTTAATGGCTGTGAAATAGCCCTGAAATTCGACAGAACGATAAAAAATATTACAATAGCAGGTTGATAATAATTTCTTTGAAACATCTCAGTCGTACTTCTCAAGTGAGTTTTATACTTCAATACTTTTTTATTTTGGATACAACAAAAGTCTTAAATCTTTTGTTAAAGAATAGACAAAGATTTAAATCAAAAGCCGAATTAATTATATGAGTTTCATTATGAACAATTTATTTGTTATTGGTGTATTTTTTACACTTAGATCAATTGCTGATGTTTCAAATCACGAAATGAGACTAAACGCACTGCCCCTGTTGAAAAAATCCACAAATAGTTAGATATACTTTAAGTGAAATTTGTAACTTAGCCCTAATTATTGTACTTATGACTATTACTCAAACTATACGTAAAGCAATCCTAATCGCAGGATTTGCACTATTTGGATTTGCAGCAAACGCTCAAGTTAGCGGAACAATCAAAGATGCTGATTCGGGCGAACCTTTGCCGTCAGTATCAGTAAAAATTAAAGGCACTAACCAGGCGACAATATCGAATTTCGATGGATTCTTTGAGTCAACTGCCAAACCTAATTCAACTTTAATCTTCTCTTCCCTGGGGTATGTATCAAAAGAGATTCTAGTTAATAAACTGAATGAGCAGCTGAACATCCTTTTAGCAGAAGACAAGGAAGGGAATGAATTAGAGGAAGTTGTTGTTGTTGGATTTGGAACCCAGAAAAAAAGTAATGTGACCGGTGCTATATCCTCAGTAAAAGCTAAAGACCTAGAAAATATGGCCCTGCCCAGGGTTGAGCAAGCACTTCAAGGAAGAACTTCCGGAGTCGTAGTTGTTCAGAGCTCAGGCCAGCCAGGAGCTGGATCTGTTGTTCGTATCCGTGGAACATCTTCAATTAATGGTTCAGACCCTCTCTATGTTGTAGACGGTGTAGTTATTGGTGGGGGAATCGATTTCTTAAACCCAAATGACATCGCGTCTATTGAAGTGTTGAAAGATGCTGCTTCTGCGGCTATTTATGGTTCTAGATCTGCAAATGGTGTTGTCATCGTTACTACGAAAAATGGATCTGGTAAGAAGAAAATGGAAGTTTCCGTAAATCGTTACACTGGAGTTCAAAACCCTTGGAAAAAAGTTCCGGTACTAAACTCTTCTCAATATGCAATGATTCAAAATGAGATGAATGTGGCAGCGGGTCTTCCTGCAATTTACAGCAATGTATCAGATCTTGGAGTAGGAACAGATTGGCAAGACGCTGTTTTCAATAAAAACGCTCAAATAAATACAACTGACGTATCTATTGCGGGTGGACATTCTAAAGGGTCTTATTTTGCATCGGTTTCCAACTTTGAACAAGATGGAATTGTTGCTCCAGATGCATCGAATTATAAAAGATTCTCTGCGAGACTGAATACTGTAACTCATGTAAATGAGAGATTTACGGTTGGTTGGAATGCTACTTATACGCACAACGAATCTAGAGGTGTTTCAGAAAATTCAGAATTCGGATCACCACTCGGTCGTGCTCTTAATATAGATCCCCTTACTCCTGTTTATGAAACAGACATAAATGTATTATCTCAAGCCCCTTACACGGTTGCTGGAGAATTAAGACACAATCTTGTTAGAGGACCAAATGGTGAATATTTTGCCATCTCCCCGAGAGTAACCAGCGAAATTGTAAACCCTGTAGCGGGTTTTCAAAACGCAGATGGATATGGTTGGGCTGATAAGTTTGTGAATAGCACTTACGCAGAATTCAAGATCACAGATCGCTTGAAAATTCGTTCTTCAATTGGTATTGACTTAGCCTTTTGGGGTGGGCAAAATTTCACCCAACCCTTTTACTTGAATGCAACAAACTATTTAGATACTAATAACGTAAGCATGAACTTTAATAGAGGCTTTACATGGATTTGGGATAACTCTATATCTTATGATTGGGCAATTGGGAATCATAATTTTGACATAATTGCTGGCCACTCGGCACAAGAGGTCAATGGCAGGTACTTAAGTGGAAGTAAAATGGATGTTCCTACGCAAATTGCTGATGACGCCACAATTGATTATGCAAGGAATATTGAGTCGATGCAAGTAGGAGGCGGAAAATGGGAACGCTATGCTATTGAATCCTATTTTACACGTTTAAACTATAATTATCAAGATAAATATGTTGCAACCGCAATAATGCGAGCAGATGCTTCAGTTCGTTTTGGTCCGAATTTCAGATGGGGCTATTTCCCTTCCGTATCTGCGGGATGGAATCTCCATAATGAGGATTTTTGGAGCGATGACTCGAAGATACAATCCCTTAAAATTAGAGCGGGATATGGATTAAATGGTAGTGATGCTGCAGGTTCATTAGAATATGCATCAACAATATCTGGTGGAAGAGCATACACCTTTGGATATGGAGAACGAGTAACTAATGGAACATCACCCTCTCAAGTATCTAATCCAGACCTAAGATGGGAAAGTGTTGCGCAGACTAATATTGGTATTGACGCGACATTCTTCAAGAATTTCCGTGCAACAATTGACGTTTTTCGCCGGCAAACCAATGGAATGAAAATCAGACCGACCTTACCTGATTATATTGGTAACGAGGCGGCTACGGCAAATGTAGGAGTTATGTTGAACCAGGGTGTTGAACTAGAATTTGGTTGGGCCAAGACACTGGCGAATGAACTTTATTTGAACTTTAGCGGTAATGTGAGTTTCTTGCAAAACAAGGTTGTTTTAATAGGTAACGAAAGCGGATTCCTTCAAGGCGCTGGATGGGGACCGCAGGGGCTTCAAATTACACGAACAACAGAAGGGTTACCAATCGGATACATTTATGGCTACCAAACGGACGGAATATTCCAAAACCAAGGAGAGGTAAGTGCATATATCTTAACAGATAGTTTGGGGGTTTCGGCAGTTGGTCAGCCCGATGCAGTTGCGGGTGATTTTAAATTCAAGGATACCAATGGAGATGGAGTTATAAACGCAGATGATAGAACTATAATTGGTAACCCAACCCCAGATTTCACTTTTGGTTTTACTGCTAATGCAGCATTCAAAGGATGGGATCTCTCAATTTTTCTCCAGGGAATGGCTGGCAATGATATTTACAATGCCACAAGACGTTATGATCTCCCAACAGCAAATATGCCAGCTTCGGCTTTAAATAGATGGACAGGAGAAGGCTCAACCAATGAATATCCAAGACTAACAATGAATGATGTAAATAGAAACTATGCCCGATCTTCGGACTTCTATGTTGAAGATGGCAGTTTTGCACGTATCAAAAACTTCCAATTAGGATATAACTTCAAAACCGCACTTCTTGACAAGCTGGGTATCATAAAATGCAGAGCGTATTATTCTGGAAACAATTTATATACCCTCACGGGTTACTCTGGCTTTGACCCAGAGATAGGCTCTGGAGTGGGTATTGATCGTGGAATTTATCCACAAGCTAGAACACACAGTATAGGTATTAACATTTCTTTTAAATAAGCACTATGAATATTCATTTAAAATATGTAATCACATCTGTTGCGCTGAGTATAACCATTGGTTCATGCTCTCGTGACTTTTTGGATGTAAAACCGGTTGGCAGAACTCTTGAAGTCAATCATTATCAAAATCAAGAACAAGCTTTTGAAGCACTAGTTTCGATATATGATGTTTTGCAATGGAATGATCAAAATGGTTACACCATGCAACATCTTTTAATGAATGTTGCTTCTGATGACACTTATGCCGGAGGAAGTGATGCCTCTGATCAACCTTCTTGGGTAGCAACGAATAACTTCACCTTCGATCCTAACCTGGGTCCGCATTCAGGCTTTTGGAAAAAAGCATACAGAGGAATTTTTAGAGCGAATTATTATATTCAACTTATTGATGATGTGCCTAACACCTCTGAGGCGTTTAAAACAAGAACGAAGGCAGAAGCAAAATTTTTACGTGCTAAATTCTATTTAGATCTGATGCGTTTCTTCGGAAATGCTCCCCTAATCACCGAGCCTCAAGGAGCAGACGACTATTTTAAACTAAATATTCCTGGCCCAAGTGGTTTAATGACGCAAATTGCAACGGATTTAACGGATGCAATTCTTGACCTGCCAGGAACAGTCTCTGGCAATGAGATGGGGCGTGTTACAAAAAGTGCTGCTCAAGCTCTTTTAGCAAGGGCGTATCTATTCTCAAATGACGCCTCAAAAATGGCTGATGTTGCCTCCCTGTGTGAAGATGTCATTAATTCAAATTTGTACTCTTTAGAACCAAATTTTGCAGATATTTTCGATCGTCAGCATGAGTATGGAGTAGAATCAATTTTTGAGATTGCTTATACCGAATCATCTCTTCAAGGTTGGTGGCAATTTGGTTCTGGTGGAGGAGAAGGAAATGTTGGCACACAATTCATCGGTATGCGGGACTACAATGGCCCCACTTATGCTACTGGATGGGGATTTTGCCCGATAAGTACCGACTTAGTTTCTGCGATGTCAACGGACCCGCGGTTCACACACACAGTTATTGATGCTGCTGCACTTCAAGGAGCTTCATACACTGCAGGATATCAAAATACAGGTTACTTCATGAAAAAATATGCTCCTATTCAGGCAAATGCAGCACTTGATGGTGATGTAGCATTAAACTGGGGAACAAATACACGTATGATAAGATATGCTGATGTATTGTTAATGGCAGCAGAAGCTCTAGCAAGAACGAACTCTGAATCTGCGGCATTGGGATATTTAAACCAAGTAAGAAATAGAGTGGGATTACCAGCAAGAAGCTCCTCAGGAGCTCAACTCTTGGAAGATATTTATGAAGAACGGAGGTTTGAACTTGCTCTAGAAGGCCATAGATTTCATGACTTAATTAGAACTGGAAAAGCAGTTGAAGTTCTTGGATCTGAGGGATATCAGTCCCATAATCAATGGTTCCCGATACCACAAAATGAAATTGACGCGAGTACTGATGCAAGCGGAAACCCGGTACTCACTCAAAACCCAGGTTACAACTAGACCTAAAATTATTAAATAACCAGAATTATTAACATAAATCAAAAGAAAATGAAATTCACGAATAAAGTTTTACTATTTGCATCGATGACTCTAGTAGGTTTATCTGGATGTAACCCAGACCCAGACCCAGTTGAGCCCACTCTTCCGGTTGCCTCCTTCACTTGGTCCTTTGCAGTTGATTCAGTTGGAGACATAGACTCTAATACAGTTGACCTTGTCAGCACAGCGACAGGAAGTCCATTTTTATATGACTGGTCAGCTTCAAACGGATCAACCATCTCAGGAGAAACAGCTACTATCTTTTTCCAAGATGCTGGGGTCTACACAATAACTCACACAGTATTTAATGCAGCAGGTCAAGCATCTGATTCCACTCAGATTACTATTGCCAATACGGCATCTAATCTTCCTTGTGTTGGGGCCGTTCAAAGTTTGACGGATTGCGGAAGTAGAACTTGGAAAATGGCTTTTGCTGACTCAGCTCTATGGGTCGGTCCTGCTGATGGTTCCGCCACATGGTGGCAAATTGGAACCGCTGGAATTCAAGGAAGAAGTTGTCTTTGGAATGATGAATGGATATTTGATATAAATGGTTCTATGGAATATAAAACAAACGGTGATGTATGGAGTGAAGGTTATGTTGATCCAAACCCTGAGACCTGTCTTACTGACGCTGATGTTCCCTCTACAACACAAGCATGGCTTTCAGGGAACCACGCTTTTGAAATTATTGCTCCAGCAGCTGCAGGTCAGCCTACCAAGTTAAAAGTTCTTGGTAATGGTGCTTTCATGGGTCTATGTAAGGTTATTAATGGCAGTGAAGTCCCTGGAGGTCCACCTGCTTCTTCAGTTACTTATGATATCAGAAATATTGTTCAAGTAGGTACAAAGCGTTATCTCGAGCTTGAGATCAACTACACGGTTGGAATCTGGCGATTCGTGTTTGAATCAGAAGACTGAAAAATAGATGATTAAAAACATCATTCCTATAGTATTTCTAGGTTTTGGCATTTCATGCCAAAACCCTGAAATGCCTTTACTCTTAGTCGAAGATGTAGAGATAATGGAACGTGATGTTAATCATATCCACTCTCATAGGGTAACGATTTCAGATTCATTTAATAAGGATATATCGTTCCAATGTCAGACCACAGGGGTGACAGCCACCGCGGGAGAGGACTTTACTCATTTTGAAGGAATGATTACAATTCCAAAAGGGGAAACGACAGCAGAAATCAGTGTCCCTATCCTAACCGATACTCTTATGGAATCTGATGAAGTTATTTGGCTCGGTTTCTCGAATCCAACAAATGTGAGAATTCAGGATGGTCTATCGGAAATAAAAATCATGAACGATGACACATTTATGGTCAATGATGATACTTCAGGATACTACTCCCCCCTATCGTATCCAGGAAAATCTCTTGTGTGGTCAGAAGAATTTGATCAGGCTTCGCTAGATATGAATTCATGGAATTACGAAACCGGAGGTTATTGGTATAATAATGAGATTCAATATTACCGTGGAGGATCAGCCAACACTGCGCTCCAAAATGGGAAATTAGTTATCACTGCTAAAAAAGAAACTTATCAAAATAGGGAGCACACCTCTGCTAGGCTGACTACAGAGGGTAAGGTAGAATACAAGTATGGTCGCATCGATGTTCGAGGGAAATTTCCCAAGGGCCAAGGAATATGGCCAGCAATCTGGCTTTTAGGAAATGATCATTCTAGTGTCGGTTGGCCTGCTTGTGGCGAATTAGATATGGTAGAATTATTAGGACATACGCCTCAAACTGTACATGGTTCGATTAATTACGGACCTCAAGGAAATTCATGGGCTCACACAAAAACTACTTCATACTCACTTCCTGCTTCAGAAGGAGATTTTTCCGATAAGTATCATGTTTTTAGTATTTTATGGGAAGAAAATAGCATAAAATATTATGTTGACGATAATCTCTACACAACATATACCCCCAACAACATAGTGAGTGGACAAGCCTGGAGATTTAACCATCCGTTCTTCTTCATTTTAAACGTTGCAGTTGGAGGAGATTGGCCAGGTAACCCCGATCCAACAACAACATTTCCTCAACAAATGCTAATTGATTATATTCGCGTATTCCAATAGCCTCATTTTTAAAACATTAACGATAACTCAATAATAACTCAACAACTAAATAACCCTAATAAATGCTCAACATGAAAAAAATCTACGCTTTATTAATGCTAACCCTACCTTTCTTGGGTTTTGCACAAAACACCCACGTAGTGACTTTTAAAGTCAATACTGCGAATATCACTGTAGGACCAAATGGTATCTATGCTGGTGGTGGTGTAATCGGTGGCTCTGACGCCGTCGCTTTGTCTGACCCTGACGGAGACGGCATATGGGAAGGAACAGACACGTTAGACGGAACTGCTGGAGGAAATTTTATTTTCTTTAACAGCCCAACAGGAAGTAGTGACTGGGGAACTAAAGAAGGTCTAGCTGGACTTCCTTGTGCTGACCCTGCAAACTTTGACGACAGAATAATGCCAACATTTACACAAGACACAACTTTAGAGTTTTGTTTTGGAACTTGTGCAACGAGTACAGTTTGTCCTCCTCCTCCTCCAACACCTCATGTCACCTTTGTTGTTGATATGACTGAATATTCTGGTTCTTACACAACGGTATACGTTAATGGAACTTTTAATTCATGGTGTGGTACTTGTAACCCAATGACTGACCCTGACGGTGATAGTATTTGGACTACAACTTTGGCCTTAGATACTGGATCAATGGAATGGAAATTCACTCTAGACGGATGGACTGCTCAAGAAAACTTCACTGCAGGTACTTCTTGTACAGTGACAAACGGCGGATTCACGAATCGTGGTGGAACCGTTGTTACTGACGAAGTCTTAAAAGGTGTTTGCTTCAACGAATGTTACAGCTGTGACACAAATGAAGTGTATGCTACTTTCCAGGTGAATATGGAAAATGAGACTGTTGACTCTACTGGCCTATTCGTAGGTGGTGGATCAGGAATGGGTGGCCCTACAGACAATATGCTTGAGAATATTGCAGGTACATCAATGTGGACCGCGACTTTTGTTAAGCCTGTTGGATTTCATTCTGACTACATTTTCTTAAACGGATTCAACTCTGGTTGGGGAACTAAGGAGAACCTTGCAGGTCTTCCTTGTGCTTATGGGCAGTGGAATGATCGTACAACTGACACTATGTTAACTGACTGGTCGATCAGAACTTGCTATGAAGTATGTTCTACTGATGGACTTTGTCCTGCACCAGCTGTACAGCAAAATATTCACTTTGTCGTAGACATGAATAGCCCTAAGGCTCCTACTTCATTCACTCAGCCATATGTAAGCGGAAACTTCAATAGCTGGTCAGGTGATGCTATGCCTATGACAGACGCTGACGGAGATAATGTCTGGGAGTACACAGCTATGATAGATCAAGGAACAGCTTTGGAGTACAAGTTCACTCTAGACAATTGGGCAGCTCAAGAGCAGTTTGATATAACTACTGCTGATTCACTTTGTACTCAAGACTTTGGCGGATTTGTTAATCGTGTTTACACTGTTGGAACTGCTGATGATTCTTTAGTTTTTTGCTTCAATTACTGTGAAAGCACATGTAATGGAGTTGGATTCGGAGAAGAGGATCTAAATTTCACTGTGATGCCGAACCCTGCTAATGATGTTCTTAATATCATCGGACGTTCATCTGAGAAAATGACTGTTGAAGTTATTTCACTAAATGGTCGCACTATGATGAATGAGTCAACTCAATCAGGATCAGTTAAGTTGAATGTTAGCTTCTTGCCACGCGCTCTATATTTGGTTCATATCACTCAAGGTGATACTCACCAGTACAGTCGTGTTAGCTTGAACTAATATCGATAAAGGCTTTTAAGTCATAAAGGAGGGGTTATTTTGCCCCTCCTTTTTTTTTAATTAAAGGTTATTAATGTAAATTTGACTATATCTAAATCGCCGAAAAGTGATTTGTTTGAACGATTTTAATTCTCGCTATAGCCAAACCAGGTTTTATCTTATTTAATTCGATTATCCAATGCAAAATATTTTATCATTTTTAACTATTCTAGCCCTTTTCAGTTGTCAACCAGATACTTCAATAGATCAAAAAGTTGATGATATTATTAAACAAATGACCACAGCAGAAAAAGTCGGACAGATGACCCAAATAGATCATCGTTTTTTAGATGATCACGAGGATATAACGGATTATGCAATAGGCTCACTACTGAGTGGAGGTGGCTCTCACCCAAAAGAGAATACTCATAAAGCCTGGGTGGATCTTTATAATGGTTACCAAGAAAAAGCTTTGGCCTCTAGACTAGGAATTCCTCTGATATATGGTATTGATGCCGTACATGGCCACAATAATGTGAAAGGAGCTACTATATACCCTCATAATATTGGTCTTGGCGCAACAGGAAATCCTGAAATTGTAAGATCTGTATCTCATGCAACATCGAGCGAGGTAGCCGCTACAGGAATTAATTGGACTTTCGCGCCATGTATCGCGACACCCCAAGATTATCGCTGGGGTAGAACATATGAAGGCTTTTCTAGTGACCCGAAACTTGTCTTAGACCTAGGAGTTGCCGCTGTTGAGGGTTACCAATCCTCAACAAAGAAAAATCCAAGAAAAGTAATTGCTTGCGCTAAACATTTTATTGGTGACGGAAATACGATATATGGAACAGGTATAAATAATCTTGTTGATAGAGGCAATACGGTACTTACTAAAGAAAGCCTTAAAAAAACTTTAATTCCTGTATACCAAGCCGCTATTGATGCTGGAGTAGAAACTGTGATGGCCTCATACAATTCATGGAATGGCGTCAAATGTCATGGAAGCAAAGAACTTCTTACTGATATATTAAAAGTTGAAATGGGTTTTGATGGCTTTGTAATATCAGACTGGGCTGGGATTGATGAAATACCCGGTGATTATAAATCTGATATTGTCACATCCATAAATGCAGGTATGGATATGGTTATGGTATCAGGAGAAGGAGAGCCTTACAAAAAATTTATGGCTCTGCTTACTGAAGCCATTCAAGAAGAACTTATACCTATGAGTCGTATTGACGATGCTGTTTCACGTATTCTCAGAGTTAAATTTCGTGCAGGTTTATTTGATGATCCGTTAATGGATTATGATTACTTATCTGAAATAGGATCTGATGAGAATAGGCAAATCGGAAGAGACGCTGTTCGACAAAGTGTAGTGGTATTAAAAAATGAATCAATCTTGCCTTTATCGAATTCTAATGGTAAAGTTAGATGGTCGAAAATAGTAGTTGCAGGTCGAGGAGCAGACAACCTAGGAATGCAATGTGGTGGTTGGACAATCGATTGGCAAGGAGGTCAAGGGGATATCACAGACGGAACCACTATTCTTGAAGGATTAAGAGAAAATGCACCTCTAGGAATTGAGGTTGTATCAGACCCTCTCGCTAACTCAGTAAAAGGCGATCTGGCCATAGTTGTCATTGGAGAAGATCCTTACACTGAATTTTTCGGAGATCGAGACTCACTTAATTTGAACGAAGAAGATCTTCAAGTAATAGAAAATGCGAAAGCACAAGGAATGAAAGTGGTTGTTCTCCTTATTTCAGGCAGACCTATGAATATTGCTGACCATTTTGATAATTGGGATGCGTTTGCTGCCATTTGGCTGCCAGGTTCAGAAGGAGAAGGTGTCGCGGATGTGCTTTTTGGAAATTACAACCCGACAGGAAGACTTTCTTTCCCTTGGCCAGTTCATGCCGAAGAAGGTACTTCCGCATCGTCAATGCTCTATAACCTCGGCGCCGGTTTATCCTACGAATAATATTCATCAAGAGCGGTAAAAAAAAATTAATCTTATTATGAAAAAGATATTTTTCAGTTTTATTCTTATTGTTCTGTATGTCAGTCAACCATTAGGTGCTCAACACCTATTGCACACTGATGGAATAGCCATAGTAAATCAAAATCAGGATACCATTATTTTTAGAGGTATGGGATTGGGGGGCTGGATGGTTCAGGAAGGCTACATGATGCAGACTGCAAGTTTTGCGTCTCCTCAGCATAAAATACGCGATACGATAGAGGATCTGATTGGAGTGACAAACACTGAACTATTTTATCAAAAATGGAGAGAGAACCATGTAAGAAAAATTGATATCGATTCAATGAAAAGTTGGGGATTTAATATGATACGTCTTCCTATGCATTATAACCTATATACGCTTCCAATTGAAGATGAACCTGTTTCAGGTCAAAATACATGGTTGAATACTGGTTTTGAAATGACGGACTCCCTGCTCTCATGGTGCCAGCAAAATGAAATGTATCTCATTTTAGACCTTCATGCTGCTCCAGGTGGCCAGGGGTATGATCAAGCTATCTCCGATTACGATCCATCTAAACCTTCCCTATGGGAGAGTGTTGCAAATAGACAAAAAGCCGCTTCCTTATGGAGAAAGCTTGCGGACCGTTATAAAAATGAGCAATGGATTGGTGGATATGACTTACTAAATGAACCAAACTGGAACTTACCAGGAGGAGCTGCTTTAAGAGCATTTTATGATATGGTCACCGATAGCATAAGATCCGTTGACACCACTCATATTATATACATTGAAGGCAATTGGTTTGCTAATACATTTGATGGACTAACACCCCCTTGGGATAGCAATTTAGTATACTCACCCCACAAATATTGGTCCCCGGTATTCAATATATCAGATATTCAATATGGTCTTGATTTACGTGACAATTTCAATGTCCCAATTTGGTTCGGAGAAACTGGAGAAAACTCCAACGCATGGTATACTGATCTAATTAGGTTATTTGAAACCAACGGAGTGGGCTGGGCATGGTGGCCAGAGAAAAAACTCGAGACAATCAACGCCCCTCTCTCCTATCTAAAAAACTCTGGTTACCAGGATTTACTTTATTATTGGAGTGGAGCAACTAACACTCCGCCAACTGCAGCAGTTGCAACGAATTCTTTAATGCAATTGGCAGAAAACCTAAAGCTTGAGAATTGTGTTTACAATCGAGGCGTCATTGATGCGATGTTTAGGCAAGTATACAGTGATGAGACTCTACCATGGACCTATCAGACTATCCCAGGCGTCATTTATGCCTCAGAATATGATTTAGGTACCATTAATAATGCCTATTATGATACCGAATCTTATCAATTAAACCCCCCACCTGCATGGAATTCAGGTTGGATTTATCGAAATGATGGTGTCGATATTCAAGAAAATTCAGACACCATGAACAATAATGGATATAAAGTGGGATTTGTAGATACTGATGATTGGATGCAATATGAAGTTGATGTACAAAATGATTCTGTCTATGATATTCATGTAAGAGTTACTTGCAATGGCTCTACTGGTGGTAATTTCCATTTTGAGGCCAATGGCGTAAGAGTCTCCCCTTCTTATTACACTCCAAACACAGGAAGTTGGACCTCATGGGGGTCGAGAGTCGTTCCTAATGTTATAATGCAAAAAGAAGATACGAAACTGCGTATGGTCGCAGATGGTGGGGGATTTAATGTGAGTAGTTTTGAATTTATACCCGTTGGCCCAACAACGAATCTTGACTATGAATTTGTTGATGGGTACATTGATATACCAAATAGAATAACGATACAACTAAATAAATCTATTCTACCCGTCCAAGGTTCTGGAGCCAATGGTTTTGTTGTCACATCAAACGGAGTAACCCAAACAATAGTTGGAATAGAAAGTGACTCGAACCAATCAAGATTATTGCATATTGATTTAGCCTCAGGATATAAATTTACAGACCTCATCAAAGTTAGTTTCGGTGGAAATATCCTGGCGAAAGATGGTACTTCACTTCAACCTTTTACTCTTGAAATTATTGAGAATTTACTTCCAAGTGTCCATCTAATACCAGGGCGAGTTGAAGCTGAAGATTACTTGAACGCTGTGGGTGTTTCTCTAGAGACATGCCAGGATATTACAGGTGGTCAGAATATTGGTTATTTGGACCCAGGAGACTATATCGATTACGAAGTACTTGTCTTAAATACAGGAATGCATAAAGCAGACTTTAGAACAGCTTCTGAAAGCGCTGGCGCTTTAGATGTTCAAGTTGTGGATTCGAATGGAACCATATTAAGCACTCTGCTCTCTGCTAGCTTTCCTGCTACTGGAGGATGGCAAAACTGGGAAACTTATTCTCATAACATACCCCTTACTGCAGGAGAACAAATACTAAGACTTTATATTACACAGTCTCCATTCAATGTGAATTGGATTGAATTTTGGAATGGAGGAATCCAGCTACAGGAAAATCAAATAGATCAAAATATAATTGCCTATCCTAATCCCTCTATAGATGGGTTTATCTCAATAGAAATGAAACAGCAATTGAACATACATTCTCTAGAAGTAAAAAACTATTTGAATCAAGTTGTTCATAGTTCCATGCTCAATCAAGAAAAAGAATCTATCAACTTGAGTTATTTACCGAAAGGACTTTATCTTATGGAGTTCCAGAGTGATTCAGGTGAACCTATTGAAATGATAAAAATCCAACTACAATAAAAAAGGCCCCAACTGGGGCCTTTTTGCGGTGAGAGCGGGATTCGAACCCGCGGTACGGTTGCCCGTACGCCAGTTTAGCAAACTGGTGGTTTAAGCCTCTCACCCATCTCACCTTTACTTCCTGACAGCAGAATCATAATCGATTTGTTTCGATAATATTTATAAAAACACGACATCTTTTATGCCCCACCAGGGTCGGCAAATATAAACTTAGCTCAGCAATTAAGCTTAAATAAAATTCAAAAATTTTATGAATGTTTTAACTAGTGAACAACCCCGATTCACAGAAATTCAATCATTAACGATTGTATCACAAAAGAAGTACTTTTTATATCACTTCAACTGGTATACATAGATTCATAGATCGAACTCTATATTAGCGATAATAATACAACCCCCCTTGATATAATGAAAGAAGTCGTTATCGTGAGCACCGCAAGAACTCCCATTGGAAGTTTTAATGGTGCTCTAAGTAGTGTTAGTGCTACTAAACTTGGAAGTATAGCTATTAAAGGAGCTTTAGATAAAATCCATTTAGAACCTAGCCAAATTGAAGAAGTTTATATGGGTTGTGTGCTTCAAGCTAATCTAGGAATGAATCCTGCCAGACAGTCAGCATTAGAAGCTGGCCTATCCAATAAAGTTCCATGTACAACGGTTAACAAGGTCTGTGCATCAGGGATGAAATCTATCGCTCTAGCAGCGCAATCAATAAGGTTGGGAGAAACAGATATTGCTGTGGCTGGAGGTATGGAAAACATGAGTCAGGTTCCACATTATATTCCAGGAAGTAGATCTGGGTTTAAATTCGGAAATACAAACCTTGTAGATGGAATCATAAAAGATGGATTATTAAATGTCTATGATCAAAATGTCATGGGCGTTTTAGCGGATCATTGCGCCAACAAATATGAATTTTCTCGAGACGACCAAGACAAATATGCTCTTCAGAGCTACAGTAGAAGTTCCGAAGCCTGGGAAAAAGGGAAATTTGATGAAGAAGTCATTCCTGTAGAAATAAAAGACCGACGTGGCAACATCACCATTGTAAATAAAGATGAAGAATTTGGAAACATTAACACGGAAAAAGTTTCTAAACTCAGACCAGCATTCACCAAAGATGGAACAGTAACCGCTGCAAATGCCTCAACGCTAAATGATGGTGCAGCAGCTCTAGTATTAATGTCTTTAGAAAAAGCATTGGAATTAAATTTAAAACCAATTGCAAAATTATTATCAAGTGCAGACTCCTCTCATGAACCAGAGTGGTTCACAACTGCTCCTTCAAAAGCAGTTCCTAAAGCAATCAAATCAGCCGGATTAAATCTTAAAGAAATAGATTTTTTTGAATTAAATGAGGCTTTTTCTGTGGTTGGATTGGTAAACATGAAACTTTTGGGCATCAATTCAGATATGACCAATATAAATGGTGGAGCCGTTTCTCTTGGGCATCCACTAGGATGCAGCGGAGCTAGAATAGTTGTTACTCTTCTAAGTGTTCTAAAACAGAACAATGGCAAATATGGAGCTGCAGGGGTATGTAATGGAGGTGGTGGAGCTTCGGCAATGGTTTTAGAAAAACTTTGATGAAATGGTAACGAGTTACGGATTTTCGTTATTTAGTATTTTGGCTCTTCGTCATGAACCCACCCATAAAGGGGAAATGGTAAATCAAGCTCTTTTTGGAGAACCCTTTGAGATCATAGACGAATATGAAGAATGGAGTAAGATTCGATTAGCACATGATGGCTACATCGGTTGGGTTTTAACCCAACAAATTCAAAAGATAACCTCTGATGAGTACCGTCAATTAATTGACACTCCGCAGCATTTGGTGAGCGACACATTAGATCTCTTAGAACACCATTCGCCAAGTAAAACTAGAACGGTAGTAGCGGGTTCTCAATTACCTTTTTACAATACTAAGGAAAAAACAATTAAAGTAGGAATCCAAACATTTACTTTTAGTGGTAGAACATCTTTGCGAAAACGAACACGCAAAGAATTATTAATGAATGCCTACTTGTATTCAAATGCCCCGTATCTATGGGGAGGAAGAAGTGCTTTTGGCATTGATTGTAGCGGACTTACTCAGATGGCTTATCTATTAACTGGAATGTCCCTTCTTAGGGATGCCAGCCAACAAGCGACTCAAGGAAAGACTATAGATTTTTTGGAAGAAGCTGAGGCCGGTGATTTGCTTTTTTTTGACAATGAAGAAGGAGTTATCACGCATGTAGGAATCTATGTAAGAGAAAATCGTATTCTTCATGCCAGTGGAAGTGTGCGTATAGATGGCATTGATCAAACTGGTATTTATAATTCCGAGCAGGGAAAACATACCCATAAGTTGCGTCTTATTAAAAATTATTTTGACTAATCCCTAGACCTCTTATTTTTTACCGATTTCTAAAAGGCTATCCGAAACGAATTTTAACCTCTCACTATTTTGTCGCATTCGTATGGACTCAATACGCCATACATCTCTCTCAATATTTGTTTTTTTCAATCGAGGAACCAAAGAATCTAATTCAAACTTAAAAGCATCTAGGATTATTTTCATTGAGTCAATTTGAAAAATCAATTCTTTTGTCCCCTTCTCTGTAAGTGTTAGCCTATTTTCAAGAGAATCATTATCTACATTGAGTAAGTTCAATCTTGTGGATGATTTCAAACTATCTCTTTGTAAATTCAATATATGCGTCTGTTCTAATATCAAATGCTTCTTTGGCACCAGACAAGAGGGTAAACTAGATAATAAAATAAAAATAAGAACATTACGCATAGTGCAAAGATATGTAGGTCAAACTTACTGCGCAGTTGTATCTTGTGCATATGCCAATAATTGATGTTAGAAGCCCGGGTGAATTTGCCAAAGGTCATGCGACTGGCGCAATCTCGATTCCTTTATTTTCTGATCAAGAGAGAGCAGATATTGGCACGATATACAAGAAAAAAGGATCAGAAAAGGCCATTAGGTTGGGGCTTGAATATGTAGGACCCAAAATGTCTAAAATTGTTGATGACGTTGATAAGGTATCCAAAATTAGTCCAATAGAACTTTATTGCTGGAGGGGTGGGATGCGCAGTAAATCCGTAGAATGGTTATTAAATACTGCAGGATATGAAGTTTATAGATGGGAAGGTGGTTATAAAGCATACAGACAAAAAGTTCTGGATATATGGGGTTTAGAACGATCATATATAATCCTCAGTGGACTAACCGGAAGTGCAAAGACTGAAATATTGCGAGAAATGATAATTCTTGGTGCTCCCGTAATCGATTTAGAAGGCCAAGCAAATCATAAAGGTTCAGCTTTTGGACATATCGGTGAAATATCACAACCTACAGTAGAACAATTTGAGAATGACACCTCTATTCAATTTGAAAATTTAAAAAAAGAAAAAAGGATATGGCTAGAAGACGAATCGCGCTCAATCGGCCGTATTTGGCTACAAAACAGCTTTTTTGATATAAAAAAAAGAGCTCCAATTGTTTTAATAGAGAGAAGCAGACAAGAAAGGATTGAACATCTTGTTTCTCTTTACGGCAAGGCAGATCCAATGGAATTAGAATCTGGTTTTTATAAAATAGCAAAAAGGTTAGGTCATCAAAATGCTAAAAAAGCAGCAGAACACATAGCTGTCGGAGATCTTGACTTAGCTGCTGATTTAGCACTTGCATATTATGATAAAACATATAATCAAAGCATTATGAAAAAACAAAGCCAGGTGATAATCAAAATTGACATTACAGGTTGCAGCAACTCCGAAGCAGCAATAAAAATAATTGATCAAACTAAAAAATTATGAGTGATAATAGTATTAAACTAACATCTTTCAATCCTGGTTCTGGATGCGGTTGTAAAATTGAACCGAGTAAACTTCATGAAGTATTAAAATCGTCTAACTTCGACCCAAACCAATCATTTGATAAATTAATTGTTGGACATGATCAAAATGATGATGCGGCTGTTTTAGATATTGGAAATGGACAAGCCTTAGTTCACTCTACAGACTTCTTTACACCTATTGTAGATAATCCTTTTGATTTTGGAAATATTGCTGGTTCTAATGCAATAAGTGATATTTATGCCATGGGGGCTTCACCTGACATGGCTCTAGCAATTTTAGGTTGGCCAATAGATAAATTCGGATCCAAAATGGCTGGAGAGGTTTTGGCTGGAGCGAGAGAATCATGTAAAAAAGCTGGGATACCATTGGCGGGGGGTCATAGCATAGATATCCCCCAACCTATTTTTGGTTTAAGTGTAACAGGCAGAGTAGGAATTGGAGAATTGAAAAAGAATAATGGTGCAAGACCTGGAGATTTATTATATCTCACAAAGCCTCTAGGAATCGGCTTGATTGCTACTGCAATGAAAAAGGAATTGGCTAATGATGATGATACGAAATGGGCACTAGAAACAATGAAAAAGCTCAATTTTGAGGGTGCAGAACTGTCAGGAATTAATGGTGTTAATGCAATGACCGATATTACTGGTTTTGGTTTAGCTGGCCACCTGCATGAAATGATGAAAGCCTCTAATTGTAGTGCGCTTATTGACTATGATAGTATTCCAAAATATAATTACCCAAGATTAAAAGAACTATATTCTCTTAATTGCATGCCAACGGGAACTACAAAAAATTATATAGCATACCATAAAGAAATATCAAAAGTTAATGGTGAAGAACTTTTCGTTCTATTTGATCCCCAAACCAGTGGAGGATTATTAATTTCTGTTGATCCAAAAGATAAATCAAAAACTGAAACTATTCTTAAAAAATACGGTCCCATAAATTGTATTGGAACTGTTAAAGATCGAAATGAAATATTAATTAGTTTAATCTAAACCAATGATAACTGCAGAAACCAAATATTTAGGAAAACTGAGATGTAGTAACGTTCATTTGAGAAGCGGGGCAGAACTTATTACTGATGCGCCAATAGATAATAAAGGCATGGGTTCATCATATTCACCAACAGATCTATGCGCTTTAAGTTTGACAACTTGTATCATTACCACAATCGCAATTTATGCTGAATTTAAAAAAATAAAAGTCATCTCAATAGAAGGTGCCACAACAAAGAAAATGGCCAATACTCCTCCCAGAAGAATTGATTCAATTGACGTAACCATCCATGTGAAACTCCCAATCACCTTTGAGGATAGAGTTAAAACCGGAATCGAGAGAGCTGCACATGCCTGCCCGGTTTCTAAATCACTACATCCTGAGATCAATCAAAATGTCGTGGTGAATTTTATTCAATAAATATTACCCTGCCAGCAGAATCTCCTGTCCTCAATACATCCGGAGCCGTTTTTCCATTAGACACTGCTTGGAATCTACCTATCTGTTTTTTGAATTCAATTTTATGGCCTTTCTTTTTCAACTTTCTTAATACCTTTTTGGTAAATGAGCCTTCCTCCAGATAAAGAACTTCAGGCCATGCTTGGGCATGTATTTTTTTACTATTCACCGACTCCTGGAGAGTCTGACCAAATCGACAGAACCTTCTAATCACCTGAAAAACATTTGTAATTATAGTACTTCCACCTGGTGTTCCCAAAACGACTTTTTGATCCCCCTTAACTAAAATCGTTGGCGTCATACTCGATAACATTCTTTTACCAGGTTTTATTGAATTCGCCTCAAAACCTATTAAACCAAATTGATTTGGGACTCCTGGAGAAATAGAGAAATCATCCATTTCATTATTCATGAAAAATCCAGCGACCCATCTCTTACTGCCATATGAGGCATTTAATGTAGTGGTTGCAGCAATCGAATTACCTTCCTTATCAAGAATACTGAAATGGGTGGTCTCTGACGATTCCTCGCCAAGAGGAACTGCTAAATTTGGGCTCTTCCCTGCTCTCTTTGGATCAATGTTTATAAACCTCTTATCTAGGTAGGAAGTGTCCAAAAGATCTGCTGTTCTCATATCCATATAATCTGGATCTCCTAGATATCTCGCTCTATCTTCATACACAATTCTAGTAAGCTCAGTAAAGTCATGATATGAAGCGACACTCTCAAGCTCTTGCATAGTATTTAAATCTCTTTCAGAACCATACAATAACTGCAATAGAGCTACTCCACCACTTGATGGTGGAGGCATAGTAATAACTTCCCAACCCCTATACTCCCCAATTATTGGTTCCCGCCACCTAATGAGATAAGATGCCATATCTGACATGGTAAAATAATTTTGTTCAACTAACTTTTTCGCAACTGGGCCAGAATAAAAATAATTAGGGCCATAATCGGCAATTCCTTTTAATGTTTCTGCTAATTCTGATTGAACAAGTCGTATTCCCTGCTCCCAAATAATATCTTTACAAAAAGGACCACAACCATTTGGATTTTGTAAAATAAAATAGGAAGAATTGTAATTCAGTTCTTCTGATAATTTTTCCGTTATGAAAAAACCAGTGTCTGCCAAAGTTATTGCTGGAGTTAATAGGTCTGACCAGGACAGATTACGAGATCCATAACGTAGATACAGATTCCACATTCCCATAACACTACCAGGCACTCCTGAAGCTGATTTAGATGTTAAGCTAGAGATATTATTGTTATTCTCATCTCTGACAAACATATCCTTTGAAGCAGATAACGGTGCGACTTCTCTGTAATCTAAGGTTGCTGCTTTAGCATTTGAAGTGTGAATTACTGCAAATCCTCCTCCGCCAATATTCCCAGCTCGAGGAAGCACAACAGCAAGTGAAAAATGAGCCGCTACAGCCGCATCATAAGCATTTCCTCCTTTTTTTAAAATAGACTCTACAACATCGACGGCGAGAGGATGAGCTGCAGCAACACTGGCACTCTGAGCAAGAAGATTCCCAATAAAAATAAAATATATTGATGTCAAAATAATGATTCTATTCATGGAAGGGCAGTTAATATCATTTGTAGAACTTTTGAGGAGCGACCTTCAATTTCAGGATATATTAATCTCACAAGATATACCCCTGTAACTGCTTTTGATGGAGACCAACATTCCTCGGGAAGGGCAATATGCACAAGGTTGCCCCAACGGTCATATATCTCATACCGAAGAGCCTTGCCGTAGCTGGAGTACAAACAAAATTCATCATTTAAACCGTCATCATTTGGAGTAAAAGCATTAGGGGCCCAAATCAAATCTCTACCTGCACAGAAGTAGGGCAACGAAAGGTCTATCGTATCTTGATTTCCGCAGAGATCGATAACTTCAATTTTTGAGTTGTAGACCCCATCAAATGGAAAGGATATTGTAGCAGAATCAACACTAATATCATTTCCTTCAATCACAAAGGGAGTAAAGGAAATGATATCTTTCAGAATTATCGTCACATCCGGACAATCATATATGAGTTCATATTTAGGATGAGGGTTGATTTTAACTTCCACTGATTCATATGTAACACAATTATCCATATCAAATATTTCTAAAACGTATATGCCTGGTTCAGGAATATAATATTCCCATAGCCCAGTTGATGCATTAAAATTACCAGGCCCGCTATTTAATGGATCCGCACTTCTGTAAAAAATACTATCAATTGGAGGAGCAATTCCTGGAGGAGGGGGAAATGAGATTACATAAATAGAATCACAACTAAGAATTGTATCTGGTAAAATATCAGGAATTGGGTTTTTAGAGACAACCCAAACAGTATCGACAAAAGAACATGAGTCTGAAGTGGCAAATAAAATCAACGGAGCTGATTGTCCATATTCTATGGTTTGCGTAGTCTCTCCGGTACTCCAATTATATTGTTTCATGCCAAAAGGAGCCGTTATTGTAGCAGGACTTCCTGGGCATCCAAAAACTGTATCAGGCAGAAGGTCTGCACCTTCAGTATAAAAAGGCATTCTCATCAAAACAGAATCGATAGAGCCTGAAGCATCAATAGCCACGAGTTTTACCCATATATCGCCAGAAAAACCTAAAGCAGGAATAATATCAATTAGAGTGTCAAAAGGGTTTGGGTCAGAAACTGTTGCCTGTCCACTTATTATTTCAGTTTTAATGATCTCAACAGGTGGTAAACAAGTTTGCAAGCCAAAAAACCCTTTTAAAGGTCTTTTGCAACGAGCAGGAAAATTTAAAATACTTGACCCCACATCTAAATAGGGGTCGAGAATATCTAGTCCAGAATCAAAGCCAGAATAAAAACCACAGAGTCCCGTTGCAGTTCCAAGCCCAGCAATAACTTCTACGTGAAATTGATTACGACATGTCAAAGAGAAAGTATTCGTTACTGAGGCATCAGGAATATAGAAACTCGTGGTATTTTGGACCGTGGTTAAAATATGATTCTGACTTTTAAAATTGTATGATATAATTGGTAATCCATTATACTTCATAGATCCCACATCACTTGTTGGAACTAACACCAATAAATGGGTATTTAATCCTGTCATTCTTGAAGCATATACGGCACGAGAACCAGTGCAAGAAGCTGGAGGGACAAGAGACAAACCTAATTCTGGAGCAGATTGATTAGAGCCAGTAGTTACATGAAAACAGTAAACGGGCTTATCCGTCCAGATTTCTGAAATCTGAACGACGGATCCAGGTCCACCTGGAAGAGTATATTCAAAAACTTCAGATTTATTTTTAGTGGCAGATAAAACACCGTTCGCCCAAATATTAGTGTTGTTGTCGGTAGGTATAATTACCAGGTAATCTAGAGTTGCTGGGGAAAGTCCCCTGGCGATAACATATTCCTTACCTACTAGCTCTTCGGGAACCAATTGATCAAAGCCACCATCTTGCTCAGGGCCACCTAAATTCTGTTTTACATGATTAGCACCTGTTGTTACTGAAATCGGCTTATTTGAAATAATTGCTGCTCCTGCAAACTGCTCATCTTCATCGAGAGTAATTGTATAAGATTCCCATTTATTTAGATTACAAGAGATAATATTATTTCCTAACTTATCTGTAATCCCTGGTGGCAAATTCACAGAGACTGTTGTATTGTTCTCTGTCGCAACAAAAGAAATAAAACCGAGTGCTGCTTCACCCGCCGGAGGAGCATTAACTATTTTCGTTTGATTTCCAGCTAAAAAACTCAATCCCAGAGCCCTTGTTCCTTTTGCAGAAATAAGATCTTGATTGTACTGGTGAACGACTCTTTGAGTAAGTACTATGTCACGATCACTTCTAATGAAGATTGCTGCTCGGTCAATAACTTGATTTCCAAGATTAACCGAAATCGCACCATAGGTGCTACCAAGTCCCTGGGCAGTAGTGTTTAGATATACCGTATTTGGGACCCCTTGGGATAAAACTAATTGATTAAAGTATGAACTGTCAGAATTGAAAATCGTAACAGTCGCATCTGGGAACGGAGTGCTTATAGTCAATTCTTGCGTTTGATTTGACCACTCAGGAATTGGAGCCAAATAAAATGCCGTATCCAATTGCGCCTGGATAGCAGATGTGTAGAAGAAAGCTAGTAAAATAAACGAATAACGCACCAACCTAAAGGTAATAAGAACTAGAACTATAAACTATATGACATTTATCGCATAGACTATCTCTATATCTCATCAAATAAATTAATTCTTGAGCTCAATTTATCTACTTTTTTATTTTTAAAATCAACTCCAAAAAATGAAGGTATAGATCTCGAGCAGTGCCTAGACCACAAACCATAACTATTAGAACCAGTACCCGCTAAAATTAATAAGTCTCCTTCTTCTAAATAAGGGAGATCAATATTTTTAACTAGATAATCACCTGCAAAACATAAAGGCCCGGCAATATCATGAATAACCGTATCCGTTGTTTTGGACTTAGCATTTGAGTCTAAAGCCTCAAATAATATACCCCTGGGTTTAACGTATGAATCCCTGAGAAGAAAATCAGCACCTATATGGATGTAAGTGATATATTTAGTGCCTTTAAGTATTGAATATTCTATCTTAGAAATTGCATAACCCGTATGAAAATAATTCCATTGCCCAAATTCTGTAATTAACTCAAATTCCCATAGTTCAGGGCACATACGTCTCAGGTTAGAGGTATACTCCTGCATTTTTGAAATTTCTCCGGGTATTAGTTTCTCTGGAATCAGCCCACCTCCAATATCCAGAGTTTTTATCCTACGCGAAGAGCCATAAGATTCTAATCTTGAATTAGCTTCTAAGGCAATGTCTCTTAGCAAGCAAACAGCATTTACAGCGGAGTTGATATTTACCATTTGGCTTCCTGAATGAATATGGAGAAGTGTTACTGGATATTTAAGAATTGCATCAATAATTGAATCTTTTTCAGAGATGGGAACTCCAAATTTAGATTCATCGTGACTAACATCATAAACCTCGGGAGCCCCCGTCTCTACCTGAGGATTAAGTCGAATACCAACCTGAAAATTAGGATTTTCAGGAATTCTATTTAGCTCTTCAATACTATTAACGTTGAGCCTTATCCCTTTTACGTTTTCATGACAATATGATATTTCACTCTTCGTCTTTACCGGAGAATCAAAAACAATTTTATCAGGAGCGACTCCCGCATTTAATGCCTTTTTAACCTCCTCTATAGAGGCCGCCTCCAATCCAAAACCCCACTCAACAATTCTTTCTAAAACTTTGGGGTGCGGTTGAGTTTTTATTGCTACCGCATGTAATGCATCTGAATGCGAAAAAGAATCCACTAAATGCTCGGTATACATTTTCAATCTATCCCATGATTGAAATAAAACTGAAGTGTCATCCTCATCGATCAGACCCTTGGAAACAGCCTTTGACCATGACCATTTTGCCTCATCGATTATTGAACTAGAGTCCATATCAGCTTGCAAATATTTTAGTTACATGTTTCTCAATAATCTCGATAAGCCTTATATCATTCCTTGTATCAAATTTCTTATTTTCCATTTGTTTTCTAACCGAATAAGATCCTATTGCGAGTCGAATAAAAGACTTCTCTCCATACTGAACAGGCTGACCAATAAAAGCGCGGTCGCAATCAACAAAGCCTTCATGCTTACTCAATATAAGCTCGTTGAACAATTTTTTCAATTCCTTATTATTCAGCGCGTTTCCATTTACTAAAACCATAAACGAAACAATGCTATCGTTGGTTAATTCTATGTCAGGCATCAAGCGAAATGTATCACTCATGGCTAATCTTCCTATGATTACCTGACTCCACCTTCGAATTAAAGCATTTGTCTCGTTAGGATCAACTGACATATATTCCTCCATTTCTCTCAGAGCAATTTCCCATCTCATTCGGAGCCCTTGATTTTTAAAATCCTTTAAATGCATCCTGATATTGGGCATTGCTAATGGAATATCTGAAGCAGAAAACAACTCTACTAACCCAGCAGTAGCATCAGCGGGGAGGTCTTTCATTAAATCAGACCAAATTTTAGGGACGAGTAAAGCACCACAAAATGGAGGAGCTTGATAAAATTTTGATCCCGTTACCATTATCATAACGCCCTTATTTATAAGGTCATGGATCAATTTACGATCCGTCCGAAACTGACACATATCAACTACCCACATAACGCCATCTGTGAATTCATCAATAATATCCAGGTCATCCTTAATTCCTGATTTACTACCAAAAACAAGATTACCGATTATTGGCTGATTGGGATATTGATTTATCAATTCTCGAATTGCTTTTTTTCTATCCAAAACAGATCCATCAATTGCCCTAGCAGAGAGAAAATGAACGTCAGATTGAATTAACTCTGAAACTTGTTCTCCAATTGGTATCTGCTCCCCGAATTGATTCCACTCAGCATAGTATTTACCTTCTGCAGCCGCTTTAGAACCAGAACCCAACTCTTCTGGGCATGATACAATATTAATAATTGATTTATCAGGGTTTAATATCGCTTGAAAAAGTAGTGGCAAATACATCAAATCACTACCACTAGGCCCGTAATAAACATGAAATTGATCTTTGTCACTTTCTCGAAGTAACGCTTGCAATCGTTTGGTTTGTCTTTTTAAAATTTCTGAATAATCAGACTTTTCATAAGACACAGCAAATTCCTCTGCTACCTCTTCACCAAAAGGGGTCAATGTTCCGCAGGTGCAAGACCCACGGTGAAAAAGCCCAGAAAAATTAATTGGGTTTAGATGATATTTATTTGCTTGAGTACCTTCTCGGAGAAAAATTCGTTCATCGCAACCAGATGTTAGTATTTTTAGTAGTTCTTGTTTAGAAAACACTGACATAAATTAATTATTTGGTTAAGCGCAAGCATCGTAATTGCTTGCCTGAAGATTTTGAATGCAAGGTAAGCCAGGCAAAATGAGTGTCATGGACTAACTCACACTGCCCATCAGTAAGCTCCTTTAACCAAGATTTTAAAACTTGGTAATTCGCAGTGAATTCTTTAACACCAGAAGCAGAATATCTTGTCATTCGGACGGTTTGTTCATCAACTATTTCCAAAAAATGCCATGCTCCCTCTCCTATCCCACCAATATATATTGAGCTATCAGGAATAGCTGAAGGCCGAGGCTTTGGTGGATATAATTGTCCTACTTTTTTATCAGGAGGTAATCTTGTCGCTTTACTCCGTCGAAATGCATGTGTTAAATTACTAAGAATCTGTGCTAAACCATGCAGTTTACGACGGTTATGGAAAGTTGCTACCCCTTTAAAAAAAATACAATATCCCTCGCCTGATGCACCCGTTAATACATTTGAATACGGTGTAGGAGCAATTATTGTAGCTGGAAACCTGAATTTCATAAACTCTTTCGAATTTGATGGAAGTCCCGCCATCATTGCACGGGACACGAAACGCGCACAATTTGTGCATTTTCTATCGATCCCGTTATAGCCAAGAAATCCAGCATTCTGAATGGAATGGGCATAGTCTAAAACTTTATCTATATCCGCCTCATAATAAATACTTGCATATATTGAGCCTTCTCCGTGACTAGCTTCAGAATTATCTTCTAGCTCCTTTAGTATTTCGGTAAAATTGACAAGCTCCCCTTTGTCATTCCAAACAGGTAAGGTGTTTAATTTCAACTTTGGGTCTGTTCGAGAACTTCTGGCCCTACCCTTATTTTTTGGTGTTATATATCTACCAAAATCAAAATATTCAAGATTATCATGCTGAACAACTATCATAGCTGCATGACCAACAAGAAGATTTACATTTTTTATTATACCTAATTTTCGCAGATGCTCCCATATTTTCTCAGATCCTCTAGCCGTCATTTCTGGCCAGCCAATAGGAATTATAGCACTGGCTTTTTCTACAGGATTAGACATGGCACAAAGATGCATTGAAACACAATACTATCAAAAGAAATATTATGTTTTTTCTTATTTTTATAATTATCCCAAAGTATTAATATCCCCCATTTATTACTTATGATCCCAAGCCCAAGTTTTGTTAGAAAAAGGTTTATCAATATCTAATGTCTCGATTAATACCTTTGGTATAATATTATTTCATTTAATAATAGATTAATTTTAAATATTTACATGGACATAGCTTCTCATATCGAACAGATTTACACTGGTTGTCTCTCCCAGGGCTCATATTTTCTTCATAGTAATGGGGAGGCGGTGGTAATAGATCCACTTAGAGAATCCAAGCCCTATATGGAAAAAGCTAAATCTTTGGGCGTTGAAATTAAATATGTTTTAGAGACGCACTTTCATGCAGACTTTGTCTCTGGTCATGTATCCTTAGCAGAAAAAACAGGAGCAAAAATTATATATGGACCTGGGGCAAGGACTGAATTTAAAGTGCACATTGCAGAGGATAATGAAGAAATAGAATTTGGTGATCTGCGTCTACGAGTTCTTCACACTCCTGGCCACACATTAGAGTCTTCATGTTACTTATTAATTTCTAAGGAAGGAAAAAAAGAAGCTTTGTTTTCAGGAGACACTCTGTTTTTAGGAGATGTGGGAAGGCCAGACCTTGCTCAAAAAACGGGAACAATAACTCAAGAAGAGCTTGCGGGAATGCTATTTGACTCTTTAAGAAATAAAATAATGATTCTACCTCCAGAACTAATCATTTATCCTGGTCATGGAGCAGGCTCTGCTTGTGGCAAAAACCTGAGCAAAGAAACTGTAGGAACTCTTAAAGATCAACTTGACAATAATTATGCATTGAGATCAGATATGAGCCGTGAAGAATTTATTAAAGAAGTTACAGATGGATTACTTCCTCCCCCTGCTTATTTCCCATTGAATGTTGCAATGAACAAAAAAGTCATCCCACAAATAGAAGATGTTTTCAAAAATGCTGATAAATATTTTGACCCCTTTGCATTTGAAGCAATGGCCAATGAAATGAATGCCCTTATTCTCGATACAAGAAAACCTCAGGAATATGCAGCAGGACATATTCCAGGATCTGTGAATATTGGGTTGGATGGACAATTTGCACCATGGGTTGGTGTTTTAATCCCTGATATTGATCAAAAAATTCTCATCGTAACTGAAAAAAGTCGAGAAGAAGAAACTATAAGGCGACTATCCCGAGTTGGATATGACAATGTTTTAGGCTTTATAGAAGGAGGTTATAATGCCTGGAAACAATCAAACAAGCAGACAGACACAGTTGAGAGCATTGATGCTGAAGAATTTGCAAATCGAATCTCAGAAGATCCAAATTCAGTGATTTTAGATGTGAGAAAAGATGGTGAATACCGATCTGAAAGAATGATGTATTCGAATCATATTCCGTTAGATGATATAAATACTCGATTCAGTGATTTACCGGAAGGAGATCCTATTTATATTCATTGCGCAGGTGGATACAGGTCTATGATTTTTAGTTCCATTTTAAAAAAGAGAGGAATCCATAATATCGTTGACATCAAAGGAGGATTTGGAGCGATTAAAAAAAATGCTGATCTTAAAACAACGGATTACATATGTCCGAATACCGATGTGCCTAAAAATCCTGAAGATTCTAATGTCAAGGAGCAATCCACAATGCGCTCGTTCCTGAGACGAGTCCTAGGCCGTTAGTTACGTTTGAGTAAACCGTAACAGGTTGAGAAAAGGGACCACCCGACCCCTGGTACAAATCAAAAGAGGAAAGATAATTGTAATAGTCGTTATCCATCTTCACGATTTTAAATACCTTCTGCATATCAGGTTCAGGATAACCAATTACTTTAAGGTTAAATATTCGTTTTTCACCTAAAAAAAGATTGTTTGAAACATAAAGACTCATATCTCCACCCCATCGATCCCCGGAACTAGTAATAGAGGGATCGTCAGATTCCATATACATCATATATTCTGGTACCGTAATCGTATTCACCAATCTCTCATATGCTTGAATCATATAATAACCGGGAGCTCCATCATCGTTAATTTCGATATCAAATGATATGTAGGGTTTTTCCTCACCTGAACCCGGCCCACCCGAACTATTTCCGGTATTAGTGTCTGACGGATTGATCACGATGTTTTGAGGAACAGCAGGAACCTCAGAACTTGCAAATACGGAATCTAAAGTGCCGTATTTGGCATGAAAATTATATGAATGTCCTTCTTTTACTTGCATATTTGGAGACCTAAAAAATCCTTGGTCCATATTCGTAGGGATCAAAGTATCAATCTGTAAGGTGTTTAAGTCTACAACCCAAATAGTAGCTGAATTCAAGGGGGTTGGATTTGAATTATCTAGTATACTAATACTTTGAGATAATGCGGCATCAATAGGTTGAGAATAGACTGAATCAGTCATAGCTCCAAAACCATTTCCATAAGCCTCAACTGATGTCAGAGCATAAATAGTGATTTTCGGATCTGTATCCTCAGGAGAAAAAGGGATGATTCGTTCACATGAAAAAAATGTAAATGCAAGGAGAAGATAGTATACGTTATTCTTCATTTTTTAAAATTTAAAACTATATGAAATAGAAGGTATTATTGGGAATAATCCATAACCTTTCAATACTTCATTCCCATTATTGTCTGATCCAAAATCCATAAAGAAGGTGTTTATGCGATTGTAGGCATTGTAAACTCCAAATTGCCAGCTTACCTCTCCCCATTTCTTTTGACGGTTATAAGTCATACCCAAGTCCAATCGGTGATATGCTGGTTCCCGAAAGTTATTTCTTCCACTGGTCTGCTCAATCGTTGGGCTTCCCTCAAAAAAAGTATTATAAAAATCTGGAAAGCTCGCATACTTTCTTGTTGGAACAGATGTCGCTCTCCCAGTGCCGTATACCCATACCAATCCGCCACTCCAATTTTCATTGAACTTATGGGAAATAGTAAGAGAGACATCATGCCTTCGATCAAAGGTATATGGATAGGGATTTCCATCATTTATATCTGCAAACTGTCGCTCGCTCTTTGCAAGCGTGTAGCCTATCCAACCCGTTGTTTTCCCCGTTTTCTTTTCTAACAAAAATTCTAAACCATAAGCCCAACCCCGCCCTGTGGTAACTTTTTGCTGCCAATCTTCAGCTGAGGTAAGAAACGAAGACCCTTCTTTATATTCTATTAAGTTTCGCATATCCTTATAATACCCCTCTAAAGTAAGCTCCCAACCTTTACCAAGGTTATGGGCATAACCAATAGCCGTCTGCCAAGCTTCTTGAGGTTTTATATTCTGCGTTACGGGCACCCATAAATCTGTAGGCAAACCAATAGTTTGATTCGAAAGCAGATGCATGTATTGAACCATCTGAACATAACTCCATTTTATCGAATTATTATTCCCTAATAAATATCGTGCCGACAACCTGGGTTGTAAACTCTGATAGTCTGTCCCAGACTCAGTATCTGATCCCGTAACACTGAATCCATTAAAATGAATTCCAGCGTTCACCTTCAAGCGGTCTGTCACCTCCCAATCATCCTGAAAATAAAATACATAATCCCAGGCATCCTGTGGAAATGACCCAAAAGTTGTGTCTAAACCCATATTTCCAGAGGTTATTGCAATAGAGCTAATACCTGGCTTGTATGCATGATTTGTTAAAGAAACACCATATTTTATGGCATGATTAGGATTAGGAGCATAATCAAAATCCCATCTTACTCCTCGATCCTCAATCTGTGAGAGGTAATCAATACCAAATGTATTCGTATCTCTTTGTGTAACTACCTCTATTCCTCCAAAATTAGTGAAGTAAGTTTCTCTAGAGATACTGTTAATTCGCGTGTTGAATTTGTATCGGCTATAAGTGGATGTAACATTGGAAAACAACTTTGGAGATATAATCCAATTCCATCTCAAAGTAGCAATTCGATTTCCCCAATTTAAAGAACTATTAAATTCTTCTTCAGAACGCAGTCCAGGCTCTTGATAATTATCTTTTGATCGTATATATGCCTCGTCAAAGCCGTCATAGAAACTAAGGTAAAGCTGATTTTTTCTATTGATTTTATGATTAATCTTGGCATTTAAATCGTAGAAGTAATATCCTCCAGCTGAACCATCAGGACTATTCTGCGCAATCAAGGGTTGAGCTAAAACATCTAAGTAGGTTCTTCTTCCTGAAAGCAATACCGAGGTCTTGTCTTTCCACAAAGGGCCTTCCAAAGTGAGCTTACTCGAAATCAACCCTATGGAACCACTCCCATGCCATTCTTTCATATTTCCTTCTTTTAAACGGACATCTAATACTGACGAAAGCCTACCCCCATATTCTGCAGGAAACCCTCCTTTTATGAGCTGAACATTATTAATGGCATCAGTATTAAAAACTGAAAAGAAACCAAACAGATGAGAAACATTATAAACAGGTACTCCGTCGATCAGGATTAAGTTTTGATCCGGTCCACCTCCACGGACGTAAAACCCCGAAGTGCCTTCTGTTCCGCTTTGCACGCCAGGGAGTAATTGAATTACTTTTAAGAGATCTGTTTCACCCAATAAAACAGGTAGATTTTTTAAAGTCTTCATATTAAGACTCACAGAAGACATTTGACTTGTCTCTTCGATATCACTTATTCCAACTACTGTGACCTCATCTAGAATATTCTTTGAAGCCGTCAATTCCATATCTAATTCTGTAGCTATCTTCCTATTTAAAGACACTCCCCTTACTGAAGGCATGTAACCTATATATTGAACCTCAATCGCCGCTGTATCGTGGCTTAATGTAATCGAGTAAAATCCATAAGAATTAGTGGTGACGCCCTTTTTACTCACCTGATCAAACACATAAGCATTGATCAATTTTTCACCTGTTTCAAAATCTTTTACAAATCCGTTAATTGTATAACTACCCTGATTTTGTGCAAACACGCTTAGAGAAATAAAGGTCAGGATAAAGAGTAGTATTTGTCTACACATAGTTTCGATTTACAATACAAAGAAACACAACAGCCAATAATGATGCCAACAAAACAATATGTCAAAAAATATCCTTGAAATATAGGACCTAGATCTGTTTAAATTGAATATTTTCAATACATGATTTATCTGTTCCTCAATTTTATGATTTACTAAAAAAGTCAATAATCTCATACCTTTAAAAACCTAAACAAATCAAATATCAAGATGAAACGGATCTACCTAAGCCTTATCATGCTGATTTTCAGCTCTTCAGTCTTTTCTCAGTCCCTTACTCAAACCGTAAGAGGTACTGTTGTCGATGCTGACTCTAAATTCCCATTGATGGGAGCTAGCGTAATTATAGGTTTACAAGAGGTAACCACGGCAAACGATGGCTCTTTTAAAATCAATAATATTCCTATCGGGAGAAGTTCAATTTCAGTATCCCTATTTGGTTACAAAGGTCAGACTCGGTCTTTAGAACTCAACTCAGCAAAAGAAGTCGTTGTCAATATTCCACTGGTAGAATCTTCTACTCAACTTGGAACGGTTGATGTAGTAGCCGTACAATCGGGACAAGCGAAAAATGAGATGGCGACAGTCTCATCCAGGCAGTTTTCTGTTGAAGAAACAAACCTATATGCCGGAAGCCGAGGTGAACCGGCAAGAATGGCAACAAACTTTGCAGGAGTTCAAGGGTCAGATGACCAGAGAAATGATCTTGTCATAAGAGGCAATACCCCAGCTGGCGTATTATATCGAATGGATGGAATTAATATCCCGAATCCAAATCACTTCAGTATTCCTGGAACTGGAGGCGGTCCAGTAACTATCTTGAATAACAAGTTTCTTGCCAATTCTGATTTCTTTACTGGCGCTTGGCCTGCCGAGTACGGCAATGCCATAGCTGGAGTATTTGACTTAGAAATGAGGGATGGTAATAATGAAAAGTTTGAGGGAAGTGCTCAATTGGGCCTTTTGGGAACAGAGCTAATGCTTGAAGGGCCACTTGGTAAAAAGAAAGGTCGTCTCGCTCCATCATTTTTAGGAGTTTATCGCTACAGCACCCTATCTCTTTTTGAATCACTAAATATTCCACTTGGAACAAATGCACTACCGCAATATCAAGATGGTGCATTTAGGCTCACATTTCCTCAGAAAAATGGAGGCAAGCTTGCACTTTGGACAATGTTCGGACAGAGTAATATAGATATTTTAATAAGCGATCAAGTGGATACAAGCGGATTTGAAAGTTATGGGGATGCGGATCGTGATTCTTATTTTGGAAGTGATATGATAGTAGGAGGATTAAGCTATTCCAAACCTATCAATAAGAGATCATTTATAAAAGCTGGAATAGGAGCATCTCACTCTCAAGTAAGAGCTGTAAATACCAAATTAGGTAGAAATGTAACAGAGCAGCAGGATGGATCTTTTGGATGGAATATTCTTTCCAATGATACTATGCTAAACTATACATTCACAGAAAATAAACTTCATGCTTATATAGCTTTTAACCAAAAAATAGGATCTCGTGGAACCATTCAATATGGTGTGAATGCTGATGTCTATTTTTTGAATTATCAAGACTCCATTCGGGATTTTGATGGCTTAACTGGCACTTTACCTCCTTGGAGAGTTCAATGGGCATCTCAAGCCTCTTGGCCTGTCATTCAGCCATATATATCATATAAATCCAGGCTTACAGAAAAAACAACATTCACTGCAGGAGCAACTTCTCTTTATTCAGGAGTTAATAATGAATCTTTTATGCCCCTCGCTCCTCGTCTCGGCCTAAGCTATCAAGCAAATGATAACGATCGATTCTTTGCTGGAACGGGATTACATGCACAAGGCCAAGCACCATACCTGTATTATTATGCCTTAACTACAGTGAACCATGATCCACAAGAGCATAATACAGACAGAATTGGCTTAATGAAGAGTCTGCAATTTGCTGGAGGATGGGAACGTAATTTTTCAGGATCACCCATTAGAACCAAGATAGAAGCATACTACCAATATCTTTACGATATTCCTGTAGAAATTCGGCCGAGTAGTTTTTCTATGCTTAATACTGGATCAGGATTTGGTAGGATTTGGCCTGACACTCTGGAAAACTCAGGGACTGCAAGAAATTATGGTGTTGAATTAACCGCAGAAAGATTTTTCTCCAAAGGTTTTTATTTTCTCACTACGGCAAGCCTCTTTGATGCAAAATACCGAGGATCCGATGGTATTCAAAGAAATACTGTATTCAATGGTAGGTATGCGATTAACATACTTGGAGCTAAAGAATTTAAACTTGGTGCAAATAACCGATTCACATTAGGAAGTAAATTCACAACTGTTGGTGGTCGATGGTTTGGGGAAGAAGTGGATAAAACGGAATCGATAAGAACAGGTGAAATTGTTTTTGTGGATGCAACAAATAATTTTCGGCAATATCGAGCATATCTGCGATTAGATTTAAAGCTAGGATATAAATGGAACCATCCCAAAACAGCATGGGAATTTGGCCTAGACATTTCTAATATTACCAGACATCAAAATATTCTTACGCTTACTTATGTAGACGGCCTCTCTAATCCTGTCAGAGAAGAATATCAACTAGGATTGTTTCCAGTATTTTATTTAAGGTGTGACTTCTAAAAGAAGAGATGGGCATTACTGAATCGCATCTCTTAAGAGAAGCGATTTTTATAAAAAACTAAGCTTTGTCAGTATTTTTAGAATTCTGAATGTAATTAAGGATCCGCAATTGAAGAAATCTGGGAATCAGTAGAGGGGATATAGTAAATATATAATTTAGTATCCCCGGAACTACCCTCCTCTTTCCTTTTAAAGCACCTTCAACTCCTTTTAAAGCAACCTTGTATGAAGTCATATGAGGAATTAATGGACCATCCATGAGTGGGGATTTTTTCAATCCTGCACGCTCAAAAAATTTTGACTTCGTAGGACCTGGACACAATGTGGTTACCGTGACCTTAGTTTTTCTGAGTTCGTGATTCAGAGATTCGGAAAATGAGAGAACAAATGCCTTACTAGCATAGTACGCAGCTAAATGTGGCCCCGGAAAAAAAGCAGCAATCGAAGCAACATTCAATATTTTACCGCTTCCTCTTTTTACCATTCTTTTTGCAAACTCTGCAGAAAAGTGTAGTAATATTTCCACATTAAGCTTTATCATATTCTCCAACTCGCCTTTTTCCGAGTTAATAACTTCTTTCCAAACACCATAACCGGCATTATTGACCATTAAATCAATTGGAGTTGTATCCACCCATGACCAGAAATCATTTAACCCTTTCTCTTTGGAAAGATCTGTCGAGAGTGTTTTACATGAAGGGAATTCTTTTTTTAATCCTTCAATAGCTTCTAGGTTTCGACCTGTTAACCATAATGAATACCCTTTTAAATGAAGAATTTTAGCCATCTCATACCCTATGCCTGAAGTCGCCCCAGTAATAAGTGCTGTCTTTGATTTAATTCCCATCTCAATATTAAACAACAAGCCATCTATCTTTGTTTAAATTTTCAGAACAACAGAACTATTTGATATTGAAAAAGTTTATTTTAATAGCATTTTTCCTTTCATTTTTGGCATTCCATTTAAAAGGACAAACTGTTCAAAATTTAGTCGTACCATATCTCCCTGAAGGCCATTTCCTTGATGGGTCTGTAAGTTCAAAAAAATACGCGGGCGCTATTGAATTAGAGCTCAAGTATGAGATTAATCCAGGGACAAATACCCCGAGTCCTTTTTTAACAAAAGGATATATTTTCAGAACAGATCAAGCTCTAATTATCGGGTTTATCGCGAATTTTGATCCTAAAAGCTTTAGAGCTAATCTTCAACGCAGAGATGAAGCTTGGGACGACGACGTAATAGGTATTGCTTTGGATGTATATGGAGATACAAGAAATATGGTATTTCTAGGAAGTAATGCATATGCTGTTCAATTGGATGTCAGAAAGAATGATCCTGCAAATAATAGAGGAGATGACCAATTTGATGGATCATTCGATTGTAATTATGAAACTTGGGCTAAACGATATGATTCATCTTATACTGTTGAAATGCGAATTCCCTTTAATTCATTACAATTTGGAAACTCTAATGAACAGCGTTGGAAATTTTCTTTCTGGAGGAAAGCATTCAACGGCGCTCAGGAAATTCAAATTCAAACATTTTTTCTGGACCGAGCAAATCCCTGCAGTGATTGTCAATATTCGCATGCATTAATCTTAGATGGAATTAAACCTAAATTACGCAGTACTATTCTTCCTTATGCTTTTGGTGCTGTTGGCTCTGAATCTGCAGATGAAATCTCAAGTATCGCAAAAATTGGCGGTTCAGCTTTTATCGCCCTTAGCCCCGCAACATCAATTGAAGCAGCATTGATTCCAGATTTTTCTCAAGTAGAAGCAGACGTAGCTCAAGTGAGTATTAACTCTTCATTTGCATTGTTTTATCCTGAGAGGCGACCATTTTTTATTGAAGGAAGTGACTTATTAGAGTCCAGGTTAAAATATGTTTACACTAGAACAATAAGTCAACCACTGGCATTATCTAAATTGAATTTTCAAAGTAAAAAATTAAGGTTATATACTCTTACCGGATATGATCCATCATCACCCTATTTAGTCCCAGGAGAAAATTATTCATCGTATGGAACATCTACCGGAAATTGGTCCACCATTATCAGAGCTGAGCACCCGATGAAAAATGCTTCAAGCTTTGGATTCATGTCAACTCACAGAATTTATGATGAAGGTGGGTTCGGCCATACACTAGCTCTTGATTTAAACACTCAAATCAGTCCGCGCTGGAGATATAAGGTAGAGTTGGCAAGAACGGAAACTTTGGAACCTGAAAACGATTGGATTTCTTCAGGTGAGACATTCTCCGAACACACAGCAGAATTAGATGGTGAAAGATTTTCTGGATACAGTCTATTTTCTGGAATTTACAGACAGTCGACGAATTGGAAGACACGAGCAGATATTATGCTTCTATCTCCAACCTTTCGCCCGGAAATGGGATTCGAACCCCGTAATAATTTTCGTCGATTAGAAATTGGACAACAATACAGAGGCTTCCCAAATGGGAAATACATCAAAAACTACTCTATTTACGCTGAGACTTCTTTGTACACTAATTACAGTAATGTAATAAAAGAAAAATCTACATTCACATTTGCTAGAATGCAATTATTGGGAAATGTCAATTTATCATTCAACGGTAAATTTATTGAGAAAGAGAACTATTTGAATAGCGACTATGACAATCTTTTCAATGGACGATTAAATATATCATGGTCTCCAAACCAGGCTTTTAGTTTTGGATCAGGGATTGGGGGTGGACGATCGATCGCTTACAACGAAACGAATCCTAGAGAAGGAATTATTCAAAGAAGAGGCATAGACCTAGACTTGCAAGCTAAAGGTAAGTTTCAGTGGAGTTTAGATCTTGACTATGAGAAAATGACAGAATTATTTGACCCCACATTATCAATCTATGAGGGATTCTTATTTCAATCTGTATTTAAGTATACTCTCACCCGAGCTCTTGATTTTCGATTAGTGAGTCAGTTAAATAATTTTAATTCAGATGAACTAAATGTTTTAATGCAACCGCTAATACAATATCGGCCAACTGCTTTTTCTCTTTTCTACATTGGCGGTCTGTTTCAAAACAATCAATTTCAAGGATTCCTAAAATGGCAAAAGCAGATTGGTGATTAATTCAGGATAATAGAGAATAAATTCAAATTATATTTTTTAACTTTTGTGGAATTCCAAATGATGATTTTTTTTTGGGAAAATATTAAATTGTACTCAGAATGAGTTAATTAAAAATATAATGTCACAATTATCACGAGTCTTTTTAGTTAGTTCATTGTTTTTTCTTTTAAGCACACTCCATCTTTTTACTCCGGGACAATTTTTAGATGGCGCGACCTATGCCTCGATTTCCAGGAATCTTTCTCAAGGGCTTGGTAGCTTTTGGGATCTCTTTTATACACCTAACCTTTATCCCCATTTTATTGAGCATCCTCCACTTTTTTTTGGAGTTCAGTCACTATTTTTCTCTTTTTTTGGCGACTATTGGTATACCGAAGATATTATGGGTTTCTTCCTTTGGATAATCACTGCACTTGGGATAGATAGAATATGCCGATGGTCTGGCCTATCGGCAAGAGGCACTCAGTGGGCACTTATATTTTGGACCATCGTGCCTCTTGTTTCATGGTCTTTTGGAAATAACCTTTTAGAAATATTAGTTAGCCCTTTAACTGTTTGGTCCGTAGCCCTGTCAATTTATGGTATCAGAAAGAAGCAACCTTTTACTCTGGCAATGGCAGGTATACTTATTACAGGAGCATTCATGACTAAAGGCCCCGTAGGTCTTTTTCCTTTGGCATTCCCCTTTTTCTGGCATATCACGTCAAGTTCGAACCAAAAATTCAGATTCTTAATCAAAGACAGTCTGGTTTTATCACTGGGGGTATTATTAATAATGAGTTTAATACTCCTCTCCAAAGATGCTATTGCTGTCATTAATTCTTATTGGGCAAAGCAAGTAGTTAACAGCATATCAAATATCACCACTGTAAAAAGCCGTTTTTATATTGTATTGGTGTTTTTTATCCAGTTGGTACTACCATTATTATTGGCTCTAATAATTCGAATATTTAACAAAGGCTTAAGTCCAAATAAAAAAACACTTTCTAGAAGCCTAACGTTTGGCCTATTCTCATTAATTGCAGTACTACCTATGGTCGTGTCTCTCAAGCAGAGTGATTTTTATTCTACCCCAGCATATCCTTTTGCAGCAATATCAATTGCGTTCTACACAGAGCGATGTCTTCTTCAATTTAAACGAATCACATCAAGAATATTTTTTCAAATCATAATATCCTCTTTTTCCATTGGCATTTTACTCAGATTATTTCCATTTGTATATGACCATCGCGATTTACAATTACGTGAGTCTATTAAATACCATGCAAATCAATACCGAGGAGATACTGTATTTGTGAGTGATGATTTATTTACTAATTGGAGCTTACATGCCCATTGCGCCAGAATAGGCCAAATATATCTGAGCCGTAAGAAGAAAAATATATCCTACCCTAGTCTCATTGAGAAAAATAACGGCAGAATTATAATAACTCCATAATTCTGAGAAATAAATCCGATTTAATGAAAATAAAAAAGCCGGCGATTAACACCGGCTTCCTTTCTGTGCGGAAGATGAGGGATTCGAACCCCCGGACCTGTTACAGTCAATAGTTTTCAA